>NZ_MUFX01000029.1:0-3298 GCF_002017945.1 Flavobacterium sp. LM5 | reverse complement strand
GAAATTGACTGTTGCTCCTGTGGTTAACGTTACAGCAATGGATGAAAATTTTGGTTCATTAGGTGCTCAAAGAAATATTGTGAGATGGGCATTTGAAGGAGATTCTAAAGTAGGTACGGTAAAACGTTTTGAAATAGCTAACGTTGGTCACGTAATTGCTAAAGTAAAAAGTATTGACAATTCAGGTTTAATTGCAATCGCTACCGCTAGACCTTACGTTGAGCCAATCCTTAAGAACAAGAAAAAAGCAGAGTTAATTAAAGCTAAAATGACAGGTGCTTCACTTGAGGCTATTGCCAAAGCAGTAGGCGCACCGGTACAACAAGCAACAGGATTAACTTTAGAAAATGCAGTATTGCCAGGTGGAGTAGGACAAGAAGCTAAAGTTGTAGGTAATGCTTTAGCATTGGCTGCCAATAAAATTTCGGCTCCGATAGAAGGAAATACAGGTGTTTATGTTGTGAAAAATGTAAGTACTATCAAAGCACCAGCTTTGAAAAGTCATGCGCCTTACATCACTAAATTGAAAACACAAAGTAGTGGTGATATGAATAGAGCCATTCCTGCTTTGAAAGCAGCGGCTACAATCGAAGACAACAGAAAACAATTCGGTTTGTAATCGATAATAAAGTTTAGTTATTATATTTAGAAGCCAGTTACATTAATTTGTAACTGGTTTTTTTTGCACGCTATTTTTTACTAATTTAGATTACTAACCCAATTATTATGGCTTCATTTCCTTCGCTTCAAAAAGTATGGCTTGCCACCTCTACAACCGTTCTTCGTTTTCCACTTGAGTTTGTTGTGACTTTATTGGGAACCCTATTTGCGTTGTTAATGGTTAAAAATAACTATGCAACAGCAGAGGAAGCACAAATGATCAAAACCATTATGAGCTGTTCGTTGTGTTTAGTATGGTTTTTGTCTTGCACGCTGTTTTTTAACACAAGTAATAAATCTATTGTTTTTAGGGTTTTGAGTAGTTGTTTAGGGGGATTTTTGCTATTTCTGTTTGTATTTAGTCTTGAGATTCCCACGGCTAGTATTGATTTTTTACAATTTTTTGTTTTGTCGATTGCCCTGCATTTGCTGGTTTCTTTTGCTGCTTTTTTAGCAAAACAGTATTGCGAAGAGGAATTTTGGGAATTCAATAAACAACTCTTTTTACGAATTATAACGGCTGGTTTGTATAGTGGTTTTCTTTTTGCAGGCTTGGCTTTGGCCATCGTTGCTATAAAGGAATTGTTCGGTTTTGAGTTGGATGAAAAGATTTTTGGTTATCTCTTTGTAGTAATAGCTGGGCCATTTAATACACTCTTTTTTTTGAGTGGTGTACCTGTTATTCAAAGCGTCAATACGACGCTCACACTTAGTTATCCTATTGGTCTTAAGAAATTCACTCAATATGTATTACTTCCTTTAATTAGTCTTTATTTGGTGATATTGCTTTGTTATGAAACGAAGATCCTTATTACTCTTTCTTTGCCTATTGGCTGGGTTTCGTATTTGGTATTGGTTTTTGCTATTATCGGTATTTTGTCTTTTTTATTGGTTCATCCCATTGCTTCGTCGGCAAGTAATTTGTGGATGCAAACCTTCAATCGTTGGTTTTATTACTTGTAAATTCCTTTATTGGGCTTGTGTTTTGGGCCATAGGTACCGGAATTAACAAGTAATAAAACCAACGATTGAAGGTTTGCATCCACAAATTACTTGCCGACGAAGCAATGGGATGAACCAATAAAAAAGACAAAATACCGATAATAGCAAAAACCAATACCAAATACGAAACCCAGCCAATAGGCAAAGAAAGAGTAATAAGGATCTTCGTTTCATAACAAAGCAATATCACCAAATAAAGACTAATTAAAGGAAGTAATACATATTGAGTGAATTTCTTAAGACCAATAGGATAACTAAGTGTGAGCGTCGTATTGACGCTTTGAATAACAGGTACACCACTCAAAAAAAAGAGTGTATTAAATGGCCCAGCTATTACTACAAAGAGATAACCAAAAATCTTTTCATCCAACTCAAAACCGAACAATTCCTTTATAGCAACGATGGCCAAAGCCAAGCCTGCAAAAAGAAAACCACTATACAAACCAGCCGTTATAATTCGTAAAAAGAGTTGTTTATTGAATTCCCAAAATTCCTCTTCGCAATACTGTTTTGCTAAAAAAGCAGCAAAAGAAACCAGCAAATGCAGGGCAATCGACAAAACAAAAAATTGTAAAAAATCAATACTAGCCGTGGGAATCTCAAGACTAAATACAAACAGAAATAGCAAAAATCCCCCTAAACAACTACTCAAAACCCTAAAAACAATAGATTTATTACTTGTGTTAAAAAACAGCGTGCAAGACAAAAAACCATACTAAACACAACGAACAGCTCATAATGGTTTTGATCATTTGTGCTTCCTCTGCTGTTGCATAGTTATTTTTAACCATTAACAACGCAAATAGGGTTCCCAATAAAGTCACAACAAACTCAAGTGGAAAACGAAGAACGGTTGTAGAGGTGGCAAGCCATACTTTTTGAAGCGAAGGAAATGAAGCCATAATAATTGGGTTAGTAATCTAAATTAGTAAAAAATAGCGTGCAAAAAAAACCAGTTACAAATTAATGTAACTGGCTTCTAAATATAATAACTAAACTTTATTATCGATTACAAACCGAATTGTTTTCTGTTGTCTTCGATTGTAGCCGCTGCTTTCAAAGCAGGAATGGCTCTATTCATATCACCACTACTTTGTGTTTTCAATTTAGTGATGTAAGGCGCATGACTTTTCAAAGCTGGTGCTTTGATAGTACTTACATTTTTCACAACATAAACACCTGTATTTCCTTCTATCGGAGCCGAAATTTTATTGGCAGCCAATGCTAAAGCATTACCTACAACTTTAGCTTCTTGTCCTACTCCACCTGGCAATACTGCATTTTCTAAAGTTAATCCTGTTGCTTGTTGTACCGGTGCGCCTACTGCTTTGGCAATAGCCTCAAGTGAAGCACCTGTCATTTTAGCTTTAATTAACTCTGCTTTTTTCTTGTTCTTAAGGATTGGCTCAACGTAAGGTCTAGCGGTAGCGATTGCAATTAAACCTGAATTGTCAATACTTTTTACTTTAGCAATTACGTGACCAACGTTAGCTATTTCAAAACGTTTTACCGTACCTACTTTAGAATCTCCTTCAAATGCCCATCTCACAATATTTCTTTGAGCACCTAATGAACCAAAATTTTCATCCATTGCTGTAACGTTAACCACAGGAGCAACAGTCAATTTCATGTCTTT
>NZ_MUFX01000028.1:0-3277 GCF_002017945.1 Flavobacterium sp. LM5 | reverse complement strand
TTGTTTTTCATACATCAACCCCAATTCATATTCAGCCAACATGGATTTTGGATAGTATTTATCGGCCAAAATTGACAATTGATCCAGTTCGTTATAGGCTTTATTTTTTAAGATAGCGGCTTCAATTGCTTTAAAATCGTTTATTCTGATTGGAATATCAAACCGCAGTGTTTCTTGCATATTGGCGTATTTTTTTTCTAAATAATCCACATAGCCTGAGGGAAGTAGGGCTATTTTATTGGTAAATTCTGAGGAACTGATAGGCTTGTAGTTTTCGAAAATTAAATGCAATGCACTTGGGATTGCAAATAAAGTTTGGGAATAATGACCAGTTTCTTTGAACGACTCAAATTTAAAATGAACCAATGGATTATCGTCTCTCTTAATGTTTTGTTGCAGCAGCTGTATCGATTCGGCTATTGATTTGATTTCGTCATCACTGGTTGATAAATAATAAAACACCGGATTTTTGGTAGCGTTGAGTTGTTCGGCCACTCTTTTTTCCATCAATGGTGCTAATTCGGGATTTAATACGATGTAGGCGTTAAAAATTGGATTTTCTTTATATAAGAAGAAATTCAAAAAACCTGCCGTAGTGTCTAGTCCAGCAATCATCCGAAAGGGAGCGACACGGTATTTTTTTTTCCAAATAAGGCAATAATTCTTGGCTAATAAATTCATAAAAAGCAGCTCCTTTTTCAAAGGGAAGGCCTTGTGCAGTGTCAAAAGCGCAATCGTCAACCCGTTCGTCGTTGTGGTTTTGATGTATGCCTACAATAATAGTTTCGGGTAAATCATCCAATAGCTGCCGTAAGCGAGGGCACCTTCAAATGGGGGTAACAAAAAATCGCCATCTAATACAATTAAAACAGGGTAGGTTTTGGCTGTTTTTTTTTCGTAGGATTCAGGTAAGCTTATTGTGATGGTGCGTTGTTCATCAAGTCTTTCTGATTGGAAGGTTTCGGTTTTTTTTTGAGCGTACAACGCGACAGTGAAGAATAATAGTACAAGCACTTTTTTCATGGTTAAGCCGTCTAGATTAGGGTTACATTAAAAGCAGGGCAAGTTACTATTTTAATTCATTTTATGATAAAATAGTAAAAAAATAGTGCGATAATGTGAGTAAAATCAGTGGATGACTGGCTTGTTGTTGAAAGCGTTGTATGGTTTAGGTTAACGAGTTGTCGTTTTCGTTAGGAAAAACAATCCAAGGCTTGAAAGTTTTGGCTTCTTCAAATTCTAAGGTAGCGTATGAGATGATGATAATGATGTCATCTTTTTGAACTTTTCTAGCAGCGGGCCATTTAGGGTAATGATTCCCGAGTTTTTTTCGCCTTTGATGGCGTAAGTTTCAAAACGTTCGCCATTGTTGATGTTGACAATAGAAACTTTTTCACCTTCAATGATGTTTGACGCATCAAGTAAGGCTTCGTCAATAGTAATACTTCCGATATAATTTAAATCGGCACCCGTTACTTTTACACGGTGAATTTTAGATTTTACGACTTGAATTTGCATGGGGCAAATGTAATTAATTTAATGAAATGGTATCGATCAAGCGGGTATTATTAACAAAAAGCGCTATAAAAGCTCGATAATTTTTTGATATTTCTTTGCTTTCGTAATTGCTGACGAATCAACACTTTTACCTATCGAAAGCAAAGAAATATCAAAAAATTATCGAGCTTTTATAGCGCTTTTTGTTAATAATACCCGCTTGATCGATACCATTTCATTAAATTAATTACATTTGCCCCATGCAAATTCAAGTCGTAAAATCTAAAATTCACCGTGTAAAAGTAACGGGTGCCGATTTAAATTATATCGGAAGTATTACTATTGACGAAGCCTTACTTGATGCGTCAAACATCATTGAAGGTGAAAAAGTTTCTATTGTCAACATCAACAATGGCGAACGTTTTGAAACTTACGCCATCAAAGGCGAAAAAAACTCGGGAATCATTACCCTAAATGGCCCCGCTGCTAGAAAAGTTCAAAAAGATGACATCATTATCATCATCTCATACGCTACCTTAGAATTTGAAGAAGCCAAAACTTTCAAGCCTTGGATTGTTTTTCCTAACGAAAACGACAACTCGTTAACCTAAACCATACAACGCTTTCAACAACAAGCCAGTCATCCACTGATTTTACTCACATTATCGCACTATTTTTTTACTATTTTATCATAAAATGAATTAAAATAGTAACTTGCCCTGCTTTTAATGTAACCCTAATCTAGACGGCTTAACCATGAAAAAAGTGCTTGTACTATTATTCTTCACTGTCGCGTTGTACGCTCAAAAAAAAACCGAAACCTTCCAATCAGAAAGACTTGATGAACAACGCACCATCACAATAAGCTTACCTGAATCCTACGAAAAAAAAACAGCCAAAACCTACCCTGTTTTAATTGTATTAGATGGCGATTTTTTGTTACCCCCATTTGAAGGTGCCCTCGCTTACGGCAGCTATTGGGATGATTTACCCGAAACTATTATTGTAGGCATACATCAAAACCACAACGACGAACGGGTTGACGATTGCGCTTTTGACACTGCACAAGGCCTTCCCTTTGAAAAAGGAGCTGCTTTTTATGAATTTATTAGCCAAGAATTATTGCCTTATTTGGAAAAAAAATACCGTGTCGCTCCCTTTCGGATGATTGCTGGACTAGACACTACGGCAGGTTTTTTGAATTTCTTCTTATATAAAGAAAATCCAATTTTTAACGCCTACATCGTATTAAATCCCGAATTAGCACCATTGATGGAAAAAAGAGTGGCCGAACAACTCAACGCTACCAAAAATCCGGTGTTTTATTATTTATCAACCAGTGATGACGAAATCAAATCAATAGCCGAATCGATACAGCTGCTGCAACAAAACATTAAGAGAGACGATAATCCATTGGTTCATTTTAAATTTGAGTCGTTCAAAGAAACTGGTCATTATTCCCAAACTTTATTTGCAATCCCAAGTGCATTGCATTTAATTTTCGAAAACTACAAGCCTATCAGTTCCTCAGAATTTACCAATAAAATAGCCCTACTTCCCTCAGGCTATGTGGATTATTTAGAAAAAAAATACGCCAATATGCAAGAAACACTGCGGTTTGATATTCCAATCAGAATAAACGATTTTAAAGCAATTGAAGCCGCTATCTTAAAAAATAAAGCCTATAACGAACTGGATCAATTGTCAATTTTGGCCGATAAATACTATCCAAAATCCATGTTGGCTGAATATGAATTGGGGTTGATGTATGAAAAACAAG
>NZ_MUFX01000027.1:0-3400 GCF_002017945.1 Flavobacterium sp. LM5 | reverse complement strand
ATCAAGGGAACGGAATGGAAATGAAATATACCTTGGTCGCTGAAAGTGAAGCGGATTTGAAAACCGGAAAAATATCTGTAACTTCTCCAATCGGGAAAGGTTTGTTGGGCAAAAAAGTAGGCGAAGTAGCCGAAATTACAGTGCCAAACGGAGTATTGAAATTTGAAATCATTGAAATTTCTCGCGACTAAAAATAACAATCATGAGCAGTATTTTTACCAAAATTGTAAATGGCGAAATTCCTTGCTATAAAGTAGCAGAAGAAGATCAATTTCTAGCTTTTTTGGATGTTAATCCGAATGCAGTTGGTCATACGCTTTGTATTCCTAAGCAAGAAATTGATAAGCTTTTTGATATGGATGAGGAATTATATCTAGGATTGATGCGTTTCTCAAAGAAAGTTGCTGCTGCTCTAGAAAAAACAGTGCCTTGTGAACGAATAGGTATGGCTGTAATTGGACTAGAAGTACCTCACGCACACGTACATTTGATTCCGATTCATGAAATGAACGAGATGCGTTTTCAAAATAAAGTCGCTTTGACAAAAGAGGAATTCGAAACTTTGGCAACAAAGATTCAACAGAATTTATAAAATCTTTTTTTCATATATTTAAACACGAATAGCAATCTTTGAAAGCTGTTCGTTTTTTTTTTATACCAATTCTCAATTATGAAAATCTTTTTTTCTTATTGCCTCTTTTTTTGTGCCTTACTAACCTTCGGACAAACGAAAGATAATTTTGTTCTGATAGACGCAAAAATGGCAAAGATTCCAAAATCGTCTACCAAAAACTCAAAAAGTATTGCCGATTATATTGCTGCTAATTTTAAGTCAGAAAATGAGAAGCTAAGAGCTAGTTTTTTTTGGGTGGCATCCAACATTAGTTATGATGTGGCCAATATGGAGAATATCGAATTTAGCGACACTTCGGAACAGAAAATTGATAAAACGCTTAACACCAGAAAAGGAGTGTGTATTCATTATGCCGAATTGTTTAATGCGATTGTGAGTCAGTTAGGCTTTGAAAGCGTAATCATTGAAGGATATACCAAACAATTTGGTAAAGTGGCGGCATTATCTCACGCTTGGTGTGCGGTTAAGAGTGAGGGCAAGTGGTGGTTGTTTGACCCAACTTGGGGTGCAGGCTCCGTAAATAATGGTGTTTTTACCAAAAAGCTCAATAATTTTTATTTCAAAACACCTCCAAAGGCAATGTTGGAAACCCATATGCCTTTTGATTATTTATGGCAATCATCAACTGCCTCACAAGCTTGTATGGCTGCGCTCATTACTCCTGTATGCCCAACCATATCGCCGTTGGCAAAATTCAAACAAACAAAATCAACTTCACCTTTGTTCAATTCAGGAACCAAAGCATCTTTCAATTCATAAGCACTCATTTCTGGTTTCAAATCATAAGTGGCTACTTTTGGAGAATTTCTTAAGATACGTGTTTCGCCCTCAAAAGGAACTTCTCTTCCTCCTGAGAAAAAGAACGTAACATGTGGATATTTTTCAGTTTCAGCAATACGAATTTGTTTTTTTTTGGCTTTTTCTAAAACCTCACCCAAAGTTTCAGTGATGTTGTCTTTGTTGTACACCACTTTCACGTTTTCATACGTTTCATCGTAATTGGTCAAAGTAACATAATACAAAGACAATTTGTGCATATTTTGCTCATGAAAATCTTTTTGTGATAAAGCTTCTGTCAATTCACGTCCTCTGTCTGTTCTGAAGTTAAAGAAAATAACTACGTCATCTTCTTCTATTTTAGCCAATGGTTGACCTGCTTCGTCTACAACAACCAAAGGATCTATAAATTCATCCGTCACATCTTTAGCATAGCTTTCTTCAATTGCTGCTACTGGATTTTGAGTAGCCGTTCCCGTTCCATTTACCACTAAATCATAGGCTAACTTTACACGCTCCCATCTTTTATCACGATCCATAGCATAATATCTACCTACAACTGAGGCTAATTTAGCTGTTGTTGGCGCCATGAATTCTTGTAAATCTTGAATGTATTGTTTTCCTGATTTTGGATCTACATCACGTCCGTCAGTAAAAGCATGCACAAAAACATCTTGCAAACCATAAGTTTGTGACGCTTCAATTAATCCTCTTAAATGTGAAGTATGTGAATGGACACCACCATCAGAAACTAATCCTAAGAAATGTACTTTTTTGTTGTTTTCTTTGGCATAAGTAAAGGCATCAACTAAAACAGATTCTTTAGCTAAAGTATGATTTGCCACAGCCAAATTGATTTTTGCCAAATCTTGGTATACAATTCTACCAGCACCCAAATTCATGTGTCCCACTTCACTATTTCCCATTTGCCCTTCTGGCAAACCAACATTTAAACCATCGGTTCTAAGTTGTGCACTAGGATATTTTTCGTAAAGACTATTGATAAAAGGTACATTGGCATTGTCTATTGCAGACACCTTAGGATCAGGAGATTTCCCCCATCCATCAAGTATCATAAGGATAACTTTCTTGTTCATAATTATTTTTTTATCAAATATAAAGAATTTTGAAGCGCCGAAAAAGGATTCTAAAATTCGCTTTTTCATTTCAATCGATGTAGGTGATAAAAATTTACAAAAAAGACCCTAAAATTTCGATTTTAACTTTTTATAAACAAATTCTTCGCTTCATTATAATCAATAAAATAGCGTACACTGATGGATAAAGTGTGTTGCAATTTTTCATTGGTTAATATGGTATTCAGATTATCCCTATAATTTTTATTGATAAGGTCCTCAAAATTAGCCGAACTGTTGCGATACAAAAACGAAACCTGACTCCCGGGTGCAAACCACCAAGAACAAGACAAGTCCATATTCCAAGAATAAAAACTTGAATTCTTATTCAGATTATACCCCATAAATTCAACCAATCTTCCATTGGGAGCTAGTTGAAGTATGTTTTTGTTTTCTGCATAAGACCAATATTGTCTCACCAATAAATTAAAATTAACCTGACTATTTATGGAATATTTCCCAGAAATATTATGAGAATAAGTAACTACATTTCGATTAGCAAAAAGAATCATTTTATCTAAAGAAGCGTCAATCGTATTCTCAACTTTATCAATATACCCTTTATTATTATTTCGTCTTGAAAATCCAAAATCATACACTACCGCCATTTTATCATTAAAACGATATCTTGGGCTCACAGTCACGCCGATAAAATCTCTTCCAGGTTCATCTGAACGAAAATACTCTGGATTAATATCAAAGGCAAATTTGTAGTTGTAATTACGAGAATAGTATGCCCAAAAGCCATAACTCGTAGGGGTGATGACATATCGACCTGACTGACGAGGTTCATAATAATCATAATTTTCAAAGGGATTAAAAACAATGCCAAGACCATATGAATTATTCTTTT
>NZ_MUFX01000026.1:0-3779 GCF_002017945.1 Flavobacterium sp. LM5 | reverse complement strand
ACCGCTCCACCAGCAACCATCAAGAAAGCTTTCTTCAATTTGCCAATCATTTCTTTTTCTTCAGCAAATAATTCAGAATAATCAGGTGTTTCGAAAGAAGGAATTCCCATTAACTCCGCTTGTACTTCAGAAGCTGGTCCTAATAAATCTACGTGACCTTTCATAGCTTTTTTGATCAACATACCTACAGATAGCATACGGTTGATTTCGTTCGTTCCTTCGTAGATACGAGCGATACGTGCATCTCTCCAAGCACTTTCCATCGGAGTATCTTCAGAGAATCCCATTCCACCAAAAATTTGTATACCTTCATCAGAACAGTTTTGAACGTCTTCAGAAACCGCTACTTTCAAGATAGAGCACTCGATAGCATATTCTTCCACTCCTTTTAATTCCGCTTCTTGATGCGTTGATCCAGCTGCTTCACGCTCGATGATTCTGTCTTCGATATCTTTTGCTGCACGATATGAAGCACTTTCACCAGCGTAGCATGAAGTTGCCATTTCAGCTAATTTCGCACGGATAGCTCCAAATTGAGAAATAGAAGTGTTGAACTGAATTCTTTCATTTGAATATTTTACAGACTCCGTAATTACTCTTCTCTGAGCGTCCAAACAAGCTGCTGCCAATTTGATACGTCCCACGTTCAACGCATTCATCGCAATTTTGAATCCGTTACCTCTTTCAGATAACATGTTTTCAACAGGAACTTTAGTATCATTAAAGAACACCTGACGTGTAGAAGAAGAACGAATACCTAATTTGTGTTCCTCTTCATTCATAGAAATTCCGTTAGCTGGATCGTTTTCTACGATGAAACCTGTAATGTTTTTGTCATCACCAATTCTTGCGAAAACGATGAAAAGCGAACAAAATCCTGCGTTAGAAATCCACATTTTTGTCCTGTGATGCTGTAATATTTTCCATCTTCAGATAAAACTGCTTTTGTTTTTCCAGAGTTAGCATCCGATCCAGCACCTGGCTCAGTCAAACAATACGCACCAAACCACTCACCTGAAGCCAATTTTGGAACATACTTTAATTTTGTTCTTCTGTACCATACAAAGTAATTGGCATAGTTCCAATACCTGTGTGTGCTCCAAATGCAGTTGAAAATGATCCAGTAGCTCCAGAGATATAGTCACAAACCAACATAGTCGATACGAATCCCATTCCTAATCCGCCATAAGCTTCTGGAACAGCTACGCCAAGTAAACCTAGTTCACCAGCTTTACGCATGGTTTCTTCAGTATAAGCGTAATCTTTTTCTCAAAACGAGCTTTATGAGCCCATAATTCTTTGTCTACGAACTCTTTTACAGATGATTTGCCAAAATTCACCAAAAACAGGATCTTTTCGCATGTAGGCGGTTAATGGAAAGAATGATTTTGCTAGTGACATCATACTGTTTTCAAGTAGTGTTTTAACAAATAAGGAATTTTTATACAGATCCTGTACTTTATCCCATTCATTATTATCTTCAAAATATTTTAAAGCAGTACCTACTCCAAAAAAACCGGGTACATTTTGTTTTAATTGACTCCAAGACCCCACAAATGGAATCGCTCTCAAATCGCTAAACTCCAATTGCTCCGCGGTACTTCTTTTGGAAGGTCGGCTACCAATATTAGTTTTGGCGTAGTATTTTAGCGTACTCATTTTTTCTAAATAAGGAATAAATTGAGGGTGATTTTTTAAGCCCAAATATTTATTATACCCTAATTCTGCTAATTTATCTAATATCAAAAGCTCTTGCTCCGACAAGATGTTTTTGGTTTTGCTAAATACTTGATTGGTTACGCCTGCACTTAAAAGATTTTCTAAATTATAGCGACAAGAATCTAGCGTTCCAAAATTAGAGCTAATGGTTTGTCCTTGAATGGTAATTTGTATTTCTTTATTTTCGATTTTCGATCCTAAAGAAGCATAAAACTGATGTGTTTTTCCTCCACCACGAGCTGGTGGTCCACCTCGACCGTCAAAAAATGCAACTTGTACGTCGTATTTTCTAGAGATTTCGGTAAGCGCAATTTTTGCTTTGTAAATACTCCAGTTCGCCATTAAATAACCGCCATCTTTGGTACCATCAGAAAACCTAGCATGATGGTTTGTTTGTTGCTTCTATTTTTTAAGTGCTGAGTGTAAGCAGGATTGGTATATAATTTCTCCATTACTTCGTGTGCATGCTGCAAATCATCTACCGATTCAAATAGCGGGATAATGTCAAGAGCGGCATTCTCCCAATCAGATAATTTAATCAGGGCGAAGGTTTCCATTACATTCAAAGCACTTTCGTTATTACTAATAATATAACGATTGGCTCCAAATTCACCATTATTAGCTTGAATACTTTTTATCGCTCTTATAGATTCTAAAGTCAATCGAGTAATGTCATTTTCAAAAGTACTCGGGTCTAAATTTCCTGATACTTTATTAAGGATTTCAAATTTTTCCTTCTCTGATAGACTAAAATAATTTGCTGGAAAAATAGGATCCGCTTGTTTTACACAAAAATCAACAACATCTTTAAAAACGGCATCGTGAATTTTACTATTTTGTCTGATATCTAACGTTGCGAAATGGAATCCAAACAAATTAACGCGAATTAATAGCGCCTCGATTTCATCCAAATACAAGGACTGATGCTGCTCAATTATAATGGTTTTAATTTTCCAAATCTGTTCTTTAAATTCTTCAAGTGTAATAAAAATATCACCTTTGGAGTAGAAAACGGAACGATACAGTTTTTGTTCTAACTCAGTTATGAGTACATCAACACCTGAAAAAGTAAGTTTTCTTTTTAATCTTCTAATTTCAAAGTAGTAGCATTTTAAGATGGAAGTTCTTAGTCTTTCGGCTACTTTTAAAGTGATATCTGTGGTAACAAAAGGGTTACCATCACGATCTCCACCAGGCCAAAAGCCTAATTTAATCAGTGGATTTTGAATGGTTCTGTTATTGAAAATATTTTTCTCTAAATAATGTATCATTTCACCTGCTGTATTATAAAATACATTTTCAAGGTACCAAATCAAGCTTATAGCTTCGTCAAAAGGATTCGGTTTTTCTTTTTGAATGAAAGGTGTTTTTCCTAATTGCGCTAAAAGTTGTTTGATTTCAATTAAATCATTTTTTCGGATGGCTTCGGTCAAATCATTGATGATTCCTAATACAGCACCAGGATAAAATTGTGTAGGATGCGCTGTTAGAACGGTGCGTACATTAAAATTTTCAAGAAAATCAATGAGTTCTTCTTGTTTGTTTTTAGCTTCTGATTTTTCTTTTACATCTCGCAAAGACCCTCTACCGTCCATATTGTTTACGGATGAAAAAGCGGCGTCTTCAATCGCATCAAACAATACAATTTGACGTTCGATGTATTGAATAAAACGAAACATCAAATCAATAGCTTCAGCTTCTGAGGCAGTACTCAAGTATTTTGAGGCAAAAAAATTGACAATCTCTTTAGGTGTTTCTTGTTTTTTAAAACCTTTTTCACATATATCAGTAAATAAAGGAAGCAAAACTCCAGTATTATCTACCGAATCAAAAGGTAATGTAATGAAAACACTATTGTAAATGTTGTATTTTGAGAGTACATCTCGATGGAAACGCTCTATTTTAGGTAATGTATTCATGAATTATGGTTTGTTTTTTAGTAGTTTAATAAGTTGGTCAAAAAAAAACCCCAAGAAAACTTGAGGTTGTATTTTTTAACTATACGCATTCAAGCCTCTTACATCTCTTTGAAGATGGTGTGCATTAAACGCTTTTTATCA
>NZ_MUFX01000025.1:0-4191 GCF_002017945.1 Flavobacterium sp. LM5 | reverse complement strand
CATAAATTTTTATTTTTGCACAAAAAAAAACCTTTTACATGCCTAAGTCTCTCTATGTTTTATTGTTGATTGCTTATACTTCTTTTGTTGTGGCACAGCCGTCTCAACAAAAAAAGTTAGAAGAAAGTAAAGCTAAAATTCAAAAAGAAATTCTAGCCAATGAGCAAAAACTTCAAACGGTAAAGAAAAAGGAGAAATCAGTAGTTCATGTGATTGATCTACAAAACCAAAAGATTAAACTCAAAGAATCTTTAATTGCTACTACCGAGAAACAAACGCAATTGCTGAGTAATGACATGCAGTCTAATGAATTGAAGATAAAAAGATTAGACCACGAGTTACATTTGCTAAAAGCCGATTATGCAGAGATGATTCTCAAATCGTATAAAAGCCGTTCTGAAGAAAGTAGAGCCATGTTTATTTTGTCTTCATCTAGTTTTTTGCAGGCCTATAAGCGCTTACAATATATGAAGCAATATTCTAGTTATAGAGTAATGCAAGGCAAGGAAATCGAATCAAAATCAAAAGAATTACTCAATTTTTATGATAAATTAAAAGTTCAAAAAAGCCAAAAAGAGCAGCTAATTGCTGAGAATGAAAAAGAAAAAACATCTTTAGAAGTTGAAAAAAAAGAACAACAACAGATTGTTTTATCGCTTCAAAAAGATCAGAAGAAAATTATAGCTGAAATTAAGAAAAAGCACCAACAAGCTAAAGCGATCGATAAGGAAATAGATCGTTTAATCAGAAAAGCCATTGCCGAAGCCAATCGTAAAGCGGCTTTAGCTAGAGCTGCCAAAGAAAAAGCACTCAAAGAAAAGTTGGCTAAAGAGAAAGCTTTAGCCGATAAACTTGCTAAAGAGAAACTTGCTAGAGAATTAGCTGCCAAAGAAAAGGCTGTAGCTAGCAAATCGAATATCAAAGCAAATCCGACTGTAGTGACCAAACCAAAAGTAGTTGTTGCGGCGAAAGAAGTTCCCAAAAAAGCGGCGCCTGTATCTACCACCAAAATGGAGCTTACTTCGGAAGGAAAATTAGTTTCTGATAATTTCAAGGCCAACCGCGGACGATTACCTTGGCCTGTAGATAGAGGAGAAGTGTTTTTAGGGTTTGGTACACAGCCTCACCCGGTCTACAAAACTTTAACCATACAAAACAGCGGATTGTCTATAACAACCTACAAAGGAGCCAAAGCGAGAGCCGTTTTTGCTGGAGAAGTGTTTTCAGTAATTGCAATAGCCAACAGTAAGGCCGTAATGATTCAACATGGAGATTACTTTACAGTGTATCAAAATTTGGGGACAATTAATGTAGCTAAAGGCGATAAAGTGACCGCCAAGCAACCTCTTGGAACCATTAATACGAACGCAGATGGCAAAACTTTATTGAAGTTTACCTTGTGCGAGAATGTTAATTATGTGAATCCAAAACCATGGTTATCGGCTAAATAGATTTTACTTTTACTAGCTTTTCCATTATCTATAACAATAGCATTGGCTACTTTTAAACTATGAGTATTTTAAAAATTATTTTTTGGTTTTTTTGGAGGATTTGGTTTTACATTCTAATGGCTATTCCAATTGTTGTATTCTTGCCTTTTCTTTTGATCTCTATCTTAGCCGAAAGTTGGTACCCTTATTTTTTTCGTATTGCACGAATTTGGGCTAAATTCATTTTGTTTGGAATGGGTTTTAGATATCAGGTACAGCAAGAAGCAACTTTAGAGCCCAATACCAGTTATATGATAATAGCCAATCATACTTCAATGATTGATATTATGTTGATGTTAGCTATAGTTAAAAATCCTTTTGTCTTTGTAGGAAAAAAAGAATTAGTTGCAATCCCGTTGTTTGGTTTTTTCTATAAACGCACTTGTATTTTAGTCGATCGTGGTTCAGCCCAAAGCAGGCTTGCTGTTTTTGAAGCAGCACAACAAAGAATAAATAGAGGATTAAGTGTTTGTATTTTTCCGGAAGGTGGAGTGCCTGATGATGAATCAATTCTATTGGATCATTTTAAAGATGGTGCTTTCCGATTAGCAATAGAACATCAAATTCCCATGTACCCATGACGTTACCTGACATAAAAAAAGTTCGAGTACTTTTTTTATTGTCAGGTACGTAATGGGTACAATGGGAATTTGATGTTCTATTGCTAATCGGAAAGCACCATCTTTAAAATGATCCAATAGAATTGATTCATCATCAGGCACTCCACCTTCCGGAAAAATACAAACACTTAATCCTCTATTTATTCTTTGTTGTGCTGCTTCAAAAACAGCAAGCCTGCTTTGGGCTGAACCACGATCGACTAAAATACAAGTGCGTTTATAGAAAAAACCAAACAACGGGATTGCAACTAATTCTTTTTTTCCTACAAAGACAAAAGGATTTTTAACTATAGCTAACATCAACATAATATCAATCATTGAAGTATGATTGGCTATTATCATATAACTGGTATTGGGCTCTAAAGTTGCTTCTTGCTGTACCTGATATCTAAAACCCATTCCAAACAAAATGAATTTAGCCCAAATTCGTGCAATACGAAAAAAATAAGGGTACCAACTTTCGGCTAAGATAGAGATCAAAAGAAAAGGCAAGAATACAACAATTGGAATAGCCATTAGAATGTAAAACCAAATCCTCCAAAAAAACCAAAAAATAATTTTTAAAATACTCATAGTTTAAAAGTAGCCAATGCTATTGTTATAGATAATGGAAAAGCTAGTAAAAGTAAAATCTATTTAGCCGATAACCATGGTTTTGGATTCACATAATTAACATTCTCGCACAAGGTAAACTTCAATAAAGTTTTGCCATCTGCGTTCGTATTAATGGTTCCAAGAGGTTGCTTGGCGGTCACTTTATCGCCTTTAGCTACATTAATTGTCCCCAAATTTTGATACACTGTAAAGTAATCTCCATGTTGAATCATTACGGCCTTACTGTTGGCTATTGCAATTACTGAAAACACTTCTCCAGCAAAAACGGCTCTCGCTTTGGCTCCTTTGTAGGTTGTTATAGACAATCCGCTGTTTTGTATGGTTAAAGTTTTGTAGACCGGGTGAGGCTGTGTACCAAACCCTAAAAACACTTCTCCTCTATCTACAGGCCAAGGTAATCGTCCGCGGTTGGCCTTGAAATTATCAGAAACTAATTTTCCTTCCGAAGTAAGCTCCATTTTGGTGGTAGATACAGGCGCCGCTTTTTTGGGAACTTCTTTCGCCGCAACAACTACTTTTGGTTTGGTCACTACAGTCGGATTTGCTTTGATATTCGATTTGCTAGCTACAGCCTTTTCTTTGGCAGCTAATTCTCTAGCAAGTTTCTCTTTAGCAAGTTTATCGGCTAAAGCTTTCTCTTTAGCCAACTTTTCTTTGAGTGCTTTTTCTTTGGCAGCTCTAGCTAAAGCCGCTTTACGATTGGCTTCGGCAATGGCTTTTCTGATTAAACGATCTATTTCCTTATCGATCGCTTTAGCTTGTTGGTGCTTTTTCTTAATTTCAGCTATAATTTTCTTCTGATCTTTTTGAAGCGATAAAACAATCTGTTGTTGTTCTTTTTTTTCAACTTCTAAAGATGTTTTTTCTTTTTCATTCTCAGCAATTAGCTGCTCTTTTTGGCTTTTTTGAACTTTTAATTTATCATAAAAATTGAGTAATTCTTTTGATTTTGATTCGATTTCCTTGCCTTGCATTACTCTATAACTAGAATATTGCTTCATATATTGTAAGCGCTTATAGGCCTGCAAAAAACTAGATGAAGACAAAATAAACATGGCTCTACTTTCTTCAGAACGGCTTTTATACGATTTGAGAATCATCTCTGCATAATCGGCTTTTAGCAAATGTAACTCGTGGTCTAATCTTTTTATCTTCAATTCATTAGACTGCATGTCATTACTCAGCAATTGCGTTTGTTTCTCGGTAGTAGCAATTAAAGATTCTTTGAGTTTAATCTTTTGGTTTTGTAGATCAATCACATGAACTACTGATTTCTCCTTTTTCTTTACCGTTTGAAGTTTTTGCTCATTGGCTAGAATTTCTTTTTGAATTTTAGCTTTACTTTCTTCTAACTTTTTTTGTTGAGACGGCTGTGCCACAACAAAAGAAGTATAAGCAATCAACAATAAAACATAGAGAGACTTAGGCATGTAAAAGGTTTTTTTTGTGCAAAAATAAAAATTTAT
>NZ_MUFX01000024.1:0-27505 GCF_002017945.1 Flavobacterium sp. LM5 | reverse complement strand
ATATTCTAAAATACCATTGGCAATATCTTGTAAGTATAATTTACCATCAACTAAAAAGGAGAATTGAAATCGCTTAGGGGCTTTTATGATGGTAAGGGTATTGTTTTTATAATAAAATACTTTTGAAAATGCTTGAAAAGCTACACCATTGTCTACTAAATGAATTTTCCAGACAAAATCTATGGTTTCGACCACTTTTTTGGGTAATAAATGAGTTAATGAATGATACATTAATTTACCTTTTGCATTGGGCTGGAAAAAACCAAACTCATTATACCCACCTACAAAAATTTTTCCACTTGCATCAATCTTAACCGATCGAATCGCCTCAGAATTCTTCATCCTGAATCTTCTCCAAGTCGTACCGTCAAATTGAAACAAACCATCATTATTGGCAAAGTAAAGATTTCCGTTTTTATCTTGATCTATACCCCAATTTTGAGTGCCTCCTTTATAATCAGCTCGGGTATAATTTTTAATATCGGGTAATCCTATGTTTTTTATTTGCCCTAATAAAGACGAAACGTAAAATAAGAGTAAAATGGCATAAAGGGTAGATTTTAAATGTCTCATAAAAGTAAGCGTAGGTAAAAATTGTTTATAAAAACGAAAAACGTTTTCATTTTCTTAAAAAAAATACTCAAACTGGGTTATACATTATTTATATTTTGTTAAAATTACAAAAATGTAGCTTTTAAGACAAATGTAGTGTTTATTTTAGTTTTTTATAATTTTTAAAAATATCAATAAAACATATTTAAAATACATATAATCAATATTTTAAAATAAAATTGATGTGTTTTTATAAAGTTTATTTATTTAAATTGATGTGTTTTTGTAAGGAATTTTTATTGAGAATATCAAAAAAATAGCCTTAGTATTGCTGAAAATTAAATAAATAATTAACCTAAATTTTAGAAAAATGAAATTCACAAAAACATTTATTCTCTGTTTTTCGTCACTCTTATTTTCTTTATATGGCTTTGCACAAGAGGCCATAATAAACGGTAAAGTAATGGACGAAAATGGACTATTTGTACCAGGGGCAACAATAGCTGTAAAAGGCACAAAAGTAGCCACTAGTACCGATTTTGATGGTAGTTTTAAAATCAAAGCCCCATCTAATGGAACACTAGTAGTTAGCTTTATTGGGTACAGTACCATTCAAGAATTGATTAACGGTAGAACCAAAATTGATTTCAAATTAAAAACTCAGTCTCAAGATTTACATGAAGTGGTAATTAATGTTGGTTATGGAACTCAGAGAATGAAAAATTCAACAAATGCAGTTGTTAAAGTTAAGTCGGAAGCATTTGAAAATCGCCCTATCATATCTGTTGCTCAAGCAATACAGGGTAATGCGGCAGGAATTAATGTTGTCCAAACTTCGGGAAAACCAGGTTCAAGTTTTGATGTAAGAATTAGAGGGCTTAGTTCTATAAATTCAGAAAACTCACCTTTGTACGTTGTTGATGGAATCCAAACTAAAGATATTTCTGGCATAAATGCAGAAGACATTGTAGATTTATCCATATTAAAAGACGCAACTGCAACAGCTATATATGGTGTGAATGGTTCTTCTGGAGTAGTAATTATAACCACTAAAAAAGGAAAATCAAATAAAAATGATTTTCAATTTAGCTCCTACTTAGGGTTTTCAAAAGCGGTAAGTAACGTAGACGTTCTAAATTTAACAGATTATAAAACATTAATAACTGAAATTAATCCCAATTATTTAACAACTGCAAATGATGCAAAATATGCAGGAAAAAACACAAATTGGCAAGATGAAATTTTGAAGACAGGTATTGATCAAAATTATAACTTTTCCTATGCAGGAGGTACAGATAAAATAAAATTTTATGGAGCTCTAGGATATCAAAAAGTAGAAGGTATAATAAAGAACCATCCGATTGAATCGATATTCATGCTTACATCTGTTAAATATAAATGCAAATCTGTATCTTGCTAAAAATCAGATTAAGCTGAATATCATTAATCGGATGGTTTTTATTATACCTTCTACTTTTTGATATCCTAGAGCTCCATAAAATTTTATTTTATCTGTACCTCCTGCATAGGAAAAGTTATAATTTTGATCAATACCTGTCTTCAAAATTTCATCTTGCCAATTTGTGTTTTTTCCTGCATATTTTGCATCATTTGCAGTTGTTAAATAATTGGGATTAATTTCAGTTATTAATGTTTTATAATCTGTTAAATTTAGAACGTCTACGTTACTTACCGCTTTTGAAAACCCTAAGTAGGAGCTAAATTGAAAATCATTTTTATTTGATTTTCCTTTTTTAGTGGTTATAATTACTACTCCAGAAGAACCATTCACACCATATATAGCTGTTGCAGTTGCGTCTTTTAATATGGATAAATCTACAATGTCTTCTGCATTTATGCCAGAAATATCTTTAGTTTGGATTCCATCAACAACGTACAAAGGTGAGTTTTCTGAATTTATAGAACTAAGCCCTCTAATTCTTACATCAAAACTTGAACCTGGTTTTCCCGAAGTTTGGACAACATTAATTCCTGCCGCATTACCCTGTATTGCTTGAGCAACAGATATGATAGGGCGATTTTCAAATGCTTCCGACTTAACTTTAACAACTGCATTTGTTGAATTTTTCATTCTCTGAGTTCCATAACCAACATTAATTACCACTTCATGTAAATCTTGAGACTGAGTTTTTAATTTGAAATCAATTTTGGTTCTACCGTTAATCAATTCTTGAATGGTACTGTACCCAATAAAGCTAACTACTAGTGTTCCATTAGATGGGGCTTTGATTTTAAAACTACCATCAAAATCGGTACTAGTGGCTACTTTTGTGCCTTTTACAGCTATTGTTGCCCCTGGTACAAATAGTCCATTTTCGTCCATTACTTTACCGTTTATTATGGCCTCTTGTGCAAAGCCATATAAAGAAAATAAGAGTGACGAAAAACAGAGAATAAATGTTTTTGTGAATTTCATTTTTCTAAAATTTAGGTTAATTATTTATTTAATTTTCAGCAATACTAAGGCTATTTTTTTGATATTCTCAATAAAAATTCCTTACAAAAACACATCAATTTAAATAAATAAACTTTATAAAAACACATCAATTTTATTTTAAAATATTGATTATATGTATTTTAAATATGTTTTATTGATATTTTTAAAAATTATAAAAACTAAAATAAACACTACATTTGTCTTAAAAGCTACATTTTTGTAATTTTAACAAAATATAAATAATGTATAACCCAGTTTGAGTATTTTTTTTAAGAAAATGAAAACGTTTTCGTTTTTATAAACAATTTTTACCTACGCTTACTTTTATGAGACATTTAAAATCTACCCTTTATGCCATTTTACTCTTATTTTACGTTTCGTCTTTATTAGGGCAAATAAAAAACATAGGATTACCCGATATTAAAAATTATACCCGAGCTGATTATAAAGGAGGCACTCAAAATTGGGGTATAGATCAAGATAAAAACGGAAATCTTTACTTTGCCAATAATGATGGTTTGTTTCAATTTGACGGTACGACTTGGAGAAGATTCAGGATGAAGAATTCTGAGGCGATTCGATCGGTTAAGATTGATGCAAGTGGAAAAATTTTTGTAGGTGGGTATAATGAGTTTGGTTTTTTCCAGCCCAATGCAAAAGGTAAATTAATGTATCATTCATTAACTCATTTATTACCCAAAAAAGTGGTCGAAACCATAGATTTTGTCTGGAAAATTCATTTAGTAGACAATGGTGTAGCTTTTCAAGCATTTTCAAAAGTATTTTATTATAAAAACAATACCCTTACCATCATAAAAGCCCCTAAGCGATTTCAATTCTCCTTTTTAGTTGATGGTAAATTATACTTACAAGATATTGCCAATGGTATTTTAGAATATAAAAACAAAAAACTGTATTCATTGCCAGGGACTAAGGCTCTTAATTCGACGGAAATTTGGAGTATCATTCCATTACCCAATCAAAAATTATTAATTGCTACCTTAAATAAAGGGCTTTTTACCTATACCAATGGATCCTTACAATCTTGGAATACAGAAACGAATGCTTTTGTGAAAAAAAATAATTCCTTAGGAGCAATCGCAATACAACATAATTTTATTGTAATCAACACCGTTTTGAACGGAATTGTGGTTTGTGATACCAATGGAAAAATTATTCAACTTATCAACCACAGAAAAGGTTTGCAAAACAACACTGTTTTAACCTCCTTTGTGGACAATAAAAATAATATTTGGTTAGGATTAGATAATGGTATTGCTTTTGTCAATGAGAATTCTCCGTTTACCTATTTTGGTTTTAGTTATGATATTAGTACAGTATATGCCTCTGTAGTACATGATCAAAATCTTTATGTAGCCACAAATAGAGGTGTTTTTTTTCACAGTTGGACTAAGAATTTTAAGGAAGATGTGTTCAAATTAGTTGAAGGAACTACAGGACAGTCTTGGAATATTCAAGTGGTTGATAATCAATTATTATGTGGCAATAATAATGGAGCTCTGGTTATTCAAGGTGGTCGAGTGAGTGAAGTATTAGACAACAAAGGGTATTTTGGCTTTAAAAAAATTCCTGGAAATGAAAACGTAATGATTGGTTCTAATTATAGTGGATTTGCCTTATTTGAAAAGAAAGGAGCCCATTGGAAATTTAGCCATCAAATTGCAGGATTTGACAATGCTTCAAGTCATTTTGAAATTGATGAAGAAATGATTTGGATAATAAAAGATGGATTGCTTCATCAAATGATGTTGAGTGCCGATTTAAAAAGATTTACGGCAATTAAGACCCATCGATCCATTTCAAAACAATATAAAGGTATAACTAGTATTCAACGCTTGAAGGATAAAATCTACTTTCAAACCCAAAATCATTTTTTTAGATACTCTAACGAACAAGAAACTTTTTTTGAAGACAAAACGGTAAGCCTACTTTTTAAAAAGATACCTGCAGTTGCTTTGGTTTACGAAGATCAGCTTGGTAATATTTGGTATACCTATGGACAAGGATTAGGTATGTTACAAAAACAAAACAGATTTTACGTTAATAATGTTGCTCCATTCTCTAATCTAACTGGAGAATTAGTGCATAATTTCATTGCCATAAATGCTATTGACAAAGAGAATATTTTTATTGGACTAACCGATGGATTGGCACATTATAATCCATTAAAAGCAAATAATTTTGTAACCACACCAAAAGCATTTATCCGAAATTTTACTTTTCCAAAAGATAGATTACTATTTGGTAATGGAACTGAAAAAGCTAAAAAATATACACTTCCTTATTCCTCCAATCATGTTCAGTTTTCTTTTTCATCTCCCACTTATGAGAATTTAGATAACGTAGAGTTTTCTTATCAGCTCGAAGGCTTTGACGAACAATGGAGTTCTTGGTCACGAGTTTTTACTAAAGAATATACTAATTTGAGCGAAGGAACCTATAGTATGAAAGTCAAAGTTCGAAACAGTTATGGAATTCAATCAAAAGAAGAAACCGTAAAATTCACAGTCCTTCCGCCTTGGTACCGTAATTTTTTCGCTTATTTATTCTATGCGATTATAGCTGTGGCCATTATTCTCTTTGTTCAAGATAGAGTAAAAGCTAAAATTCGAAAAAATAAATATTATGAAACGATTGAACAAAGAAGATTGTATTTAGAGAAAGAATCCAAAATTCGTTTAGAGCAATATGCGCTAGAAAAAGAGATAGAAAAATTGAAAAATGATAAGTTGAAAATCAAAATCTTAGCGAAGGATAAAGAACTGGTAAATAACTCTTTACAGGTAGTTAAGAAAAATAAAATTCTTAATGGTATCATTCATAAGCTAAAAGAAATCAATCATGACCGCTTAGAAGAAAGTGTGAAAACGCAATTTACCAAACTACAAAAGAGCATCGTAAAAGAGGTAAATTCAGATAAAAGTTGGACCGATTTGGAAAAACACATCAAGAACGTCCATTATGATTTTTTGAAAAGATTAAAAGAGCACTGTCCGACCATAACTCCCAGAGAATTAGATTTAGCCACCTATCTATTGATGAACATGTCCACGAAAGAAATTGCAGAGATTATGAATATTTCGGGAGGTGGTGTAGAGTTGGCCCGATATAGGTTGCGAAAAAAATTAGATTTAAATAAAAAGGAGAATTTGATCGGTTTTTTAATGAAAATTTAAGGATTGCCAAAAACGCGACTGTTAAAGTTGCGTTTTTGGTTTAATACAGTTATTAGTCAGTTGAATTAGCAAGAATAAATTCAACAGTAGTTTTTATGACAGTTTTATCGCCCAATATTTTTCGATGTCCCAGTTGGTTTGTCAAAAGTAAAGTACTGTTTTTACAATGTTCATGAATATGTATGCCAGCGGTAACTGGAACTTCCAAATCATCATTGTCATGAATGACCAAGATCGGAATAGGAATAGTTTGGGCCGCTTTGTAAGCAGAATAATCATCCATGCGTCCACCATATTTAGCTTCGAAAAAATCTTTTAAATGAATGGCAATTTTTTTATTCAATTGTAATTTGAAAATAAAATCATTGAGGATGTCCTGCACAACATCACCACTACCAATAATTGTAGCATTGTTTACCTTCAACCCTTCTTTTATGGCGTTTAAGGTTGACATGCCCCCAAGTGAATGCCCCACAATACCTTCAAAGGGACCAAACTGACGCTCAATTTCATGGATTGATGCTATAAAGTCGGTCATAATGGTAGTGCTACCAGCAGATTTTCCATGGGCAGGCGCATCAAAACTTACAGTTGCATAGCCATTTTGAATCAATTCGTCGGCTATTTTGAATAATTGCGTTCCTCGTCCTGACCAACCATGTACCAATAGTATTTTTTTGTCACCGTTTCCGTAGTGGTAGGTCATTATTTCTTTTTGAATAGCCGGAACAGTGATTCTTACTTTTTTACTGTTGGTATCCATAGCATGCTCTCTTTTTGGTGTTTTATGTTTTATGGGTGTCACAAAAAGTTTGGCCGCAAATCGAGTTACAAGTTTAGTGGATAAAAAAGCGAATAGCTTAGCTATTAGGATAATAAATTTTGGTATCTCTAAATTTTTTGAAGATTGAGTGTTGTTTTTTGGCATATTGTTATTTTTTTATAAAAAGTCAAATTTAGCTTCTTTTTTACTAAATTTAAGAAGCATAAAAGTACTATAAATTCCAATTGTTTAATAAAAGGTTTTTTCAAAGCAATAAAATGTGATTTTAGTATTTAATAGTCTGATTTTTAATAGTATAGTTGATATATATACAAGTTTAATGCTTTAATTAATTAAATATGAGACATGATAAAAAAAATATAATTGCGATTATATTAGGAGGTGGACAAGGATCAAGATTGTATCCTTTAACTGAGTTTAGGTCCAAACCAGCGGTTCCGGTAGGAGGGAATTATCGATTAGTAGATATTCCAATATCGAATTGTATGAATTCAGATATTTTTAGAATTTTTGTATTAACACAATTCAATTCGAAATCCTTAAATGCTCATATTAAAAACACCTATAATTTTAGTATTTTTAGTCATGCTTTCGTAGATATTTTGGCAGCAGAACAAACCATTGACAATCCTACATGGTTTCAAGGTACTGCGGACGCTGTAAGACAATGTATGCCTCACTTCTCTAATCATGATTTTGATTATGTTTTGATTCTCTCCGGAGATCAATTGTATCAAATGGATTTTAACGCCATGCTCGAAGCACATATAGCATCTGATGCAGCCATTTCTATCGCAACATTACCAGTAAATGCAAAAGATGCCCCCGAGTTTGGTATACTAAAGACAAATGCGCAAGGTGATATAGAATCCTTTATTGAAAAACCAGCTCCCGAATTGTTACCAGAGTGGACCTCTGAGGTAAGTGACGAAATGAAAGCAAAAGGCAAGCATTATTTAGCCTCTATGGGGATCTATATTTTTAATAGAGCTTTGTTAGAGGATTTAATGAAAAATAAAGAAACTAAAGATTTTGGTAAAGAAATTATGCCTCAAGCCTTAGGGGTTCATAAAATTCACAGTTATCAATTTGAGGGTATTGGACAGACATTGGAAATATAGAATCCTTCTTTGAGGCTAATATCGGACTTACCGCTGACTTACCTGAATTCAATTTGTTTGACAGTGATAATAAAATTTATACTAGACCCCGATTATTACCTCCTTCAAAATTTAAAACCACACAATTAGACAATGCTATTGTGTCTGAAGGTTGTATAATTAATGCCAAAGAAATAAAAAAATCAGTTATTGGAAATCGGTCTAGAATTGGAGCAGGAACCGTTATTGAAAATTGCTATGTGATGGGGAGCGATTTTTATCAAAGCGTAACCGATATCGAAAAGGATTTAGCAAAAGGGAAGCCCATTGTTGGAGTTGGTGAAAATTGTTATATCTATCAGGCAATTGTAGAAAAAAATTGTAGAGTAGGTAATAATGTTTTTATCAAAGGAGGAGCGCATCTTGAAAATCGTAATGAGGAATTGTATTGTATTAAAGAAGGAATTGTTGTCATTAAAAAAGGGAAAGTTATTCCAGATAATTTCAGATTAGAATAAGAGGCTTTCTATAATAAAATAAGCGAAAAAGTGTAAAGTAAGATGCAAAATCAAACAAGAATTGTTATTGAAAATGTGTTGCCCCAATTAGATGGTGGTGCTCATTATATTAAAAGAATCATTGGTCAAAAAGTTGCCATTAGCGCAGATGTATTTTCAGATGGCCATGATGTTATTGAATGTTGTGTAAAGTATAAGCATGAGGCCGATAAAAAATGGCAAGAAGTTAGAATGTGGCCTACTCATAATGATGAATGGAATGGCAGTTTTACGGTCGAAAAACAAGGGTTTTACAGTTATTGTATTGAAGGTTGGGTAGATTATGCGTTGAATTGGCAACATGGAACGGAGCGTAAAATTCAAGACCATCAACACGTAAAATCTGAATTGCTGGAAGGTGCTGAATATATTGAAGCTATTCTAAAGAAGGTAGAACCTTCGGAGAAAGAATTTCTTCAAAACGCTTTACAGTGCTTTAAAAACGAAGCTGATTATGAAACAGCCATAAAAATGGCCGTATCCATTGAATTAAAAAATATTTTCAAAAAATATCCCGTTCGTTACATAGAAAATAAATCTTCAGAACTAAAGGTTTATGTGGATCGAAAAAAAGCATTGTACAGTACTTGGTACGAATTCTTCCCAAGATCCTCTGCTGCAGAACATGGAAAGCATGGTACTTTTAAGGACTGTGAACGATTGTTACCCAGAGTAGCAGCCATGGGTTTTGATACCTTATATTTTCCACCGATTCATCCTATTGGGGAAATAAATCGTAAAGGAAAAAATAACGCTACTAATGCTCAGGAAGGTGATGTTGGTTCTCCATGGGGAATTGGTTCACAGTATGGTGGACACAAATCAACGCATCCTGAATTAGGATCTATTGAAGATTTTAAATCTTTGGTAAAAAAAGCCCAAGATTTAGGCATTGAGGTGGCAATGGATTATGCTTTGCAAGCAGCTCCCGATCATCCATACGTAAAAGATTTTCCACAATGGTTCAAGTGGAGACCCGATGGAACCGTACAATATGCCGAAAATCCACCCAAAAAATACCAAGACATTCAGCCAATTTATTTTGAAAGCAAAGATTGGAAAAACCTTTGGAAGGAACTCTTAGATGTAGCTTTGTTTTGGATTGAAGAATGCAATATCAAAGTCTATCGTGTCGATAACCCACATACCAAACCATTCTATTTTTGGGGTTGGCTGATTGGTGAAATCAAGAAAAAACATCCAGATGTTTTGTTCTTGGCCGAGGCTTTTACACGCCCGAAAATCATGAATGAATTGGCCAAACAAGGTTTTAGTCAATCGTACACGTATTTTACTTGGAGAAATACCAAACACGAATTGATGGAGTATGTGACCGAGTTGACTCAGTCTGCCCAAAAAGAGTATTATCGTCCCAATTTTTGGCCCAATACACCTGATATTAATCCGTTTGCGTTACAAAGAGGGAACGAATCCATTCATTTGCAAAAATATTTTTTGGCCGCGACCTTAAGTTCTAATGTTGGGATTTACGGACCGGTGTTTGAATACAGAATTAGCGAACCGATGGCTCCAGGAAAAGAAGAGTATCTAAATTCTGAAAAGTATGAGTACTTGCATTGGGATTGGTCCATACAAAATAATTTGATTGACAAAATCACGCAAATCAACGCCATTCGGAAAGAACAAGATTCTTTACAGCAAACCAATAATATTGTGTTTTGCGATACTAATAATGACCAAGTATTGGCATACTACAAGTTCAACGATAGCAAGCAAAACGAAACGCTGATGGTAGCCAGTTTAAATGCCGAGCATACCGTTCAAGCCATGGTGAGATTGCCATATGCTTCGATGGGAAATCAACCCATTCGAGTGCATGATTTGATTACGGATGCTATTTATTACTGGGAAAGTGAATGGAATTTTATAGAGCTAAGTGCTGCTTTGCCTTTTCATTTATTCAAAATTTTAAGATAATTTATCTTTTGAAAACAACACCTTTTTTTTCATCTTTATACTACACCAAATAAATGAATAAAGTACAAGTACATTCTCTTTTCACTGAATTTGATATCGATTTATTTAAAGCTGGGAAGCATTTTCGGCTCTATGAAAAATTAGGCGCACATCCAATTGAAGTGGATGGCGTGAAAGGAGTATATTTTGCCGTTTGGGCACCCTCTGCGCAGTCCGTTTCTGTGGTTGGAGATTTTAATTATTGGATAGCAGGCAATCATGAGTTGTATGTGCGTTGGGATGCTTCGGGTATATGGGAAGGTTTTATTCCAAATATCACTAAAGGCACAACTTATAAATATAAAATTCAGTCATCCAACAACGGAATAGTTACTGAGAAAGCGGATCCTTTTGCTTTTTATTGCGAAAAACCGCCACACACCGCCTCTGTAATTTGGGATTTGGATTATAAATGGGAGGATGACAAATGGATGAAGTCTCGAAAAGAGCACAACGCGCTAGATAAACCCTATTCTGTTTATGAAGTGCATTTGGGATCTTGGAAACGCCACGCTGATGACAATAGTTTCTTAAGTTATACTGAAATGGCCGAAGACCTTGTGGGGTATGTCAAAGAAATAGGATTTACACACGTTGAGTTCATGCCCGTAATGGAATATCCCTACGATCCTTCTTGGGGGTATCAGTTGGTTGGGTATTTTGCGCCAACTTCTCGTTTTGGCAACCCTCAAGAGTTTATGTATCTCGTAGATCGTTTACACGATGCAGGAATTGGGGTGATTTTGGATTGGGTACCGTCACATTTTCCTGATGATGCGCATGGGCTAGGATTTTTTGATGGCTCTAACTTGTTTGAACATCCAGACCGCAGAAAAGGCTACCATCCTGATTGGAAGAGTTTGGTATTCAATTATGGTCGAAACGAGGTGCGTTCTTTCTTGATAAGTAATGCTTTGTTTTGGTTGCACCACTATCATGTGGATGGATTGCGAGTTGATGCTGTAGCTTCTATGTTGTATTTAGATTATTCTAGAAACGATGGGGAATGGGAACCAAATATTTTTGGTGGACGCGAAAACCTAGACACGATAAGTTTCCTTATAGATTTTAATGAAGCCGTTTATGCCAATTACGAAGGTGTGCAAACCATAGCCGAGGAAAGTACCTCTTTTCCTATGGTGTCTCGACCAACTTATGCTGGTGGATTAGGCTTTGGAATGAAATGGATGATGGGTTGGATGCACGATACCTTGCATTATTTTCAAAAAGAGACGGTTTATAGAAAATACCATCAAAATGAGTTGACTTTTTCTATGACGTATGCTTTTTCAGAGAATTTTATGTTGCCACTTTCTCACGATGAAGTGGTGTATGGAAAACATTCCATCGCAGGAAGAATGCCAGGCGATGAATGGCAAAAGTATGCAAATCTAAGGTTGTTATACGGGTACATGTTCACACATCCAGGAACAAAATTGCTGTTTATGGGTAGCGAATTTGGGCAAAGTGCCGAGTGGAATTTTGAACAAAGTCTCGATTGGCATTTGCTGCAATATCCTTTTCACAAAGGGATTCAAACAGTAATCACTGAGCTGAACACACTCTACAAATCACAACCTGCCTTATACGAAAAGCAATTTAGCCCTGAGGGATTTGAATGGATTAACTATTCCGACCACGAGAATGCAGTTATGACTTATATCCGAAAAGGGAATGATGCAAAGAACGATTTGATTGTAATTTGCAATTTCACCCCAGTAGTTCGAGAAAACTATCGCATTGGAATACCTAGAAAAGGTGAGTTAACCGAAATATTCAACAGCGATGCCAAGTTATTTGGCGGTAGTGGCGTGCAACAAAACGGAAAGTTAAAAGTCGAAGCCACACCTTATGATGGCAGAGATTATTCCATCGCCTTGACATTGCCACCTTTGGCGATTTCCGTGTTCAAAATAAAATAGCCTTGTGCACTCAAAATAAAATCGTTTATAAGACAGAAGTTTTATAAACGATTTTTTTATTTGGGCGTGCCCTCCTCTAGCTAGAAAAAGGCTAGAGGAGGTCGTGCTGTAAGTTCCCGCTTCCCGATAGAAAAAATCGGGAGAGCTCCACTGCCATCACTCACGCAAGCGTTTTCATAAGTACTATTCTGGAATCAAAGAAATTTTGCTTTCAATTCAGGAGTAGGAAATAAGCAATGTTCTTGTTGACCGTACCATTTGTACCTGTTTTTGGCGACATAATCATAAATGGAATTCAAAAGGGGAGCGGGAAGGATTTTAAAGACAATAGACAAACTAAAAATTCCACCAAGCTCCTTCGCAATTTCCAAAACCGCCTCCGATTTATAAGAATACGAAACCCCTGGTGCATAAAAAACAAGACTGTCTATTTTGCGAGTATCAATACCAATGTGTTTTTGTATGGCTATTCCCAATTCACTTTGTAAAGCAACAAATCGGAACACATCTTTTTTATCGTGTTGTATTATGGTTTGCACGGCAGAATTACACAAATTGCAAACGCCATCAAAAAGGATGATTTTTTTGTTTTCAGGAAGCGATAGCGAGTGTTGCATTTTTTTATTTTTTTACTGCTTCAACTAATTCCAATTCGTCTAAACTTACTTTCGAAGTAAAAATACCATAATTAACAGTAGCTTTATTTTTCTCAATACTATCAATCGTTCCCACCGCTTTTCCATCAGCCATTCGTACTCTATCTCCTAATTTTAGAATGGGTTTTGGTTTTTCAACAACGGGTTTCAGTTTCTTTTCTTTTTTGATTGTTCGAATTTCCTCGACCTTGACTTCAACCTCTTTGATGATCTCTTTTTTCTTTTCGGTGATGACTTTGGCTTCTTTGGCAGAAACCTTTTTGCGCTTAGAGTTTTCTATTTCAATAATTTTTAAAAACTCACCAATGAGTTCTTTTTTGTTTTTATTGTTGAAGTATTTCTCCGAAATATCCTCTATTTTTTGACCAATGTAAATCGTTTTTTGGTTGCTATCATACAATTCCTGATAGCTTTCCAGTTTTTGCTTGATTTTCACATTGATGTTTTCCATTTTTTTACTTTCCTCTCTGGCTTTCGATTCTTCTTCTTTTAGTACTTGAGAGGTTTTTTCGAGTTTAGAACGTTCTTTTTGCAACGTGGCAATGGTTTTGTCAAAACGTACTTTTCCGGTTTCGATTTTCTTCTTGGCACGATTGATTAAGCCAAACGGAATACCGTTTTTCTGAGCTACTTCAAAAGTAAACGAACTACCAGCTTGACCCAAAACAAGTTTGTACAACGGCTCTAATGTTTTCTCATCAAAAAGCATATTGGCATTTTGTGCACAAGGCAATTCATTAGCCAAAATCTTTAAATTGGAGTAGTGGGTCGTAATGATTCCAAAAGCTTCACGATGGTAAAATTCTTCCAAGAAAATTTCGGCAAGTGCGCCACCCAAATCTGGGTCGGAACCTGTACCAAATTCATCTATCAAAAACATGGTTTTTCTATTGCATTTTTTTAGAAAATAATTCATGTTTTTCAAGCGATAACTGTACGTACTCAAATGATTTTCTATGGATTGATTGTCCCCAATATCAGTTAAAATTCGGTCAAACAAAAAGGTTTCACTGCGTTCGTGTACCGGAATCAACATACCCGATTGCAACATTAATTGTAATAAGCCAACCGTTTTTAACGAGATGGTTTTTCCACCCGCATTGGGTCCAGAAATAACGATGATTCGGTTGTCTTGGCTGAGTTCTATAGTTTGTGGATGCGTAACTTCGTTCTTTTGTTTGTTGTTCAAATACAAAATAGGATGGTAAGCATCTCTTAGAAATAGCCTTCTTTCCTCGGTGATTTGAGGTAAAATAGCATTGATTTTGTTGGCATATTTGGCTTTCGCAGCAATAACATCAATATCACTCAAAAACTCTTGGTATTCGATAAGCAAAGGCAAATAAGGACGAATAGCGTTTGATAATTGCTTTAAGATTCGGGTGATTTCTTCCTTTTCTTCATATTCTAGATTGCTCAATTCACGCGAATATCTCAAAGTAGCTTCTGGTTCGATGTAAGCAATACTGCCTGTTTTCGAGCTGCCTAAAATGGTGCCTTTGACTTTTCTGCGATACATTGCCAAAACAGCTAAAACTCTACGATTTTGAACAAAACTTTCTTTGATGTCATCCAAATATCCCAAGCCGTTATATTGTGATAAGGCTACGCCAAAACTTTGGTTTACTTTACCACGAACCACGTTCATATTTCTTCGAATGTTGAGTAAATCTGGAGAAGCATTGTCTTTGATTTCACCATATTTGTCTACGACTTCATCAATTAGCGTAATGATATTTTTGGTGTATTCTACTCTAGCGGCTCTAGCATTCAAATTAGGATAATAGTCTTCGAATTTTTTTAGGAAATTCAATAAGAAATTACTTGTGCTGGAGAGTGTAGCAATTTTTCTAAAACTTCCTACTTCGAGAAAGCTATCTTCAATTCCAAGAAATTTGATTTCATGCGTAATTACGTCAAATCCGTGATTCGGAATGGCATTGTTATTTTGAAAAGAAGAAACATATTCAGAGGTTTGCAACAAAGCTTGCATCAACGTTTCTTTCTCTCTGAAGGGCGTTATGTTTAGTGCTTTTTCTTTACCAATATCGGTATTGCAAATATCCGATAAGGTTTCGAGCACAGTGGGGAATTGTAAATCTTGTAATGTTTTTTCGGTGATAGCAATCATGAAATCGTTTAATTTTGGTATGCAAAAATAAGTATTCCTTTTTGAGTATTCGCATTATTAGTCGATAGCTTCCTTTTATATTCAATAAATACTTTTTTATGCCAACTATAAATAAAATAGATTCTCACTATCGAAAACAATTTTTACATTTGAACAAAAAAAAGGTATGACTCCAGAAGAATTAGTTCAAGAACAATTAGAAGCTTATAATGTTCAAGATTTGCAGCGATTTGTAGCTTGTTTTTCAGAGGATGTTCAAGTGTATAAATTTCCTAATCTATTGCAGTATTCTGATACTATCAATTTTGCAAATCATTATGCAAAGGCATGGGCAATGAATCCAAATCAAAAGGCAATTGTTAATGAGAGAATGAGTTTAGGGAATTTGGTTATTGATAAAGAAAAAGTCATTGGAAGAGCGTCAGGAGAGGTGGTTCAAGTAATCGCAATGTATAAAGTGGAAGGTGGAAAAATAACTCAAGTATTTTTTGAATATGAATAATTTAAAGTCCGAACCTAAATCATTGTACTTGGCGTCAGATTGGGGATTGTTTTTAAAAGACGAGATACAAGCAGAGTATTTTAAAACATTGATGCAAGCTGTGGATGAAGAATATCAAAATCATACCTGTTTTCCGCCAAAAGACTTGATTTTTTCTGCTTTTAATCATTGTACATTAGGAGAGGTAAAAGTAGTCATCATTGGTCAAGACCCTTATCATGGAGAAGGCGAGGCCAATGGTTTGAGCTTTTCCGTGAATGATGGGGTTAAAATTCCACCATCTTTGCGCAACATTTATAGAGAATTAACAGATGATTTAGGTGCTGTTTTTATGCCTACTTCGGGAAATTTAGAAGCTTGGGCAAAACAAGGAGTTTTGTTGTTGAATGCTACTTTGAGTGTTCGAAAAGACAGTCCCAATAGCCACAAACATTTAGCTTGGAGTCAGTTTACAGATGTCGTTATCGAAAAATTAGCTTCTGAAAAACAAGAGCTTGTTTTTTTACTTTGGGGAAGTTTTGCACAAAAAAAAGGCAATAAAATTGACCGAACGCAACACTTGGTTTTAGAATCGGGTCATCCATCGCCTATGAGTGCTAATCAAGGAAAATGGTTTGGAAATAAACATTTTTCACAAACAAACGCTTATTTAACGGAAAAAGGATTTGCACCTGTGGATTGGTTGAATAGAGAGTAAAAACTTGTTGTTGATCACTAACTCCTATTCATTACGGTGTTTTTTTTAGGGATTGTAGCGTAAAGCCCGACCCTTGTGGTAACGCCCAAATAGTGAGATAAATAAAATGTATATATTAAAAAAGGAGCTCGTTGTTTTTGACGGGCTCCTTTTTTTAGTACTTAAAAGTATTATTTTTTGATGATATCTTTCAAAACGGCTTTATCTGAATAGTTGATGACTTCTAGAGTAATCTCTTGATTTTGGGTGGTTTTTCCATGCACAGTGTAAAGTTTTCCTTTTGCTACGCTGAGGTTGCTTTTGTCAAAATCTACATCGCCAAACTTTAAAGTGTTTTTAATGTCAATAGTGTCAATCCATTTTTCACTTAAAATTTGAGAAGCTTTCTCTGAGTAGATAAAGGGTTTGTTGCTTAAGTCATTCAAAACTCTTGCGTTTGGGAAATAGTTGCAACGGGTGTCTTTACCAGAAAAAATGGCTGCAACGGCAAACAATCCCATGATTAGTCCTATTAGATAATAAGCGAAACGATATTGAAATTTCATGAATTTGATTTTTTTTGCAAATGTAATTCAAAGTAGGTTTAAAAAACAATTAAATTAATGTCATTATCCTGAATGCCGAACCATTCTCCAATTGCTTTGTTAGTAAGGATTCCATGATAAAGATAAACACCATTTTTGAGTCCTTTGTTACAGCGAATGGCGCTTTCTATGCCGCCATCTTGGGCAATTTGAAGTAAATAGGGAGTGATAATATTACTGATGGATAAAGAAGCGGTTTTGGAATATCTGGAAGGGATATTAGGGACGCAGTAGTGTATGATGTTGTTTTTAATAAAGGTAGGCTTTTCATGCGTTGTTACTTCAGAAGTTTCAAAACAGCCTCCTGTATCAATGCTTACATCCACAATAACAGCGCCTTTCTTCATGTATTCGACCATGGTTTCGGTAACTACAATCGGACATCGTTCTTTGCCACGCATGGCTCCAATCGCTACATCGCATCGTCTTAAGGCTTTTAATAAAGATTTTGGCTGGATCGTTGAGGTGAATATGCGTTGGTTTAAATTGTTTTGCAAACGTCGTAATTTAGTAATCGAATTGTCGAATACCTTCACGTTAGCGCCAAGGCCTATGGCGGTTTTGGCGGCAAATTCTCCAACGGTTCCCGCTCCCAAAATGACTACTTCTGTTGGAGGAACTCCTGTAATGTTGCCAAATAATAAGCCTTTGCCAAATTCGGTACTAATCATTAATTCCGAAGCGATAAGTACGGAAGCTGTCCCTGCGATTTCACTAAGTGATTTTACGGCAGGATAGGTTCCGTCTTCATCTTTGATGTATTCAAAGGCCAAAGCGGTAATTTTTTTTCGAGCTAGTGCTTCGAAATAAGCTTTTTGACGGGTTTTTAATTGAATGGCAGAAATCACAATGGTTTTGTTATGCATCAATTCAATTTCGGTCAAAGTAGGTGGTTCTACTTTTAAAATCATTGGGCAAGCCAAAACTTTGGCGGTGTCATTTGTAATTTCGGCACCTGCCTCTGCATATTCATGGTCACTATAGCTTGCACTTTCACCGGCTCCCGATTCGATCATAACGCGATGTCCTTGAAAAGTAAGTGAATTTACGGCATCTGGAGTCAAACAAATTCGTTTTTCTTGAAAACTGGTTTCTTTTGGGATGCCAATAAAGAGCTCACTTTTATGTCTGGCCACTTCGAGTTTTTCTTCTTGAGGTAGTAGTTGTTGTTTGGTAAATGGACTAATTGACATAATGAGAGGATAATTTAAGCGTACAATTTACAAAAAGTATTTTAGTAATTTTTGGTTTGCTACCATGATATGAACTTGGTTTAAACTAGAAGGAGCTCCATTTTGATGTCGGCACGTTCGTAAACGCCTGATTCAACAGGGATTTCTTTAAAACCAAAGGATTCATAAAGATGAATGGCAGGTTTTAATTTTCTGTTAGAATATAAAATTAACTTTTGGATTCCCATTTTTTGAGCTTCTTCGATACAATATTTCATCAATTGCCTGCCAATGCCTAGACCTTGAACCTTTTCGGTAATGGCCATTTTTGACAATTCGAAGGTGGTTTGATCTATTTTTAGTAACGAAACAGTTCCTACAATTTCATGCTTGTATTTAGCAAAATAAATTTTTCCGCCTTTATCAATAATTTCTCCTATAGGATTACTCAATACCAATTCGTCCCTTGGTTCCACTTTAAAATATTTATTCAACCATTCAATATTTAGTCTTTTGATGGCTTCTTTATGTTCAATTGAAAAGGGGATAATGTGTACTTCAGTTTCGGTATTTTTCATGTTGAATAATTATTGAAGTTCTATTTTTCTGTGGCCGTCTTCCAAAATTTCAATCGTAAGTACAGCATGCTCTTCAGGAAGTAAGGTGGCTATTTTTTCAGCCCATTCTATAAAACACCAATGGCCAGAGTAAAGGTATTCATCAATACCCATATCGAGTGCTTCAATTTCTGATTTCAAACGATAACAATCGAAATGGTAAATCTTTTGTTTATCAGTAGTTTGATATTCATTAACTAAAGAAAAGGTTGGACTGCTTGTTGCGCCATTTACACCAAGTGTTTCGCAAAGTTTTTTAATTAAGGTTGTTTTTCCAGCACCCATTTCTCCATTGAATAATAGTATTTTAGGTGGATTTTGCTCTAGTATTTGTTTAGCTACTTGGTCGAGTTGCTCAATAGAATAGATAAGTGTCATTCGTTTAAAAATTTAGGTTTTTGTTGCTGATCTTTACGAAGTTTATGCTCTATTTTCTATTACAATTATTAGGCATGTGCTTCAGGAATTTTAATTTCTATAGCGTTTAATTTTAAAATGAAATGGTAAAAAAAACAATTTTTTATCAGTTAAAATACTACCATAAATCACCCACTTCATTTTTAATAAAAGCCAAAGCAGCATGACTTGGAGATTGTTTTTCTAATAAATCATTCAGTAGCACTTCACGCATTTGTTCAGCATTTTGCACCGATTCCTTTTGAGCAGCTACTCGAATCATTTGGTTAGTCGCATTTTTTGCAGTCAAAATAATACTCCAACATTGCTCAGACATATAGATTTGCTGGGTTAAATTATGTTCTAATTCCTGTTCGATATGTGCAATCAATAATTGTTCATAATCTGTTTTTACTGCCGAAATAGGGGCAATACGAATCAATAATTGGTTGAGACTGATGCGCTCCAAAAACAATGTCATACGCTCATAGGCTTGCAAACGCAACGGCAAAGCGGTTTTTTGAGCCTCTTTGTGTAATAAATAACGACGACGTTGGTCTTCGTTTTTGGTATGTAAGTTGAAAAATTGGTACGCCACTACTCCAGTAATAATAGCGGGTAAGGTGTAGCTAGCTAGTTCTATGATTTTTGATGCATCCATGATTTTCATTGGGTTTGAGTGCAAAAATAAACTTTTTTGAATAGGATTGTTTACTTGTTTGGCTGATTTATGGACGATTCAAGATAGATTTTGTAGGTAAGTATTTTTCTTTAGGGTTTAAAATTTCGTAATGATTGATCGTCATAATCATTTGATACTACTATTTTTGCTGTGACCAAAATCCTTACCACACTACAACCATTATGGATATTACCCTTTTACTTTTATTATGTTTAGCGGCTTTTGCTGCAGGATTTATTGATGCTATTGTTGGTGGAGGAGGACTGATACAAACACCTGTCGGACTGATTTTGTTGCCCAATTTTCCAGTAGCAACTGTGATTGGAACTTTGAAAGTACCGGCCTTTAGTGGGACATCATTTGCTGCATTTCAGTATTTGAAAAAAGTAGATTTAAATTGGAGGTTGCTCGGCATTATGATGCTTTTGGCATTTCCTTCGGCCTTTTTGGGATCAACGTTACTTACGTATGTGAGTAATGATTTTATGAAACCACTTTTGGTGGTTGTATTGTCGTTTTTGGTGGTGTATACGTATGCCAAAAAGAATTTTGGACAACACATCGAAAAAAATAGTTCAACTCAACGTCAATTTTTTAACGCTATTGCTATAAGCTTTGTGGTGGGGTTGTACGACGGATTTATTGGTCCAGGGACAGGGAGTTTTTTAGTCATGGCGTTCATTGCTATTATGGGATTCGATTTTTTACACGCCTCTGCGAATGCAAAAATGGTAAATCTCGCAACTAATTTTGGTTCTATTTGCTTGTTTATGGTTAAAGGTAAAATCATTTGGGCTATTGCTCTACCTATGGCGGCCAGTAATGCGGTAGGCGGATGGTTGGGTGCAAAATTGGCTATCAATAAGGGCAATAGTTTTATCCGAATCTTTTTTTTGGTGGTAGTGATTGGAACCTTGCTTCGTTTTGCGTACGATGTTTTTTATGCATAAAAAAAGGAGCTTTTTAGACTCCTTTTGGTGTTGTGTTATTCGTTACAATCTACAGTTTTGAATTTGTATTTTACCTTTTCATAATCGATGGGTTGGCCTTTTACAAAATACGTTTTGCCTAAATATGTTTCAATTTTGCCATTGCCAAGAATGAGTTCGTTGCCTTTTTTAAGAAGCGCCAGTGGGTTTTTAAAGATCGTTTTGTCAGTTGGCCCAACCAAATAGGAGTAGTCTACTAGTAGGGTGTCTCCACTAAATTTCCCAGCTATAGTTCCTTCTTTGATAGGGACTTCGAATTCTTTCATGATTAAGTCTCCGGTAATGCTTCCGTCTTTTAAAGTGTTCACTTTTAAGGTTGCCGTGTCTTTTTCGAAAACCGCTTGATAACAGGTTACTGAAACAGGCGTTTCGTCTACTTTTTTCGAAGCTTCGTTTTCTTTTTTACAACTTACTAGAACTAGACACGAAAAGATCGTGTACGCTAAGATTTTGTTTTTCATGTTTTTGCCTTTAGGTATGGATTTTTAGCTCTAAAATACAAAATTTAATCGCTTTATCAATACAAAAGAGTCAAAATGTTAAAGTATAGAGGACGTTTTTGTTGGTTTCTTTTGATATGGGATGGCTATGGGTTTGCGGAGGAGTAGGGTTTTGCGTGAGGGTAATGTCATTGAAGTTAAGGATTAAACGAGGAAATGATTGCTTATTTTTGATTAACGATTCTTGATTGCTGAAAAAGCTGAAAATCATTTGATCTTCATTCACTTGTTCCAAAATCTAAAATGCCTCGCCAGTTCGCAACCGCTCGGTCAAGAATCTTTACGCTTCAAACTAAAATCTCTTTACTTGATGATATTGGAGTCATGTCCAAATTGGCGCCGTAGAAGTGTTTTTTAATTTGTGAAATTGACAACTTGGTTTTCGGATATCGTACTTAAATCCTTATTTTTGCCTACCTTTAATAAAAACTACATGCACCAATATATTGATCAACTTAACGAGGCACAGCGCGAACCCGTACTTCAAAAAGACGGGCCTATGATTATTATCGCGGGTGCGGGGTCAGGAAAAACAAGGGTTCTTACCATTCGTATTGCCTATTTAATGCATCAAGGAATTGACGCTTTCAATATTTTATCGTTGACGTTTACCAATAAAGCAGCGAGAGAGATGAAAAATCGTATTTCGCAAATCGTAGGTTCCGGTGAGGCTAAGAATTTATGGATGGGTACGTTTCACTCGGTTTTTGCTAGAATTTTAAGAGCCGAGTCGGATCATTTAGGGTATCCTTCTAATTTCACCATTTATGATTCTCAGGATTCCTTGCGTTGTATTTCGGGAATTATCAAAGAAATGCAATTGGATAGAGATATTTACAAGCCTAAGCAAGTTTTGAGTCGAATATCGAGTTACAAAAATAGTTTGGTCACGGTGAAGGCTTATTTTAATAATCCAGAATTGATGGAAGCCGATGCTATGGCCAAAAAACCACGTTTGGGTGAGATCTATCAACAATATGTAGAAAAATGTTTCAAATCGGGAGCAATGGATTTTGATGATTTGTTGTTGAAAACCAATGAGTTGTTAACTCGTTTTCCGGAAGTTTTGGCCAAGTATCAAAACCGTTTTCGCTATATTTTGGTAGATGAGTACCAAGATACTAACCATTCGCAATATTTGATTGTACGGGCATTATCGGATAAATTCCAAAACATTTGTGTGGTGGGCGATGATGCGCAAAGTATTTACGCGTTTCGTGGTGCGAATATCAATAACATTTTGAATTTTCAAAAGGATTATGAAGGCGTAAAAACGTTTAGATTGGAACAAAATTATCGCTCTACCCGAAATATTGTAGAAGCCGCCAATACTATCATTGATAAAAACAAAGTTAAATTAGATAAAATTGTTTGGACGGCCAATGATTTTGGGCCTAAAATAAAAGTGCATCGCAGCATGACCGATGCCGAAGAAGGGCGATTTGTAGCCAGTACTATTTTTGAGCAAAAAATGCAACATCAGCTGCATAATGGCGCTTTTGCAATTTTGTACCGAACCAATGCACAATCACGTGCCATGGAGGATGCCTTGCGAAAGCGAGATATTCCGTATCGTATTTATGGTGGATTGTCTTTTTATCAGCGTAAAGAAATTAAAGATGTTTTGTGTTATTTGCGTTTGGTAATCAATCCCAAAGATGAGGAAGCGCTAGTTAGGGTTATTAATTATCCCGCTCGAGGCATTGGTGATACGACTATCGAAAAATTGACCATTGCTGCCAATCATTACAAACGTTCGATTTGGGAAGTGATGCAAAATGTGGACAAAATTGATTTGAAACTCAATTCGGGAACCAAAAATAAATTGGCCGATTTTGTCACTATGATTCAGAGTTTTCAGGTGATTAATGAAAATCAAGATGCTTTTTATATCACAGATCATGTAGCCAAAAAAACAGGCTTGGTTCAAGAACTCAAGAAAGACGCCACTCCTGAAGGCATGGCCAAAATTCAGAATATTGAAGAGCTACTCAACGGTATTAAAGATTTTACCGAAGGGCAAAAAGAAATTGATGGTGCCCGAGGAGCCTTGTCTGAATTTATGGAAGATGTGGCACTGGCTACCGATTTGGATAAAGATACGAGTGATGAAGATCGGGTGGCCTTGATGACCATTCACTTAGCCAAAGGATTAGAGTTTCCGCATGTGTTTGTAGTAGGGATGGAAGAAGATTTGTTTCCAAGTGCCATGAGTATGAGTACTCGAAGCGAATTAGAAGAAGAACGTAGATTGTTTTATGTGGCCTTAACTCGTGCTGAACATCAGGCGTATTTGACCTATGCACAATCGCGATACCGTTGGGGTAAACTAACCGATTGTGAGCCTTCGCGTTTTATTGAAGAAATTGATGGGCAGTTTTTAGAGTATTTAACACCAGCAGAAAGCAATTACCGCTATAAACCACAAATCGATAGTGATATTTTTGGCGATGTAGATAAATCCAAGTTGCGTTTGGCTAAACCCACAGCAGGAACTCCGCCGAAGCCAGCGGGCAATGCTTCACCAAAAACTGAGGTCAACGTTCGAAAATTAAAACCTGTAGGTAACGCCTCAAAATCAGAAGGATCCAATTTATTTGACAATCAATTGGTCGTTGGGAATATGGTCATGCATGAACGTTTTGGGAAAGGTCAAATTTTAAACATCGAAGGGGTTGGTGCTGATAAAAAAGCTGAAATTAAATTTGAAGTCGGTGGCATCAAGAAATTGCTGTTGCGTTTTGCTAAATTAGAAGTCATAGGGTAAGCACTTCCTTTAGATAAATCTTCAATAACAAATAAAAAAAGTATGGCACAATTTATTAAAATATACGAAGACAAACCTAGTGAAGCCGCCATAGCTAAAGTGGTCAAAGTACTAAAAGAAGGGGGATTGGTCATTTATCCAACCGATACGGTATATGGTTTAGGCTGTGATATTACCAACTCAAGGGCTTTGGAGAAAATCGCAAAAATTAAAGGTATCAAGTTAGAAAAAGCCAATTGGTCGTTTATTTGTCATGATTTGAGCAATCTTTCCGATTATGTACGTCAAATCGATACTGCGACTTTTAAAATTTTGAAACGTGCTTTACCAGGGCCGTATACTTTTATTTTGCCCGGAAATAACAATTTGCCAAAAGAGTTTAAAAAGAAAAAAACGGTTGGAATTAGGGTTCCTGATAACGCCATTATTCTTGAAATGGTCAAGATGTTAGGTAATCCTATTGTTTCTACCTCTATACGTGATGAAGACGATGTGATTGAATATACTACCGACCCAGAGCTTATTTTTGAAAAATGGCAAAACTTGGTCGACATCGTTATTGATGGAGGCTATGGTGAGAATATTGGATCGACTATTATTGACTTGTCGGAGTATGAGCCTGTGGTGATTAGAGAGGGTAAGGGAGATTTGGATCTTTTTTAGCCTACTTTTTTAAATAGATTTATAAATATATTTTTTTTGTAGTCTTATTTGCATTTTTACTTTATATTTACCTTATCTTAAGGTGCTATTTATTCAATACATAGTTATAATGTGATTATTAATATATTTAATTGGTTATTAAAACAATATTAAGGTCGCGTTTGGCAGGTCGAAAGACCTGCCTTTTTTGTTTATAATTATAGAGCTAAGAATTTTTCTTTGATTAAAGCGATTTCTTGAGGTGACTGTTTTTTTTACGAGTCGCAAAGTAAAGCTTATTAACCAAAGGTTTATGTCCTTTCCATAAAAGCTGTACCGATCCATTTTCAATCTCATTTTTGCAAAGAAAATCGGGAACAATTGCCAAGCCTTTTCCGGAACTTAAACACCTAACAATAGAGTTAATATTCGGAACAATATAATTGGGTCTAAAATCTGGATACTTGTTGAAGTTTAATTGCCAAAATTTGCGCAAATGCTCCATATCACCCGTTGTGCCATACCATTTTTGTTGTTGTAACCAAGTTTCAATAGTGGGATAATCGGCGGTTTTTAAAAGATGATCAAATGCTTGTCTATCCATATCTTTTCCACCTATTAAAATAATCGTTTCTTTAAAAAAGGCCTCAAAAGTTATCAAAGGGTTGGTGACAATTTGCGGAGTGATAATAATGTCCAAAATACCTTTCTCAAGTCCATCAATCATTTCTGGATACAATCCAAATTTGGGTATGCAAATAAAAAAATATAATTCACATTTGGAAACTGTTTTTTGAAGTAGAACTAAAATAATAAGACACTTTTCTAAGCTGTACTATACCAATGAAATACCCGTAGCACGCGAACTAATTCGGGCTAATGGGTATTCTTTTTTTTAACACAATAGCACTTCATGTGTTTTGACTCCGAAAAAAGCACGTTCTTTGTACTCAAATAAAGCATTATGAATTCGGCTCAATTTTATAGTTTTTTACAACAGCATTTTCCTTTTCAACCTACGTACCAACAAGACATTTTTTTTCAAAAAATAGCAATTTTTATTACTGAAATTCCATGTGACACGATTTTTGTATTGAAAGGATATGCAGGAACGGGTAAGACAACGGTAATTTCTACGCTGGTGAATAGCTTAGCGAGCATCAACAAAAAAGCGGTTTTATTAGCGCCAACGGGTAGAGCCGCCAAAGTAATCGCTAATTATTCTGAAAAACCAGCTTTTACGATTCATAAGAAAATTTATTTTCCCAAAAAATCGTCGGGAGGCGGAGTTTCTTTTACGTTACAGCCCAACAAACACAAGAATACTATTTTTATAGTCGATGAGGCTTCGATGATTTCAGATACCAATTCGGATTCGAAATTATATGAAAATGGATCACTTTTGGATGATTTGATTTCGTATGTATACTCGGGAACCAATTGTAAACTGATTCTTTTAGGAGATACGGCTCAGTTGCCACCTGTCAATTTAGATATTAGTCCGGCCTTAGATATTCAAACTTTATCGTTGCATTACAACAAAGAAGTCGATCATATTGAGTTGGATGAGGTAATGCGACAAGCTGAAGATTCGGGTATTTTGTTCAATGCAACGGCTTTGCGTGAATTACTCCAAGATTCTTTTGTTACCGAGTATCAATTTGATTTGAAAAAATTTAAAGATATCGTTCGACTCGTGGACGGCTACGATATTCAAGATGCGATTCATTCGGCCTATAGTAACTACAGCATTGAGGACACCGCTTTTATTGTACGTTCCAACAAAAGAGCCAATCAGTACAACGAACAAATTCGGGCCAAAATTTTGGATAAAGAAAGTGAATTGGCTACGGGTGATTTTTTGATGGTGGTCAAGAACAATTATTTTTGGCTAAAAGATTCCGACGAAGCCGGATTTGTGGCCAATGGTGATATTATCGAAGTACTTGAAATGTTTGGTATCAAAGAGCTCTATGGTTTCAAATTTGCCAAAGTCAAAATCCGAATGGTCGATTATCCCAACCAAAAACCTTTGGAAACCGTTTTGTTATTGGATACGATAAAAAGCGAATCTCCTTCTTTGACTTATGAAGAATCGAACAGATTGTATCAAGAAGTGATGAAAGATTACGAAGGAGAAACGAAATACAAACAGTTTCAAAAGGTCAAAAACAATGAGTATTTTAATGCGTTACAGGTTAAATTTTCCTACGCTATCACTTGTCATAAATCTCAAGGTGGACAGTGGAATACGGTTTTTATAGAACAGCCGTATTTGCCTAACGGAATCGACACCGATTACATTCGCTGGTTGTACACCGCAATGACTCGTGCCAAAAATAAGTTATATTTGATAGGATTTAAAGACGATAGTTTTGTGGAGTAATTGTTTGAAATGACCGCTAATTCGCAAATTTTTAATTTAAATAGTAATGGGTGTAATTTGTGAATTTGCGGTAAAAAACAACAATTACGAATGAGTTAAAGTCTTTCGTGTTGTCACAAAATATGGATTTTATATCTTTGTTAAAAATAATTTTAAATAGGATAATATTCATCTTTGAATGCTGTTGATGTAATAAATAGGTCTATTTCACACATAGTAACTTTGTGAACAGTAAAA
>NZ_MUFX01000023.1:0-1361 GCF_002017945.1 Flavobacterium sp. LM5 | reverse complement strand
AGCAATAAATTTTTGATTTCTTTTTGATTTTTGTCCAAAGCGTTCCATTCACTTTTTTGGATGGCGTTTAACAATTGTTGGTATTCTGCAATAATCGCTTCGTCAATTTTTTCTTTTTTGGCCGCTGCCAAAGTCTTTTTCAAATTCAACTCGGTTTCGGTATCCAAATTGAATTTTTTGGTTTTCAAAAATTGCTTAAAATCTGCATAATCTGCGTCGTTTATCGTAGGAATGGTAGTCCCGAGATTGGGATTTTTGTAATAATAAGTGGTAGCATAATCAAAGATAGCATCGTTTTTAATTACGGCATTGGCTATGGCACTCACTTGCGTTTCTGAAAGCTCAACATCAGGTTGAATGAGTCAACTTTGGCGATAGCGAAATGGGACAGGGTGCGGATTACCAAAGCGAAGTGTTGGACGTAAAAAACCAAACCAAAGTTGCACCCACACCCTCAACTCCAGACGAGGCCATCTTATCACAAGAAACGGCTACAGAAGAAAGCGTAGTCATTCCTAAAAAGGAGAAAGTAAAAAACACCACGCCTACCCCAAAAGAAACGACAAAACCCGTTGTCGAAAAACCAAAAGTTTCCAATGCTACCAACGATGCCTTATCGAGTATCCTAAAAGGTTCCAACAAAGGAGGCGATGGCGACGATAAAGTAGCGGGCAACAAAGGAAAAACCAACGGAAGTTTGAGCGCCAAAGATTATTATGGCTCTGGAGGTTCTGGTGGTGGCACAGGCGGAGGCAACGGAACTGGAAATGGCATTGGCACCGGAAGTGGTTATGGCGCAGGAAGCGGCGGTGGCTCTGGTGGAGGCGCAGGCTATTCTCTAGGCAACCGTAGAGCCATTTCAAAACCAGTCCCAAAATACACTTGCAACGAAGTAGGCAAAGTAGTAGTAGAAGTAGCCGTAGACCGTAACGGCAACACCATAAGCGCCATTGCCGGAAGCAAAGGAACCACCAATACCGCCAAATGTCTTCTGGACCAAGCCAAAATTGCGGCGATGAACACCAAATGGGACGCTAGCAGCAACGCACCAGAGAAACAAGTCGGCAAGATTGTTTATAATTTCAACTTGAATTAGATAGCGTAACAACAATACGTCTTGGGACTAGTTAAAATGCGTGAGGGATAGGAGCTGGCTACCGAAGTAGCGCGGATAGCCCGACCGCAGAAAAGCAAAGGGGCGAATAACACCTATGCTATTCGCCCCTTTGCTTTTATGGGGTCACGCCCAAATTATACTTATTTTGGACTGGTGGCTATGACAAACTTTAGGTTATTTTTGACACCGATTTGAAGAACGTCTACTAAATCTTGCACTTGTAGGTTGAATGGAATTCTGACGA
>NZ_MUFX01000022.1:0-4434 GCF_002017945.1 Flavobacterium sp. LM5 | reverse complement strand
GAGAATCCTGAGGTTATTGCTTATTTGAATCAAGAGAACGAATATTACAATGCTAAAACTGCACACACAAAGCAATTTCAAACCGAACTGTTTGAGGAGATGAAGGCGCGTATCAAGGAAGACGATCAATCGGTTCCCTATTTTTATAATGGCTATTACTATATAACTCGCTACGAGAAAGGTCAAGATTATCCTATTTATGCGAGAAAAAAAGAAAGTCTTTCGGCTCCCGAAGAAATTCTCTTCAATTGTAATGAAATGGCTAAAGGGCATTCCTATTTTCAGTTGGGTGGATTAAGTGTGAGTCCTAATAATAAATATGCTTCTTTTGGTATTGATACCCAAGGGAGAAGGATTTATACGATTCAAGTTAAAGATTTAGAAACGGGCGAAATTTTATCCGACACTATCAAAAATGTAACGGGTGGATCGGTTTGGGCCAATGATAATGCGACTCTTTTTTACACCCAACAAGATAAAGTTACTTTACGATCAGACAAGGTGTATCGTCATAAATTAGGGACAGATTCTAAAAAAGATATTTTAGTATTTGACGAAAAAGATGACACTTTCAATGTGTATGTTTATAAAGAAAAGTCAAGAAAATACTTGGTTATTGGTTCTAGTAGTACACTAACTACCGAGTGTAGAATTTTGAATGCTGATCAACCGGAAGGGGAGTTTCAAGTTTTTCAACCTAGAGTTCGTGGTCTAGAATATAGTATTTCACACTATGGAGATTCTTTTTATGTTTTGACAAATAAAGACAAAGCAACGAATTTTAAGTTGATGAAAACTCCTGAAACTACTACTTTAAAAAAGCATTGGAAGGATGTTATCCCACACAGAGAAGAAGTGTTGTTGGAAGGGATTGATATCTTCAAAAATTATTTAGTAGTTGAGGAACGTTCTAATGGTTTGAATCATATTCGTATTATGCCTTGGAGTGGGAGTGGAGATTATTATTTGCCTTTCGATAATGAAACTTACAATGCCTATACCACTACAAATATCGATTTTGATACAGATGTCTTGCGCTATGGTTATCAGTCTATGGCTACGCCTTCGTCTGTGATTGATTTTAATATGGCTACCAAAACCAAAGTAGTTTTAAAAGAGCAACAGGTTCTAGGTGGTACTTTTGACAAAAACAACTATGTCGAAGAGAGAGTTTGGGCTACGGCTACTGATGGTACCAAAGTGCCTATTTCAATGGTTTATCATAAATCAGTTCAGAAAGATGGTAAAAATCCGTTGTTATTGTATGCTTATGGCTCTTATGGAAACACTATGGAACCTTATTTTTCATCTACTCGATTGACTTTATTGGATAGAGGATTTGTCTATGCAATCGCTCATATTCGTGGAGGTGAAGATTTAGGAAGAAAATGGTATGAAGACGGGAAATTATTGCATAAAAAAAATACGTTTACTGATTTTATCGATTGCTCAAAATTTGTGATAGAACAAAAATACACTTCGGCTTCTCATTTGTATGCCGAAGGTGGTTCGGCAGGAGGATTACTGATGGGAGCTATCGTGAATATGTCGCCTGAATTGTACCACGGTGTAATTGCTCAAGTTCCTTTTGTGGATGTTATTACCACCATGTTAGATGATAGCATTCCATTAACAACAGGGGAGTACGACGAATGGGGGAATCCAAACAGTAAAAAATATTACGATTATATGTTGTCGTATTCACCTTATGATAATGTCAAAGAGCAAAAATACCCTAACATGTTTGTTTCAACTGGCTTGCACGATTCTCAAGTGCAGTATTGGGAACCTGCAAAATGGGTGGCTAAATTGAGAACTGTAAAAAAGGGGGATACCGCCTTGTATCTAGTAACCAATATGGATGCAGGACATGGTGGGGCTTCAGGTCGATTTGAGTCCTTGAAAGAGTTGGCAAGAGAGTTTAGTTTTTTGCTAGATTTAGAGAAAATTAATAAGTAATTGAATTTTTTTGTTAGATTTGTATCTTACCTTCTTGTTTGATTCACAACTCAGGTTAACATTTATTTATGAAAGAAGAAATAAACGCTTTTAATAATGTTTTAGAATTAATAGGAAATACTCCTCTTATAAAGCTAAATAGTGTAACAAAAGAATTAAAAGGTAACTTTTATGCAAAGTTGAGGCTTTCAATCCAGGGCATTCATCTAAAGATCGAATTGCTTTGTATATCATTGAAGAGGCAGAACGAAAAGGCATTTTGACTCCTGGCGATACTATAATTGAAACGACTTCAGGGAATACGGGATTTAGTCTTGCCATGGTGAGCATTATCAAGGGATACAATTGTATTTTAGCGGTGAGTTCCAAATCATCTAAAGATAAGATTGATATGCTCAGAAGCTTGGGCGCTAAAGTATATGTTTGTCCTGCTCATGTATCAGCCGATGATGAGCGTTCCTATTATAACGTAGCGAAAAGACTGCACGAAGAAACGAAAGGATCGGTTTATATCAATCAGTATTTTAATCAATTGAATATTGATGCCCATTATTTAACTACGGGACCAGAAATTTGGAAACAAACCAATGGTAAAATCACCCACTTAGTAGCTTGTACTTCCATGGCTTCTAGGTACATTTCGAAGTGGCTTAAGTGTCTTCCGTCCATACTAAGGTCGGTTTCTTCAGCCAAAACAATTTCGTTGATTAAATAGCGCGTTTCTGGATTAGGAGTCGCAAACCACGGAGTTGATGTACAGGTTAATTTGGCTTGTAAAGCTTTCAAAAGGGACATAAAGTCCCATACTGCATACACATGCGTTTCTAGAAAACTATGTAAATCTTCTAGATTTTGTACTTTCTGATATAGGCTATGGTTTAAAAGTTGTTCTTTTTGAGAAGCTATCTTTGAATTGATGTAGGTAATGTCCATTGGTTTTTTTTTTGTAAAATTAAAAAAGCTTCCTGTTTCCAAGAAGCTTATGTGATTGATTTTATAAATACTTTAATAGTTGTTTATTTATTTAAATGCGGATATTCCAGTGATATCCATTCCTGTAATTAATAAATGAATATCGTGGGTACCTTCGTAAGTAATCACTGATTCTAAGTTCATCATATGGCGCATGATAGAATATTCGCCTGTGATTCCCATTCCGCCTAGCATTTGTCTTGCTTCACGAGCAATATGAATCGCCATATCGACATTATTTCTTTTGGCCATTGAGATTTGAGCAGAAGTCGCTCTGCCTTCATTTCTCAAGACGCCTAATCTCCATGTAAGCAATTGCGCTTTGGTGATTTCAGTAATCATTTCGGCTAATTTTTTCTGTTGTAATTGGGTGCCTGCGATAGGTTTGTCAAATTGAATACGCTCTTTGGCATAACGCAAAGCAGTATCATAACAATCCATAGCAGCTCCAATGGCGCCCCATGCAATTCCGTAACGAGCAGAATCTAGACAACCTAGTGGTGCGCCTAATCCAGATTTGTTAGGCAAAAGGTTTTCTTTTGGGACTTTTACATTGTCAAAAATCAATTCTCCAGTAGCCGAAGCTCTCAAAGACCATTTGTTGTGGGTTTCAGGAGTGGTAAATCCTTCCATACCGCGTTCTACGATTAAACCGTGAATACGTCCTTCTTCATTCTTTGCCCAAACTACAGCAATATCAGCAAAAGGAGCGTTAGAAATCCACATTTTCGCACCATTTAATAAATAGTGATCGCCTTTGTCTTTGAAGTTGGTGGTCATTCCGCCAGGATTAGAGCCGTGGTCAGGTTCCGTCAATCCAAAACAGCCCATGAATTCTCCGGTAGCTAGTTTGGGTAGGTACTTCATACGTTGTTCTTCGTTACCGTATTTCCAAATAGGATACATTACCAAAGAAGATTGTACAGATGAAGTAGAACGCACGCCAGAGTCACCACGTTCAATTTCTTGCATGATCAATCCGTAAGATATTTGATCCAATCCAGCGCCTCCATATTCAACAGGAATGTAGGGTCCAAAACCGCCAATTTCTCCCAAACCTTTGATGATTTGTTTTGGAAATTCTGCTTTTTGAGCATAGTCTTCTATAATTGGGGATACTTCTCTTTTTTACCCAAGCTCTTGCGGCGTCACGCACTAACTTGTGTTCTTCGGTTAATAAATCGTCAAGATTATAATAATCAGGAGATTGAAATAAGTCTGGTTTCATGGTTCGAAAATTTTATGGGAACAAATCTACATAAAGAAATATAACAAAACTAATGTAAATTGTTGTATTTTTATAGAAATACATGACGTTATTGGTGTTTTATTAGATTTTCAATGTAGCAACGAATAGTAGTAGTAGTGTAATTATAGAGGATAAAATTTTGTTAAAAATAATTAGTGTAAGTAAAGTCGGTATATATTTGCTGTCTTAAGTAAAGCCTAATTATGAGAAGAATATTTTTTTTGCTTGTTCTTTTTGGTGTCTGTAAACCTATT
>NZ_MUFX01000021.1:0-3461 GCF_002017945.1 Flavobacterium sp. LM5 | reverse complement strand
TTTGCAACAAATTCACCTCCATCTAGACTATAAGTATATGGAGCAATACCATTAACAGTTGTATTTACTACATCAATAACAAAAGCACCTTCAGCAGCACAAGCACTGTTAACTACCGCTGTAATGACTGGTGCAGGATCTAATTTACCTCAACAAACTTGTACACAATACAGCCATAAGCATCTCTTACATATACTATATAATGACCTGCTTCTTTATTAAATGTATTACTTGTATGAGAAGCAACAGTAAATGAAGCAGCAGTCGGTGAATATCTAATAAAGCATCAATGACACCAGGAGTACCATTATCAACAAATACTTGATACAAATAAGGAACTGCACTTATGGTGGAGTGGCCGTAAGATCTTCTTTAATCGTCGTTCCGCCTTGTCCAAAAGCCTCAATTATACTTTGTTAATTCCACAATTATCATTCTTATCAGAATTGGCTGTTAAAGTTAATGGTACTACAGATTGTGTTATTGTAAAAGTCTTAGACGAATTGATACAAAGATCAACTGCTCCTACATTATCGTATTCTGTAAATAAAATATAATAAGTACCTGGAATTAACGAATCAGGAATATCAAATCTGCAATAGCACTAGCCTTTGTCACCATACCAGCAATAGCAGGCAAATACTCTACATTAGTTTGAGAATTAAACACTTTATATTTCACATGACTAGTTGCAACATTAAAATCGCTAAGAGTGAAAGAAACTTTTCCATTGCCAGCTCCTTGACAAGTTACATTAGCCGGTGTTATAGCAATATCCAAAGTGGAGAGAGTCTGTGTAGGAGCCTCTGCTTGTTTGAAATAATAACATCTAGTTGTTTCATCATATACAATAAATGAATATGTTACTCCTGGTTTAAACCTGTAAAAAAGATTGTAAATATTGAGGATTTGTGTCATCAACCATATTCAGAGCATCTTGATAAGATGCCATATTATCATCATATTTATATGGTGGTGTAGAAGCAGAAACAATTGGATACAATGCAAAATGATAAGGCCTCCAACTACTTTAGGATTTACTGAAACCAATAATTCTGCTGTACTACAAGATGGAGATCCTGTAATAATAATATCCATCTCCTCTGGTGGAGAAGCCATACTAATCGTTTTGGTCAGTGAACAACCATTAGCATCGGTTACTGTTAGTTCATAAATCCAAAATCTAAAACTGTAAAAGTATAATCTCTCTTGTGTCTGAAATCGCATGTGGAGCTGTTTGAGTTGGTTTTCCAATATTATTAGTCAATGTATAAGTAAAAGGACCGTCTAAAACTACTGGTGGTCCAACATTAGCAACTTTTGAACCCCCAACTAAATTTGTTACAGAAATCGAACCATAAGACAATCCTGCCCCAACGCACGTTATTGGCTGTATATCCTCTTTAAAAGTTATTTTTAAAGGTTCTTTTATCTCTATACTTGTTTTTCAAGGGAGCATCCTTTAGCGTCAGTAACTTTTACAGTATAAAAACCAGCTGGCAAACCAGTAGTTTTGGTTCCATAGGAAGTTGAAGTAGTTGTATTTACAACATCTATTATATAAGGACTTGCTCCCTTATTCGGGTCAATAACTACTGTAATAGAACCTGTTGCATCACCGTTACATAAAATAGTAGAATTTGGAGTCGCTGTAAATTCAGGATTTGTTTTTGGAGCTACAATCACTGTTGAAGTTAAACTACAACCATGCAAAGATACTTATTTGTTTAATTAAACAAATAGCTATTTTGTGGTTGTAGTTTAACTTCAACAGTGATTGTAGCTCCAAAAACAAATCCTGAATTTACAGCGACTCCAAATTCTACTATTTTATGTAACGGTGATGCAACAGGTTCTATTACAGTAGTTATTGACCCGAATAAGGGAGCAAGTCCTTATATAATAGATGTTGTAAATACAACTACTTCAACTTCCTATGGAACCAAAACTACTGTTTGCCAGCTGGTTTTTATACTGTAAAAGTTACTGACGCTAAAGGATGCTCCTTGAAAAAACAAGTATAGAGATAAAAGAACCTTTAAAAATAACTTTTAAAGAGGATATACAGCCAATAACGTGCGTTGGGCAGGATTGTCTTATGGTTCGATTTCTGTAACAAATTTAGTTGGGGGTTCAAAAGTTGCTAATGTTGGACCACCAGTAGTTTTAGACGGTCCTTTTACTTATACATTGACTAATAATATTGGAAAACCAACTCAAACAGCTCCACATGCGATTTCAGACACAAGAGGAGATTATACTTTTACAGTTTTAGATTTTGGGATTTATGAACTAACAGTAACCGATGCTAATGGTTGTTCACTGACCAAAACGATTAGTATGGCTTCTCCACCAGAGGAGATGGATATTATTATTACAGATCTCCATCTTGTAGTACAGCAGAATTATTGGTTTCAGTAAATCCTAAAGTAGTTGGAGGCCTTATCATTTTGCATTGTATCCAATTGTTTCTGCTTCTACACCACCATATAAATATGATGATAATATGGCATCTTATCAAGATGCTCTGAATATGGTTGATGACACAAATCCTCAATATTTACAATCTCTTTTTACAGGTTTAAACCCAGGAGTAACATATTCATTTATTGTATATGATGAAACAACTAGATGTTATTATTTCAAACAAGCAGAGCTCCTACACAGACTCTCTCCACTTTGGATATTGCTATAACACCGGCTAATGTAACTTGTCAAGGAGCTGGCAATGGAAAAGTTTCTTTCACTCTTAGCGATTTTAATGTTGCAACTAGTCATGTGAAATATAAAGTGTTTAATTCTCAAACTAATGTAGAGTATTTGCCTGCTATTGCTGGTATGGTGACAAAGGCTAGTGCTATTGCAGGATTTGATATTCCTGATTCGTTAATTCCAGGTACTTATTATATTTTATTTACAGAATACGATAATGTAGGAGCAGTTGATCTTTGTATCAATTCGTCTAAGACTTTTACAATAACACAATCTGTAGTACCATTAACTTTAACAGCCAATTCTGATAAGAATGATAATTGTGAATTAACAAAGGTATAATTGAGGCTTTTGGACAAGCGGAACGACGATTAAAGAAGATCTTACGGCCACTCCACCATAAGTGCAGTTCCTTATTTGTATCAAGTATTTGTTGATAATGGTACTCCTGGTGTCATTGATGCTTTATTAGATATTCCACGACTGCTGCTTCATTTACTGTTGCTTCTCATACAAGTAATACATTTAATAAAGAAGCAGGTCATTATATAGTATATGTAAGAGATGCTTATGCTGTATTGTGTACAAGTTTGTTGAGGTAAAATTAGATCCTGCACAGTCATTACAGCGGTAGTTAACAGTGCTTGTGCTGCTGAAGTGCTTTTGTTATTGATGTAGTAAATACAACTGTTAATGGTATTGCTCCATATACTTATAGTCTAGATGGAGGTGAATTTGTTGCACAAACA
>NZ_MUFX01000020.1:0-3427 GCF_002017945.1 Flavobacterium sp. LM5 | reverse complement strand
ACGAATTATTTACGACCAATGATTATGTGGTTTTGGTAGGAGGTTCTGGGCTTTATGTTGACGCGGTTTTAACAGGTTTCGATACTTTTCCTGAAATTGACCCTGCGGTGCGAACAAGGATTCAATTACAGTATGAAAAAGAAGGTATAGCTTATTTACAAGAGCAACTAAAGGCGCTAGATCTCTATTATTTTGAAAAGATAACGCTTGAAAATCCCCAAACATTATTGAATCCTCAGCGGATGATGCGTTTTGTTGAAGTGTGTATTGGTAGTGGAAAACCTTATTCTTCTTTCTTAAATCAAAAGAAAAACAACCGAAATTTTACCCCGATCATCATTGGTCTTGAAGCCGAAAGAGCTCTTATGTACGACCGCATCAATCAACGCGTGGATATCATGATCGAGGAAGGTTTAGTTGAAGAAGCTAGAAGTTTGTATCCTCATAAAGCCTTGAATGCTTTGCAAACGGTGGGTTATAGAGAGTTATTCAGCCATTTTGATGGCGAATGCGAGTTGGCATTTGCTATTGAGGAAATAAAGAAGAATACCCGACGTTTTTCTAAACGACAACTTACTTGGTTTAAACGAAAAGAAAATACTAAATGGTTTGATTTTACAACCGATAAAAATGTTATTATCGAACATATTGACTCAAAAATGACATAATAAAAAATCCCAAATGCTGCTCATTTAGCCCCGACAGAAGGGATAAACCTTGTGCGCCGGGGTTCGGCGGACAAGTTTAGGAATGATGGCGGGTACGATGTTTATTAAAATGCCGAATGTTTTGCTCCTAATTTTTACGAATACACTTTGTTTACCTCTTAAAACTTTTTTGAATGCCTATATCCCCAAATTTCTCTTCGATCTTGTCTAAAGACTGGGAGATCAATTTTACACAATGTGCGCCTAATGGCTTTTTGAAATATACGGAATTATGCAATTTGTTGCAATTGACTGCGGCGGCACACTCAGAATTGGGTGGTATTAGTTTTGCCGACATGCAGGAGTTTCACCAAGCGTGGGTCTTGAGCAGAATGCGGGTTGAAATTGAGTCTTTACCTAAATGGGGAGACACGGTAACGGTGAGTACTTGGATAAATTCTCTCGAAAATTCGCGTTCCGTACGGGCTTTAGAAGTACATGTTAACGGAAAAAAAATTGTAGGATCAGAGACGTTTTGGGCGGTTTTTAATACTCAAAAGCGTCGACCTGAAGCCTTGGCCTTGCCTTATGAACATTTTGAGCTGTATCCAGATAAAAAGGCTACAAAGGATAGTTTTTCAAAAATTGACATTCATCACGAAAAAGAGATTTTGTTTGAAAAAACGGTTTGTCTTTCAGATTTGGACATTGTAAACCATGTTAACAACGTAAAATATTTTGAATGGTGCCTTGATTTGGTGGACAAAGCTTTGGATATGACCAAAGAAAAGCCTTTTTGGTATTTACGTTTAAAATCTTTGATTCAAGCCAAACAAGGTGATAAAGCGGGAGCAATAGAAACTGCAAAATTGTCTCTTGCCGCTGCTGAAGCCGCTAAAAACCAAGATTATGTAAAAATGAATAAAGACAGTATAGCAGAGTGGAGCAAAAATAATCTGCAATATTTATTAAAATAGAAATCCCGTTCGTGTCCAATCGAACGGGATTTTTTTATAATCTGAATCTGTTTTTAATCAAACAAATCGGAAGACAGATAACGATCACCACGATCACATATAATAGCGACAATGACTCCTGACTCTAAGGTTTCGGCAATTTTTACTGCAGCTGCTACTGAACCACCGCTACTCATTCCAGCAAAAATGCCTTCTTCTTTAGCTAAACGTTGAGTCATGGCTCTAGCTTCGGCTTCAGTTACTTCTATAACGGTATCCACTTTTGAAGCATCAAAAATTTTAGGTAAATATTCTTGTGGCCATTTGCGAATACCCGGAATTTGAGAGCCATCACTAGGTTGTGCCCCAATAATTTGAATCGATGGATTCTTTTCTTTCAAATAGGTTGAAGTACCAATAATAGTTCCTGTTGTCCCCATCGCCGATACAAAATGGGTTACGGTTCCTTCGGTGTCTTCCCAAATTTCTGGACCTGTAGTGTTGTAATGTGCCTTCCAATTGTCGTTATTGGCAAATTGGTTGAGCATTATGTAACCTCCTTCTGCGACTTTTTTGTCGGCATAATCTCTTGAACCAATGATGCCAATACTTGCAGGAGTCAAGATTACAGTGGCTCCATAAGCTCTCATGGTTTGTGTGCGTTCTATGGTAGAATCTTCAGGTAAAACCAATTCAATTTCGATGTTGAATAATTGTGCAATCATGGCCAATGCGATGCCTGTGTTTCCACTGGTTGCTTCGATTAATTTATCGCCTTTTTTGATATCGCCTCGTTCAATTGCCGATTTAATCATATTGTAGGCTGCACGGTCTTTTACACTTCCTCCAGGATTGTTTCCTTCAAGTTTTAGAAGCAATTTTACGTTGGGATTATGTACTAAATTTTGACTTATTACTAATGGTGTGTTTCCAATAAGATCGACTAACTTTTGTGGTTTCATTATCGTTTTTCTTTTATCTTAACCTCAGTTGTTGTTGTGTTTAATACAGTAGAATCGGCTGGTATTGATTTTGTTACCCATGAATTTCCACCTACGATACTATTTTGTCCTATTACAGTTTCGCCTCCAAGTATAGTGGCATTGGCATAAATACAGACATTTTTTTCAACGGTTGGATGGCGTTTAGCATTTTTCATTTCTTTACTAACACTTAGCGCACCCAAAGTGACTCCTTGGTATATTTTGACGTTTTCTTCGATTACAGTGGTTTCTCCAATTACAATTCCAGTGGCGTGATCAATAAAAAATGGCGAAGCAATGGTAGCTCCTGCATGAATGTCTGTACCCGTAATGCGGTGTGCGTATTCACTCATTAACCTTGAAAAAAGCAATAAATCCAGTAAATACAATTCATGACTTAAACGATAAATGGCAATAGCGTAAAAACCTGGGTAAGCTAAATATACTTCTTCGATACTATTCGAAGCGGGGTCATTTATAAGAATGTAAGCCGCATCTTGATTGAGTTGTTCTAAAACGAAAGGCAATTTTTCAAGGAAACTATCCCAAGCACTTTCACAATGGGTGGTTGCTTTTTTACAAGCAATTTTTGCAATTTCTTTGAATTGAACCTCCAATTCATCAATACTTTGGTCTAAAGGAGCATTTGAATCAAAAAGGGTATAAAACAGTTTTTCAGTAAAAGCTTCTGTTTTGGTTTTTATACTATAATTAATAGACAAATGACTCTTTTGCGAATGAATATTTTGAATAATTTGATGTCTTGACACAATAGTAAGATTATAAGATGAATTCGAAAACGTAAAAATAAGATGTTTTTTAGATATGTAACTAATTTTTG
>NZ_MUFX01000002.1:0-507556 GCF_002017945.1 Flavobacterium sp. LM5 | reverse complement strand
CTCAAAAAAAACTTCATTTTTTTCTTGCCAGTTAAAAAAAGAATTTCTACTTTTGCACCCGCTAATCGCGACAACGAAAAGCGCAGAAAACAAGAAGAATACGTTCCTAGACATATTGAATTGACAGCCGTCTTATTGAAAGATAAGACAAAGAAAAAAAGAGTAAGATAATCGAGAGATTAGAATAAACACCGATAGAATTGGATTCGCATAAAAATAGCTTAATTTATTAAGCGCACAATATACGATGAAGAGTTTGATCCTGGCTCAGGATGAACGCTAGCGGCAGGCTTAACACATGCAAGTCGAGGGGTATAGTTCTTCGGAACTAGAGACCGGCGCACGGGTGCGTAACGCGTATGCAATCTACCTTTTGCAGAGGGATAGCCCAGAGAAATTTGGATTAATACCTCATAGTATGTGAGAATGGCATCATTTTCACATTAAAGTCACAACGGCAAAAGATGAGCATGCGTCCCATTAGCTAGTTGGTAAGGTAACGGCTTACCAAGGCAACGATGGGTAGGGGTCCTGAGAGGGAGATCCCCCACACTGGTACTGAGACACGGACCAGACTCCTACGGGAGGCAGCAGTGAGGAATATTGGACAATGGGCGCAAGCCTGATCCAGCCATGCCGCGTGCAGGATGACGGTCCTATGGATTGTAAACTGCTTTTGTACAGGAAGAAACACTCCCTCGTGAGGGAGCTTGACGGTACTGTAAGAATAAGGATCGGCTAACTCCGTGCCAGCAGCCGCGGTAATACGGAGGATCCAAGCGTTATCCGGAATCATTGGGTTTAAAAGGGTCCGTAGGCGGTTTAGTAAGTCAGTGGTGAAAGCCCATCGCTCAACGGTGGAACGGCCATTGATACTGCTAGACTTGAATTATTAGGAAGTAACTAGAATATGTAGTGTAGCGGTGAAATGCTTAGAGATTACATGGAATACCAATTGCGAAGGCAGGTTACTACTAATGGATTGACGCTGATGGACGAAAGCGTGGGTAGCGAACAGGATTAGATACCCTGGTAGTCCACGCCGTAAACGATGGATACTAGCTGTTGGGCGCAAGTTCAGTGGCTAAGCGAAAGTGATAAGTATCCCACCTGGGGAGTACGTTCGCAAGAATGAAACTCAAAGGAATTGACGGGGGCCCGCACAAGCGGTGGAGCATGTGGTTTAATTCGATGATACGCGAGGAACCTTACCAAGGCTTAAATGTAGATTGACCGGTTTGGAAACAGACTTTTCGCAAGACAATTTACAAGGTGCTGCATGGTTGTCGTCAGCTCGTGCCGTGAGGTGTCAGGTTAAGTCCTATAACGAGCGCAACCCCTGTTGTTAGTTGCCAGCGAGTCATGTCGGGAACTCTAACGAGACTGCCAGTGCAAACTGTGAGGAAGGTGGGGATGACGTCAAATCATCACGGCCCTTACGCCTTGGGCTACACACGTGCTACAATGGCCGGTACAGAGAGCAGCCACTGGGTGACCAGGAGCGAATCTACAAAGCCGGTCACAGTTCGGATCGGAGTCTGCAACTCGACTCCGTGAAGCTGGAATCGCTAGTAATCGGATATCAGCCATGATCCGGTGAATACGTTCCCGGGCCTTGTACACACCGCCCGTCAAGCCATGGAAGCTGGGGGTGCCTGAAGTCGGTGACCGCAAGGAGCTGCCTAGGGTAAAACTGGTAACTAGGGCTAAGTCGTAACAAGGTAGCCGTACCGGAAGGTGCGGCTGGAACACCTCCTTTCTAGAGCCTTAGTGTTAGCGTAAAGCACGCTAAGGAAAAAGAAGAAGATTTTAAAGGTGCTATGACACCGATTATATTACTCTTGCTGTTAATTTAAAGAAATTGAATAAAGAATTAAGTAAAAAACAGAGTCTCGTAGCTCAGCTGGTTAGAGTACTACACTGATAATGTAGGGGTCGGCAGTTCGAGTCTGCCCGGGACTACTATTTACACTTAATTAGGAAATTCTAGAGGTTGAAATCCTTTTTTTTTGGAATTTGGAATTTAAAAATTTGGAATTTTACAAAAAATGGGGGATTAGCTCAGCTGGCTAGAGCGCCTGCCTTGCACGCAGGAGGTCAACGGTTCGACTCCGTTATTCTCCACAAGATAGTATCAAGATGATAGTATCAAGAATTAAGACAATAAGGTCTTAGTACTTAATACAGAATACTTAATACTTATTTAAAGTTCATTGACATATTGAGATAAGAAATAATAAAAAGTAGAAAGCAGTTTTCTCTGATTTATTAGAGAAAGCGAAAAAAAACGGTCATAATTAATTTTATGATTGGTACAATAAGCAAAATAAGGGCGTATGGGGGATGCCTAGGCTCTCAGAGGCGAAGAAAGGCGTGATAAGCTGCGAAAAGCTACGGGGATTGGCACACACGAATTGATCCGTAGATACCTGAATGGGGCAACCCACTATGTTGAAGACATAGTACACCGATAGGTGGGCAAACCCGCTGAACTGAAACATCTAAGTAGGCGGAGGAGAAGAAAACAAAAGTGATTCCGTAAGTAGTGGCGAGCGAACGCGGATTAGCCCAAACCAATGTTGTTACGGCAATGTTGGGGTTGTAGGACCACGAGATTTCTTGCATAAAGAATTAGAATCTACTGGAAAGTAGAGCCAAAGAAGGTGATAGCCCTGTATAAGTAATGAATGTAAAGGATAGTGGTATCCTGAGTAGGGCGGGGCACGTGAAACCCTGTCTGAATTTGGCGGGACCATCCGCTAAGGCTAAATACTCCTGAGAGACCGATAGTGAACCAGTACCGTGAGGGAAAGGTGAAAAGAACCGTGAATAACGGAGTGAAATAGATCCTGAAACCATACGCTTACAAGCGGTCGGAGCCCTTTCGTGGGGTGACGGCGTGCCTTTTGCATAATGAGCCTACGAGTTAACGTTGCTGGCAAGGATAAGTGGTTAAGCCACGGATCCGTAGCGAAAGCGAGTCTGAATAGGGCGCTTTAGTCAGTAGTGTTAGACGCGAAACCGTGTGATCTACCCATGGGCAGGATGAAGCGCTGGTAACACAGTGTGGAGGTCCGAACCGGTTGACGTTGAAAAGTCTTCGGATGACCTGTGGGTAGGGGTGAAAGGCCAATCAAACTCGGAAATAGCTCGTACTCCCCGAAATGCATTTAGGTGCAGCGTTATTTTAGTTATATAGAGGTAGAGCTACTGATTGGATGCGGGGGCTTCACCGCCTACCAATTCCTGACAAACTCCGAATGCTATATAATGATTGATAACAGTGAGGGCTTGGGTGCTAAGGTCCAAGTCCGAGAGGGAAAGAACCCAGACCATCAGCTAAGGTCCCCAAATATATGTTAAGTTGAAAGAACGAGGTTTGTCTGCCCAGACAGCTAGGATGTTGGCTTGGAAGCAGCCATTCATTTAAAGAGTGCGTAACAGCTCACTAGTCGAGCGGACGAGCATGGATAATAATCGGGCATAAACATATTACCGAAGCTATGGATTTACAAGCAATTGTAAGTGGTAGGGAGCATTCTAACAGGGTTGAAGGTGTGTCGTAAGGCATGCTGGACTGGTTAGAAAAGAAAATGTAGGCATAAGTAACGATAATGCGGGCGAGAAACCCGCACACCGAAAGACTAAGGTTTCCACAGCTATGCTAATCAGCTGTGGGTTAGTCGGGACCTAAGGCGAACCCGAAAGGGACAGTCGATGGCCAACGGGTTAATATTCCCGTACTACTGATTACTGTGATGGGGTGACGGAGTGATGAAAGCGCCGCGAACTGACGGAATAGTTCGTTGAAGTACCTACCTATAAGCTGCGCAGGCAAATCCACGCGGCTTGGGGAAATACGATAGTACTCGGAGACTTCGGTCAAAGAGATAGTGCGCCTAAGGGCTTCCAAGAAAAACCTCTAAACTTCAGGTAATTAGTACCCGTACCGTAAACCGACACAGGTAGTCGAGGAGAGAATCCTAAGGTGCTCGAGAGATTCATGGCTAAGGAATTAGGCAAAATAGACCCGTAACTTCGGGAGAAGGGTCGCCCGAGTAATCGGGCCGCAGTGAAGAGGTCCAGGCGACTGTTTATCAAAAACACAGGGCTCTGCAAAATCGTAAGATGAAGTATAGGGCCTGACACCTGCCCGGTGCTGGAAGGTTAAGAGGAGATGTTATCTTCGGAGAAGCATTGAATTGAAGCCCCAGTAAACGGCGGCCGTAACTATAACGGTCCTAAGGTAGCGAAATTCCTTGTCGGGTAAGTTCCGACCTGCACGAATGGTGTAACGATCTGGACACTGTCTCAGCCATGAGCTCGGTGAAATTGTAGTAACGGTGAAGATGCCGTTTACCCGCAGTGGGACGAAAAGACCCTGTGCACCTTTACTATAGCTTAGTATTGACCTTGGATAAATGATGTGTAGGATAGGTTGGAGACTGTGAAGTGGCGTCGCTAGGCGTTGTGGAGTCATTGTTGAAATACAACCCTTTGTTTATCTGAGGCCTAACTCTCGATAGAGAGGACATTGCTTGGTGGGTAGTTTGACTGGGGTGGTCGCCTCCAAAAGAGTAACGGAGGCTTCTAAAGGTTCCCTCAGTACGCTTGGTAACCGTGCGAAGAGTGCAATGGCATAAGGGAGCTTGACTGAGAGACATACAGGTCGATCAGGTACGAAAGTAGAGCATAGTGATCCGGTGGTTCCGCATGGAAGGGCCATCGCTCAAAGGATAAAAGGTACGCCGGGGATAACAGGCTGATCTCCCCCAAGAGCTCATATCGACGGGGGGGTTTGGCACCTCGATGTCGGCTCGTCACATCCTGGGGCTGGAGAAGGTCCCAAGGGTTGGGCTGTTCGCCCATTAAAGTGGCACGCGAGCTGGGTTCAGAACGTCGTGAGACAGTTCGGTCTCTATCTACTGTGGGCGTTAGAAATTTGAGTGGATCTGATTCTAGTACGAGAGGACCGAATTGGACAAACCTCTAGTGTATCTGTTGTCCCGCCAGGGGCACCGCAGAGTAGCTACGTTTGGAAGGGATAAGCGCTGAAAGCATATAAGCGCGAAACCCACCACAAGATGAGATTTCTTTTAAGGGTCGTGGGAGATGACCACGTTGATAGGCTATAGATGTAAAGGCAGTAATGTCATAGTCGAGTAGTACTAATAACCCGTAAGCTTATGTACACCTTTTTCCCGAGAGCGAAAGCTCTCGGGAGAGAACTTTCTCCTTTCGACTTCGCTCAAGGCAAGTTGAAACTTTTTATATTCTTTATCTCAGTATGTTAAGATATTATGTAATGTTAATCAGTACAAACTGGTTACCCATTGCAAAACGACCTTAAGGTGGTTATTGCGGCGGGGCTCACCTCTTCCCATTCCGAACAGAGAAGTTAAGCCCGCCTGCGCAGATGGTACTGCAATTTGTGGGAGAGTATGTCGCCGCCTTTCTTTAGAAAACCCTTCATCAAAAGTGAAGGGTTTTTTTATAACTACTCCTAAAAGTAGGGTACCTTAGCTCAGATGGTAGAGCAATGGACTGAAAATCCATGTGTCCCTGGTTCGATCCCTGGAGGTACCACATTGCTCGGATGGTGAAATTGGTAGACACGCTGGACTTAAAATCCAGTGAACAGCAATGTTCGTGCGGGTTCAAGTCCCGCTCTGAGTACAAAAACAAAAAAAAACTCCATTAGAGAACCTCTAATGGAGTTTTTTGGTTGTAACAATGCCTATAAATAGGCCCATTGTAGCTCCTTAACCCCGATAGCAGCGGTATCCTTGCTTTGGCGAATAAAGCCCAAGCAAGATTTAGCGGATAGCGGGAACCATGTGGGATGAAAATGACTCTTGTGGGGGTTGCTTATTATTTTAGAATTAATACTCGATTAAATCCAGCAATTCTTTTTCGAATCTGCCTTTAGGTAAGTATTGGTCTTCTAGTGCTTTGGTAAAAGGAATAGGCGAATCCAAACTGGCTACTCGTTTTACTGGCGCATCCAAATACTCAAAGCAATTTTCCATAATCAATGCGGACAAATCACTTGCAATTCCGCCAAAAAGACTGTCTTCTTGAACAATTATGGCCTTTCCTGTTTTCTTTACAGAAGCAAAAATAGTTTCGGTATCCAACGGTTGCAAGGTTCGTAAGTCAATCACATCGGCACTAAGCTGTGGATTTTTAGCTAAGGTTTCTAATGCCCAATGTACCGTAGCTCCAAAAGCAATAATGGTAATTTGTTCACCCTCTTTCAAAACGGCTGCTTTCCCTAAAGGAATAGTGTAATACTCCTTTGGAACCTCTTGATAAATGGAACGGTATAATAATTTATGTTCGAAAAATAAAACAGGATTAGGGTCATTAATGGATTCGTTGAGTAAACCTTTGGCGTCATAAGGAAAAGCAGGATACACTACTTTCAAACCTGGTGTTTTGGTAAACCAAGCTTCGTTGGTTTGCGAATGAAAAGGTCCAGCTTGAGTTCCTCCACCACAAGGCATGCGGACAACAACATCGGCTTTTTCCAACCAACGATAATGCGATTTAGCCAAAAGATTTACTATTGGATTAAAACCTGTAGACACAAAATCTGCAAATTGCATTTCCATGATGGCTTTATACCCATTAATTGACAATCCCATAGCCGCTGAGACCACTGCACTTTCGCAAATAGGCGTATTTCTAACACGTTCCTTACCAAATTCAGCCACAAAACCATCAGTTATTTTAAAAGCACCACCATATTCAGCAATATCTTGCCCCATGATAACAGAGTTTTCATAGCGCTGCATGGATTGTCTTAATCCTTGACTAATGGCATCTATAAAACGAATATTTTCGGTAGCTCCTGAAGGTTCAACAATTTCTGCAACGTAGGGTTTATAAACATCATTTAACTCTTCGTCGAAACTAGCTTCAATTTCCGGTTCGGCATTCGCCAAAGCCCAATCGGTATCGATTTCCTGTTTTATTTTTGCTTTGATTTTAGAATCTTCTGCTTCTGTAAGAATGCCATTTTGAAGTAAAAAGTCTTTATAATTCGCAACAGGGTCTTTCACTGCCCATAAATCCATCAACTCTTGAGGAACATATTTAGTACCGCTTGCTTCTTCGTGACCTCGCATTCTAAAGGTTTTAAATTCTAGTAAAATAGGACGAGGACGTTCAACCATCGAGGCTTTTAATTCACTAATCAAAGTAAAAACTTCCAAAATATTATTACCATCCACAATATGGCTTTCCATTCCGTAACCTTTTCCTTTATCGGCTAGGTTTTCACAACGGTATTGTTCATTCGTTGGCGTAGAAAGGCCATAACCATTGTTTTCAATGACAAAAAGAACGGGTAAATCCCAAACAGCGGCAATATTTAAAGCTTCGTGAAAGTCTCCTTCACTTGTCGCTCCTTCACCTGTAAAAACGGCTGTGATTTTATTGTTTTTTTTCAAAGTATTGGCCAGAGCAATCCCATCGGCCACCCCTAATTGAGGTCCCAAATGCGAAATCATTCCAATAATTTTATATTCTTGGGTACCGAAGTGAAAACTGCGATCTCTACCTTTTGTAAAACCATTTGCTTTACCTTGCCATTGAGAAAATAATCGGTGTAATGGAATAGCTCTTCCTGTAAAAACTCCTAAATTTCTATGCATTGGCAAAATATACTCATCTTGGTCTAAAGCAGCGGTAATACCTACAGCAATTGCTTCTTGACCAATGCCTGAAAACCATTTAGACACTTTACCTTGTCTTATAAGAATGAGCATTTTCTCCTCGATTAATCTGGGAAGTAGTATTTTCTTATAGAGACTAATTAATTGATCGTTGGTAAGTTGCTTTCTGTCAAAAATCATTTGTTTTTAGGTTTTAGATAGTTTTCAAAGATATAAAAATATAACAGTTTCTTGTTTTTTTGTTATATTTTTTAGTTCTGATTTGGATTAATTAAAATTACAAATCAAAATATTCTTTACATTTGTGCTTAGAAGTTTTAAAAAGCTTCTAAATTATCAAAATTCAAATAATATGCAAAACATTCCTAGTGTTGACTTGCGTGATTTCCTTTCGGATGACCCGAAACGTAAACAAAAATTTGTAAATGAAATCGGAACCGCTTACGAAGAAATAGGCTTCGTAGCATTAAAAGGTCATTTTTTGAATGACGAATTAGTTGAGAACTTGTATACCGAAGTTCGTAACTTTTTTTCACTTCCTCTCGAAGTAAAAGAAAAATATGAAATTCCAGGTATTGGTGGGCAAAGGGGCTATATTTCTTTTGGAAAAGAACATGCCAAAGGACGCTCAGCTGGAGATTTGAAAGAATTTTGGCATTTTGGCCAATATGTAAGCGAAGGTTCAAAATACGCTGGTGAATATCCTGCCAATGTTGAAGTTTCAGAATTAGCCAATTTTAATACAGTTGGAAAACAAGCCTATCAAATGTTGGAGAAAACAGGAGTTTATGTACTAAGAGCATTAGCCTTGTTTATTGGTTTAGACGAATTTTACTTTGACCAATATGTAAAAGATGGTAATAGCATTTTAAGACCTATTCATTATCCTCCAATTACAGATGAGCCAAAAGACGGCGCCGTTCGTGCAGCAGCTCACGGAGATATTAATTTGATTACCCTATTAATGGGTGCTCAAGGAAAAGGGTTGCAAGTGCAAAATCACGATGGCGAATGGATGGATGCTATGGCACAACCTGACGAATTAATGATTAATGTTGGTGATATGTTATCCCGTCACACCAATAATCGTTTGAAATCAACGATTCATCAAGTAGTGAATCCACCAAGAGAATTATGGGGAACCTCACGTTATTCTATTCCGTTTTTCATGCATCCTGTTAGCGATATGAAACTAAATTGCTTGGAAAATTGTATCGATGATCAACACCCTAAATTGTTTGATGATATCACTGCTGGCGATTATTTATATGAGCGTTTGGTGGATTTGGGTTTAATCAAAAAATAATTTTTACTTTTATACAATACAAAAGATGTCAAGCTCGCTTGATGTCTTTTTGTTTTTATAAAAAAAAGGAACGCGGATAACGCAGATTTTACAGATTTGCGCAGATTAATTTATTTATGAGTAGTATTTTACATCAAGAATTAACCAAATCAATATTAAAGATATTTTTTGAAGTTTATAATGAGTTAGGATACGGTTTTCTAGAAAGAGTGTATCAAAATGCTTTGTATAATGAACTTAAAGCAAATGGATTTCACGTTGAAGCTCAAAAGAAAATCAAAGTTTATTATAAAGAGATTGAAGTTGGGGATTATTTTGCTGACATTATTGTAAATGATTTAGTAATTTTAGAATTAAAAGCGCAAGATTATTTGGTTGAAGCGAATGAATTTCAAATACTGAATTATTTAAAAGCAACTTCGTGTGAAGTTGGTTTGCTTTTAAATTTTGGCAAAAAACCTGAATTCATTAGAAAAGTATATAAAAATAATAGAAAATAAGACTTCATAAATCTGAAAAATCCGCGGCATCAGCGTTCAAAAACATACACAAAACACACAAAAAATGGATTTACAAGACCAATTAAAACATCTTTTTCCAGATCATCAATCCCTTCCTGACGAACCTATTGAGGAAGTAGCGCACGAATTGTACGTGCAAAAAGAACCGATGATTTGCAAATACGAAAAACGAAAAGGCAAAGCCACCACGATTATAGAAGGCTACGAAGGAAGCGATGAAGATTTCAAAATTCTAGCCAAAGAAATAAAAACAAAATTGAGTGTTGGCGGTACTTTCAAAGAAGGAGCAATTATCATTCAAGGGGATTACCGCGATAAGATAATGGCACTTTTACAGGAGAAAGGCTTTAAAACAAAAAGAGTTGGAGGGTAAATAGTAAGTTTTCAGTATGCAGCTTTTAGTGTTCAGTTTCATAGATAAAAAACACAAAAGCACGTACTCTAGTCTTCATAATGTAGGCTTTAGTGCTCATTTTAATAACATTAAACGATTAAACCTTAAACAATTTAAACATAGGTTATGATAAAAGATTCCGAATTAATACTCAACCCTGATGGTAGTGTCTATCATCTTAACTTAAAGCCAGAACAAATTGCAACTACAATTCTGTTTGTGGGTGATCAAGATCGTGTAGAAAAAATCACTAAGCACTTTGATGCTATCGAGTTTACCGTTCAAAAAAGAGAATTCAAAACGCAAACTGGTACCTATAAAGGCAAGCGAATTAGTGTGATTTCGACTGGAATTGGTCCAGATAATATTGATATTGTGCTCAACGAACTCGACGCTTTAGTCAATATCGATTTAAAAACCAGAAAGATAAAAGACACCCTAACAGCGTTACGAATCATCAGAATTGGAACTTCAGGTTCTCTGCAAGCTGATATCCCAGTAGATCATTTTGTGATGGCGCAATACGGACTAGGATTAGACAATATGCTTCGCTCTTATTTGATTGATTCAATTTCTGAGACTCGTTTGGAAAAAGCCTTTATCGAACAAACCCACTGGGATTTGAAAAAAGGAACGCCTTATGTTATAGGTTGTTCCACTGAGTTGGAGCAATTAATTGCAAGTGAACAAATTCATAAAGGAATTACGGCAACAGCTGGTGGTTTTTATGGTCCACAAGGACGTGTGTTGCGTTTAGGAATTCAAGATTCAGCATTGAATTCTAAAATGGATTCCTTTAGTTTTGAAGGGCATCGCATTACCAATCTAGAAATGGAAACTAGTGCTATTTATGGACTCGGTAAGTTACTAGGACATCATTGCTTATCTATGAATGCCATCATTGCCAACCGCGCCAACGGTACTTTTAGCCAAGATCCTTATAAAGCCGTAGACGAACTTATTTTGTATACACTCAATAAACTAGCCCAATAATTACCACAAATGGATGTACTTCTCGAAACTGACCGATTAATTCTTCGCCCATTTACGCTTGACGATGCCGAAGCCATGTTTATTATGGATTCCAATCCTAATGTTCATAAATATTTATGGAACAAACCCGTTCAAGATATTACAGAAATCTATCCGGTGATTGAATCGCTTCAAAAACAATATGCAACCAATAAAATTGGCCGTTTTGCTACTTTTTTAAAAGAAGACGGACAATTTATCGGTTGGACAGGTATTAAGTTCATCAACGACCATATAGAAAACGGAAACACCAACTTTTACGATTATGGATACCGCTTGGACGAGCGCTTTTGGAACAAAGGCTACGCCACCGAAGCCACAAAATTTTGGCTGGATTATGGTTTTAATCAAATGAATATTAAAGAAATGAATGCTTACACGCACGCTCAAAATGGTGCTTCCAATCATATCCTGAGTAAATGTGGGATGCAATTTGTAGAAGAATATACGGCTGAAGATGGCATCAATTGGAAATGGTGGCAACTATTTAATCCAAATCAAAAATAAATGACAACAATACGAATAGCTGGTGTTCCAGAACATTTTAATTTACCTTGGCATTTAGCCATAGAAAATGGAGATTTTAAAAAAGCAGCCATCGACTTGCAATGGACAGATGTTCCAGAAGGGACGGGTAAAATGTGCCAAATGCTTCGCGATGGAAGTACGGATATTGCTATTATTTTAACCGAAGGTATCGTAAAAGATATTACCGCTGGCAATCCTTCAAAAATAGTTCAAGTGTATGTTGAAACTCCATTAATTTGGGGAATTCACGTTGCAGCTCAATCTAAATACGAGACCTTAGCGCAACTTGAAGGCACCAAAGCTGCCATTTCAAGAATAGGTTCTGGTTCTCAATTAATGGCGTATGTCAATGCTGGTAATCAAAAGTGGGATGCTAATTCCTTGTTATTTGAAATTGTCAATACGATTGATGGAGCTGTCATTGCTTTGACCGAAGGTACGGCTGATTATTTTATGTGGGAAAGATTCATGACGCAACCTCTTGTTGACAAAGGAATTTTTAGGAGAATCGCTGATTGTCCCACACCTTGGCCTTGTTTTGTTATTGCAGTTCGAGACGAAATTTTAGACCAAAACCCAAATGTGATTACCAAAATTCTAGAAATAATCAACCATAATACGTCACAATTTAAATTGATACCTAACATTGTTACAAAGCTTGCATCACGCTATCATCAAAAAGAAGAAGATCTTGAAAAATGGTTAGCTTTAACCGAATGGTCGCAAAAACAACTAAGTAAAAATGTGTTAAACAATGTCCAAAATCAATTATTGGAACTCGGAATTATTGATAAAACAAGTACATTTGCTGCTATAGTAAAAGAGGTATAATCGTACTGCTTTTCAATGATATGATAGCACCTAAAAAAATTGATGTCACTAAGCTGAAAACCCAACTACAAGTCAAGAAACCTTGGGATGTTGTGCTTATATCTATTTTAAATTTAATTATTACATTTCCTGTTTTTATTATTGCACATCACAATGTAATTGATCCAGATTGGGCTTTTAATCTTGATAGACTACTTATTTTTGCATTGGTTTTTATGGTGATTCATTTTATATTGAATGCGATGAAAACACTGACCTTAATAGTGATTATTCTGTATTTTTTTGTGCTAATTTATGGAAGTGTTTTTGGAAATTATGGTTTTGAAAGTATAGTAGAAGACTATAATTCAATGGTGTACACTATGTCCGATAGCCCTTATCCTCAAGATATTATTGTGGCAAAACTCCTTCCTTTTCCTAATAAAACAAAAATTAGACGCGCTATTGAATACCAAAGCCCTAAGGTTAGGAATTTTGCGGTAATGGCTACAAGTAAGCATTTTAAAAGCATTAAAGGCTACTCTGATTATAGAACCATAATACAATGTTTTGCAGTGTTCAAAGAAATCAATGCGCGTTGGAATTATGTACATGATCCTAAAGATGGCGATTATATTGCGACAGCTACTGAATCCTTGCTCTATTTTTCCGGGGATTGTGACGATCACTCCATTTTGATGGCTGCTTGCGTTCGAGCTATTGGTGGCACTCCACGACTTATTCATACCAAAGGGCATATTTACCCGGAAATTTTAATTGGCACCAAAGAAGATTTAGAAAAAGTAAATTATTTGATTAAAAACGAATTATTTCCCAAGGAGAGTGCTAACAAAGAAATCCATTACCATATTGATGAACGAGGACAGGTTTGGATGAATTTAGATTATACGGCAAAATATCCTGGAGGACCATTTTTGTCAGAGGAAATTTTAGGTGCTTTGACTTTGATATAGATTATTTTCTGCTTTTTTCATACAATTGACGCCCTAATTCTGCTAAAAAAGGAAGTCCAATGGTATCGTATTCATAAATTCCATCATTAAAAATTTTGTCGTTATTGACCAAAATAGTAGCAGATAGTAGAAATTCAATATTGTTTTTGGAATCCACAATATAGGCACAATCCGTTACTGTGCCGTAAGCTTGTCCTATTTTGTTGTAAATTTTTATATGATCGGGTATGGTTTCTTTAGAGTCACCGAATAAGAAAAATTTACCATAACCATCATAATACTCTTTAGGGTTATAACCCGCGTTTCTTGGTAAATTTTGCATCGAAAACAAGATAAAAGCTCTGCTTTTTTCAGAAAGTTTGAATCTTTCACTTTCCTTAAAAGTTTCAGGAAAGACAATTCTTTTGAGTGTATTGTGCAAAGTTTCTAGCGGGTAGTAATTTTTTTGTGAGAAATCAAAAGGAGTTTCAACTATTGCATTAGTAGCATCATTAAAATAACCTTTTCCTTTAACGACATTATTTATCATCAATGGCTCAAATTTTTGAGAAGTTGTTGAAGGAAAAACGGTTATGGTGTTGTCATCCTTATATAAAGTTATGGGTTTTATGAGTAAACTACCCGAGTTCGGGTTGATAATCTATGTGTTATTCTAAAAGGAAACAATCCTTTTTGTTTCAAGCCATTGTTTAAGGCATTAAATCCAATAAATTCAAAAAGATGATTGCTGGCCTCATTATCGCTTACAGCAAATAATTTTGAAATCTCCTCAGAAAACTTCCACTTTGAAGTAGCGTCTCCGATAGAAAATGTTGAATTAACTGAAGTATTTGGTATGGCATCTAACTTTTCCATCGCCATAACTGCGATAGGGAATTTGACCGTACTAGCTGGATAAAAATACTGATTGGCGTCTACATGATATTTATAATCCTTAAATAAAACTTTTCCTTGTTTGTTTCTGGTAATTTGAGAGTAAATAATTTGAACTTCAAAGGCTGATGGATTTTGCATTACTTGATGAATAATCCCTTTTTTAGTTTTTAGAGTTTGTTTCAAAGGGTTTCTTGTGATGCTGCATCCATAAACTGCAATTGATAAGATGACTAGTAATATTTTTGCATTAAATTTCATAAATGAATATATAGAGCTTGAAATATACTACAAATTAAGTAGATGGTAAGTTATTGTAGCGCTTTTATTTATGATTTTTGATCCTTTCAAAAAAAGGGAAGTCCCAAAATTTCGGGATAAATAAAATAAAAAAAATCCGTAAAAACTTGATGTTTCAAGTCGTTACGGATTTTATCTGTGGGCGATGAGGGGTTCGAACCCCCGACCCCCTCGGTGTAAACGAGGTGCTCTGAACCAGCTGAGCTAATCGCCCTTTCGGGTTGCAATGTCTTGCGTTATTGCGTGTGCAAATATACATCTAGATTTTGTATTTGCAAGCGTTTTTTTGAAAAAAAATAAAATAAAACAGTGCTTTTTTCTTTATTCCTTAAAAGTCAAGTGTTTAGTTTTGGGTGTAAATGCATTTATTTTTTTGTATTCGCTTCCCATAGTATTACATTTGGCCTTTATAAAATAAGATTATGGGAAGATTTAAAGAAAATGATTTGCCTAAAGCAAAAATTACCGCAACATCAATCAACAAAGCCAAGATTATTTTTAGATATGCGGGCAATAATACATGGAAGTTTTACTTAGGCTTATTGTTTCTGTTGCTAACGAGTGTTACTGCATTGGCTTTTCCAAAGTTTATGGGAATGCTTGTGGATTGTGTTAACAAGAAAGATGCTGATTTAGCCAATCAAATTGCTTTGGGATTGGCCTTAGTACTGGTTTTGCAATCCGTTTTTTCTTTTTTTAGATTGTCACTTTTTGTGAATTTTACAGAAAACACCTTAGCGAATGTTAGACTGGCGTTGTATACCAATTTGGTCAAATTGCCCATGTCGTTTTTTTCTCAAAAAAGAGTAGGAGAGTTAAATAGCCGTATAAGCAATGATATTAGTCAAATTCAAGATACCTTAACCACTACTATTGCCGAATTTTTACGTCAATTTATTCTTATCGTAGGTAGTTTTATTATGCTGGCTAGCATTAATGTGAAATTGACTATTATGATGGTTTCTGTAGTGCCATTGGTTGGAGTAGCGGCTGTGTTTTTTGGTAGATACATTCGTAAATATTCTAAAAAAGTTCAAGATCAAGTAGCAGAAAGCCAAGTGGTAGTTGAAGAAACAATGCAAGGGATTAGTATTGTCAAAGCTTTTGCAAATGAATGGTACGAGATCGACCGTTATACTACAAAAATTCGCGAGGTAGTCAAAGTGGCGATTAAAGGAGGGCAATTGCGCGGTTATTTTGCCTCATTTATTATTGTGTGTTTGTTCGGAACCATTGTAGCTGTAGTTTGGTATGGCGTACAATTGAGTATTGCTGGCGAAATTACCGTGGGCGAATTGTTTACTTTTATTTTGTATTCTAGTTATGTGGGTGCCTCTTCGGGTGGAATAGCCGAGTTGTATGCACAAATGCAGAAAGCCATCGGAGCAACCGAGCGTGTGTTTGAATTGTTAGAAGAAGTACCAGAAAAAATCAATAGTACTGAAATTCAAAATTTTCCTAAAATAAAAGGCGATGTTGCTTTTCAAAATGTTGCGTTTACCTATCCTTCCCGAAAAGAAATTGAAGTTTTGAAAGGAGTTAGTTTTTCGGCTCTGTCCGGACAAAAAATTGCTATTGTTGGGCCAAGTGGTGCAGGAAAATCAACTATTGCTTCCTTGCTACTCCGTTTTTACGACACCACAGGAGGAACAATTACCATTGATGATAAAAATATGTTGGCCTACGATTTAGAGGCTTTGCGTGGTAATATGAGTATAGTACCTCAAGATGTGATTTTGTTTGGTGGAACGATCAAAGAAAATATTGCTTATGGGAAGCCCAATGCCACCGACGAAGAAATTATGTTAGCCGCTAAGCAAGCCAATGCGCTGCAATTTATTCAAGGATTTCCAGAACAATTTGAAACAATTGTTGGCGAAAGAGGCATCAAACTTTCTGGAGGGCAAAGACAGCGAATTGCTATAGCAAGAGCGTTACTTAAAAATCCTAGTATTTTGATTTTGGATGAAGCTACTTCTTCTTTGGATAGCGAAAGCGAAAAATTAGTTCAAGAAGCTTTAGAAATTTTAATGGAAGGAAGAACGAGTATCATCATTGCACACCGATTATCAACGATTCGTAGTGCGGATCAAATCTTAGTGTTGGATCAAGGACAAATTGCTGAAAAAGGTACGCACCAAGAACTAATTGCATTGGAAAATGGAATTTACAAAAACTTAAGTAATTTACAATTTAGTACGCTTTAGAAATATTCATGGTTATTTAGTCTAAAATCGATGTAATGCAAATAAAAAGCAGTGGTGTGAATCACTGCTTTTTGATTTTAGGAGTTGTCTTTATTTGGAGCATTAGGCCTAATAATCATTCTCAAATCATGATCTTTGGTGAAGTAGGCAATAGACCAGTTATAAAATGTAGCCATTTTATTTCGATAATGCATTAAAGAAATTAGGTGCACAAATACCCAAATAAACCAAGCGAAAAAGCCTTTGAAATGCAAGTTTTTCGGTAAATCAGCTACGGCTTTATTTCTTCCAATGATGGCCATTGAGCCTTTATCTGTATATGAAAATTCTTTTAAAGGTTTTCCATTGGCTAACTGATCAAAGTTTTTGGCTAAATTTTCAGCTTGTTGTAAGGCGACTTGTGCCACTTGAGGATGTCCATCTGGAAAATTTTTGTCTGTAAGCTGAATACTATTGTCACCGATAGCATAGCAGTTTTCTAAATTTTCAATAGCATTATAGCCATTGGTTTGAAGTCTTTTTCCTCGACCAAAACAATCTGATGGAATCCCTTCAAACTGTTGAGTCGTAACGCCTGCTGCCCAAATTAAATTTTCGGTTTCTATTATTTTTCCATTGCTTAATAGTACTTTTTGATTTGAAAAATCGGTGACCTGCGTATTTAAATACACTTTGACGCCTAGTTTTTTCAAATCTATTAGAGTGCTTTCTTGTGCTTTTTTGCTCATAGGAGATAATAGCTGTGCGCTGCCATCTACTAAGTAAATATGTGCTTTAAAAGGATGCTTGTTGAATTCTGGATAATCTTTTTTGAAAACGGTTTTGCGTAACTCTGCCAGCATGCCTGAAATTTCAACTCCTGTAGGTCCACCTCCCGCAACCACAATGGTAAGTTTTTCTTTTAACTTTTTTTTGTTGTCGAGTAGTCTTGTGGCTTCTTCGATTTGCTGCAATAAAAAATTACGCATTTCTAAAGCATCATTCAACGTTTTCATTGGAATGGCATTCTTTTGAACATTTTTCATTCCAAAATAATTCGTAACTGTTCCTGTGGCAAATACTAAATAATCATACGTAAGCTCGCAAGTAGAAAGGATCACTTTTTTCTGATTAGCCTCAATTTTTAAAAGTTCACCATTTACAAAATTCACGTTTTTCTTGTCTCGTAATAGTTTTCTAAATGGATAGCTAATGTTAGAAGGTTCCAAAAAACCAGTAGCTACTTGATACAGCAAAGGAGGGAAGAACACATAATTGTTCTTGTCCACCAAAGTGATTTCGTAGGCTTTGTTTGTAATATCTTTAGCTAAGTTTAGTCCTGCAAATCCTCCTCCAATAATGATGATTTTTTTCATGATTGTAATGGTTAATGTGAAACTACCTTTAAGCCGATGATGGAAGCAATTAAGGTGGTTATAAAAAATAATCGCCAGAAACTAGCTGGTTCTTTGAAAACAAAAATTCCAATCAAAACCGTACCTACGGCTCCAATGCCTGTCCAAACTCCATAGGCAGTACCAATGGGAAGGGTTTGTGTAGCTTTTATTAATAAAGCCATGCTGATTAATAATGAGAGTAAAAAACCGGCATACCAATAATACATTTCGGTACCGTTTGTTTCTTTGGCTTTGCCTAAACAAGCAGCAAAGGCTACTTCAAATAATCCTGCGATGATGAGTAGAATCCAATTCATGATTTATTTTTTTTGACAAAGTTATAGCTCCGTTTTCAATTAAAATTTTACAAATGTTAAATACTTTTAATGTTTTGAGTTGCTCTGATCCTACTTAAACTAACTTGTGAAATACCTAAATAGGAAGCGATAATTCCCAACGGAACGCGTTGAAAAAGATCTGGGCGATGATTGATCAAATCCTCGTATCTGTCAGAAGCCTTCTTGAATTGTATGTCAATTAATCGTTTTTCGGTTTTGATTAGCTCCAATTCTGCCATTTTTCTGGCCCAATTGGCAATGTGAATATCACTGGTTAAAAGCTGGTTCAAAATGGATTGATTAATTTTATAGAAACTACTTTCTTCAAGTAATTCAATGTTTTCGTAACTTTTTTGATTTAAAACATAGTTTTTTAGCGAAAGTACCGTATCAGCTTCTTTTCCGAACCAGAATGTGACTTCCTTACCGTCAAAGTTGGTGTAAGCTCTAACAATCCCTTTTTTAATGATATAAATATGGTTTTCGATTTTATTTTCATGCATTAAAATATGGCCTTTAGGAAATGTAACTAAAGAAATGGCCTCTTTAAAAGAGTTTATGGAAGATTCAGGTAATGGATAAATATTATTTATTATGAAGTCTATTTCCATTTTATTAATTGCGTTTATGGACTCTAAATTAAACAATTGAGAGTGAACTAGTGTTCTTTTTTTAAGAAATACATTTCATCTTGGTGCTTTGTTTTTTTTAAGAATTAGGACAGTCCTATTTTTTTGTATTTTTTTTCGACTACAACTCCCCGTGAATCATAAAAATACACATTTGTGTTACTAGCTGCATTGGGTGTAATGTATTGTTTTACAGTATTTAAAGCTTTAATTTTGCACCATAAATCATTGGTTATGTTTAAAAATAAATTAATTTTAGGAGTAGCTTTATTGTTACTCACCACACTGAGTTATTCACAAAAAAAATTAATTATGAAAAATGAAAATGAAGTTTTGAACCCATTTCCTAAAACCTTTTCTCATATCGGAATTACAGTTCCAGATATCGAGAAAGCGGTAAAGTTTTATACCGAAATTTTAGGTTTTTATGTTATTATGCAACCTACCGTTGTTAAAGAAGAAAACGAAACTGCCATCGGAAAAATGTGTATTGATGTTTTTGGAGAAGGTTGGGGCACCTTTAAAATTGCTCATCTATCAACAGGAGATAGAATTGGGATAGAATTGTTTGAATTTAAGGAAAGTAAAGAACTAAAACCCAATTTTGAACCTTTCCGTTCTGGGTTGTTTCATTTTTCAATTCAGGATCCAGATATTGAAGGATTGGTTGAAAAAATTGTAGCAGCCGGTGGCAAACAAAGAATGCCTATCCGAGAGTATTATCCAGGCGAAAAACCCTATCGCATGTGTTATGTAGAAGATCCATTTGGAACCGTATTCGAGATTTATACGCACTCTTATGAACTTCATTATTCACAAGGCGCATACAAATAATTTGATTTTGCAAAATCTTGTCCCCATTGGTTCAATTGCAGAATAATGTGGATGATGCTTTTGCCAGCAGCCGTTAATTCATATTCGACTCTGGGTGGAGTAACCGGAAAAACAGTTCGTTTAACTAAGGCATCTTTTTCTAGTGCCCGCAAAGAATAGATAAACATTCTATTTGAAATATCAGTGATGCTTTTTTGCAATTCACCGGATCGGACGGGACCTTCTTTTAAGTGAAATAAAATGAGGCTTTTGTATTTGTCTCCAATTAAGCGCAAAGTAAAAGCTAAGGGACAATTGAATTCCTTGTTGTCGTATAGGATCGTTTCTTTGTCTTTTTTTGTATTCATTTTTAATTAAAGGTAGTTAAAAATTTAAAAAGTTGATTTTGAAAAAATAAGGTAGGCATAACCTTTCTTCTTACACTACATTTTAATTTGTGTGTAAATTAACTATTGTTGTAATTTGAAATACAGTCATTTATGTAAATTAGTGCAGCTTTTTTAAAACTTGATTTACTATTTTAAATTTGATCTCATGAAAAATACTGCCTTTTTTTTAGTTGGATTTACTACTTTATATTGGGTCTTTTTTATTGCTTTTTGTCAAATAGATACTTCCTTAAAAATGATGAGTATTTTGTTTGTAATAGGCAATCTCTTGATTGTTTTGATGGTATACAAGGTGCTGAAAGATTTTTATAGTACCACTAAAACCTTCAAAAATTGGTACGAAGATCATCCCAAAGCAACAGAAAAAAACAATTAGTTGCCCTGCATTTTGATCGTGGCATACATCAACTGTAGATAGATTTTTCCTTTTTTGGTGGCTTCCGTTTTCATTTTCTTTTTGTCAATGGTAGTTCCTTTTCCTAGAAAGTTTATTGGAATTTTTAGTTTTTCAATTTCAAAACTAATGGCTACTTTTTCAGGTAAAATATCTTTGTTTTTTTGATATTCCATAAGCATTTGATAGGCTCCATCTTTTTTGGTATTAATTTCTGTGGCATGAAGACGTTTTGACTTTTGATCCAGCCAAACGGTTGCTATCGAAAAATCGGCCTTGGGGTCAATCGGGATAATGTTGAGGACTTTACAGTTTTTGCCGTTTTTAATTGCTCTTCCTCGATCGACGGTAATATATGGATATTCGGTGAGGCTGTTCAACGAAAAATCCAATCCTCTTTTGGGTAAAAGAACAAAATCATCGGTATCAATTTTCATTCTTTTGCCTTTGGTATAAGTGATTTTTGCTTGTTTATTGGGCATATTAATAAACGAAATATCGACTTTCAAATTCAATGTTGCATTGAAATAAGTCACCGAATCCATTCGTTGTTTCAAAGCCAATAGCTGTTTGTCTATTGGTTGAGAAAAGCAGGAATTTACGGATAGAAAAAATAATCCTATATATAAAATTAGTCGCATTAGTCAAGGTCTTTTCGGATGAATAAATAGCCACCTAAAACGGCTGTTATCAGAGTGTAAATGAATAATAAAATGGTATTGAAATATACTTGATTCCAAGCGATTTCAGGATAAAAGAAATATTGCCAACTGTCGATTAATTTTACATAAAACCATTGATTTAAGAAAGTCGAACTTAAATCTATTTTGAGCAATAAATTGGTAAATACTAAAAAAAATGAAGAAGCAATCCAAGTAGCGGTAGCTTCTTTAATGACTAAAGCCAGCGTCATGCTCACAACGGTGTAGAATAACATAGAGAATCCACCAGAGACAAAAGCCAAGAGGATGCGTTGTTTGGCTATCGCATCTGTAAAAAAGTTGAGCGATTCTAGATATACAATCAAATCGCCATGACCAAAGATAGCATTGGAAAACACAATAGAAGTAAAAGCAAGAAATAGCAAAACAACAATTGTAAGCTGCATGGCAACGAGGTATTTTGCTGTGATAAATTTCAATTTGCTTACGGGTTGCAGAAAAATAGCTTGTAGTGTTTTGTCTTTATATTCCGTTGTTATCATTCCAGAAACCAAAATCATCAAGATTAAAGGTAAATGAAACCAAAGTGTATTCAATAACAAATACACCATTAGGTTTCCATTCAATAAATTGCCTTTAAAATAGAACGATTTACGTAAATTTTCTAAAAGAAGTTCAATAATATCGGTACCCTGAAAATAGGCGCCCACTAAGACCATTGCTTCAATAATTACAATGGCTCCAAGTGCCCAATAGGTTCTCTTTTGTTTGAATAGTTTGTACCACTCGATTTTGATTAATTGCCACATCATAAATTAAATTTCAAAAAGTTCTTTCATGCTGTAATCGGGTATGCAGGATTCAATCGCGATCCCTTCCTTTAACAAAGCTCTTATCAAATCACTTATTTGGTCTGATGTTATGGCTACCCATGCCATTTGCCCTCGAATTTGGTACGTGTAGCTTTGAAGTGCCTTAGCATTGGCGATTCCTTTTCCGTAAATGGCATAGCCTATGGTGTGTGCAGAAAGTAATTCTTGCGTTGGTCCACTGTGTATCATTTCTCCTTTTTTTAAAACATAGAGACGATGGCAGGTTTTAGCAATTTCTTCAGTAATATGCGAGGAGAGTACAATAGAAAGTTGTTGTTTTTCGCAAAGATCAAGGATAAGTTGACGCAATGCGGCTACACCAATCGGGTCTAAACCATTGAAGGGCTCGTCTAAAACCAACACAGCAGGTTGATTGAGTAGCGCAATGGCGATAGCCAAACGCTGTTTCATTCCCATGGAAAAACGACTTACCGCATCTTTCCGATTTGGATCCAGTCCTACTTGTATGAGGCAATCATTGGTGAAATTTGTGGAGGTTTTTAGTCCTTGCATACCGGCAAAGAGTTTTAGGTTTTCTGCAGCCGAAAGATATTCGTACAGACCGGGCTTCTCAATGATACCGCCTAAGGGTTTTGCGCGATGTTGTGGTAATATCACCGTTCCGCTGTCGGGTTGTATTAAACCAAAAATAATTTTAAACAAGGTTGTTTTTCCTGCACCATTAGCGCCTAATAAGCCTATGATTTCTCCGGGTGGACAATGCATTGAAACTCCACGAAGAACTTCCAAATTGCCGTAGGATTTGTAAATATTATGTATTTCCATTATTGGGTAAGCTTTGTTTGAATCGCGTTATAATCAAATCTTGATTGATAGCTGGGTTCTAGAAAAGTGCGATTCCAGAATTTTTTTTTGAAAAAAAACAAGGGGTCGTTGACCATAAAGTAGGGGATGAAATGATACCATTTTACACCTTTTTGTTTGTAATAATCGACGATTTCATCTTTAAAACCCAGTTCGTCGGCGGCAACTGTTGCGGCTATGCGTTGGCATTTTGAAACCATGTAGGTGTCGCAAATGCGTCGGTTAAAACCATGAATAAAAAATTGATCTTTGGCTCTTTTGTAGTTTTGAAAGCGTGACCAACCGTCGGCTAGTACCAAAAAAATGTGTAGAAAGGAAAACAAAAAACAGCCTATCCAAAAGAGTATCGCTATGGTTCCTCTATGTTGGATGGCATGCAGCAATTGAATGCCATAAATCCAGGCTTCTAGGATGAAAAGGATTAACGAATAATACAGCAATTCTCCTACCTTTAGATAGGATACAATTAGTGGTGGTTGTTTGGGTAAGTTTGTATCAAACATAGATAAAAAAGGAAGTGACAGTTTTTTTACATTTTACCCCTTTTTTTGGGTAGTTTGTTTTTTTTGTTTTTGCTCGAATCGAGGCTCAAATTTTAATGCAAAATAAGAAAAAACAATTTATTATTCTGTGATATAATTTTAATTTTGGCTAAGAATTATGAAGTATAAAAATCAATGTTAAAAAAGAAAATTTTTTTATTTTGTTAAATTTTTGCTTGAAATGAAAGGAGAGATACTATTTATGAGTTTATAAATGTTGGCTTATTTTTCGTTTCTTGAGAGTAGAAAGAACTTGTTTAGAAAGCAACTGCCATAGCCCTGATGGGAGCGGCATCCTTTATTTTGCGGCTGCCCTTTTTTTAGAGGGCAGCCGTAAAATAAAGATATAGCGTACAGCAGGATTAGCTCCTAAAAAAAAATCCACTATTTGCTCTTTTAGCAAATAGTGGATTGAAAATAGTGTTTTGAAGATGTTTAGCTTCTGATTAATTTTCTGTATTTCAAACGTTTTGGAGTCAAGTCGCCACCTAATCGTTTCTTTTTGTTTTCTTCATATTCTGTAAAACTTCCTTCGAAGAAGTATACTTCAGAGTCGCCTTCGAACGCTAAAATGTGCGTACAAATACGGTCTAAGAACCATCTGTCGTGCGAAATAACAACTGCACAACCTGCAAAATTCTCTAAACCTTCTTCAAGTGCACGTAATGTATTTACGTCCAAATCATTGGTAGGCTCATCTAAAAGCAGTACGTTTCCTTCTTCTTTCAAAGTCATGGCTAAGTGCAAGCGGTTACGTTCTCCACCTGAAAGCATCGATACTTTCTTGTTTTGCTCGCCTCCTCCAAAGTTAAAACGAGATAAGTAGGCTCTTGAATTTACTTGTTTTCCGCCCATCATGATCAATTCTTGTCCATCGGCAAAGTTTTCCCAAATGGATTTGTTTGGATCAATATTAGAGTGTGATTGGTCAACGTATGCGATTTTTACCGTTTCTCCTACCGAAAACTCACCTGCATCGGTTTGTTGTTCACCCATGATCATCTTGAAAATGGTGGATTTACCCGCACCGTTTGGTCCAATAATTCCAACAATTCCGGCTTGCGGTAGGGTGAAATTAAGGTTGTCATAGAGTAATTTTTCGCCAAAAGCTTTCGCTACATTTTTGGCCTCGATTACGTTGGTTCCCAAACGTGGTCCATTAGGAATGTAAATTTCTAATTTTTCGTCGAGTTGTTTTTGATCTTCATTCAAAAGTTTGTCGTAGTTCTGCAAACGCGCTTTTTGTTTGGTTTGACGACCTTTGGCACCTTGACGTACCCAGTCTAACTCGCGTTCCAAAGTTTTTCTGCGTTTGGAAGCTACTTTTTCTTCTTGTGCCAAACGATTTGATTTTTGATCCAACCAAGAAGAATAATTTCCTTTCCAAGGAATACCTTCTCCGCGGTCTAATTCCAAAATCCATCCCGCAACGTTATCTAAGAAATAACGATCGTGCGTTACGGCAATTACGGTTCCTGAGTATTGCGCTAAGTGTTGCTCTAACCACAATACAGATTCAGCATCTAAGTGGTTGGTAGGCTCATCCAAAAGTAATACATCAGGTTGTTGCAACAACAAACGACATAAAGCTACACGACGACGCTCACCACCAGAAAGGTTTTTGATCGGGGTATCACCATCTGGAGTACGTAACGCATCCATAGCAATTTCCAACTTGGTATCAATTTCCCAAGCTCCTAAGGCATCAATTTTATCTTGTAAGGCTGCTTGTCGGTCCATCAATTTGTCCATTTTGTCTGGATCAGAATAGTTTTCTTCAAGACCAAATAAATCGTTGATTTGGTTGTATTCTTCAAGCACTGCCATGGTTTCGGCTGCTCCTTCACGAACGATTTCAATGACTGTTTTGGAGTCATCCAAAATGGGTTCTTGTTCTAAATAGCCAACTGTGTATCCTGGTTGAAAGACTACATCACCTTGGTAATTTTTATCAACCCCAGCAATAATTTTTAAAAGAGAAGATTTACCGGATCCATTGAGACCCAAAATACCAATTTTTGCTCCATAAAAGAAACTCAAATAAATGTTTTTTAATACTGGTTTATCTGCACCTTGATAGGTTTTGCTCAGTTTCTGCATCGAGAAAATGACCTTCTTATCGTCTGACATATTTTTAGTTTATTTAGATTAATGTGTATTGTTTGTAATTGATGACTTATTTCACCAAGCTACACGCGTCCTTTCAGAGAACTGAAAACCCAAGCGTTGGCTAAAAAACCAATGCCAACAGCGGCAAATCCCCAGCCAGAAACATCTCTGTAGCGAAATGCGCCTAGACCAATGAGCAAAATGCCCATTAAAAACATTATAAATGCGGCCCATCCTAGGATGGTGTTTTTATTCATTCCCATATTTGTGGTATTTTATTTTTTTCGGAACTGCAAATATCGTTATTTTTTATATTTTTTTTTCACAAAATAAAAGTATAAATGCTACTTTAAGTGTTTAATTAAAGATATGAAACAACATTTCTTTTAGCAAATCACCATTCGAAAGTGCATTGGCTCCCACACCTTTACTTTTGACGTCGATTTCACGCAAAGAGCCCACGATTTGACTGACTTTTTTCATAGGATAGTTTTTAAGAGCCAAATCGTAGTCTTTTAAAAAAAAGGGGTTTACACCTAAAACGGCGGCGACATTTTTTGGGTTTTTATCTTTCAGTCCGTGATACTTTAGCAATTGGATAAAAAAACTAAAGACCAATCCTGTAGTCATTACAATTGGATTGTCTTTGGGATTTTGGGCAAAGTTTTCTGCGATAGTGTAGGCTTTTAATTGATTGCGTTCGCCTATGGCTTTTCGCAATTCAAAAACATTAAAATCTTTGCTAAAACCAATGTTTTCTTCAATATGATGAGCCGTAATCGTGCTGCCTGCGGGTAGTATTATTTTTAATTTTTCTAATTCATTATTAATCCGACTCAAGTCGGTACCTAAAAACTCCACCAACATAGCTGAGGCTTTGGGTTCGATAGCATATTTTTTGCCGGCTAATACTCTTTTGATCCAATCTCCAACTTGGTTTTCGTACAATTTCTTGCTTTCGTACACCAAACCATTTTTAGCCAAAACTTTGGTCACTTTTTTACGTTTATCTAGTGTTTTGTATTTGTAACAAAGTACCAAAACTGTGGTAGGCATCGGGTTATTGGCATAACTTTCAAATTTATCAATGGTTCTTGAAAGTTCTTGGGCTTCTTTAACAATAACCACTTGTCGCTCGGCCATCATTGGATAGCGTTTAGCGGTGCTGACAACATCCTCTACTGAGACATCTCGACCATAAAGCACGGTTTGATTGAAACCTTTTTCGTCTTCACTTAGCACGTTGTCTTCAATAAAATCGGATAGTTTGTCGATATAATAAGGCTCTTCGCCCATTAAAAAATAGATCGGTTTTAGGTTTCCGGCTTTTATATCGTTGACAATTTTTATTACTTCGTCCATAGTAATTTACTAGTTTATTTTACCGGTTTTAATGGGTTAATGCCTAAAACTTCTTTTGTTATTGTCATATTACTACTGCAGTTTTTTATCTTTTCGTCTATCTTTTATTCTCTTTTTTCTCTATGCCAAAAGCGTTACTTTTGCTACATGCAAGAACTCAATTTTCCATCGTACACATTTCGATTCAAAAATAGCGAAAATAAAGTGGCTATTTTTGATGAAATACGTAAAAAATTCATAATACTTACCCCAGAAGAATGGGTCCGACAACATGTTGTTCACTTTTTAATTCAAGAAAAAAAATACCCAAAATCTTTGATTAATGTTGAAAAAGTGTTGCACGTTAACGGATTGCGAAAGCGGTATGATATTGTAATTTTTAATCCCAACGGAACTATTTTTGCCCTTGTAGAATGTAAAGCACCTCATATTACCATTAGTCAGAATACCTTTGATCAAATTGCGCAGTACAACATGACTTTAAAATCTCAATATTTGATGGTGACTAATGGATTGCATCATTTTTATTGTACCATGGACTTTGAGAATGAAAAATATGATTTTTTGAGAGCGCTTCCCGAGTATCAAAACCCAAGTTTTTTATCACATTAATAATAGTAAATGACCGTAGCTGTAGTTATCTTAAATTGGAATGGAATTTCTTTATTGGAGCAATTTTTGCCCACCATCATTGCACATTCACCTCAGGCAACTATTTACGTAGCCGATAATGCTTCGACAGATGCTTCGGTATCTTTTGTTCAAGCAAATTTTCCATCGGTTCAGATTATTCAAAATAAAGCCAATTATGGTTTTGCTGGTGGATACAACGAAGCGTTGAAAAAGGTAACAGCTGATATTTTTGTATTGGTCAATTCAGATGTTGAGGTGACGCCCAATTGGTTGGAACCGATGATTTCTACCTTTGAAAATGAACCTAAAACGGCTATTTTACAACCCAAAATTTTAGATTTTAAAAACAAAGCATACTTCGAATATGCAGGAGCGGCTGGTGGTTATATCGATAAGTATGGTTTCCCTTTTTGTCGTGGACGTATTTTTGATACCATCGAAAAAGATTTGGGGCAATATGATGATGTTGCCGAAATCTTTTGGGCTTCAGGGGCTTGTTTTTTTATTCGATCTGAAGTTTATACCACATTAGCGGGTTTTGATGCGAGTTTTTTTGCACATCAAGAAGAAATTGACTTGTGCTGGAGGGCTATTAATAAAGGTTATACCATTAAATATAATCCGAAATCGGTAGTGTATCATGTAGGAGGCGCTACCTTACAGCAAGGGAATCCTAAAAAAACGGAGTTGAATTTTCGAAATTCACTTTTTATGCTCACTAAAAATTTACCCAAAAAAGTATTATACAGCCGACTCTTTATTCGAATGTTACTCGATGGAATAGCGGGATTACAATTTTTAGCAAAAGGAAAGCCAAAACATTTTTTTTCTGTTTTGAAAGCACATGTGGCTTTTTATCAGTACTTTAGTAAGTGTTTTGGTAAAAGGGGTGCGGTTCAAAAGGAAGCGTATTACAAGGTAAAGAGCGTTGTTTTTTCTTATTTTATTAAGAATGGCACCATTTTTGAAAAGCTAGTTTAACAATATTTTATACCTAGGGATTTAGAATTTCATTTAAATTTGTAAAACATTTTAAAATTATAATTATGAGAAAAGTAGTATTAGCTTTATCAGTTTTGACGTTGTTAACTTCTTGTGTTTCTAAGAAAAAATACAGTGAATTGGAGTCAAAAAATAAGGAAACTCAAGATTTGTTGAATACAGCTACTGTAAAATTAAATTCTTGTTTAGAAGAAAGAGCTGGACTTGCTGCTACAGTAGAAGGATTGAGAGAGAAAAATCAATTGTTGATCAATACTTCAAAAGATATGACGGTTCTAACTACAAAAGGAGCAGAGAATATCGAGAAGGCTTTAGAGTCAATCAAAGAAAAAGATTTGAAAATTAGTAGAATGCAAGATGCTTTAACCAAAAAAGACAGTGTAACATTGGCTTTGGTGACAAGTTTGAAAAGTTCTGTTGGGATTTCAGATCCAGATATCGAAATTAACGTAGAAAAAGGAGTAGTGTTTATTTCGATTGCAGATAAATTATTGTTCAAAAGCGGTAGCTATGATGTAACGGATAAAGCAAAAGCTGTGTTAGCCAAAGTAGCGAAAGTAGTGAACGATAAACCTGATTTTGAATGTATGGTTGAAGGTCATACAGATAATGTTCCTTACAGAAGTAATGGAGTATTATTGGATAACTGGGATTTGAGTGTAAAACGTTCTACTTCAATTATTAGAGTTTTAACTAATGATTTAGGGGTAAAACCAGCGCAATTGATCGCAGCAGGAAGAAGTTCTTACGTGCCTTTGTTTGAAAATGATTCACCAGAAAACAAAGCAAAAAACAGAAGAACAAGAATTGTTGTGATGCCAAAAATTGATCAATTCTATGATATGATCGAAAAAGAAATGAAAAAACAACAACAATAAGTATTGTTTGATGATCATAAAAAAGGGCTGTTTCGTTTTTGAGACAGCCCTTTTTGTTATTTCTATTGTTGATGAGGTGCGATTGGTTTATGATTTCTGCTCCATTCACTCCAGGAACCCACATATAATTTAGGCATAGCAAAACCAGCCTGATGTATGGCTAATAAAGTATGGCAAGCCGTTATGCCTGATCCACAATGAATAATGGTGTTTTCTGATTTTGTATCCGAAAGGATTGCAGTGTATTTTTCCTGTAACACTTCTTTTGGTAAAAACAATCCATTTTCATCCAGATTTTGTGTAAAAGGAAAGTTGATGGCACCCGGAATGTGTCCAGCTATGAGGTCAATGGGTTCGCTCTCTCCGTTATAGCGAAAAGCTTCTCTTACATCTATTACAGTATGTGAAGGGAGTTCGGCTACATTCTCAACTTCTTCCATCGAAGCCAAAGGCCATTGCCAAGTTGTACAAGGATATTTTTCCTTTTTTACCACATGAACGGGTTCTGAATTTACCGGGAAACCTATTTTTTCTGCCGCTTGAATGCCACCATTAAGTACTTGTGCTTTTTCATGGCCTACAGCGCGTAGCATCCACCAAAAACGAGCGGCGGCGTTTGCCCCATTTTTATCATCATAAATCACTACCCACGTTTGAGGAGTAATGCCTAGATCTCCCAAAGTTTTTGAAAAATCTTCTAAGCTAGGCAATGGATGTCTGCCACCAACAGCAACATCAGTTTCGATAGTGGCCAATTGTGTATTTGCATCAACAAAAAGGGCACCTTCCAAATGTTTGTTTTCGTAATTGAGTTTGGTGTTTGGTCCATTGCTGGCATCAACTAAAAGGATGTTTTCGGTTTTGTAAATAGTTAGTAACTCGGTTGCGTTTATAATAGTGGATACTGACATGTTTAATTATTATTTGGATTCAAATGATTTTTTTAAACTATAATACAATAGCATTCCCGTAATTTCATTGGTATAGTTTATGGAAGCGCTAAACAAATGACCATTAATGAAAGTATTGTAAATTTCTTGTGTTATTACTAATTGATCATTCTTGATGTTATATAGCCTGATCATGATTTTGTAGAATTGATGGGATCCTAATTGTAAATTGGAGGTGTTTATTTCGGATTTTAACTCTTTGATTTTTGAATAAGTGTTGGTTAATACTTGTACCGAAAAATTTTTATGTTCATCCAAATTAATTTTTTTAGTTCTCTTTAAAGTTTCGTAACTCGATTTAAAATAATTGTATTTATTTCTTTCAAAACCAATTAAATGTGACGGATGAGGATTGATTTTTGTTGCTTCAGGATTGTTATTATTGATAAAAGCATATCCTTTTTTTTCGAGTTCATCTATTCTTGAGGATTCGGTGACTATAAATCCTTGAGGGATAGCAATTTTCCAATCAAACAGATTGCAGATGAATACGTTGTTTTCAATTTTTCCATTGGTAACTTCTTCTATAATGATGTCTTCTGGATCAATATTTATTGCCTTTTCTTGTGAATATAAATAGGTAGTGAAACAAATAAACAATACAAGAAAGAGATTATTCTTCATTTGCGATAGCTTTCAAATTAGTAATAGCATCTCCAGTTAGATCAGCGACATGGCTAGTAATTTTTTCTATATTCCAATCCCACCATTTAAGGGCTAAGAGTGTTTCAATTTCTTCATTCGAGAATCTTTTTTTGATTATTCTCGACGGATTTCCACCCGCCACCGCATACGGAGGAATGTTTTTGGTTACCGTTGTATTTGCTGCTATTATTGCCCCATCTCCAATGCTTATTCCTGGCATAATTGTGACATTATATCCTATCCAAACATCGTTCCCAATTACCGTATTTCCTTTATTGGGATATGATTTGCCATCCATTGCATGCTTCCATTCTTTTCCAAAAATGGCAAAAGGGAAGGAGCTAATGCAATCTGTGAGATGATTGGCCCCGTTCATTATAAAAGTTACATTGGAAGCGATCATGCAAAATTTGCCAATAATCAATTGATCGCCTATAAAATCAAAATGATATTTTACATTTTTCTCAAAATTAGACACATCTTCAAAATCGTCATAATACGTGTAATCACCAACGATAATGTTGGGATTGGTGATTATGTTTTTTAAAAAACATAATCTATTGTAATTTCCGAGTGGAAATTTTAAATTTTTGTTGGGATAATTCATCAATAAACGGTTGAAAACAGAAAAATTTATAATAAAAAACAGTCTATGCAACTTTATCTCAAATATAATTTAAAAATTAATTAGAAATTTTGTTTTTTTTAAATTATAAAGTAACGATTGATTTATTAGCAATTTAGTCACGAATTCACGAATTTTTTTACTCTTGATCGTGACTATTCTAATCCCTTCAAATTAGTGTCAAATGATAAGAAATCAGACGTTTTGAAATGCTTTTCTGGAAGATAAAGTAAAAATATTAGCTAAATTTTAGTTGTTTTGCTAAAGACGGAATAGCTAGATTATGCACTATCTTTTAATCCATCGGGGAAAGGTCTGTAGGCGTAGTAATGTAAAATTTCTTCGAGTGCTATTTGAAGCGCTTGATTAATTGGATACAAATCTTTTCCAAGCCTAGCATCGATAGAGGATAGTTTGGTGTAATAATCGCTAAAAACAGGGAGATAAAGCCCGTTTGAAATCGCTATTTCAGCTTCTGTAAATTGTTGTTTTTGTTCTTCTTTAATTCTTGCGCAGGTAGCCATTCGCATTTGTCCGTATTTGTCACGGTTGGCAGCAAAACCAAATAATCTGCAAATTAAACCTCTATACTTATAATCGGTACATTTTCCTGCTCTGACATCTGTAAAAGAAAGTGCTTTAAACATAAAACAACGAGCATCTGTTGTATTTTGTAGCGCTTTTATAGTGTTTTCGGCTTGTCCTTTTACGAATAAATGAAAAGCCCATGGAAAAAATTCTAAAGGAGAGGCGTCTACTTTTGCATTATTACAACAATTTCCGCACCCAGCAATGCAGTCTAATTTGGTGTGGTTTTTAAAACTAGCAATTTCATTTTCAAGGGCTTCGAATAATTCTTCTACCAACTGTACTTTTTGGATAATTGCCATTTTTTTGGACAAGGTAGTCTAATTACGTTTGGAAAGGAGGTATGTGTGTTACTATTTCATTTATTTTAACTGTTCTTTGAAAAAAGCGATGGTTCGTGTCCATGCCAATGTTGCTGCTTTTTCATCGTATCTTGGTGTAGTATTGTTGTGAAAACCGTGATTTACATCAGGATAGATAAAGACTGTGTAATCAACTTTGTTTTGTTTTAAAATGGTTTCATAGGCGGGCCAACCTTCGTTTACTCGAGTGTCTAAAGCAGCATATTGTATCAAAAGCGGTGCTTTTATTTTAGCGGCATCATCTGAACTTGGTTGTCCTCCATAAAACGGAACAGCAGCGCTTAGTTTTGGAATCCGAACGGCCATCATATTAGCAATCCATCCTCCAAAACAAAATCCTACCACGCCTACATGACCGTTACAATCTTTATGATTTTTTAAAAAGTCGTAGGCAGCAATAAAGTCTTCGAGCATTTCTTCACGGGTACGTTTTTTTTGTAATTCACGACCAGCATCATCATTTCCGGGATAGCCACCAAGCGGGCTCAAGGCATCGGGAGCTAATGTAATAAAGCCTTCTAGGGCTCCTCTTCTTCCAACATCTTCAATGTAGGGATTTAAACCTCTGTTTTCATGAACGACAATTATACCAGGGAGTTTTTTCTTTTTGTCAGTAGGTTTCGAAAGCAATCCTTTGATTGTTCCGCCTCCTTTTGGTGAAGGATAACTAATCATTTCTGATTGTAATCTCGGATCATCTGCAGCAATAGTTTGAGTGTCCTTATAATTTGGTGTCATAAAATTTAAAAGCGTTGGAAGCGTCAAACTGCCTACGGCAAACAACGATAATTTTTCAATAAATTGCCTTCTTTCTATTTTGTTATGAGCATAATCATCATATAAATCAAAAACTTCTTGACTGATGTCAGCTTTGGTAATTTCTTTCATTTGGTCATTTTTTGGTTAGTATACTGTTTTATTTATTAAATAATAAATCTATAACTCCAAGAGCTACAGCAGCTCCAATATTATTGGTTCCATAAGGGTTGAAGGAGTCTATTTTTGTGGCTCTAGCAAAAACAGCATTTTGTGGGATGTATAATGATTTGCTGTATTTGGCCTCTTGATTTTTTAAGTAAAAACTATCGTTCAAGCCACTCGCGGGATTATAAATATTCAATAAATAGGGTTTTGTCTGTGTTTTGAAATTAAAATTAGGATGAGTAAAATGGATGCCATTGTAATTTGAGAAAGCTAATTTTGGTTGAAAATTAGCCGCTGGAATAGTCATTTTGAGGTTTTGAGAATACAGTTGGGAAGTCGCTAGCACAAAAAGAAAAAGTAATGTTTTCATGGGTGGATTTTTTGGTACATAAAAATAACTTTTTTTCGGTTACTTTAAATTTGAATTTAATTTCTTGTGTTAATTCGTTACTTTTATTGCATAAAAAAGGACTAAAGCAGAGTTTTTAGTAAATAATCATTAAATTTTATGGCACTTTTTCAACGATTGAATTCTAAATCAATACCAATTATTAATTCGGGATTTGGTTCGAATGCAACCAGTAACGGGAAACGTTTTTTGAACAAAGATGGTAATGCAAGAGTAAAACGATTAGGACTTTCTTTTTTTGAAAGTAAAAGTTGGTACCATACGCTATTGGATTTGCCTTCTTGGAAGTTTTTGGGTTTATTGTTGTTGTTTTACATCGGGATTAATTTTGTTTTTGCATGTTTGTATTTTGCCATTGGAATAGAACACTTAAACGGGATAGCAACTACTCAAAGCCGATGGGAACAGTTTGGTCAAGCTTATTTTTTTAGTGCTCAAACATTTACAACGGTTGGTTATGGTCATATTAGTCCTGTTGGGTTTTTAACCAGTTCGCTATCTGCTGCCGAAGCTTTAATTGGATTGTTAAGTTTTGCCATTGCAACAGGATTATTTTTCGGTCGATTTAGTAAACCTAAAATTTATTTGAAATTTTCAGATAACGTCATTATTGCACCTTATCAAAATGGAACGGCTTTGATGTTTCGACTAGCACCTTACAAAAACACGAATTATCTCGACACCGAAGTCAACGTAACTTTGGGATTAAGCATAGAGGAGAATGGAGTTTTGACCAATAAATTTTACACTTTAGACTTAGAAATTAGTAAAGTAAATACGCTAATGTTAAGTTGGACCATAGTGCATCCTATTACTGAGAAAAGTCCTTTGTATCAATTTACTGAACAGGATTTTCAAAATGTACAAGGCGAAATTTTAGTTTTTGTCAAAACTTTTGATGATATGTACAGCACGACTGTTGCTACTAGAACGTCTTATGTTTTTTCGGAATTGGTCTTTGGTGCTAAGTTTACTCCAATTTTTGAAAGTAGTGATAAACACCAATACACTTTAATACATTTGGACGCCCTTAGCGATTATAAAAAAATATAAGGTTTAGTCTTTTTTTGCATTGTTTATCAAAAATAATATTTTACATTTGTTTAATGAAAAACTCAAAACGATGAACAATGTTAAAAATGTATTCAGTATAAAGGATCTTGAAAATCTTTCCGGTATCAAAGCGCATACCATTCGTATTTGGGAAAAGCGCTACAATGTTTTGCAACCTATGCGAACGGATACTAACATTCGCTTGTATGATTTACATAGTTTGCAAAAGTTATTGAATATCACTTTGCTTCACGATTATGGATACAAAATATCTAAAATAGCTACTTATTCTGAAGAGAAAATACCTTCTCTCGTTCGAGAAATTGTAACGTCTAAAAATGCAAATAATCATGCGATTAGTGATTTTAAACTAGCCATGATGAATTTTGATCAAGATTTGTTCTTTAAAACTTATGACTGGTTAATTGAAAAAAAGACCTTCAAGGAAGTTTTTATGCAAGTCTTTGTTCCTTTAATGAATGAATTGGGATTGTTGTGGCAAACGGATACTATTACTCCAGCACATGAACATTTTGTGAGTTATTTAATCAAACAAAAACTATTGGTAAACATTGAACAACTACAAAAACAACCCGTAACGAATCACGATAGGGTGTTTGTATTGTCACTACCCATGAATGAAATTCATGAACTAGGCTTGATGTATCTCCATTACGAAATATTATTGAACGGATACAAAACGGTTTATTTGGGTGAAAGTATGCCTATAGATAATTTACCCATGTTAAAGAACAGTTTCGACTCGATCACTTATATCACCTACATGACTGTGCAGCCGGATCGGGAATCTGTAGATAGTTATGTGGCCTCTATGCAACAAGAATTATTAGGTGATGGCACACAGCTATGGTTCATAGGTAGACTAGTGGAATCCATTACTCAGGAACAATTAACCAATGATAGTCGAGTGTTCGAATCTATCTCAGAATTAATTGATGCTATTTAAAAATATAAAAACTAACGCTCCAAATACTAAATGAAAAAGATTACAATTATTGGATCTGGATTTTCTGCTTTATCCGCCTCTTGTTACTTGGCCGAGAGTGGTCATGATGTTACTGTTTTTGAGAAAAATGAAACAATAGGAGGGAGAGCTAGACAATTAAAAGCGCAAGGATTTACTTTTGATATGGGCCCAAGTTGGTATTGGATGCCAGATATTTTCGAACGTTTTTTTGCTGATTTTGGCAAAAAGCCTTCAGATTATTATGAGTTAATCAAGTTGTCACCTGCTTACAGAGTGTACTTTGGTGTAGAAGATTTTATAGCCATAGCCGATAATTTAGATGAAATAGTAAACACTTTTGAATCCATCGAAAAAGGAAGTGGAAAAGTCTTGCGGGAATTCATGGCCGAAGCACAAAGTAATTATGATATCGCCATCAAGGATTTGGTATATAGACCAGGTGTTTCTCCTTTAGAATTAGTAACTACCAAAACCGCTCTAAAAGTAGGGCAATTTTTCAGCAATATCAGCAGAGATGTTCGTAAAAAGTTTACCAATCCAAGATTGATTCAGATACTTGAATTCCCGGTTCTTTTTTTAGGTGCTAAACCTTCGGACACGCCTTCTTTTTATAGTTTCATGAACTTTGCCGATTTTGGTTTAGGAACTTGGCATCCCAAAACAGGAATGTTTGATGTGGTGCGTGCCATGGAAAGTTTAGCCAGAGAGTTAGGCGTGAAGTTTGTAACCAATGCAGCCATCGAAAAGATTGTTGTCGAAAACAAAACAGCCAAAGCCATAGTAATCAACGGTCAAACCATAACTTCCGACTTGGTGTTAAGTGGCGCCGATTATCATCATACGGAAACTTTGTTAGATTCTGAACATAGAGCTTATTCTGAAGCGTATTGGGATAGCCGTGTTTTTGCACCGTCTTCCTTGTTATTTTATGTTGGTTTCGATAAAAAAATAGAAAATATTTCGCATCATGCTTTATTCTTCGATGTTGATTTTTACCAACATGCCAAAGATATTTATGATGCACCACAATGGCCCAAAGAACCCTTGTTTTACGCCAATTTTCCTTCACTAACCGATCCAACTGCAGCTCCTGAAGGCATGGAATCTGCTTTCTTTTTGGTGCCCTTAGCGCCAGGAATCGAAGACACCGAAGCTTTGCGTGAACAATATTTTGATGTGATAATGACTCGTTTTGAGCAACTTACGAAACAAGATGTCCGAAAAAATATTATATTTAAACAATCGTTTTGTAAAAATGATTTTGTTTCAGAGTATAATTCATATAAAGGAAACGCCTATGGAATGGCAAATACCTTGTTGCAAACCTCTTTTTTAAGACCAAAATTGAAAAGTAAAAAAGTGAAGAACTTATTTTTCACAGGACAATTAACCGTTCCGGGGCCAGGAGTGCCACCCGCTTTAATATCAGGAAAACTAGTATCAGAACTAATCAATAACCAATTTTCACTAGCCTAATTATGAAACAATTATTTGACGAGGTATCCTTCAAGTGCAGTAAATTAGTAACTAAAAATTACAGCACTTCCTTTTCGACAGCCGTGTATATGCTTGCGCCAAGCATCCGACGCGATATTTATAATATTTATGGTTTTGTGCGCTTTGCCGATGAAATCGTAGATTCATTTCATGGCTTTGACAAAGAAACTCTTATTAACGAATTTGAAATCGAATACTACAAAGCTTTAGAAACTGGTATAAGTCTGAATCCGATTCTGAATGCGTTTCAAGTGACGGTAAAAGAAAATAATATTTCTGACGATTTAGTGCAAGCCTTCTTAAAAAGTATGAAACTTGACTTAGTAAAGTCAGCGTATCACACCCAAGCTGAATATGCCGAATACATTTATGGTTCAGCAGATGTGGTAGGTTTAATGTGTCTTAAAGTTTTTGTGAAAGGCGACGATGAAAAATATAATCTACTCAAAGACGAAGCCATGCGTCTAGGTTCAGCCTTTCAAAAAGTAAATTTCCTACGCGATTTAAAAGACGATAACTTAGTCTTAAACCGTAACTATTTCCCTGGAGTCGATTTGCGTTCTTTTGATGAAGACTCCAAAAAAGCGATCATTGACGAGATCAGAGAGGATTTTAGAGTCGCTCGTGAAGGTATAAAAAAATTACCGCTCGAGGCCAAATTTGGAGTGTTTACCGCTTATATCTATTATCTAAAATTACTTCGAAAACTCGAAAATACGCCTTGCCACAAAATCGGAACCGAAAGAATTCGAGTATCCAATTATTCAAAAGCCGGATTGCTAGCACAGTCATTTGTGACGTATAAATTACGAATGGTTTAATTTAAATTTTTTTTAAAAATATTTACAATGCTTAATTTTTTAATATTTCTTGGAGTTTTTCTTTTTATGGAGTGCGTCACTTGGTGTACACATAAGTTCGTGATGCACGGTTTTATGTGGTATTTTCACGCCGACCATCATCAGCCAAAATATGCTCATATCTTTGAACGCAACGATATTTTCTTTGTCATTTTTGCCATTCCTAGTATTCTCCTTTTTTATTTTGGTGCAGAAGGTGGTCTTAATTATTTGTTTTTTATCGGATTGGGTATCTTTTTTTATGGATTGTGTTACTTTCTAATCCACGATGTATTGATTCATCAACGCTTCAAGTGGTTCAAAAACACCAACAATAAATATCTAATCGGACTCAGAAAAGCCCACAAAGTACACCACAAACATTTAGGGAAAGAACACGGCGAATGTTTCGGAATGCTATTCGTACCCTTCAAATATTATAAAATGTAGTTTTTGGGCGTGCCCCCCGAAACACGAATATACTACCGACACCATTCTCCAATCGGGGGTCGGGTCATCCATTCCCGCTTTGTTGTAGTGGCTTTTATCGCCACTACAACAAGAGCTCCATTACTACCCCTCACGCAGGGAAAACAACATCATTTATTGCATACATTATGAAAGTATATAAATTAGAAACTGTTCAACACGTAAATGCTACATTGGACGAATGTTGGGCTTTTTTCTCTAGTCCACAAAATCTGCAAAAAATTACGCCTCTGGATATGGGGTTTCAAATCGTAGATTTCGACGGAAGAACCGCCTATCCTGGTCAAGTGATACAATACAAAGTGTCGCCATTGGCAGGAATAAAACTCAGTTGGATGACCATCATTACTGCCGTAAAAGACAAAAGCTATTTTATAGACGAGCAACGTTTTGGTCCCTACACTTTGTGGCACCACAAACATTTTTTTGAAGCCACTGAAAACGGAGTAAAAATGACGGATGTTGTTCATTACGCCCTTCCTTTAGGTTTTTTGGGTCGCATTATGAACACTCTTGTGGTCAAAAGCAAGTTAAAAGAAATATTCTCTTATCGAGAAAAAGCCGTAGATGAACTTTTTAATACCAAATAATGACTGCGCAGCCTATTACTTTTTTTTGGTTCCGTCGGGATTTGCGGTTAGAAGATAATGTAAGCTTGTATCAGGCGTTACAAAGTGGCTATCCAGTACTTCCTCTTTTTATTTTTGATGATGCCATTTTGGAGCATTTGCCTAAAGACGATGCTAGAGTCACTTTTATCTACGAATCACTTTCGAAAATCAACGAAAAATTAGTCGAATTGGGCAGTTCTCTTTTAGTAAAAAAAGGAAAAACACACGAAGTTTGGCAACAATTGTTGTCTGAATTTGATATCAAAGAAGTCTTTTACAATAAAGATTACGAACCCTATGCTATAAAAAGAGACCAAGAGATTACCGAATTGTTAGCTCAAAATGGGATAAAAGTGCAGGCATTCAAAGACCAAGTCATTTTTGAAGAAGCCGAAATCACCAAAGCTGACGGTTTGCCTTACACCGTTTACACGCCTTATAAAAACAAATGGTTAGAAAAATATCGTACACTAGCTCCCGTTGTGGAATATGATACTACTGTTTTTTCTAAGAATTGGTTGGTAAGTACTTTTGCATTTCCTGCTTTGTCTGCTATTGGTTTTGAAACCAGTGCCATCAAAGTCAAACCCCATAATTTGACTAAAATTGTTACCTATCACGAAACGCGAGATTTTCCCGCATTAGATACTACCTCATATTTATCTCCACATTTGCGATTTGGTACCGTTAGTGTTCGTAAATTAGTGAATTGGGCCGCACGAAAAAATGATGTTTTCTTGAGCGAACTCATCTGGAGAGAATTTTTTATGCAAATTCTGTATCATTTCCCCAAAGTAGTGCAGCACAATTTTAAATCGGCTTACGACGGCATAGAATGGCGCAATGACCAAGCTGATTTTCAACGTTGGTGTTCAGGAACTACAGGTTATCCAATGGTCGATGCTGGTATGCGTGAACTCAACGCTACGGGCTATATGCACAATCGAGTGCGTATGGTGGTAGCAAGCTTTTTGTGCAAACATTTGTTATTGCCTTGGCAATGGGGTGAAGCCTATTTCGCTCAAAAGCTCTTAGACTATGATTTGTCTGCCAATGTAGGTAATTGGCAATGGGCTGCCGGTACAGGTTGCGATGCTGCTCCTTATTTTAGAGTGTTTAATCCTGATATTCAATTACAAAAATTTGATTCTAAAGGCCACTACATTCGAAAATGGATACCTGAATTTGACTTAGGCTACGGCGCACCTATGGTCGAACACGCTATGGCAAGAGATCGTGCCATTGCAAGGTATAAAGCGGGAATTTTGAAGTGAATACTTATTTTAAATGATAATTAATTTTACAATTTAGAATAAAAACAAATAAATGATTAGTTTTGCATCATGAAAAAATGGTTTTTTGTGCTATTGCTTGTTTTTTTTGGACTCTTTTGTGTTCCAATGAAAGGCTATGCTTGTACTACAAAGAAATCGACTGATAAAATCAGTACTTCAAAATGCGAGTCTTCAAAAACACAAAAGCAAACGTGTTGCGAAAATCATTCAAATAAGAAGTCTAATCCATGTTCAGGAAAATGTGGAAGCACCAAATGCTTAACTTCTTGCACTTCATTTAATTTATTTCTAAATATTGAGTTTACATTTGAATCAAGCATCTTTGAAAATTTCATTCAAAAAACTACTTTTTATTATGTAGATCCTTTCGTTTCTACAGGTCATGTTTCTATTTGGTTACCCCCAAAAATAATATAATTTTTTTGTTCCTAGCCATAGGTCTGTTTTCTTGAGAATGGAGACTTATGAGAAAAAATTGTATTATATCTAAATAGAAAAAAAATGAAACAAACATCAAAAATGTTGGTAGTAATCGCTGTATTATTATCAACCGTAACTTCACAGGCAAAACAAGTAATTCCTGCAAAAGGAATTAACCAATTTCAAAATACTAATAACGAGTCAGTAGGTATCAAATCAATGGGTGAGACGCAAAAAGTGGATCAGCTCACCCCAGTTTTTGATACTTATTTTACAGTTAAAGACGCTTTAGTTAGTAGTAACGGTAATGATGTGGCGGGAAAAGCAAAGCAAATGCTTTTGGCTATTAAAAGCGTTAAAATGGAAAAATTAGACATGAAAGTTCATATGGTTTGGATGAAGGTTGTGAAAGATTTGACTGAAGATGCTGAACATATTTCAGAGACAAAAGATCCAAAACACCAAAGAGATCATTTTATTACTTTGTCTAAAAATGTTTATCAATTAATGAAAGTATCCAAACAAGCTGAGCCTGTTTACTTCCAACATTGTCCAATGGCAAATGGTGGAAAAGGAGCCAATTGGCTTAGTAAAGAGAGTACTGTCAAAAATCCATATTATGGATCAATGATGCTAACTTGTGGTAAAGTAGTGGAAACTATAAAATAATTTTAAGGCGAAATGTTTTCATTTCGCCTTATTAATTAGATGTACTATGATAGATATAAAAAAAAGGATGAGACTACTAAAAGTCTCTTTACTGTTAATGCTGTTTTCAGTTGTAAGTTTTGCTCAAAATGTGGTTCGATATGATTTGTATGTTCGTGATACTGTAGTCAATTTTACCGGTAACCCCAAGAGAGCTATTGCAGTAAACGGTCAAATTCCAATGCCGACTTTAACTTTTACCGAAGGGGATATTGCAGAAATTTATGTGCATAATGAGCTAAAGGAATCCACCTCTTTGCATTGGCACGGTTTGTTTTTGCCCAACCAAGAAGATGGTGTTCCCAATTTGACTCAAATGCCAATTGCTCCTAATACCACACACAAATATACTTTTCCCATTATACAAAACGGAACCCATTGGTATCACAGCCATTCAGGTTTACAAGAGCAAATAGGAATGTATGGATCAATGGTTTTGAAAAAGCGTTCGACGGATGAGCGGTTTAGAGATGGAATAGATAATCTGCCTACTGTACCCATTATTTTAAGTGAGTGGACCGATATCAATCCTAATAATGTGCATAGAATGTTGCATAATGCGACCGATTGGTTTGCTATAAAAAAAGGGACTACTCAAAGTTATGCTGAAGCAATTAACCAAGGACACTTTGGTACTAAATTGAATAATGAATGGAAGCGCATGAACGCTATGGATGTAAGCGATGTTTTCTATGATGCTTTTTTAATTAATGGTAAAAAGGAAACGCAATTATCGCAATTCAAGGCCGGTGATAAAGTACGCTTACGCATTTCAAATGGAGGCGCTTCTACTTATTTTTGGCTAACTTATGCTGGCGGAAAAATAACAGTTGTGGCTAACGACGGAAATGATGTTGAACCTATCGAGGTGGATCGCTTGCTTATAGCTGTTTCTGAAACCTACGATGTAGTAGTTACTATACCAAATGATGGAGCGTCCTACGAATTTTTGGCAACCGCTGAAGACAGAACGAAATCAACTTCATTGTATTTAGGAAATGGCCCAAAGCAATTAGCCAAACCATTACCTAAATTAAAGTATTTTGAGGGAATGAAAATGATGAATGGTATGATGAAAATGAATGGGGATTTAGATGATATGGGAATGAGCATGAGTTTGAATCAAATGGATATGAATGTAGTAATGTATCCTGAAATTACGGGTGAAGCAAAAAAAGCTACGAGTAAAAAGACTATGAATATGTCTGAAAGTGACTATGATAGTAATGCCCTTTCCGATATTGTAACGCTCAATTATGCTATGTTAAAATCACCTTGGAAAACTAGTTTGCCCAAGGATGCTCCAGTAAAAGAATTGCGTTTTGAACTTACTGGAAATATGAATCGGTACGTATGGAGCTTAAATAATAAAGTAGTTTCTGAAACCGATAAAATATTGATTAAAAAGGGAGAAAACGTTCGGATTACCATTTATAATGGATCCATGATGAGACATCCAATGCATTTGCATGGTCATGATTTTAGGTTACTTAACAATCAAGGTGATTATGCTCCTTTGAAAAATGTGGTTGATATCATGCCAATGGAAACAGATACGTTGGAATTTAATGCTAATGTGGAAGGAGATTGGTTTTTTCATTGTCATATCTTGTACCACATGATGGCAGGAATGGGTAGGGTTTTTACTTATGAAAATCAGGCTGCAAATCCTTTGATTCCCAATCCTAAATTGGCGCAAAAGCAATTGTTTGCCGAAGATCGAATGTTTCATTTTATGTCTGAAAATGACTTTGCCACCAATGGAAACGATGGAGAAGTCATGTTTAGTAATACTCGGTGGAGTATTGGAACCGAATGGAGATTGGGCTATAACGATCATCATGGGTACGAAACAGAAACTCATATTGGGCGGTACTTGGGTAAAATGCAATGGATAATGCCCTTTGTTGGATTTGATTGGAGATACAGAAAAATGAATTTAGGACAACAGGAAAAAAATCTGTTCGGACAATCTAATACAAAAGATAACCGTTCTGTAGTAAGTTTGGGAATAGAATATGTATTACCTATGTTGGTAAAACTACAAACTGAAGTGTATTCGGATGGAAATGTTCGACTACAATTAGAACGAAAGGATATCCCAATTTCGAAACGCTTACGAATGAATGTGATGTGGAATACGGATAAAGAGTATATGGCAGGATTACGCTATATTACCGGAAGGAATTTTGGTATTACTACACACTATGATAGTGATATGGGGCTTGGATTTGGAATTAATTTGAATTATTAAAGAGAATCAAAACTAATGGTAAAAAAACAAATGAAAATCTATATCAAAAATATGGTGTGCCCTCGTTGCATTATGGTGGTACAATCTGAGTTGGAAAAGAGCGGGTTTACGCCACTTTCCGTATCTCTTGGTGAAGTAGTTTTTGAAAAGGAACTTGCTGTAAATGACCAAGAAATTATAGCTAAAACACTTCAAAATGTTGGTTTTGAAATCATCGAAGACCAAAAAAAGCAAGGCGTTGAAAAAGTAAAAAACTTGATTATTGATTTGGTTCAAAATCAAAATTCGACACTCAAAAACACCCTTTCCGACTATTTGAGCACCCAATTGGATTGTGACTATAAATACATTACTACTTTATTTACTGAACTCGAAGGCACTACGATTGAGAAATATTTCATCGCTCAAAAAATCGAAAAAGTCAAAGAATTGTTGGTGTACAACGAATTAACATTGAGTGAAATTGCCTTTCAGTTGCAGTATTCCAGCGTGGCACATTTGAGCAATCAATTCAAAAGCGTAACGGGATTAACTCCGAGTTATTTCAAAAATCTTCGCGCTGACCGCCGCATTCCCTTAGACCAAGTGAAAGCATAATTTTTATAGTTCACCTTCTGAAATTGTTGTAATTCTTTTGGATAATTGTGTAATACTTCTCAATTTGATTCCAAGTAATTTTGTACTGTAATTTAAAACAGTATACTATGAGAACAACTATAAAGAGACAAATTCCTGTTTTACAAATGGGATGTGCGTCTTGCGCCAATAAAATCGCTTCAAAGGTTCAAGTCTTAAATGGGATTGTTTCAGCCGAAGTCAACTATGCTTCGGCGATGCTTTCCCTTGAGTTTTTTCCAAAAATCATTACCCTATCCGAAGTCCAAAAAGCAGTTCAAGATGCAGGCTATGATTTGTTTATTGAAGAAGGAGCCAATGAAAACAAAACCTTGTCTTCGATACAAGAAGAAAATTAAAACAGTATACTATGAGAACAACTATAAAGAGACAAATTCCTGTTTTACAAATGGGATGTGCGTCTTGCGCCAATAAAATCGCTTCAAAGGTTCAAGTCTTAAATGGGATTGTTTCAGCCGAAGTCAACTATGCTTCGGCGATGCTTTCCCTTGAGTTTTTTCCAAAAATCATTACCCTAACCGAAGTCCAAAAAGCAGTGCAAGATGCAGGCTATGATTTGTTTATTGAAGAAGGAGCCAATGAAAACAAAACCTTGTCTTCGATACAAGAAGAAAAAATGACCACTTTAAAAAACAAAACCATTTGGGCTTTGCTATTGGCTTTGCCTATTGTAATTATTGGAATGTTTTTTATGGAAATGCCTTATGCTAACGAAATTATGTGGGTGTTAGCAACTCCTGTTGTTTTCGGATTTGGAAGTAGTTTTTTTGTAAATGCTTGGAAGCAAGCTAAACATCGTTCGGCCAATATGGACACACTCGTGGCGCTGAGTACGGGAGTCGCGTATATATTTAGTGTATTCAATACATTATTTCCGGAGTATTGGCATCAAAAAGGCCTACACGGACACGTCTATTTTGAAGCAGCAGCTGTAGTGATTGCTTTTATTTTATTAGGCAAATGGTTGGAAGAAAACGCCAAATCCAATACGTCCACCGCCATAAAAAAGTTGATGGCGTTGCAACCTAATGAGGTGACTTTGTGGCTAGACAACGAGCAACAAAAAGTAATTCCTATTGCCCAAGTCAAAGTAGGGGATAAATTGCTGGTAAAACCCGGTGAGCGAATTGCGGTCGATGGGGTCGTGATAAGTGGCGATTCCTATGTAGATGAAAGTATGTTAAGCGGCGAACCCATTCCCGTACTCAAAATGGCAAATGAAAAAGTTTGGGCGGGAACACTCAATCAAAAAGGGAGTTTGGTATTCCAAGCGGTCCAAATTGGCTCCGAAACCCTTTTGGCACACATCGTCAAAACAGTCCAAGACGCACAAGGAAGTAAAGCCCCAGTCCAAAAAAAGGTCGATTTTATCTCTAGTATTTTTGTGCCTGTGGTTATGGTGATTGCAGTTTTAGCTTTTGTTTTGTGGTGGATTTTAGGAGGAGATAATGGTTTTACACAAGGGATTTTGGCTTTAGTCACCGTTTTGGTGATTGCTTGTCCTTGCGCCTTGGGATTGGCAACTCCCACCGCCATTATGGTTGGAGTAGGCAAGGGTGCCGAAAATGGGATACTCATCAAAGATGCACTGAGTTTAGAATTGGCACAAAAGATAGACACCATCGTTCTAGATAAAACAGGCACCATAACCGAAGGAAAACCCAAAGTAACTGATGAACTTTGGAGTACTGTCGATTCTCATTTACGTTCTATTTTGTTGAGTATTGAATCGCAATCAGAGCATCCTTTGGCGGAAGCCGTGGTGCAACATTTCCAAGGAGTTCCAACGGTTCCAATTGCGAATTTCGAGAGTATAACAGGGCAAGGCGTTCGAGCCAAAGTAGGAGGTGAGGAGTATTTTATCGGGAATCCCTCTTTTTTAAAAGCCAACCAAATCAAAATAAACGATGACTTCCTTCAAAAAAGTACCGCTTGGGAAGCCGAAGCCAAAACCGTAATTGGCTTTGCTAATGCAACTAGTGTTTTAGCGCTCTTGGCCATTTCGGATGCGGTAAAACCCACTTCGGTGGCTGCGATTCGTGAGTTGGAACACATGGGCATTGCTGTCTATATGCTAACCGGCGATGCTGAAAAAGCAGCCCAAGCGATGGCCGCCCAAACGGGAATTACTCATTACAAAGGCGGGGTGTTGCCTCAACAAAAAGCCGATTTTATCAAAGAATTGCAAGCTCAAGGCAAAAAAGTAGCGATGGTGGGTGATGGAATTAACGACAGCACCGCATTGGCCCAAGCCGATGTCAGTATTGCTATGGGAAAAGGAAGCGCCATTGCGATGGAAGTCGCCAATATGACGCTAATGACCTCCGATTTGCATAAGATTCCGCAAGCGATACGCATGTCTAAAGCTACTGTTGCTACGATTCACCAAAACTTATTTTGGGCTTTTATTTACAATGTAATTGGGATTCCTATCGCGGCAGGTATTTTATTTCCGTTTAATGGATTTTTACTTAACCCAATGCTTGCAGGTGCAGCTATGGCGCTTAGCAGCGTGAGTGTGGTAAGTAATAGTTTGCTATTGAAATTGAAAAAGTTGTAGGGAAGTAAGCTTTAAAAAAAACAAATTCCAAATTCCAAGTGGCCGCAGGAGCCTTGGAATTTGGAATTAAAATCTTGGGATTTATCTCGAAACTTCGGGATGGGGATTTGTCAAATTAAAAATTAATCTTTTTTATGTTGTTGTTCGGTATGATTTTGATTTCCATTAAGCATTGTGTCTCCCTCGTTTAGTCCGTTTGACATTCCGACCATAAATGCTGTAATAATTAGAATAATTTTTCTTTTTATCCAAAGAAGAGGTCGTTTAGATTTCTCTAAACGTGTTTTGTTATTATGTTTATACATTTAGTAAATGATAAAAGATTATACATTTTTTATATTCTTATGCGCTGATTGGCATAAATGCTTAAAAATTAATTTATGCTATGTATAAACTTTTGTATGCGTTTTTTGAAGTAATCAATTCATTTATAAAGATGTTTTGGGACATCATAGCACTTACTTCTTGATAAAGTAGTGTTTGAATTTTTAAAAGAACCTTGACTTGAAGATTAATAAAATCTTTGATGTCTAGACATAAAAATAGAATTGGAAAGGAGGTAATCTTAGATGAATTTACTTGCTTGAAGAAGTATAATCCGGAATCTTTCGTGTTTAATTCTGTTTTGCGAATTACATTCGAGAATTGATAATAAGCTGCTGAATTTGTTTGAGAATGTAAAGTACAATCATTAACAACTAGTCCAAAAACTAGAATGAGAGAAAGAAGATATTTTATGTTTTTGTTCAATCTAATTAATTCTAATTGCTTGTTTGAGTTTGGTGTTTTTTAGCGGATTTTTTTTTCTAAACGAAACTACAAATAAAATGGATAATTTTACTAAATCTTCATAACTCTTTCACTATTTGTGTTTTTGCTTTTTTAAATTGAACAGCTTGCTCAGAATTTACTTTATATCCAACAGCAATACTACCGTGTGTTCGGTGCTGGTATTATTGTTCGAGTTTCTTTATACATTGCTCTCTAATTTCCCAGATCTTTTCAAAGTCCATTCTAACTTCGTTTTCAATAACCCAATTTTGCATGTATTTTTTGTGATAATCTACTTTAAACGTATTCACTTGTTCAGGCTCAATTTCAATTTCTTCAATGATGTCACAAATTAAATTTTCAATGTCAGAGTTGCAATTTGTTATGTCAATACGTTGGTTATTCAATTTTAAATAACAATGTGCTTCTGGAATATATTCTAAACCACTTTCTAAAAGGGTCTCTCCAATTTTTGGTGTGTTCAAATTGTTCATTCGATACATTCCTAAAATTAGTTTTACATTGTCAAAATTATTTAGCTCAGCAACTTTTTTTAAAAATGAATGTTTAGAACTACACGTGCCTTTTTTTTCTTTTATAACAAGTGAAAAATCTTCACGATTTTGATTTCTTCCATAGGGTAACTTTTGTATAAATTCAATTAATTCGCTCCAATTTTCAATTCCATTGTCTTTGACAAATGTCGTTAAATTATCAGTAGAATTGAAGTTTAGATGTCTTACCGAAAAAATTACTTTAAAATTGTCAGGGTCCGAAATCATAATTCCGTTTTCTACCCAATATGGATTTTTAGGAATTTCAAGATTTATATTTTTTTGGTGTAGTGTTTTTTTTATTTTCTTAAATTCAATTTCGGAGTTTACATAAAATACAAGAATATCGTCTTCGTCAAACTTACTTTCTGGTTTTTCTATGGAAGTCGTGAATTCTAAATGCCAATTAGCATTCTTGTGTCCCAAAAAAAGTCCATCATAATTGTTGTGATTTTCAAAGCCACCTAATTTTTCAAGCCCAACGATTTCTGTGTAAAATTTTTGAATCTGTTTTATGTCAGTTGTATGTCTTGCGTATCTAAATGTCATATTTTAGGTTTCGTTTTATACTTGCGATTGTAGTGCTTAGTATTGTATTTTTTGTTGTCAGTGACAGTTATCCGAAATTTTCGGATAACTAAATCTTTTTCTAATTCGTTGTCTATAAATACTTTTGAAGATGGTCGCTAATGTTTCTTATTATTTACATTATAAAGTGTTCCCATCATTTTTTGTGTCAGCCAAATAGTTTCATCTGCAATAAATGTCAAAGATTCTGCTGAAGAAGAACGTAGTATTAATTCTCTATTAGTGTTGATTTTTCAATTGTCTTTCGCCATACTTTTTATTTTCAGATAATTAAATCCTTTTCTTTAATCCTAACCAAATATATTCTTTTTTTTACAAAAGATTTGCGTAAATGATTTTGTGATGTTTCTTCATAGCTGAGCTAAATTCCAGAATAAATAAATTCCAAATCCTAAGGTTTTGCACAAGCCTTGGAATTTGGAATTTAAATTTTGGAATTTGAAATTTCTTTCAAGAATTAAATCTATTTTTTAATCAATTTATTAATCATGCCTTCAAAAATAAAGCCATGAAAGGGGAGAACGGAGTACCAATACAATTTGCCCCAAAAACCATGCGGTTTGAAAGTAGCGGCTTGGTATAGTGTATTGTGTATTATTTTGAATTCTAGCCAAGCTTCTCCTGGGAGTTTCATTTCGGCATACAAAACGAGCTTGCCTTCTTTTTTGTTGGCATACAAAACCCGCCAAAAATCCAAAACGTCACCTGAATGAATGTCGTGTTTGTTAGTACGTCCTCTACGAAGCCCCACACCTCCAACTAATTTGTCAAGAAAACCGCGTATTTCCCACAGCCAGTCGCCATAGTACCAACCAGTTTCACCACCAATAGACCAAATGCGTTCCGTGGTATAGGAGCGGTTGAGGATTTCTTTTTTGCGACGATCGATGAAGCAATTCTTTTTAGGTACTTTGAGGTAATCGGCAACACTCCCAGTGAATTGACCGCTAATCATAGCGTCTTTCCAACTTGACACAATGTCGTCTTTGTCTATTTTGACAAGCGCTCTTGCAACCGCTTCGTTGTAGGTCATAGGCACAACTCCTAGTAATGCGTTAATTCGGTTGTCTTTGCAAACTACTTCTACTTTCATACTACTTACCAAAGCAGCAGCGAGTTTGTAAGTTGTTGAAGTAACAAAATACAACCAATAGGACGATAATTTTGGCGTCATTATTGGAATGGTATAAATGTATCGTTTTAGACCCGCAGCCTCTCCATACCCCAAAAGCATTTCTTTGTAAGTGAGTATGTCCGGACCACCTATGTCAAAATTTTGATCAAAAGTTTTAGGTTGATTTAGGCTTTTAATCAAAAAATCGAGAACATCAGTAATGGCTATAGGCTGGCATTTGGTATTGAGCCATTTTGGAGTAATCATGATCGGAAGCTTGTTGACCAAGTCACGGATGATTTCAAAAGAAGCACTTCCAGAACCTACAATGATGCCCGCTCTTAAAGTGGTTATGGCAAAAAGACCTGTTTTCAGGACATCCTCTACGGCTTTGCGAGAAGCCAAATGCTTAGACAAAATAGTGTCATTGACAATGCCACTCAAGTAAATGACTTGTTTGACTTGGGTAAGGTTCATTCGGTCTACAAAATTCATAGCCGAGGCATACTCCAGCTCATCATAGTTCTTAGCCGAACCTGACATGGAATGAATCAAATAATAAGCGGCATCAATTTCGTTGGGAATAGCACTTAAACTTTCTTGATTCAAAAAATCGACTTCTATAACTTGTACTTTATCAATTAAATTTTCGGGTAAATAAAAACGATTTTTATCTCTTACACAGCAAATCACATGATGTCCTTGAGCCACTAGCAAAGGCAATAGTCGCTTTCCAATATATCCTGTGGCTCCTGTTAATAGAATATTCATGCTGAGGTTTTTATTTTCTTTTAAATATAGTTAAAATATTGATTTACAGGTAAGTAAAATCGATATTTTTATGTTTTTTATCTATAAAAACTGTTTTGTGATGCTTTTTTGTCTTTGTGAAGTTTAGTTTTAGATTTTAAAACTGACCATACCATAATCCATGGCAAAAACTTGTCCCGAAATGGATTTGGCTTCTTCCGAAATTAGAAAATTTGCCATCTGTGCTACTTCATCTGGTTTTAGATACCCTTTCATCGGATGGCGTTCAATCATGTTTTCTTTCATTCTGTCATTTCTTAAAATACCCGCTGCTAATGAAGTTTCGGTAATTGTGGGCGCAATGGCGTTTACGCGTACAACTGAAGCCAGTTCCGCTCCTAATGATTTTACTAATCCTTCTACTCCAGCTTTGGCAGTTGCAATACTTGCGTGAAAAGGCATTCCTAATTTTGCAGCAACAGTGCTAAACAATAGAATAGAGGGTTGTTTGCCTTTTCGTAAGGCTGGCAAATATTTTTGTATGGCTTTTACAGCCCCAATAACATTGATTTCAAAATCGTTTTTAAAATCCGATATGCTGAGGTTTCCGATTGGTTTTAAATTAATAGAACCCGGACAATAAATCAAAGTATCCACATTTTCGATCTCTGGAAGTTCATCTTGTAAAATATCAACGGCATAATGCGTCAGATTAGGATGTGACAAATCTGGCGCTGTTCTACTGATGTTGATTACTTGATTCGATTGCAATTGTTGCATTAGTATCGCGCTACCAATTCCTTTGCTACCGCCAATAATTACGATGTTTTTCATATATGTAAAAGTTATTTGTTAGTGGTCATATATGGTATCGCCTTTATTTATCGGTGTTTGTTTGCAACAAACCTATTGTTAATGGCGATTTCATAATGTGTTGAGTTTGGTTTATCGTTTTGATATTTTGTTATGCGTGATTTGTCGCTGTAAAGTACATTTGAATCTTCCTTCGGTAAAATTTCGAAGTTTCTCGTGTTTGGTTTTTCGACCTTGTACTCTTGCGCGCCAAAGTCTGAAACTCGAAGGCTTCATTTCGGCACGCATCAAGTCGATGACTTCTTGTTCTTTTAATCCAAATTGCAATTGAATGGCTTCAAAAGTGGTTCGGTCTTCCCAAGCCATTTCTATAATTCGGTCGATTTCTAATTCGGTAAGGGCTGTTTTGTTGGGCATAGCTAAAGCTTTTTATGATTTTTTTTGGTTATATCTGAACCCCTTTTATCAAAAAAAATATTTAAAACATATAAGTCAAATTAGTTTTAGTTTAATTACTAAAGTGAAATTAATAGTTCAAATAAGCAATTGAAACTACTGGTATCTTATTTTTACTTTTAACTAATTGGATGAATTGGCTTTTTTAAAAAACTTAATTGGCTTATATGTTTGGTATTAAATGTTTATTTTATGAATAGTATTTTTAATCGCTATCGCCAATATCGGCTAGGGTATGTAATTTTAAAATCCGATTACTTTCTTCTTTAACCAATGGATTTTTCTTCATTTTCCATAAATAATCCGAAGCAAATTTTCTAGTTCTGTCTATATTAACAATCGGTTTTGGATAGTCTTTTCCTAGTTCGAAGTTGTTGAATTTTTGGTCCAAAAAAGTCATTTTACTAGGTTGATGAACGAAAGGCAATGGCAAATTTCGTAACTCGGGTACCCATTGTTTGATAAATTCTCCTTGTGGGTCGTGTTCCAAACTATTCTTTATTGGATTGTAAATGCGCAATAAGTTGACACCCGTTTCACCAGCTTGCATTTGCAATTGCGGGTAGTGAATGCCTGGCTCAAAATCCAAAAACATTTGCGATAAATGTTGTGTAGCTTCTTGCCAAGGTTGCCAAAGGTTATGGGTAAAAAACGACACCAAAAGTGCTCGCATTCTAAAGTTGAGGTAGCCCGTTTCGTTCAAACATCTCATTGCTGCATCAACGAGAGGTACACCAGTTTGTCCTTTTTTCCAAGCTTCGACATAAGTGGAATTGATTTTCTTTTTTAAATCGTGATAGCCTTTATTGATGCTTTCAAACTCCATAATTTCTTCCATTTCAAATTTTTGAATAAAATGAGCTTGCCAAGTGAGTCGTGATACAAAAGAATCAATTTGCTTTTTATTGGTACAAATCAATCGAAAAGTAGCGGCTCGCTGCAATACTTCTCGGGTAGATAAATTTCCCCAAGCAATATAAGGTGAGATTCTGCTGCAACTTTTTCTCGCCAGTAAAGGTTTCGAAATATGATTGCTGTAATTGAAATAACGGTTTTTGAAGAAGGAGTCTAAATATTTCTGTCCCATTTCTGTCCCACCTTTTTGAAAAATAGCATCGGGAATGGTTACTAAAATTGTCTTTTCTAACAAGCGTTCTAGCTGCTCAATTTGGGGCAATTCTAAAAAGCTATTGTCATTTGGCAAGAATGCAAATTGCGGTTCATTCATATATTTTTCCCATTGCACCACCCAATTGCTTCGGTTTTTTAGCCCTCTAAAGATGCCATTGTTGCTATTTTCGACCCAATTAATTTGGTTGTTTTTGCAAAATCTTTTGAAAGCTTTGTCTCTATCGTAAGTAATTCTTATTCCGGTTTCTTGATGCGAGTAAACATTTTTGATGGTGTATAGTTCGAGTATGCTATTAATGGTGCTAATGACTTCGCCATTTACAGCTAGTACTTTAGTTTGATACGGTTGCAGTTCTGCGTTGAGGGCTACGATAGATTGCTTGATAAAATTCCAATGCCTTGCGCTGTAGTGCGTATCGTTTTGCAATGATTTTTCAAAAACATACAGTAAAAGTGTAGGCTGACCAGATTGGATTGCATTATGGATAGCCTCGTTGTCCTGCAAACGAAGGTCTCTTTTGAACCAAACGATATTGATATGTTTTTTATTTGAATTCATCTTTTAAAAAAGTTGTTGTTGAAGCCAGCGTTGTTGAAATTTCGACTGCTTGTCATAGTTTTGGGCTTGCAAGGCGACATTGAATTTTCGGTCTCGAGGGTCGTTGCCTACACCTGAAACATACATCCAATTGCCATAATTGCTGTGTACATCATAATCCAATAACATCGATTCAAAATAGGCAGCTCCAATTCTCCAATCCAAGAGTAACGTTTTGGCAAAGTAAGAAGCTACGTTTTGTCGTCCGCGGTTGCTCATCCAACCTGTTTGTTGCAGTTCCAGCATATTTGCATTTACAAAAGGTTCTGCCGTAGTACCGTTAATCCATTGTTGAATGGTTTTTTTGTCTTGCGACCATTGATACTTTCTGTTTTGAATGCCTCCAATTTTAAAGATTGCATTACCGTTTTGCAGCGAAATGTATTTGAAATAATCCCTCCAAAGCAATTCGAAAACCAACCAATACGTGGACTCATTGGCTTCTACTTCTTTTTCGTAGTGCTTGATTTCCCAATAAATGGTTTTGGGCGAAAGGCATCCATTGGCCAACCAAGGCGAAAATTTTGAGCTGTAATCTGTGCCAATTAATCCGTTGCGGGTTTGTTTGTACTTACTGATTTTTTTGGTGTTCCAAAGGTATTCTTGTAGTCTTGCCAAAGCCTGATTTTCGCCACCACGAAAAGGGAAAGCGGTTCTTCTATCTTCTTCAAATGTTGTAAATCCTAAATCTTCCAAAGTAGGAATTGTGGTTTGTATGTCAATTATATTGGACTCGGGTAGAGCGGTTAGCTTGACAATTTTCGGAACGAGGGCTTTTTTTTCACAAGCATTTCTGAATTGTGTAAAAACAGCTGGTATTTCGGCTATCGAAAACGGAATGACTTCTGGCGGAAATAAAAATTGATGATAAGTTGCGACAAATTCTACAGTTGAACCGCAATTTTTTTTCACGCTATCGATTTCCTCTTTTTCTTCGCTCGTCCATTCGTTTTGAAAGTAAATCGTAGTTTGGATAGAAGAATCAATCAAAGTCGGAATGATTTGTGCAGCCGAATCGTGATACACCAAAAGCGTAATGCCAAGGGTTGCCAAATTTGCCCTTAATTCTTGAACCGAATCTATGGTAAACTGTGCTCTAAAATGCGCCGTTTTTTTAAATCCAAATGCCGTGGTTGCATACTGTTTTGGGTCAAAGCAATACACTCCAACTACGCTTTCATTTTCGGCAATAGCCTTGCGTAGCGCTGGATGATCCGCGACTCTTAGGTCATTTTTGAACCAAACGATTCCTTTTTGTTTCTTTTGCATTTTTCGCTACAATATTTTACTTCGTCCCAAACTTTTCCCCATTTTTTTCTCCAATCAAAAGGGCGATTACATACCACGCATATTTTGGAAGGCAAGTGCGTTTTTTTCAATTTTATAAATAGTTTTGGTATTGATTTACGGCAATGGAAGCCTTAAGGTCAAACATCAAATTATACAAGCCAAAGAATGTTCTATTCATATAAATAAAATGCTTGGAACCGCGATTACCATTCATCTTGCGCAGGTTGGTGTCTTTGGCAAATCGCTCACCCAATTGCGCAATATTGTTAAAAAAGACTTCGTCTGAAAAATCGAAATGCGTATCTTGAAACGGTAAAGTGAATAGGGACAACAAGTCATAAAACATACTGGTGAAATACGCAATTTCCTCTGGAGTATCTTCTTTTCTTAAAATCTCAAGTTCAAATAACTTAGCATTAAAAAGCTGTTTGTTGTCGATGATTTCTTTGTTGATTAATTCAAAGTAAGGCACATAAAAGTCATTCGGAATGCTTTTCATACAGCCAAAATCCAATGCGACCAATTGCTGGTTGTTATCTACCAAAAAGTTACCAGGATGTGGGTCGGCGTGCACTTTTCGTAAGACGTGAATTTGATACATATAAAAATCCCAAAGTGCTTGTCCTACTTTATTAGCTGTTTCTTGATTGGCATTTCTAGCAGTGAACTCAGATAAATGTTTGCCTGTCATCCAATCCATTGTCAGGATTTTTTCGGATGAAAATTCAGGATAGTAAGCAGGAAAAACCAAGTTGTCTATCTTTTGGCAAGCAGCGACGACTTCTTGACTCTGTTTTAGTTCAAGCGTATAATTGGTTTCTTCAATCAATTTGTCTTCTACTTCTTTAAAGTATTTATCAGAATCTTTGCCTTGTAGATTAAACATTCGAATCGCCATTGGTTTTACCAAAGCCAAATCCGAAGAAATGCTATTGGCTACGCCTGGATATTGAATCTTTACCGCCAATTTTTTTCCGTTTTTCTTGGCCAAATGCACTTGACCAATACTTGCTGCGTTTACCGATTCGGCATTGAATTCGTCAAAAATTTCATAAGGGGTTTTGCCAAAATTCGATTTGAAGGTTTTGAGTACCAAAGGAGCCGAAAGCGGCGGAACAGAAAACTGCGACAATGAAAATTTTTCTACATAAGCTTGCGGTAGAAAATTTTTATCCATACTCAGCATTTGTGCTACTTTCAGCGCACTTCCTTTCAAGCTTTTTAGTCCGTCATAAATATCTTCGGCATTGTCTTCGTTGAGTTTATCTCTTGTCAAGTCTGAGTTGACTATTTTTTCGCCGTAATATTTTAGGTAATTCACGCCTACTTTTGCTCCCGTTTGCACCAATTTGGTTGCTCTTTCAATCTTTGAAGTAGGAATATAGTCTATAGTTTTCATTAGTTTTTTTGTATTTTTTCTTTGAATAGGAATTTTCCAAAATCGATTAAACTGTCAATAGGAGTGATGTTCATTAGTTCGAAGGCAGCTTTTACCGATTTTTCTATATAGATGTCTGTTTTTTCAAATCCTGCCGAATGATCTTCCATCCAAAATTTTAAGGTGAGTAGAAACTGAATCCACAACGATTCTTTAGTCGCTTTTTCTTGGTATTCTTGAAAACGCTCAATTTGAATACGGAAATCATCGGTGGTAATTTCACCAATGTAATTTTTGAATTTTTTTCGAATATCAGCCAAAAGCATTACATTTTTTAACTGATTTTTATGTTGCTGCAATGCATATAAAACATAACTTCGGTTAGCGGTAAGTAGTTCAAAGAAAGTGAAATAGAAGCTTAGTAATTTGCCTCTCATGTCATACTCAGTGTAAGAAGGATTTTTGTCTAACAATTCGATGGTTTTGTCAAAGAATTGAATAAAAATTTCTTTTTCTATAGCGTCAAGAGTACCAAAGTAGGCATAAAGTTGTGCTTCACTAAAACCATTTTCTTTGGTAAACTGATAAATGGATTTGGGTTTAGCATTGTGCTCCAATACATAGTTCATATATAAGGAGATAATTTTCTCTTTTGTTAGTTCATTTTTTTTAGTTGCCATTGTTGTTTGATTTAATTTAGAGTATAAAGATACTATTGTTTAACTTATTATTAATAATGTTAAACAAAATTTTAACCTATGTTTGCATAAGTTATTTTGATAACACAAAAAATAAGATGAAAAAGACAGTTTTAATAACAGGTGGTACAGGCTTTATTGGTCGTTTTTTGATAAAAACATTGACCGAAAGAGGGTTTGCAATAAGCGTATTGACTCGGACTCCTAAAAAAAATACTTCAACAGTATCCTATTATACTTGGGATATTACAACAGGGAGTATAGAAGAAAAAGCCGTTTTGGATGCCGATTATATTATTCATCTTGCTGGAGAATCTATTGCAGAGAAACGTTGGACAGTAGAACGCAAAAAAGCGATATTAGATAGTAGAGTTCAATCTACGGCTTTATTGGCATCGGTTTTACAGTCAAATAAGCATAATGTTAAAGCTTTTATTTCTGCATCTGGAATCGGAATTTACGGCGCGTTGAATGGCGAAGGAATTTGTACTGAAACTTCACCAGCTGCGCACGATTTTTTGGGTAAGGTATGTCTAGAATGGGAAAAAGCTGTAGATGCAATTGCGCCACTTGGTATCCGAACGGTCAAAGTAAGAACAGGTTTGGTTTTGGGAGAAAGTTCTGGCTTTTTACAAAAAATGGTACCTGTTTTTCGATACGGATTCGGTTCGGCATTGGGTTCGGGGAATCAATATATGCCTTGGATTCATATTCACGATTTGTGTGCCATTTATTTAGAAGCACTAGAAAATGAAGCAATGCAAGGCGCCTACAATGCGGCAATAGAAGACAGTACAACCAATACGCTTTTCTCTAAAACCTTAGCTCATATTTATGGATATTCGGTTTGGTTGCCCAAAGTTCCTGCTTTTGTGTTGCAATTAGCCTTAGGTGAAATGGCACTTCTGTTGCTCACGGGGCGTCGGGTTTCTAATGATAAATTACTCGATTTAGGCTTCCGCTTTCAATTTAAAAAACTCGATTTCGCTTTGCGGGATTGCTTAAAAAAATAGAAGAGTTTGTTTTAATAGTTTAATTTGTTACTTGTAGTTTGTTGTAATAACCTCATTTTGCTGCTGCCATAGCGAAGTGAGGTTTTTTTATTCTTTAAACGGAAACAACAAAAGAAAAGCTTCATAGATACTTTGATGCAAAATAGTAGCATGATTGTCATTTGGCATACTCTTGAAATCTATTTTGGTGTCTTTTAATTGTGCTTTCTGCAAAATTGCAAACAATGTTTCGGCATCTTTTTGCATCACAGGATGCTCTTTTTTTCCAACTGCTATGTAAATATATTTTGGTTGAAGGCTTGATTTTGATAGTAATTCTGGCGCTTGTGTTAGTAAACTTTCGTCATCCCACCACAAACTTGGACTCACAATTAAGTAATGCGAGAATAAATTGGGGCGTTTTAGGACGATTTCAGTGGCTAAAAGTCCGCCCAAGCTTTGACCAATTAAGTAGTTGGTTCCGTTGGTTTTGTATTGCGATTGAATAAAGGGCTGTAACTCTTTTTCAATAAAATTGATAAATTCTTCCGAATGTCCTGTAGTTGGAAATTCTTTTTGAAAGTCTTTTTTATCGGTAAAAAAAGTAAAGTCTTTTTTACGGTCAATATTGGCAATGCCTACCAAAATACAATCAGGCATTTTGAATTGAAGGTTGAAAAACTGAACCAAGCCTGTAATATGCAGAAAATCTTCATTCCTACTTCCATCAAGAAGATAAATTACAGGATAGGCTTTGGTCACATCATAATTTTGTGGCAAATAGATATTTAACGTTCGCTCTTCTTTTAAAATCGAAGAGGAAATAGTTTTCACTTCACCAATCGTCAAAGGCGCACTTTGTTTTAAAATTGTTTGCCCTTGAACTGAAAAATGAAGGATAAAAAAAAGGACTAAAAAAGAATATTTCATACTATGATAGTTGCTTTGAAAAGGCTATTTCTTGTTTTCTTCTACCCTGAAAGCTATTATTTCTGCGATTAAATCAAGTGGAAGCGGTTGTTTATTCGGAAATTGGACGGAGCCTTTACCTTGTTTGTAGGACGAAAATGCTTCAGCGAAATGCGAATGACCAGAAGGCGTGGCATACAAACCAATGTGATTTTTGAAAGCCGCAAAGTAAATCAACGGCTTCCCATTGGTTTTGTAGGCGGGCATTCCGTAGCTAATACTTTCTTGAGCCTCGGGTGCTTTTTCCAAAATGAGCGCTCTAATTTGATGCATTCTTTTCTGACTCGCTTCGGGAAATTTCGCTAAATAAGAGGCTATGGTTTCCATAACTTATTGGTTTTGATTTTTGAGACTTTCTTTCAAATGCTTGGTTCTTTCTTTGGTGATTTCCTCCAAACAAGTCAACAAAATTAAAGGTTTTATGCTTCCACCCGTATAAGGGTCGGCTTCATATTTACAATGCGAATCTCTGTATTTTATCCAGTCTTTTTGCGCTTGAATGAGTAACACTTTTTCATTTTTGTCCAAAAGCGAAACCAACTTTTTATAGACTTTGTTGAGTTCCGCATCGGCTTTTTTATAGTCTAGTGAAGCTTTTTCGTTCATCTCTAACTGCGTTTGTGCAGTAGCAGCAGAAACGGCAAAAACCAAAAAGAATAGGGACAGGAGAAGTTTTTTCATGGGAGGAAAATAGTATTGATAATAGTTCCTTTTTTAAGTTTGCTAATTTTTAGGAGCAGTAACAAGAGGCTTTTTAGCCATCAAAGTCCCGTGATCCGCTATATCTTTGCTTTTTCTTTAGAAAAAAAGCAAAGGATGCCGCTCCTCCCGGGGCTAAAAGTCATCATAGTACCCTTTTGGAGACATCTTCAAAAATACTAAAAAAACTTTCACTCTCTTTTGAGTTTATAGGATGATTTGTGCATTTTTCTATATCCATTCGAATCCTATTCTTTTTTCAAAATTCCTGATTTTTCACAAAAAAGTATATCTTTAGTCAACTAAAACCAAAACAGAAAAACCTCATGCAAGACAACAATCCCCAAGATTTTAAACGTGAACTCGGACTTTTAGACGGCACCATGCTCGTAGTTGGTTCCATGATCGGTTCAGGAATATTTATAGTGAGTGCCGATATTGCTCGACAAGTGGGATCATCGGCTTGGCTAATTTTAATATGGCTCATTTCTGGATTAATTACCATGATTGCCGCCGTGAGCTATGGTGAATTGAGTGCCATGATGCCCAATGCAGGCGGACAATACGTATACCTAAAAGAGGCCTACAACAAATTGATTGCGTTTCTTTACGGTTGGAGTTTTTTTGCAGTCATTCAAACCGGTACGATTGCTGCCGTGGGTGTGGGTTTTTCAAAATTTGCTGCGTATTTAATACCTTCTTTAAGTGATGAAAATTTGCTATTCGAATTGGGAGCTTTTCAACTCAACGCTGCTCAAATTGTTTCTATTATTACCATTATTTTCTTAACGTATCTCAATAGCCGCGGGGTAAAGGACAGTAAAACGTTGCAAACAGTAATGACCATTATTAAAATTCTATCGCTTTTCGGCTTGATTATCTTCGGGTTTTTGCTTGCCGCGAAGGCAGACATTTGGAATCAAAACTGGGCTGATACTTGGAACACCAAGTCTTTTGACGTTGCAAGCGGAGAATGGAAATCCATAACTGGCGTGGCTTTATTGAGCGGAATTTCAATGGCGATGGTTGGTTCTCTGTTCTCTAGTGATGCTTGGAATGGTGTTACGTTTATTGCGGCCGAATTGAAAAATCCTAAACGTAATGTTGGGTTGAGTTTGTTTTTGGGCACTTTCACAGTTACTATAATTTATGTACTAACGAATTTGATGTTTTTGGCGGTAATTCCGTTTCAAGAAATAGCCACTGCCAAATCTGATAGGGTAGCAGTAGTTGCTTCACAATATACTTTTGGTGATTATGGCACGGTGATAATTGCGGTGATGATCATGATTTCGACTTTTGCCTGTAACAACGGGCTGATCATGGCAGGATCACGAGTGTATTATACTATGGCTAAAGATGGTTTGTTTTTCAAAAAAGCAGCACAACTTAATAAAAATAGCGTACCAGAATGGGCACTTTGGGCACAATGTATTTGGGCTTCGGCTTTGTGCTTGACGGGTAAATATGGTGATTTATTAGATTTTGTGATCATCATTGTCTTGATTTTTTATATTTTGACCATTTACGGAATTTTTATTTTACGTAAAAAAATGCCTAATGCTGAGCGTCCCTATAAAGCATTTGGTTATCCTTTTTTACCAGGCTTGTACATTGTTGTCGCGTCGGCCATTTGTATTTCGTTATTGTTTACCAAATTCTCTACTTGTGGTTGGGGTGTATTGATTATGCTTACTGGAATTCCAGTGTATTATGCCACACAACGTAAAGGGGCTAAAGAATAGAATTCAAAATAAACGCATCAGACGAAACCATAAAAGCAACGGATTGTATTTCGTTGCTTTTTTTTATCAAATAAGGAGCAGTTTTTTTTTTGAAGTTTCTCACTCAAGTTTTTTAGATTTTTTTATAAATCATAAATAAAATGATTTATATTTGTATCGCACACGATTTAATCGTAAAAGATATAAAAATGAAAACAACATTCTTTCAAAACAGTATGCGCATTCTTTTGGGCGCATTTATGACTTACGCAGGTGTAAGTCACTTAACATTTAACAGAACGGCATTTTTAGCACAAGTTCCCAAATGGCTTACAACAGACCCTGGTTTTATGGATTTTGTGGTGTTGTCTTCAGGGATAGTCGAAATGGCTTTGGGCTTAGCACTTATTTTTTGGGTGAGCCAAAAATTATACGTTGGAATAGCGCTTGGTATATTCTTTATTTTGATTTTTCCTGGGAATCTTTCACAGTACTATTACGGCATCGATTCTTTTGGTTTGAATACTGATAACAAGCGTTTGACTCGTTTGTTTTTTCAACCTGTTTTAGTGCTTTGGGCACTTTGGTCCACTGGAGCTTTGGCTTATTTATTGAAAAAGAGAAAGGCTATTTCGCAACAGTCTTTTTATGATTTTGAAGCCGAATCCATTCAAGGCAAACGCATTCCAATGAGTGCTTATAAAGGAAAAACGATACTCGTTGTCAACACCGCCAGTCAATGTGGATTAACACCTCAATACGAAGGTCTTGAAAAGTTGTATCAAAAATATGAGAGTCAAGGTTTGGTGATTCTGGGATTTCCTTGCAACCAATTCGGGAAGCAAGAAAAAGGAAACGCGACAGAAATTGAAACCTTTTGTCAAGTCAATTATGGTGTTAGTTTTCCAATGTTTTCGAAAGTTGAGGTAAATGGAAGCCAAGCGCATCCTTTGTTTGTGTATTTGAAAGCAAGTTTAGGAGGTATTTTGGGAAGTACCATAAAATGGAATTTCACTAAATTTGTTATCGATAAAAACGGACGTCCTGTACGACGTTTTGCACCGATTACAACCCCTGAAGCCATCGAAAAATACCTTCAAGAAATCCTCTAACAATGGAAAAAGATTTTAGCACGTTATATCTCGAGAACCAACTTTGTTTTCCGTTGTATGCGGCTTCTCGTTTGACCACAAAGCTGTATACTCCTTTTTTGGAAGACTTGGGGATTACGTATCCACAGTATTTAGTGTTACTGGTTTTATGGGAAAAGAACGCACAAACCGTAACAGAAATAGGCACTCGTTTGGCTTTAGAATCCAATACATTGACGCCTCTATTGAAACGACTGGAACAAAAGGAATTGCTCACTAGGTCACGTTCTTCGAAAGACGAACGAGCCGTTTTGGTTACTTTATCAGCAAGCGGGCAAGCACTCAAAGAACAAGCCGTTTGCATTCCGCAAAAGATTATGGAATCTTTTGCGAATGCTTCTATCAGCCAAGAGGAGCTTCTAGCTTTTCAAAAAACATTGACTAAGTTGGTGGAGTTGTTGCGTGAAGAATAGTGGTTGTATTTTCCTTACTTTAGGTAGCCTTTTATTGTTCGTTTTTAGAGCAAAAAGTTATCTAAAAAATGTCTTTTAATTCATTAGGTTGTATAATCTTTATTTTTAAAATAGTCATAAAGCAATTTAGGAGTTATTTTAATTTGTAATTTTGAAAAAAAGATTGGAAAATGGATTTACAAACACGAAAATTAAATTTCATCCAAGACTTTCTAAAAGTAGAGAGTGAGAAAACGATTGCTCAATTTGAAAAGTTACTTAGGAACACAGCTGCGAATGAGGAAGAACTGAATCCAATGACAGTAGATGAATTTCATAAAAGAATTAATAAGTCTTTGGAAGATGTTAAAAATGGTAAAGTAACAGATGCGAATGACCTTTTAACAGAAATTGAAAAATGGAGTTAAAAGTCAAGTGGACCGATTTTTCTAAGAATTAGTTGTTTTTTTTGAATTATAAATTAAAGAGTTTCGATATATAGTTTTTAAAAATTATAAAATCATTTATTTCGTCAATAATCAACTGAATACGATTGAAGTAGTTGATGTTTTTGATACTAGACAAAATCCAATCAAAATCAAGAGAACTAAATAGGGCTTGCTGAAAAAGTATTCTCAATTTTCATATAACTGGATTTAATTTCACCAAATAATCACTTTCATAATTGGGATTTCTTAAGAAAAGAGATAAAATCAGGCCATTCAAAAAGAGCCAAAAATATTCCTTGCTTAGCTTTAGAATATTCATCACAAAGAATATGGCACCTATCCAAGATTCGCTGGTTTGTGCCAATCTTGCCATAATCTTATTGAGTTTGTATTTTGATTTCCCTTGCCCGAATTTGCCTTCTATATGATTTCGTTCCCCTCGTTCATTTTTCAATTTGGTTTTTTCATATCGACTTAAATCTTCTTTGGGCTTTCTGCCCAATGGTTTTCCAGTGTGTCGTATGTTTCTGTCTTTTAAGAACTTCCTGTTTTCACGATTCATATAAATTTCATCTGTCTGAACCAGTTCTGGATAGTGTTCGTTGAGTTTCTTGTAATTCTCAACTTGTTCGATCAAACAAGTTCCTTCGTTGAATGTCTCATAATTGAACTGGTCTATTCTTGCATATCCTTGTTGCAGACTGACGTTTATCTTTGCTCCAAATTCAACTTTCTTTCCTTGTTTTCCTCGAACCATCGGACGAATATGGGGTTGATGAATGCTCACGATTCTGTTCGAGACGGTATGCTTTTTCTCTTGGAACATTTCCAATTGCTGTCTGTGCAATTCTTTTATGACCAACAGATATTTGTATTCCTTCTTGTCAAAACAACATAGTGACAACGGATTTTCTTCCAGTATTTTATCAATGCTTTTGATGTTTCTTTTTAAATAATTGAGCTGTTGTTTGATGCCGTTTTGTATTTGTTTAAAACTATTCTTCTTGCTTTTGGATAAATTCAACCATTTTTTTCTTGCCTCTCTGCGGTAAGTTCTTGGTTTGGGCAGCCTTAGTGACAAACATAGTCTGTCAATCAACTTTTCTGATTTTTCACGACTATCGTTTAATAAACTCAAATCGGTAGGAAATTTGATATGGGCATCTGCAATGGTTGCATCCATCTGCAACTTTCCTTTGTTTGTCGGTTCGTGACTGGAGTCATTGTGCGAAAAATTATCTTCGTCGGTATTTTTTCGTTCCTCTTTGGTCTTGTCTTTTTCGTTTAAATTCAACGCTTGGGCTATTATTACTTGGTTCATTTTGTCAAAATCCCCATTGCCTAAACGCTTTCTGATATGTACAAAGAGACTCGGATCAAATACTGCTTCTGAACTGAAATGGTCAAAACCAAGAAAAAACTGCATATATGGATTTTCCTTGATTGCATCTATGGTGCCTCTATCATCTTTAGCCTCTATATGCTTGATTATCAAAGCACCGATTATGATTCGGGCATCAATACCTTTGGCACCCATTGTTGAACTGAAATTCTGACTATAAACCTCTGCAAGTCTGTCCCAATCAAGGAGTTTTGCCATTTTTACCCATCTATTATTAGGGTCTAATTTGCTCTGGAATTCGGTTTTAAAATCAAAAATTTCCAACTGGTTTTGTGCCGTATAATTGAACATAACTGCAAGCTTTTTTCTTTAAAAATAAAGAATTCTTTGCATTTAAACAAGAAAAAGTAGCTCTAAACACCTGTGTCTTATTGGATTTGCAATTTTTCAGCAAGCCCTAAATAGTAAATGCGATTGTAACTATTGTTTTACACCGTGCATTTCAAAACAAAGAACCCCTAGAGTTGGCAGTCTCTAGGGGTTCTTTTTCTACAAGTAAAAAATAAAAAAAATAAGGAAAGGATTCTGGATTAAAACATACCTCCGCCTCCTTTATTCGTATTGTCATCTCTTTGTTTGCGTTGTAAACTTTTGTTTTTTCCGCCACCAAAACCGTAGGTTACACCCAAGTATACTGTTCGGCTTTCCCAAGTAAATGCTCCAGTTTGTGGATAAGGATATTCAGCATCGAAAGCATAACGCATAGTGTTGAACATATCATTGAAACGCACACTAATGTTCATTTTGTTGTTTAGCAAAGTATAGCGAGCACCACTGTCAATTTTGTACATTTCTTTGCTGTTATTTTGCAATCCATCCACACTTCCTCTGTAGAATCCGAAAAGTAAAAAGCTTAAGCGCTTGTTGGCTTTGAAGTTAGAATTCAATCGACCGTTGAAAGCTGAAACAGTTACATTTCTTTCCAAAGGTTTGCTGGTGTTGGTTACTGGGTCAAAAGCAAAAACTACTCCTTGTTGTTTGATGCTCGAAAAATCAATAGCTGGTTGTATGTCCCACCATTTGGTGATTTTATAATTGGCAGACACTTCAAATCCAGAAGCCGTATTGTTATCGAAGTTGGTGTAAGTCAAAATCTGTCTTTGTCCACTTGGGTCATTTTCATCAGGGTACAAGATACGACTGATTTGGTCGTTGATGCTTCTCACGAATACACCTGCGGTAATGCTTCCTTTTTCTAACACTTTGGTATAATTCACTTCAATCGAATTGGTGAATTGTGGACGCAATTCTGGATTTCCAAAAGAAGTCACCAAAGGAGTTGCAAATTCACGGATAGGTTTGGTTTGCTCTAAACCTGGACGGTCTACACGACGGCTATAACTGAATTGCAACGTATTTTTCTCATTCAAATTATAAGTCAAATAAGCAGAAGGATAGACAGTAATGTAATCGTCATCAAAGGTGGTTTTTCCTCTGTTTAGGTTAGCAGCTACTTTGTAACTTTCAAAACGAGCCCTAATTGGTAACTAATCTTTTTGAATTTTTGACCAAAAGTGGCATAGGCAGAATAAATATCAATATCGTACGTGTAATTCGATTGTTGGTCGGCTGGAGCTACTAATGGATTTCCAGTGCTGTAATTGTTCTCTGTTCTAGTGATTCTGGCTTCGGCTCCTGCTTCAAGTGTTGATTTTTCGTTGATTGGATTAACATAATCCACATTGAAAGTACTCAGTTTTTGAGCATCTTTGATATTGTCTTTGAAAAAAACAGTGTTGTTTGTATTGTTAGTCGTAGTCGTTTCGGTATCAAAACTTGCTCTTTGGGTTTCTTTGTAATCGTTAAAGTTGGCTTCTACATCTAGCGTGTGGCCTTCTTTTTTGAAAATATGTTTGTACGCCAAGTTGTAAGTTCCTGTTTGATTGGGTCCTTCGTAAGTCGATTTTTGCAGAATTTTGTCAATCGTTCCACCGTTGTTGTAGTCAATGTTGGTATTTACATTTCCAGTTCCATCCGCTTTGTTTTGGTTGGTGTAAAAAGACAAGGTATTGTGGTCGTTGATTAAATAATCCATTCCCACTTTGTACAAATACGAATCGTTTTCATTTGCAATATCTAATCGTTGCACTAAATCTTGGTCCAATCTCGCGATTTTTCCATCGTTGAAATAAGTACCAAAGTTGCGTCCTCCGTTACCAAAGAAATTCACTTTGCCTACTTTGTAATTCATATCCAAAGATTGGTTGTATTTGGCAGTTTCACCAAAGGTAATTCCACCGCTAAAGCTTCCGTTAAAACCAGTATTGGCATTTTTGTGCAAGATGATATTGATGATGCCCGACATTCCTTCAGGATTGTATTTAGCACTAGGATTGGTAATCAATTCTATTTTTTTGATAGAAGTCGATGGGATTTGTTTTAGCAATTGCGCTGGGTCAATGTTGGTCGGTCTACCGTCAATTAAGACACGCACATTTTCATTGCCACGCAACGATAATTTTCCGTCTTGGTCCACATTTACAGAAGGAATATTGTTCATAATGTCAGAAGCCGATGCACCTGCCGTGGTCAAATCTTTTCCGACAGTGATTACTTTTCGGTCGATTTTTTGTTCAATAGTAGAGCGTTCGCTAACAATGTTTACGCCTTTCAATTGTGTTGCTTCTTCTTCTAAGCTAACTTTGAACGAGGCTTCTTTTTTGTTTTCACTTAAAATGGCTGACCCGATGTATTTTCTAAATCCGATGTATTGAATTTCGATGGTATAGCTTTTTAAAGCCAAATTCTTAATGGTGAATTCGCCATTGTCATCAGTGTTTGCGCCCGAGACAACTTTTCCGTTATCTTTTAGTGAAACGATAGCATAAGATATCGGAGCGTTTGAAGTTTTTTCAGTGATTTTTCCGGTGATTTTTCCAGAATTTTGTGCCGTTCCTATTCCAACTACGCATAGTAGTAGAAAAGTGATTAGTTTGATTTTCATGATGGATTGATTTTGATTGATGATTTATTTAGACGCTAAAGCTTGCGATATGTTACAAGAAAAATTAAGAAATGTTTACTTTGAGAGACGATTATTCCCTTTTTTGTAGGCTTTTCGGGCTCGTTTTGATTAAACAATATTTACTTTTAATTGATTTTAAGTCAGAGATTTATTGCTGGAAAAGAGCACTGTAAAATCTTTTTTTGATTCCATTTCAAAAAAAACAGAAAGCACTGTTATTTTTTTGAATAGTATTAGGAAAAATCGAACATATTCATAAAATAAGCGGTTTTCTAATTGCTAAATAAGCAGTATCTTTGCCCACTTTTAAAACACAGTTTACATGTCATTACAAAATATTCTTACCCCGTCTATTCATAAAGCCGTTCAAACCTTATTTGACGTTTCTCTTGATAAAGTTGAATTTCAAGCGACTCGAAAAGAATTCGAAGGAGACATTACCTTGGTTATTTTTCCCTTATTGAAAGTAATCAAAAGTAGTCCGGTAGAGTTAGGAAACAAAATTGGAAATTATTTGGTAGAAAATGTAGCCGAAGTGGCTCGTTTTAACGTGGTATCTGGTTTTTTGAACATTGTCATTGCCGATGCCTACTATTTGAATTTCTTCAACGGAATCAAAGACGATATTCATTATGGTTTTGTAACGCCAAATCCAGATGCGAAAGCGGTAATGGTAGAATATTCTTCGCCTAACACTAATAAACCTTTGCATTTAGGACATGTTAGAAACAATCTTTTAGGATATTCCGTTGCTGAAATTATCAAAGCTTCTGGAAAAAAAGTATACAAAACACAAATCATCAACGACAGAGGAATCCATATTTGCAAGTCGATGTTGGCTTGGCAAAAATTCGGAAACGGCGCCACTCCAGAAAGCACAGGCTTGAAAGGAGATAAATTGGTGGGGAATTATTACGTGGCTTTTGATAAAGCGTATAAAGAAGAAATCAACCAATTAATGGCCGAAGGTAAAACCGAAGAAGAAGCTAAAAAACAAGCGCCTATTCTTTTGGAAGCCCAAGAAATGCTATTGAAATGGGAAGCGGGTGATGCTGCGGTGAAAGCACTTTGGAGCACAATGAACCAATGGGTATATGATGGTTTTGCGACTACCTATAAGAATTTGGGAGTTGATTTTGATAGTTATTATTACGAAAGCAATACCTATTTGCTAGGAAAAGATGTCGTGCAAGTAGGATTAGATAAAGGTATTTTCGAAAGAGACCCAGATGGTTCGGTTTGGATTGACTTGACCGATGAAGGTTTGGATCGTAAAATTGTTTTGCGTTCAGATGGGACAGCGGTTTATATGACGCAAGATATTGGAACCGCCATTCAGCGTGTAAAAGACATGTCTGATGTAGGAGGAATGGTGTACACAGTAGGAAACGAGCAAGATTACCATTTCAAAGTATTGTTTTTGATATTAAAAAAACTAGGTTTTGACTGGGCTTCTAGCTTGTATCATCTTTCGTATGGAATGGTAGATTTGCCTTCAGGAAAAATGAAAAGCCGTGAAGGAACTGTTGTAGATGCCGATGACTTGATGCAAGAAATGACGGATACCGCTCAAAAAATTGCTGAAGATTTGGGTAAATTAGACGAATATTCAGCCGAAGAAAAGGCTGCTTTATATAGCACCATTGGATTAGGAGCTTTGAAATATTACATTCTAAAAGTTGACCCTAAAAAGCGTATTTTGTTTAACCCAGAAGAATCTGTAGATTTTGCTGGAAATACAGGGCCTTTCATTCAATATACTTATGCCAGAATCCAGTCGATTATTCGTAAAGCGGCTTTTGATTTTTCTGCGCCAAGTGCTCTAAACGAATTGAATGAAAAAGAAAAAGAACTCATCAAACAATTGGAGTTGTTTCCAGAAGTGATTCAGAATGCGGCTCAAAATCATAGTCCGGCGTTGATTGCCAATTATACGTATGAGTTGGTGCGCGAGTACAATTCGTTCTACCAAGCCGTTTCTATTTTAGGTGAAGCAGACCTTGTAAAGAAAACCTTTAGAGTACAATTGTCCAAAAAAGTAGCCGATACGATTGCGGCAGCTTTCCGTTTATTAGGAATTAATGTTCCAGAACGCATGTAAATTGTCACACTAATAAGTTTATTCTTTTTCAATTCAAAACTTGTGAAAACACCAAAATCATATTTTTTTAGATCCTTTTGTATCCTTTTATTAGCCGCTATCTTTTTTTTAGGCATTAAAGAAGTGTTGCCCAAAAGGATATTTGATGCTTCAAAATCGCCTACCAAAAGTGTACTTATTGATAGTATGCTGATTGATGCTTTTGAGTCCGAACCTGAGCTAGCTGAGGCTACGCCTAATGATACCATGTCGGATCAAAAGGTTGTTTTTGAAGAAGTATTAGGCGTTACCTTTCCCGAAGAAACCGTAGAGAATTATAAAGGTTATCAGTTTTTGATTCCATTTTTTGAACAATTGTACCAAGTTGAAAAGAATCCAGAAGCCAAAGTTCGTATTGCGTATTTTGGCGATTCTATGACCGATGGCGATATGATTGTGCAAGACATTCGCTCCTCGTTTCAAAATACTTTTGGCGGGCAAGGTGTGGGTTTTGTATCGATCAGTTCAGAATCGGCAGCCTCAAGAAGTTCAGTATTGCATGAGTTTTCCAACAATTGGAAGAAACAATCGTATTTGAATGTAAAAAATCCAATTCGTCCTTTTGGTGTCAACGGTCAAGTGTTTTTTGCCAATCATCCTTCGGAAGAAACTTGGGTTAAATATACCGCTGGCCGCTCCAAGAACACGAATATGTTACATAATCCTACTTTATTCTATGGTAGTTCTGATCATTTATTTGGTCAAGTACAATATGCTATTGATAAGGATACGATTCATAAAACCTTAGCGGCTGTCAATCGACTCAATACGATTGTATTAAAAAAAGGAAGTCTGAAAAGCTTACGCTTGAGTTTTACCAATGCCAAATCGGTACCCATCTATGGATTTAATTTTGACAATGGTAAAGGAGTTCATGTTGATAATTTTTCCCAAAGAGGTAATTCAGGAATTCCAATCTCAAAATTTGATCCCGCATTGATGCAGGCTTTTCATAAAAAATTAAATTACAATTTGATTGTCCTTCATTACGGAACGAATGTGCTAAATTATGGAACCAAAGATTATAATTGGTACGCTCGAAGCATGACCAAAACCGTAAACCGTCTGCGTGAAGGATTTCCCGGCGCTTCAATATTGATTATTTCTACAGCCGATAAAGCCACGAAATATAAGACCGAAATGAAAACCGATTCGGCCGTAGTACCCTTAACCCATGCGCAACGTAATTATGCATTAAAAACCCAATCGGGTTATGTTAATCTGTATACTTTGATGGGAGGCGATGGCTCCATGATCAAATGGGCGGATGAAGAGCCCGTGATGGCCAACAAGGATTATACGCATTTTAACATGCGAGGTTCTAAAAAAGTGGCGGGTATGTTGTACCAACATCTTATGAATGGATATCAAGAATATAAAAGACTCCGCAGTAAGGTCAAAGTGATGAACGCAAAACCAGTTGTCGATACTTTAAATTTAGTACCCGAGGGGACAAAAACGGACGAAGGAAATGAAAACTGATGCTATTTCTAAGGTTGTGCTGAGTTTTGACAAGTTTTTTAGCAACACATTTATACTTGTGCTTATGGTTTTTTTGACAACAAATGAGTTTTCTGGACAAGAATTTTACCCACAAAGAATTCAAAATGGGGTTGAATTATCCACCTTTTTTTCAAAATTAAAAGCATTGCAAACCGATAAAAAAGGAAAAATAAACATTGTTCACGTAGGTGATTCGCATATCCAAGGCGATGTGATGACTTCGGTAACCAGAGATAATTTACAGCAATACTTTGGCAATGGAGGTCGCGGATTAGTATTTCCGCATTCCTTGGCTCATACCAACGGAGCATCTGATGTTCGTTTTTCCTCTAATGTAAAATGGAGTAACTATAAAAACATCTTGCCTCTCAATGACAGTCCAGTGGGGATTTGTGGGTTTTCATTGACCAGTACGTCCAAGAGTTTGCGACTTTCGTTACAAGTTAAAAACAAAGAAGATTACTTTACTACCTTAAAAATAATCACGCCAAACAATGCCACGCTTTTTGAACAAGTGGGCGATATTGAGAAAAAAGTAACCGTCAAAGCGGTGCCCAAAAAAGTAGTGCATACTATTAAAAAAGGGGAATCTTTGTCAACTATAGCCGATAAATACAACATCAGCGTAGCGCAACTTAAAAAGGAAAATAAACTAACGAATACCAAAATCACTGCCGGGAAGACCTTGAAAATTCCAACCGATCAAACCACCGAAAAATCGATGGTGCGCACGCAGTACCACGCAAATCCGTTGGAGAAAGCTGCAAATTATCATTTTTGTACCTCGGATAAAGCCATGGATCGTTTTGTGATTTTGCCCAATAAAGAGGAGTCTTTGTACGCTCTGAATGGTATTGTTTTAGAGAATAATGAACCAGGTATTTTGTATCATAACATAGGTGTTAACGGCGCTAAATATTCGGATTACAATAAACATCCGTTGTTTTTTGAACAACTAAATGCACTACAGCCTGATTTAATTATTGTTTCTTTGGGTACCAATGAATCCTACGGAAAAATTGCTCCTTTGGTGTATTTAAAACAAGTGCAAGAATTTTTGTTGAAAGTCAGAACACAGCAACCCAATGTCGATGTTTTGATCATAACGCCACCACCTTCCTATTTGGCACACCATAAGCTAAATACTTTTGTGGATGAGTACGCCAAGATTTTGGTGAACTACGCTACTTTAGGACACTATGCAGTTTGGGATTTGTTTCAAACTTTGGGCGGGATGCATGACGTGAATAAAATGTATGGTAAAGGACTAATGAGTCCTGACCGCGTACATTACACCACAAACGGTTATCAATTACAAGGCAATATGCTCTCGAATATGTTGATGACTACTTTTAAAGAATTTAATAAATAACTATTACTTTGATTACTTTTTCAGATATAACAAATTGGTTGAATACTACTTTTGGCGTTATTGATGCCGCAAGAGTGCAAGATTGGATAACCTTCAATCCCAAAGAACCCATACTTTTTAATACCGCTTTTTTCTTAGGATTATTTTTGTTGTTTTATCCTATTTATATTTTGACCACCAAGGCCAAAACTAGGGTGTATCGCCATATTTATGTGTTTGCTTTTTCCTTGTTCTTTTATTACAAATCCAGTGGCATATACTTTTGTTTGTTGGTTTTTTCGGGATTAGTCGATTATACCTTGGCTAAATTTTTATACGAAGAAACAAAAGAAAGCTACCGTAAATTCTTTCTGATCATAAGTGTTATTTTTAACTTATCATTTTTAGGCTATTTTAAATATTCTAATTTTTTAATTGATAATTATAATTTGCTTTTCGAAGGGCAAATTCATTTTATTGATGTGATTTTACCTGTCGGAATTTCGTTCTATACTTTTCAATCTATGAGTTATATCATCGATATTTATAGACGAGAACTGGAGCCCACCAAGAACATGTTGGATTATATGTTTTTCGTATCCTTCTTTCCGCAGTTGGTGGCGGGGCCTATCGTTCGAGCCTCTGAGTTTATTCCACAAATTTATAGCAAAATCAAACTCTCACGAGAAGATTTTGATTCGGCCATCTTTTTGATCATCGGTGGATTAATCAAAAAAACAGTCATCTCGGATTATATATCTTTGAATTTTGTCGACCGCGTCTTCGATGCACCCAAAAGCTATACCGCTTTCGAAAACTTGATGGCTTCTTATGGCTATACGATTCAAATTTATTGTGACTTTTCGGGCTATTCGGACATGGCAATCGGAATCGCGCTCTTAATGGGATTCCGTTTATCTATTAACTTTAGAACGCCTTATCAGTCCGCCTCGATTACTGAATTTTGGAGAAGATGGCACATTTCGCTCTCCACTTGGTTGCGCGATTACTTGTATATTTCAGTAGGAGGAAACCGCAAAGGAAGTATTGGAGGATTTTTGTTTCCTGTTTTGTTTTTTGCAGGATTAATTACATGGGCAACTTTTTATTATGCCACAAGCCCGATACCATTCATCATTGCTATTGCATCGCTCCTTGTTTTTTGCTTAACATTTTTGTTGGCCAAAGACCGCCAAAAAACCTTGTATACCAATGTCAACTTAATGACCACCATGTTACTAGGAGGATTTTGGCACGGCGCAAGTCTAAAATTCATCATTTGGGGCGCCTTACATGGCGTGGCATTAGCTATTAATAAATTATTTTCGGATTATTTTCCATCGCCCAAAAACGCTAAATTCACTTTTTGGAAAGCTATTACTACGGTACTTTCCGTGTTGCTGACTTTTCATTTTGTAGTTTTTTGTTGGATCTTTTTTAGAGCCAAAGATTTTTCAGTCGCCATAGACATGATTACTTTAATAGGCGATTTACAATTCAATTGGGAACAATGGGCCATTGTAATTTCAGGCTATCAAAACGTTTTCATAATGATTGCCATCGGGTATGTATTGCATTTTGTACCAGCAAAAATCACCCAATCTTTAAAAGGATTGTTTGATAAATTACCCATGGTATTGAAAGCTTTGGTACTCGCCCTTACGTTTTGGTTGGTCGCAGCAATGGCATCAAGTGAATTAGTCCCCTTTATTTATTTCCAGTTTTAAAACATTGTTGTTTTTTTTAGGAGCAGCACAAAGGGCTTGTTTATGGGCAAGTTTCCCGCTTTCCGTTACAATCTTTTTTTAGACCTGATAGGTTTTAGAAACCTGTCAGGTCCAAAAAAAGGATTTCCACTGCAATCGGGGCTATAGAGTTGCATTTTGGATTGTCTTTGTGCCTATAAAACCATCAAATCTAGCGGTTTTATACAGTCATTTTTTGTGCTCAAAAAAGGCTAAATTCTACAAAGTTTAAACTTCAAATCTTTGTGCCTCTAAACCTTTATAGTATATTTGCATTTCAAAAAAATAGAAAATCATGTTTGATAATTTAAGCGATAAGTTAGATAAAGCGTTTCATATTTTAAAAGGACACGGAAAAATTACCGAAGTCAACGTAGCCGATACCTTAAAAGAAGTACGTCGTGCCTTATTGGATGCCGATGTTAACTTTAAAATTGCCAAAGATTTTACCGCCAAAGTAAAAGAAAAAGCCATCGGACAAGACGTGTTAACGACTTTGCAACCAGGACAATTATTGGTAAAATTAGTCAAAGACGAATTAACTGAATTAATGGGTGGCGATGTAGCCGGCATTAATCTTTCAGGAAATCCATCCGTGATTTTAATGTCAGGTTTACAAGGTTCTGGTAAAACTACCTTTTCTGGAAAGTTAGCCAACTATCTTCAAACCAAAAAAAATAAAAAAGTACTTTTAGTTGCTTGTGATATTTATCGTCCAGCAGCGATTCAACAATTATATGTTGTTGGAGATTCTATAGCCGTTGAGGTATATTCTGAACCAGAAAACAAAAATCCTGTAGAGATTGCCCAAAACGCAATCCAACACGCCAAAGCCAATGGTTTCAATGTAGTCATCGTCGATACCGCAGGTCGTTTAGCGGTAGATGAGGAAATGATGAACGAAATCGAACGTGTTCACAAAGCCATTCAGCCTCAAGAAACCCTTTTCGTAGTGGATTCCATGACGGGTCAAGATGCGGTGAATACAGCCAAAGCCTTCAACGATCGCCTGAACTTTGATGGGGTAATCTTAACCAAATTAGATGGTGATACTCGAGGTGGAGCGGCCTTGTCTATCAAGACTGTTGTCAATAAACCAATTAAGTTTGTAGGAACTGGCGAAAAGATGGAAGCGATTGATGTCTTCTATCCGGTACGTATGGCCGAGCGTATCCTTGGGATGGGTGACGTTGTTTCGTTAGTAGAACGTGCACAAGAGCAGTTCAACGAAGAGGAAGCTAGAAAATTACAAAAGAAAATTGCTAAGAACGAATTCGGTTTTGATGATTTCTTAACGCAAATTCAACAAGTAAAGAAAATGGGTAACATGAAGGATTTGGTTGGAATGATACCAGGTGCCTCTAAAGCCATGAAAGATATCGAAATTGAAGATGACGCCTTCAAACATATTGAAGCGATCATTCACTCCATGACTCCAATCGAGCGCAGTAAACCGGCTCTAATTGATGCCAAGCGTAAAATTAGAATCGCAAAAGGGTCTGGTACCAAAGTAGAGCAAGTCAATCAATTGATGAAACAATTCGACCAAATGAGCAAAATGATGAAAATGATGCAAGGTCCAGGCGGAAAGAATTTAATGAAAATGATGGGCGGCATGAAAGGGATGCCTGGAGGAATGCCAAGATAAAAAGCAAAGGTTTAAAAAATCAGTAAGATGAGTTTTTAAACCTTTGTCATTTACATCAACCAAAACCAAACATAACTAAATTTAAATACAAAAAATGCAAGTATTAGACGGAAAAAAAACATCAGAGGATATCAAGAAAGAGATCGCCATTGAAGTACAACAAATGAAAGCGAATGGGGAGAAAGTGCCTCATTTGGCTGCTGTAATTGTTGGAAATGATGGGGCGAGTTTAACGTATGTAGGTAGTAAAGTGCGTTCTTGTCAGCAAATTGGTTTCGATTCTACTTTGGTGAGTTTGTCTGAAACCATTACCGAGGACGAATTGTTAGCCAAAATCAAGGAGTTAAACGAAGATGATAACTTAGATGGTTTTATTGTTCAGTTACCGTTGCCTAAACATATCAATGAAGAAAAAATCCTATTAGCGATTGATCCCGACAAAGACGTAGATGGTTTTCATCCTACTAATTTCGGAAAAATGGCTCTGGATATGGAAACATTTATTCCTGCCACTCCTTTTGGAATCATGCAATTGTTAAAACGTTACAATGTTGACACAGTGGGCAAACATACTGTGGTTATTGGCAGAAGTCATATTGTGGGGCGACCCATGAGTATTTTGATGAGTCGTAAAGGAAATCCTGGCGATTCTACAGTAACCTTAACGCATAGCCGCACTAAAAATATTGAGGAATTTACTAAAAATGCGGATATCATTATCACTGCTTTAGGAGTTCCTAATTATTTAAAAGCCGATATGGTAAAAGATGGAGTAGTAGTAATCGACGTGGGAATTACTCGTGTAGCTGATGCTTCACATCCAAAAGGATATGTAATTACTGGCGATGTTGATTTTGATGGGGTTAGCAAAAAATCGTCATTCATTACTCCGGTTCCGGGTGGTGTGGGACCAATGACTATCGCTATGTTGTTACAGAATACTTTATTGGCCCGAAAAATGAGAATGAAATAACAAAATATACTATACTACTCTAAAACCTCAAATGAAAGTTTGAGGTTTTTTTGTTTAATGTATTGATTAATTCTGCGATAGGTCAGTTTTTTAAAAATTAAAGAATACTTTTGCAAAACTTAAAAGAATTAGCCCCAATGGACGATTATTATTCGGAAAAATTGAAGAAATAAAGCTCTTGAAATCATTTCAAGAAGCTATAACTTAACCTATAGAATTTTGAAATGAAAGCGTTTTACAAAAACAATAACGGATTGTTTGAATCCAAAGAGTGGACTCCTAATTGTTGGATTAATGTTGAATGTCCAACAGAAGAAGAGAAAAAATACCTACTAGAAGAACTTAAAGTACCAGAAGAATTCTACAATGATATCGAGGATATTGATGAAAGACCCCGTATCGAAATCGAGAATGGCTGGACCTTAATTATCCTCAGAATTCCAGTAAACACAAATAATGTAAAATTACCATTTAATACCATTCCAGTTGGAGTGGTTTTTAAAGGGGAGATATGTGTTACGATTAGTTTTTATAAAACAGAAATGTTAACTGATTTTGTCGCCTATTCGCAACGTAAAAACAACAATGTCAAAGATTATTTTGATTTGGTTTTGAAACTGTTATTGTCTTCTAGTGTTTGGTATTTGAAATATCTAAAGCAAGTCAATCAAAAGATAAAATTAGCAGAAGATAATTTGGAAAAGTCTATCAAAAACGAAGAATTACAAGCCTTACTTCAAATTGAGAAATGTTTGGTTTTCTTTGTGACTTCATTAAAAGGTAACGATATTTTGCTTCATAGATTGAAAAATTTAAAAGCTCAAAGAGAAACCTATGATCTTGATTTATTAGAGGATGTTGAAATTGAATTGCGTCAAGCGCAAGAAATGACTAATATTTATAGTGATATTTTGACGGGTACGATGGATGCTTATGCCTCGGTAATATCCAATAATATGAATACGATCATGAAGCAAATGACCTCAATTTCTATTATTTTGATGATTCCTACAGTAATAGCAAGTTTGTATGGAATGAATGTGCCTAATAATTTGGAAGACAATAATTATGGAATGCTTATCTTGATTTTTGTATCAGTATTGCTCTCTACTTTTGGCGTGTTCTTGTTTAAGAAAAAAAGATGGTTTTGATGGTTCGCAAAATGCAGATTCTGTTTTTATATGATAAGAAACAAACAAACAAACAAACAAACGAATAACCGTTTTGTTGTATATGAATAAAGCCCGCTTCTTTTAGAACGGGCTTTATTTATGACTAATGTTTTTTACAAATAAGAAAGACTTTTAATATTCTCCTCTTCTCTTAAATCTAGGGTCTTCTTTTTTGATGAACTCGGCTCTTCGTTTTGGAGCTTCAGCTTTGGGTAAGCTGGCTTCTTCTGTTTTACTTGAAGGTTCGATTAATGCATTGAGTTCTTTAATCTCAGCATCGGTCAAATCTCGGTAGCGTCCTACTGGAATATCCAATGAGATATTAATGATTCGGATTCGTTTCAAAGCAGTTACTTCATAGCCTAAATATTCGCACATTCTTCGAATTTGACGATTTAAACCTTGAGTCAAAATGATCTTGAAAATGTATTTACTGATTTGTTCTACTTTACATTCTCGGGTAACGGTCTCTAAAATGGGTATGCCATTCCCCATGCGTTGAATGAAACGATCGGTAATAGGTTTGTTTACGGTAACTGTATATTCTTTCTCGTGGTTGTTTCTAGCACGCAAAATTTTGTTCACAATATCTCCGTCATTGGTCATAAAAATTAAGCCTTCACTGGCTTTATCCAATCGGCCAATAGGAAAAATACGTTTAGGGTAATTAATATAATCTACGATATTATTACGAACTTCTAGATTAGTTGTGCACTCAATGCCTACGGGTTTGTTGAACGCTAAATACACTGGTTTTTCATGTTTTTCGGTAATCAATTTACCGTCTATGCGTACTTCATCTTGAGGCGAAACTTTGGTTCCCATTTCAGGAACAACTCCGTTAATGGTTACTCGGCCTTCTTCGATTAGTTTATCGGCTTCACGACGAGAACAATATCCTGTTTCTCCAATGAATTTATTGAGTCGTTTTAGATTTTCTTCCATAATGCAAAAATACAAAATTGAATAGCAGTTTATGATACTAATACAATTGTTTGTTTTTATAATTAAAATTGTGTTTTGGGAGGATTCTTAGTTTTCTTTTCCGAATAAAAAAACACTTACTTTATGATACAGTTGGTTGTCGTGCATACTATGTCCCAAACCATTCGTTTCATAGAAAATGGCATCTTTCCAAGTGGCAGCAATTTTTTTAGCTTCTGCAATTTTAACCACAGGGTCTAATGTATCGTGCGCAATAAAACCTTTTGTATCCACTTTTTTAGCAAACAGTTGACTTGAGAATTGATTAATGTCTAGCTTAAAATGGTTTAAATAGTGATTCTCGATATTATTGGCAATGGTAGTATTGAGTCGTAATAATTTGATGAAATTGGAAAGTATAATGGTAAAATCACTTGGAGCACCTAAAATTACCATTTTTTTTATCGCTTTGTTTTGATACATCGATTGGTAGTACAAACACGTTTGACCTCCAATGGAATGACCAATAAGGTAATCAGGATTGAATTTTTGAACCGCAAGATGAATGAATGCTGCATATTGTGGAATACTAAATTCTTTTCCACTAGACAGACCGTGGGCAGGTGCGTCAATAGCGACAATAGTGCTGCCAGACTTTTTTAGGAACGGTAATAGTTTTTCCCAACGAGAAGCATTGCTTTCCCATCCGTGTACTAATAAAATTATGGTGTCATTCCCTTTCCAAGTATAGGTTTGAAAAAAAGAGTCTTTATAACTTATTTTTTCGGATTGTGCCTGTTGTAGAATCTCAGGAAGTTGTTCGTTATTTAGTTTCCCAGCTCTTGGTTCGCTAAATAAACCATAAGCAATTTTGGTTGCTTTTTTTGGGAACGCAAAACTTAGTAGATTTAGTCCTAAACCTAAGCATTTGATATAAAGATAAAGTGCGGTTTTTTTCATATCAAAAAAGCCTCCTAAAAAGGAGGCTTGTTAGATTTAGATTGTTGAGAACAATTGTTCCATTTTTTCTCTTTCTTCCTCAGCAAGGACACTATCAACTAAGATTCTTCCTGAGTGCTCATCGATGATGATTTTCTTTCTTGCAGCAATTTCAACTTGCGTTTGTGGTGGAATGGTAAAGAATGAACCTGCAGAAGCACCTCTTTCAATAGAAACTACCGCTAATCCGTTACGAACACTTGTTCTGATTCTGGTGTAGGCAGCTAATAAACGCTCTTCGATGGTTGCTTGAAATTCTGCTGATTTTTGAGTTAAAAACTCTTCCTCTTTTTGAGTTTCAGCCATGATCGCTTCTAACTCAGATTTTTTATGTTTTAAGTGAGAAGATTTTGCTTCTAATTTTTCTCTAGAATTGGTGATTACTTCTTTTTTGTGTTCGATAGAAGCCTTCATTTCTTTGATTTGCTTTTCAGCCAATTGAATTTCTAATTCTTGAAACTCTACTTCTTTGGTCAAAGAGTTGAATTCTCTGTTGTTACGAACTGTTTCTTGTTGTTTGGTGTATTTTTTGATGGCTTCTTTGTGTTCATCAATAGCATTTTTCTTTGCTTTGATCATGTCTTCGATCACCTCAAGATCTCCCTTTAATTTTTCAGTACGTGTGCTTAAACCTGCAACTTCGTCTTCTAAATCTTCTACTTCTAAAGGAAGTTCTCCTCTTACGTTTCTGATTTCGTCAATTCTTGAGTCGATAAGTTGTAAATCGTAGATTGCTCTTAACTTTTCTTCAACACTTAATTCTTTCGTAGTAGCCATATTCTATAAGTACTTAACTGGATTTGTATTTTCTTCTGATAAAACGATTCCGCTTGGTAGCGAGACGGGTGCAAAATTAAGGATTTTTTTTCGAAGATACTCAACAATATAATTTTTTGTATACCGTTCACTTTCAAAATGTCCGATATCGGCCAAAAGGAGTTGGTTTTCCGCTTCATAAAACTGATGATACTTTAAATCTGCGGTCAAATAAGCGTCGGCTCCTGCTTGTATGGCTTGTGAAATGGCAAAACTTCCTGCACCACCCAAAACCGCTACTTTTTTGATGGGACGACCTAAAAAAGCGGAATGCCGAATGCCTTCTGCTTGCATTTTTTCTTTTACATAATGCAAAAACGAAGATTCTTCCATCGGTTCTTCAAGTTCACCAATCATTCCTAAGCCAATTTTTTGGTAATTGTTTTGCAAATCATAAATTTCGTAAGCTACTTCTTCGTAGATATGAGTAGTAAATAGTGCTTTTAGAATTTTGGATTGCAAATGTTTTTCAAAAACGACTTCTATTTTGGTTTCGGTTCCTGTTGATAAAACGCCTTTTTCTCCCACAACAGGATTGCTGTTTTCGTTGCCTTTATAGGTAAAGGTTCCTTCAGAATTAAAACTACAATTATCATAATTGCCTATAGTTCCTGCGCCTGCTTGAAACAAAGCGTTGCGAACAGCATCGGCATTTTCACGAATAGTGTAGGTGATCAATTTGCGTATATAATTTTGCTTTGGGATCAATATTTTAGTGTTTGTTAAACCCAATGCATTACAGAAAATTTGATTTACACCTTCAGGATGGTTGTCTAAAGCAGTGTGGACGGCATAAATGGCAATGTCGTTTTTAATCGCTTTTAGAATCGCTTTTTCAACATAATTTTTGCCCGTAATTTTTTTTATGCCCGAAAAAAGAATAGGGTGAAAACACACGACCAAATTGCAATTTTTATTAATTGCTTCTGTGATTACGGTTTCTAGGGCGTCGTGACAAACCAAAACACCAGTGGCTTCGTCTTCTGGATTGCCTACTAATAAACCCACATTGTCAAAATCTTCGGCATAACCAAGTGGGGCCATTTCTTCAAGTAGGGATAGAATTTGTTTTATTTTCATTCAGGAATTAATTTTTGAGTTCAATCTAATTACGTTCATCAAGGTCGGGAGTACTTGTAATAGCAAACAAATATACTGCTTTTTAGATTTTTATTTAAAAATACAAGAATGTTGTAAATAACGTTTTTTTACCCGATTTGAATATTTAAGTATTCGTTAACAGTAGATTAAGATAATTTTTGAAAGATAAATCAGGAATTAGATACTTTTGTAGTCTAAATATTATTTATATCATGAAGCAATTCCTATTGATTTTAAATGCCTTATTTTTCTGTTTTGGAAGTGCGCAAACCAGTAATTTGCTGAAAGGATGGGTCGTAAGTGACACATTAGCCGCAATAAGCGTTGAAGTTATTAATTTGAATACGGAACAAAGTACCAAAACAAATAGTCAAGGTTATTTTGAAATTTTTGGTAAGAATAATGATGTTTTGGCGTTTTACTCAAAAGAGTATATTTTAAAAAAAATTGTAATAACTCCTGCTTGTTTTCAACCCAATAAATTTGTTGTGAAACTTTTTCGTTCTGCCATTGAATTAGATGAAGTTGTTGTTAAAAACAATAAAATTAAAGTACCACAATTAAATTATGAACAAGCGACTGAATATCGAATCACAAGACAAAACCCTAATCTTAAAAATCCTGCGGTGTATGATGGTACCATTACTAATGGGGCAGATCTGATGGAGATAGGAAGAAAGATCATCAGTCTATTTAAAAATCCTGATGATGTAAAAACTAAAAAAATACCGATTGAAGATTTTAAATCATATGCTTTAAGCAGTTTAAATGACGCTTTTTTCAAAGAAAAATTGAAATTTGAAAAACAGGAAATCGATAATTTTTTAGTTTTTTGTTCGGAAGATCCTGAGTCTAAAAAGGTGTTTATTAATAAAAATGAATTGACTTTGCTGGATTTTTTATTTAAAAAGCATAAAGAATATTCAGAAAGAAGAACAAGTTCAAATTAGCACAATTGTTGCTATAAATTGATTGTTGTTTGGGGATGTTTTAATATTTTGTTCTAATTTCGTACTATGAAATTACTCCGAAAATTACTTTTTCCTTTTGCTATTGTTTATGGCTTTATTACTACTATCCGAAATTTTCTTTTTGATGTTGGAATTTTAAAATCGTATTCGTTTTCAATGCCCATTATAGCTGTTGGAAATTTAAGTGTTGGTGGCACGGGCAAAACACCACAAATTGAATATTTGATTCGGTTGCTTTTGAGCAAATATAGAGTGGCAACTTTGAGTCGTGGGTACAAGCGACAATCTAAAGGTTTTCTACTAGCGGATTCATCTGTAAATGCAGCGATTTTGGGAGATGAACCTTTTCAGTTTTTTCAAAAGTTTCCTGCTATTCAAGTAGCTGTAGATGCTGACAGGAAAAATGGTATCGAACAATTGTTGTCTCAAAAAAAATCTCCTGAAATTATTTTGTTAGATGATGCTTATCAACACCGCAAAGTAAAAGCAGGTTTTTATATTCTACTAACGGCTTACGGAGATATTTATGCTAATGATTACCTATTGCCCACTGGAAATTTAAGAGAAAGTAGAAGTGGAGCTGAAAGAGCAGCTATTGTAGTGGTTACTAAATGTCCTAAAAACCTTTCCGCCTCGGAGCAAATAAGGATAAAAAACCAACTCAATTTAGCCGAAAATCAGCAATTATATTTTACCTTTATTGATTATGAGGATTCGGTTTACTCAAAAGAGACCAAGCTAAAATTGGCTGATTTAGGAAAAGAATCCAAATTGCTTTTGGCAGGAATTGCAAAACCAGCATCTTTTTTTGAGCATCTCAAAGCTGAGGATGATGAATGTTTGACATTTCCAGACCATCACCATTTTAGCGAAAGCGAAATTGGCGCTATTCAAAAGCAAGCCAAGGGTAGAAAGATTATTACTACCGAAAAAGATTATGTTCGATTGAAAGATTCCATTCTTTCCGAACAATTATATTATTTACCAATTCGAAGTTCTTTTATCAGTAATGAAAAAGAATTCGATCAAACTATTTTAGATTATGTGGGAACAAGTTCAAGAAACCGTTAGTTTTATTCAAAATAAAATCAATTTCACGCCTGAGTATGGGGTGATTTTAGGTTCAGGATTAGGAAGTTTTACAGAAGAAATGGAAATTGTGTACACTTTGCCGTATACCGAAATTCCAAATTTTCCAGTATCAACCGTTCAAGGTCATAAAGGAGCCTTGGTGTTTGGAACGATTGGGGACAAAAAGGTAGTGGCAATGCAAGGGCGCTTCCATTTTTACGAAGGCTATTCCATGAAGGAAGTGACCTTTCCTGTTCGAGTGATGAAATATTTAGGTATAACCAAATTGATTGTTTCTAATGCTTCTGGAGGAGTAAATTCAGAGTATCAAGTGGGTTCAATAGTGGTGTTGAAAGACCATATCAATTTCTTGCCAGAGCATCCTTTACGTGGGAAAAATGACGAACGTTTTGGTCCTCGTTTTGTCAATATGAGTGAACCTTATAGCCGAAAAATGATTGCTCACGCTGCTTCTTTGGCGGAACAATTGGCCATCAAAGTGCATATTGGAATATATTTAGGTTTGCAAGGGCCTACTTTTGAAACGTTGGCTGAATACAAAATGGTCAAAATTCTAGGTGCTGATTGTGTGGGAATGTCAACTGTGCCCGAAGTTATCGTAGCCCGTCATATGGATGTCGAGACTTTTGGTGTTTCGGTAATCACGGATATGGGGGATGCGGATAGTATTGACACCATTTCGCACGACGAAGTACTAGAAGCAGCCAAAGGAGCGGAACCTAAAGTTAGGGAATTGATCAGAGAACTAATTATTACGTATTAATTTTGTAAGTATTTTGAAATAATTGTATAAAATTCTTCTGGAATGAATGGTTTGGTAATCACATCATTCATTCCGTAAGAAAGTAGCATTTCTCTATTCTCATCTAATGAAATTGCGGTCAAAGCTATGATCGGTGTTTTTGAATCAAATTTTCTGATTTGTGCTGTTGCTGCTGTTCCGTTTATTCCTGGTAAATGAACATCCATTAATACTAGGTCATACTCGTGTTCAGGATTGTTCATTAGTTGAACCGCACCTTCCCCGTTATCAATAATCAAGCAAATAATGCCTTTGTTTTCCAGCATTTTTTTGGTGATCATTTGATTGATTTTATTGTCTTCTACCAACAGAATTTTTTTACTTTTAAAATTCTTCTCATCGTAGTTGAATACTTTTTCGGGTACTTTTTCAAGATTTTCTGCTTTCTTGAAAGGAAGAGTGAATTCAAATGTTGATCCTTTTCCAGGGGTGCTTTTGAGTTTTATTTTGCCACCTAAAACTCGTACTAGTTTTTTGACAATGGTTAGTCCAAGTCCTGTTCCACCATACTTTCTGTTGATTTCAACGGATCCTTGTGAGAAATTTTCAAAAACTAACGCCAGTTTATCTTCAGGGATTCCGATACCAGTATCAATAATTTGAAAATTGATTTTTAAATTTTCGTTATTGGATTCGACTAAATTCACTACGATGGTCACTCTTCCATTATGAGTGAATTTTAAGGCATTGTTGATTAAATTCAGAAAAACTTGAGACAGTTTTGTAGGGTCGCCAATGATAAGTTCAGGTATGTTTTCGTCGTATTCTAAAATGAATTCATTTTGGTTGGTCAATGCAAATTTTTGCAGTGAACTCTGTATGTTGGTTGCTAATTCTTTCAGTTGAAAAGGAATGTATTCTAATTCTATTTTGTTGGCATCAATTTTATTGATCTCAAGTATTTCATTAATAAAAGTGGCTAAATAATTGCCTGAAAATTGCAGTGAATTGAGGTATTTTAATTGTGATTTTTTTGGATTTTCTTCTAAAAGTAAATGCGTGATGCCATTTATAGCATTCAATGGTGTTCTTAATTCATGACTTACTGTAGATAGAAATTCTGAACGAGCTTTCGAAGCTTTTTCTGCATTGTTTTTTGCGATAATTAATTCTTGGTTTTTTTCTTTTAAAAGAGAATTAGTCTCGGTTCTGATGATGTTGTTTTTGTATAATGACAAACTTAATAATGATAAAATAGTGATCAATGCAATAGCTAAGATGTTGATTACTTTAGAATATTTATCATTATCTTCTTCTTTTTGTCGGTCTTTATTTTTTTTGATTGAGGCTTTGTATTCTTGGTCTTGTTTGAATTTTTTGAAGTTTTCTAAATTCTGTGCGGCATTAATTTTTTGTAATAAATGAATTTTGAGTAAATAATATTCTTCCAAATATGAGTAGGCGCGATCGTTGTTGCCCATAGCTTTATAGCATTTGCTTAGCTGTAGTAAAATCGTTTGTTTGTTTATTAAGTTTTTAGTTGCACGATTGATGCTATGTGCTTTTGCAAAATAGATTTGGGCGGCACTGTATTTTTTGTTGCGCATCGCGATGAAACCGGAGTATAAATACGCTTCCTCTATGTAGTGTTTTTCTAGCGCAACATCAGCTTCAGATAGCACTCGGTTGAAGTTTTCTGAGGCTATTTGAAATTGTTTTTTGGAGTAATACAGTTTTGCTTTAGTACTAAGCAAATGAGTTACTTTTTTTTGATTAGTAGGGTTCAATGCGGATGCTTGATCTGCATTCATGAAGTACTGCTCGGCCTTTTTCCATTCTTTTTTTTCAATAGCACAAAAGCCAAGAAAATAATACGTCTTTATTTTTCTAAAATCTGATGCTTTTCCAAGTGATAGCTGTAGGCTTTGTTCGAAGTAAGCACTCGCTTCTGTAAAATTTTTTAAATCAAAATACAGTTTGCCAACTAGAAAGTTTTGTTCAATTTGTGCTTCAATATTTTTGCTTAACTGACTATATTTTAAAGCTTTTTTTGCAAAGTGTACTGATTTTGAGTAATTGTTGATTTTAGTATTGTAATTTGACCACTCTTGATAAATACTTATACTATCTATCGATTGCGTAGCTGAAAACAATAAAAAGCTATTGGCAAAAAATAAAAGAAGTAAGTATTTCAATTTTTGTATCATTGGTACAGTCTATCTTGTGTGGAGTATTAAATCTATAATTCGTGATGAATATCCAATTTCGTTATCATACCAGCCCACTACTTTTACCATTTTGTCGATAACAGAAGTAAGCTGACCGTCAAATAAACACGAATGGGTATTGCCAATGATGTCAACAGATACGATTGGGTCTTCTGTATAATCGAGGATGTTTTTGAGTTCGTTTTGAGAAGCTTTTTTAAATGCTTCATTTATTTCTTGGATACTTACGGCTCGTTTTACATTAAAAGTAATATCGGTTAACGAACCATCGGGCACTGGAACTCGGATTCCACAACCTCCAATTTTACCTTCTAGTTTAGGGAATATTTTGGTCAATGCTTTTGCTGCTCCTGTAGTCGTAGGAACGATAGATTGACTGGCTCCACGTGCTCTTCGTAAATCCTTGTGAGGCTGGTCGTGTAAGCTTTGATCGGTAGTGTATGAATGTATCGTTGTTATGTACGCTTGTTCTATGCCGCACAATTCATCGATAATTTTAATCATTGGAGCAGCATTGTTGGTGGTGCAACTTGCGTTAGAAATTATAGTTTCCGAACCGTCTAAGATTGCTTCGTTTACTCCTAGCACGACTGTTTTGATGTTTTCTACTTCGGCGGGAGCAGATAGAATCACTTTTTTAGCTCCCGCTACAATATGGGCATTGATCTCTTCAAAAGTCTTGTGTTTTCCAGTTGATTCGATGACGTAATCGATATTGTGCTTTTTCCAATCTAGATCACTTACTTTTTTTTCGTTAAAAAACAAGTAATGAGTCTCGTCAATTAGTAGACCCGTGGCGTCATAGTTCACCTTTTTGTTCAAAACCCCATGAATGCTATCGTATTTAATTAAATGCGCCATCGTAGCAATATCGGCAATATCGTTGATGGCAATAACTTCAATGCTAGGGTGATCCAATAAAAGGCGAAATAAGTTACGGCCAATTCGACCAAAACCATTTATAGCAATTCTTGTTTTCAATGAGTTGGTTTTGTTTTTTTTGGTTAATGAGATTTGTTATATAGGGTCTACAAAATATGTTTTTGAGCCTTGTATGATGAACGTACTAGTGGGCCACTTTCAACATGTCTAAAGCCTAGTGATAAAGCGTAGGCTTCGTATTTGGCAAATTGTTCTGGTGTGATAAACTCTTTTACCGGAAGGTGTTTTTTGCTAGGTTGTAAATATTGCCCTATAGTAACGATGTCCACATTGGCTTGTTGCAAGTCTCTTAGGGATTGAAAAACTTCTTCCTCTTGTTCTCCAAGTCCCAGCATAATGCCAGATTTGGTTCTGTTGATGCCTTTTTCTTTTAAATAGCGCAACACTTCAAGACTACGGTCATATTTGGCTTGAATACGTACTTCACGCGTTAAGCGACGAACGGTTTCTATGTTGTGCGATACTACTTCTGGATTTGCCTCAACAATACGATCAATGTTGCGTTCTATTCCTTGAAAATCTGGAATAAGTGTTTCAAGTGTCGTGGTTGGATTCATTCTTCGAATGGCTTTAACCGTTTCGTTCCAAATGATCGAGCCTCCATCTTTCACATCATCTCTATCTACACTGGTAATGACCGCGTGTTTGATTTTCATGATTTTTATTGATCGAGCTACTTTTTCTGGTTCATCCCAATCGATGGTTTCTGGACGACCTGTTTTTACACCACAAAAACCACAAGAGCGGGTACAGATATTTCCTAAAATCATAAAGGTAGCGGTGCCTTCTCCCCAGCATTCTCCCATGTTGGGGCAGCTTCCTGAGGTGCAAATCGTATTTAAGCTATATTTGTCAACTAATCCTCTTAATTCAGTATATTTTTGACCAATAGGTAATTTAACTTTTAACCATTTTGGTTTTCCTACGGGTAATGTATTTTCTGTAGCAGTTTCCATATGTTCAATTTTCAGAAGCACAAAGATAAGGTAAAGTTGCATTGAAAAAAAAAGAAGTTGTGGTATGGGCTTAGTGAAATAAAGTAAAGTTATGCTAAATAAGAGCGATACTTAGATCCTTTTGTTGTTAAAAATAAAAGTTTGAATGCTCTTGAAAATTTGTAGGTTGCGCGAATGAAGTTTTATATTTTTGTTTCAATAAAACTAAAAAAAACATGAAGTATTTTACATTGTTGGGATTTTGTGCAGGATCTTTTTTATTTATGAGTTGTAGTTCGAATCAGTTTCTGGTTTGTGGCCACCGTGGTGCTATGGGACATGAAACGGAAAACACTTTAGCATCTGTAGGGAAAGCAGTGGAGTTAAAAGCAGATATGTTAGAGATTGACGTGTTTAAAATAAAATCTGGGGAGTTGGTCGTTTTTCATGATAATAATTTAGAAAGGCTTACGGGAATAAAAGGTAAAATTGAAGATTTTGATTTTAAGGAGTTACGTGAGTTAAAAGTTGCAGGAAAGCATCAAATACCTACTTTGCAAGAGGTGATTGAAAAAATTGATAAACGAGCCGTGCTTAATATTGAATTAAAAGGAGAGCATACAGCAGTTGATACTTATAAAATCATCGAAAGTTATTTGAAAAAAGGATGGAAAATCAAACATTTTTTCATTTCAAGTTTTAGGGTTGAAGAGTTGCAAAAAATGAGAAACTTGAATCGTTCCATTGCAATTGGTTTATTGGTGCATAAAGATCCAATAGAAAAGATTATTGCTACAGGAAAGGAATTGCAGGTACAAGCTATTAATCCAAATTTTAAGTTCTTAAATGCCGAAAACGTAGCCATTTTGAAAGCAAATAATTTTAAAATTTTCCCTTGGACGGTTAATAATCCTGAGGATATTGCTCAGATGAAGCGTTTGAAAGTAAGTGGCGTAATTACAGATTTTCCCGAGCGTTCTCAGAAATAGATTTTTTCGTTTAATCTTCACTAAACAGCCCTTTTTTTAAATTTCACTTTTTGGGCGTTACCACATGGGTCGGGCTTTTACGTTACAATCTTTTTGCGGCAAAAAAAGCCTCAAAAAGGATTTTCACTGCAAACGAAGTTCACTGAACTCCTATGAAAATAGTATAAGTGAAGTAATTCCTAGCGCAAAATGCTGTGTAAAATAGAATTAAGTGGATAGTTTTAAGATCGACTAGGAGCGAAGTGTTTTATCTTGAAAGTATAAGGAGGTTGGTTTAGGCAACCTCCTTGTTTGGTTTTTATTCTGATTTTATTATAATTGGTAGAGTGTATGCGGTGCGCATGGGCTTACCGTTTAAAATCCCTGGCGTCCATTTCGTTTTCAGTGATTTCAAAACTCGAACAGCTTCTTGTCCTAATCCGTAACCAGGATCTTTTAATACGCGAATGTCAGTCAAACTTCCGTCTTTTTCGATTACAAAAGCTACCGATATACGGATAGTTTCTAATCCTTCGATGTCTGGTTTTGCAAAGTTATTCCCCACGTAGCTATAGAATTTTTTCATTCCACCAGGAAATTCTGGTGATTTGTCTAACATAGTGGTGTTGACAATGCTATTATTGGGTGCTTCTGCTTCGGGAGTTGTGCCTTGTGTTGCAGTAGTCACCGTTCCAGTTGTTGCCTCACCACTTACAGCGGTTGTAGTATTCGATTGCGTGAACTCATTGTTTGTTGGTACTTCTGTAGTCGCTGCTTGTGCGTTTACTATTTGAGGATTCGTCATTTGCTTTGCGGTTACCACTGTTTCAACTGGGTTTTTCACACTTGGAAGGGTCGTTTTTTTAACGGGCTCGTCTGGAGTTACAGGAATTATTGCGTCTAAATCTATCGGACGAACCACGAATTCTGGAATCTCAGGTTCGGTAAGGGTGTTCGAATTGAGTTTGTTGATTAGTACTGCAACACTAATCACGGATAAAACTACTACAACTCCAAGAAAAAATGCGGAAATAGTGTTCTTGGTGCTTTCCTGACGCAATTGATAGGCGCCATACGTTTTGTTTCTGTCGGCAAAAACAATTTCAATCCAACGGCTTTCGTAAATACTTGAATTCATGGTGTATAGTTTTAGAGGTTAAGTAACTATAGTATCATAAGCTGTATTTTTATATTTAACAACGTTGATAAGTGTTTTGTTATTGTGTTAAATTATAAAAATAGTTTTAAGTATTTAACTTTTTTTGTATTCAATATGTAGTTTAGCGGTATTTTTGTTGAAAAAATAAAAATAAAAAATCCTGGTTTTTGATGAAACTAGCGTTTTTGCTGAATGATTTCTGCTAGTAACTTTTTAGCTCTCAGGAGTTTAATTTTTACATTACTAATGGGTTCGTCAATTTTATTGGCGATTTCTTGGTAGCTTAATTCTTGAAAGTAACGCAATTGAATGACTTCTTGATAATGTGGTTTTAACTCTTTGATAAAAAGAAGTAATTGAGATAAGTTTTGTTCTATGATTAACTCGTCCTCTGCAGAAGGAGTAGTGTCGGCAATATTGTAGGCTTGGCGATCTTGCTCGTCTGTGATTTCGACAAATAGGTTCGATTTTTTTTTACGAAGCAAATCAATGTGTACATTTTTGGCGATAGCAATTAGCCAAGTGTTAAATTGAAATTCGCTGTTGTAGGTGCTTATTTTGTCGAAGGCTTTCGAAAAAGTTTCTATGGTGATGTCTTCGGCGTCTGTTTCGTTTTCGGTTCTTTTGAGCATAAAGCCGTACACTTCGTTCCAAAAGTGGTCTAATAAAAAGGTAAAAGCAATTTGATCGCCTTTTTTGGCTTTGTCAATGTTGTGGGTTATTTCCAATGTACGGGTTTTGAAAAAATATTGGTAATAAAGATATTCATTTGCATGAATATAAGCCAGATTTCAAGTAAAGGAAACCAATAAATAATATCTTTTTCTTTTAATTTTTTAGCTCCAAACCCAAAACTAATCCAAGAAAATAGATAGCGAAAGGCCATCAAACTAGCCACCAAAATCCACTGGTATTGAAAACATAACAAAGTTACCCCAACAAGTAGAAAGAGTAATTGTGCAGCATAAAACACGGACAATTGCACTTGATCACTGGTTTTGTAATGTTCGGCAGTGGTAACATGTCTTCTTTTTTGATTGAACCATTCTTTGTATGTTTTTTTAGGCTCAGAATAAGTGAAACTTTCTGGCGAAGTTGCGATTATTGTATTGTCTGCATTCGCTGCTTGGTTGATGAATAAATCATCGTCTCCAGATCGGATTTGGATATGCTCAATGAAACCATTTACACTAAAAAAAACTTCTTTTTTGTAGGCCAAATTGCGTCCCACGCCCATATAGGGTTTTCCGATTTTTGCCCAAGAAAAATATTGAATCGCCGTTAATACGGTTTCGTAGCGTATGATTTTGTTTAAAAAAGAATTGGCGATTTTGGTATAACCTCCGTAGCCTAAAACTATTTTTTTGTCACGGTCAAAATGAGCGGACATATTGGTAATCCAGTCTTTGGTAAGCGGGAAGCAATCGGCATCTGTGAATAGCAAATGCTCGTATTTTGCGGCTTTAATACCCAAGGTCATGGCGTACTTTTTATTACCCCAAAAAGCTTCGTTGTTTTTTACTTTAACTAATCGAATGTTTGGGTATTGTTGTTCAAAGGCTTCAAAAACCTCTAATGTTTCGTCGCTAGAAGCGTCATCTATCAGCACTAATTCAAAGGTTGGATAGTCTTGTTGTGCAAGAATAGGAATGTATTCTTTTACGTTTTCTTCTTCATTTTTGGCACAAACGATTACCGAAATAGGAATGTTTTTTGGGGTAATTGCTTCTGGTTTTGTGAAGGAAAATTTACTAAAAACACCGATATAGTATACAAATTGTATTACAATTAAGGCGATAAAAAAGTATAGTAGATATAAAAACATTGTGCTAATTGGTTTCTGATAAGATGGCTGCAAAGTTAATTATCAATTGCAAACTTTCCATACAATCGGTCATTTACTTTCTTAATTTTTTCATTTCTTCTGCAACGGCAATAGCTGAAGATGATTGCGTTTTTTCTAGCTCTTGAATTATGTTTTTATAATTGTGGTCGTCGCGATTTTGAGACATTTTTTGTGTCGCTTCGATTTGGGTGATTTCAATTTCAAAGCCAATTACGCCATTGGCTTGTCGCATCGTAGCTTTGGATAATTCGCTAACTTTTACCGGACAGGCTGAGGCTTGTTCGTATTTGTCTACCAATTTTGTTAGAGATTCGATTACGGCTTCTCCGTGAATGATTTTTACTTTTCCGTATACGTGAACGGCGGTGTAATTCCAAGTTGGGACGTTTTCGTGGTCGTACCAAGAAGACGAAATGTAAGCGTGTGGACCTGTAAAAACGGCTAAAACTTCAGCATTGTCTTCAAAAGCGCTGCCTTGTGGGTTTTCTTTGGAGAGGTGACCGTGCAAGATTTCTTTTCCTTCGCTATTATAATCCAATTCCATTGGGATGTGCGTGGCCCATAATTTTCCGTTGGTCTGATTGATTAATATACCAAAAGCATTTTCTTTTAGAAAGGCGCGAATGCTATCGGGATTTTCTAGTTGGTAAATATCGGGTGTGTACATTTTTTTGAGATTTTTGGATGTTTACAAAAATGCCTTTTGTGGCTCGCTAGCCCCGATTGAAGCGGAAATCCTTTTGTGCCGGGGTTCGGCACAAAAGATTATAGCGAAAAGCGGGAACCTTGTTTCCTGAATGGCCTATTGTTTTGCTCCTAAATGATATTCACTTCGGCTTCGATGTGGATGCCAAAGGTGTTGAAAATGGTTTCTTGGATGTTTTTGGAGACCGCCACGATTTCTTGACCCGTTGCGTTGCCATAATTGACAAGCACCAGTGCTTGATTTTTGTGGATTCCGGCGTCGCCAAAGCGTTTGCCTTTGAAGCCCGCTTGCTCGATAAGCCAACCAGCAGGCACTTTGACCTCGGTAGGAGAGACCTCAAAAAAGCGCATTTCGGGGAATTTTTTATGGATGCTTTCGAAATCGGCTTTTGGAATAATTGGGTTTTTAAAGAAACTACCGCTGTTGCCTAGTTCTTTTGGGTCGGGTAATTTGCTTTGTCGGATGGCGATTACGGCGTTGCTCACGTCTTTTAGCGTAGGTTGCTCAATGTTGTTTTTGGCTAATTCTCCAGTAATATCGCCATAAGAGGTGTTGATGTGGTGATTTGTTTTGGTTAATTTGAAAATCACGCTGGTGATGACGAATTGGTCTTTTACTTCGTTTTTGAAAATGCTTTCGCGGTATCCAAAATGGCAATCGGCATTGGTGAAACTTTTGATTTCTTGGGTGGCTATGTGCATCGCGTGGCACGAAACAAAAGTATCCTTGATTTCGGTGCCGTAAGCGCCAATGTTTTGAACGGGAGTGGTACCTACATTACCCGGAATAAGCGACATGTTTTCAAGTCCACCAAAATCTTGGTCGATGGCCCAAAGTACGAACTCGTGCCAGTTTTCGCCAGCTTGGGCTTCCACCCAAACAAAATCGTCATTGGCATCGATTATTTTTTTTCCTTTCAAATCGATGTGGATGACCAAGGCGTCAATGTCTTGGGTTAACAACATATTGCTACCTCCACCCAAAATGAATTTTTTTTCGTTGGGATGCTTTGCTAAAACTTGTTGTAGTTCTTCTGTAGAGTGAACGGCAATGAATTGTTTGGCTTTGGCTTCAATGCCAAAAGTGTTGTATTTTTTTAACGAAAAATTTTCAAGGATTTCCATAGGGATTATTATTTTGTCTGTTGCAAACAGGTTATTCTATTTCTAAAGCTCTGTTGAGGAATTCGTTTAGCGGGCGCAAAGCAATCATTTTTTGAACCATTAACGGAATAAAATCTTTGTGCGTCAAAAGTTCAGGATTGAAATTTTCGGTGGCGGTGTAGCTTTTCAATTTTAAAAATTCAATCGCTGGGTTGTCTTTTTCGTAGCCTCTTGGCGGATTTTTTAACGTTGAATTTTCGTCACGATTCAGTGCTTTGTAATTGGAGACGAAATCCTTGTCGCTAGTTATGGCTATTAAATCGTCATAAAAAAAGTTAATTTCTTTTCGGATTTTCTGAATTTGTTCGGGTTGAGGACAATACATTCCGCCGCCAACAAAAGGATTTTCGGCATCGATTTGTAAATAATATCCAGCCGCTTCAGCATTTTTGGCACCGGTGGATAGCCAAATGCCCAAATGGGTTTTATATGGTGATTTGTCTTTTGAAAAACGAATATCGCGATTGATTCTGAATACACAGTTTTTTACTTCCAAAAGTGCTAAAGCTGGATCTAAATTCTTCATACTATCTAGGAAATCAGCGGTTAGTTGATAGTATTCTTTTTTTACCGCTTCGTATCGTTTTTTATTATCTAAAAACCACTCTCTGTTGTTGTTGGTTTTTAAATCTTTTAAGAATTGTATCGTACTTTCCGAAACCATAATTTATAGTATTTGTTTTTTCAAATCTTCTTCGTTTACAAATCCGCTACTTTTCCATTTTAGGTTGTTGTTTTCGTACAAAAGTAGGGTTGGAAGTTCTTCTACTTTTAATTCTTTCATAATGGTTTTGTTTTCATCGGCGTTCAAACGAACAATAACAACTTTGTCGCTATTTTCTTTTTGCATTTTTAAAATGAAAGGCTCCATTTTTTTGCAAGGCGCACACCAAGGGGCGAAGAAATTGATTAGTACTTTTTTGTCTGAGTTCAAAAGTGCTTCAAATTGTTGGCGATTGATTCCAACGAGTTTTTCGCTTGGTTTTGAAAGTCCAACTGCATCCCATTTCAGGATGCCACCTTGAAGGTCATAAATGGTTTTGAATCCCATTTCCGAAAGTTTTGTTGCTGCTTTGTTGCTGCGATTTCCCGATTTGCAATACACAAAAACTGGTTTTGTTTTGTCTAATGTTGCAGCAATTGTGGCGAAATCAGCATTGAGCCAATTGACGTTTTTGGCATTTTCAATATGGTCGCCCGCAAATTCTTGAGGGGTTCTTACGTCAAGGATTTGTGCGTTAGGGTTGTTTTTTATTTTCTCTGCAAAAGCTGAAGCTTCTACTACTTGTGTGTTTTTTAAAGTTTGACTTTGGCAAGAAGTAAAACTAAAAAGCATTGCCAATGCGATGATAAAAATGTTCTTCATAGTTGTTTATAGTTGTTTTTCTAAGTGACTATCCTCGACTGGTACCATTTTGGAGAATAAATTAATTGTGGAATGTTTTTCATTAACCTTTATTCTCTCTATTCTTTGCGTCTCTGCGACTTTGCGTGAAATTTGGCTCGCAAAGGCGCAGAGACGCAAAGGATATTTTCAATATTTAATCTCTTGGTATGAATTATGGATAGTCCTATTTTTTTTTATGTAAAAGTAATTATTTTTTAAGCTTTGGATGAAATAAAACACTTCAAATCTTGAATGCTACAGCGCGTTCTTTTTGGTTGCTACAAATTGAAAACCGTATAGCTTTGGTAAGTCGATTGCAATATGGCCTCGGTTCTTTCGGGATGAGTGTCCGATATAAAGAGTTGTCCAAAAGAATCGTCTTTTACCATTTCGATAATTTTGGCTACCCGAAATTCATCTAGCTTATCAAAAATATCATCAAAAAGTAGTATCGGTTTTACGCCACTTTGTTGTTTTAGGAAATCAAATTGAGCGAGTTTAAGCGCAATCAAAAATGATTTTTGTTGCCCTTGCGATCCAAATTTTTTGATAGGAAACGAATCAATTTCAAACGACAAATCATCTTTGTGAATGCCAACACTGGTGTACTGTAACGCTCGGTCTTTGGCTAAATTTTCATTTAGTAAATTCAAGAGTGTATTCTCATAAAGATGACTTTCATAAACCAGTTGCACTTGTTCTGCACTTCCTGTAATGGCTTGATGATGCTTATTGAAAATAGGTAAAAATTCAGCAATAAAGGCTTTTCTTTTTTCGAAAAGTAAGGATGCAAAACCATCCAATTGCTCGTTATAAATAGATAAAGTATCGTTGTCGAATACATGATTTAATGCAAAATACTTCAATAAAGCGTTGCGCTGACTGATGGTTTTTTGATACTGAATCAATTGTTGCAAATAGGTCGCGTCGAGTTGCGAAATCACGCTGTCCATAAACTTACGTCGGGTTTCGCTTCCTTCTATAATAAGGTCACGGTCGGCAGGCGAAATAATGACCAGTGGAATGAAACCAATATGGTCAGAAAATTTGTCATAGGCTTTACCGTTTCTTTTTAAAATCTTTTTTTGCCCTTTTTTGATGCTGCAAACAATTTGTTCGTTGCGCTCATTTTTTTCAAACAAAGCATCAATTACAAAAAAATCTTCACCGTGTCTGATGTTTTGAATCGCCAATGGATTGAAATAACTTTTTCCATACGCCAAATGATAGATGGCATCCAGAACATTTGTTTTTCCAACGCCATTTCTTCCAACAAAACAATTAATCTTGTTGTCAAATTCAAATTCAACTTCGGTAAAATTTTTATAATTGAATAAAGAAATTTTTTTTAAATACATGTTTTAAGCTTCTCTTGTATTGGTAATAACCTCTTTTTTGAGTGCTATTTTTAAGGGGTGCAAATTATTGAAAATTATCCATATTATTTGGTTTTTCATGCATTGAAGCAAGAATGAATCTTAAACTGAATATAAAAGTGATTTTTTTTGTGTGGGTTTGAATAAAAATTTTATTTTTGCGACTCACTAAATTAATTTTAAATGGCTACTTACAGCAAACGAGGATATAAAACACCAAAAGAGAAAGAAGTTAAAGAACCTATAGAAGAAGTTCAAATTAATGAAAAAGACAGCGCTACTGCTGAAGTTTTCTCTAAGCTAGACGAAACAGCATCAAAAACTGAAGATTTTGTTGCCAAAAACCAAAAAATCATTATTGGTATCGTAGCAGGTATTGCTTTGATAACTGTAGGATATTTAGCATATCAAAAATTTATTGCTACTCCAAAAGAAGAAGAGGCAGCTAACGAAATGTTCGTAGCGCAACAAAACTTTCAAAAAGCAACCGATGGTGTTGCGAGTGATTCGTTATACAAATTGGCCTTGAATGGTTCTGAAGGTAAATTCGGATTTGTTAAAATTGCAGATGAGTATTCAGGAACAGACGCAGGAAATTTGGCGAATTACTACGCAGGTATCGCTTACCTAAATACAGGTAAATACGCTGAGGCGATCAGTTATTTAGAAAAATTCAGTTCAAAAGACGCTATTTTAAGTGCTTTAGCCAAAGGTGCAATTGGTGATGCTTACTCTCAAACCAACAAAGCCGAAGAAGCTCTTGGTTTTTATGTAAAAGCAGCTGAAAGCAACAAAAACGACTTTACAACGCCTCGTTTCTTATTAAAAGCAGGTAAAACAGCTTTGAGCTTAGGTAAAAAAGAAGAAGCTTTAAAATATTTTACAGACATCAAAGAAAATTTTGATGCATCTCCTGAAGCAGCTTCAGTTGATGGATTGATAGGATTAGCACAGTAACAGTACTAATTTTTTCAAACCAAAAGAGGTTAGAAAGCAAAAGAATTCGAAGTAAATTTTGAATCCTTTTATTTTTAACCTCTTTTTTTATACCTATATTTATGGTGTTGTTTGGAGCAGCAGGAATTGGGCCTTTTTACCAACATCGTCCCGCTGTCCTTCCTATCTTTTTTTACATCTGTCAGGTTTTAAAACCTGACAGATGTAAAAAAAGGATATTCCCTCCCATCGGGGCTATCAGGAAACATGGTTTCTTATCTATAAGCATCCAAAGAAAAACAACCATTTGACAAGCGTTTAATTTAAATGAAATAATACAATGGCAACCGAAAACAGAAATTTATCGGATTATAACAAAAACGAAGTACCAGACGCCAAAGATTTCCGCTTCGGAATCGTTGTGGCCGAATGGAATGAAACCATAACAGAAGGATTGTTCAATGGTGCTTTTCAAGCGCTCATTGAAAATCAAGTGCCCCCACAACACATCATACGTTGGAACGTGCCAGGGAGTTTCGAGTTGATTTATGGTGCAAAAAAAATGTTGCAAACGCAAAACGTAGATGCAGTTATTGTGATTGGATGCGTTATTCAAGGCGAGACCAAGCACTTTGATTTTGTTTGCGAAGGCGTTACGCAAGGCATTAAAGATCTTAATGTACAAACCGATACTCCGGTTATTTTTTGTGTGTTAACGGACAACACCATGCAGCAATCCATTGACCGTAGTGGAGGTATTCATGGCAACAAAGGTACTGAAGCCGCGATTGCTGCTATTAAAATGGCGTACATTCGTCATCAAGCTACCTTAACGCACCAATTTCAACCTCAAAATTTGTTAGGAGCTGGCGCACTTCAAATCGAAGACAAGCCTTTACAGCTTGAAGAATAATGTGGTAGAGCACTTTTTTACAAAGCCTACACTACCCAAAATAGTGTAGGTTTTTTGTTTTTTTTTATGAGTAGATCGCTAGTAAAATCGAATAGTTTTTACTTAAATTTGTCCTCCTTGGTTTTAAAACATAAACCACCATCAGAAAACCCTAATCTATAATTTTTAATGTCTAGTATTATTCAATTGCTTCCCGATCATGTCGCTAACCAAATTGCTGCTGGTGAAGTAGTGCAACGACCTGCTTCTGTAGTAAAAGAATTACTAGAAAATGCTGTCGATGCCAAAGCTACCGATATCAAATTGATTATTAAAGATGCCGGAAAATCTTTGATACAAGTTATAGATAATGGAGTAGGTATGAGTGTAACGGATGCGCGTTTGTGTTTTGCACGACACGCCACATCCAAAATACGCTTGGCCGAAGATTTATTCTCGTTAAACACCAAAGGATTTCGGGGTGAAGCCTTAGCATCCATTGCTGCGATTGCGCATGTGGAAATGAAAAGCAAACAAGATCAAGAAGAATTAGGTACGCATATTATTATCGAAGGTAGTAAGTTTGTATCGCAAGAAGTGGCTGTTTTGCCGAAAGGCACCTCTTTTGCTGTAAAAAATCTTTTTTTCAATATTCCTGCGCGTCGTAACTTTTTAAAATCTGATACGGTTGAGTTTCGTCATATTGTCGATGAATTTCAACGCGTTGTGATGGCACATCCCAATATTCACTTTACTTTTTTCCACAACGGAAGCGAAATGTTTAATTTGCCTCCAGCTACTTTGCGCCAACGTATTGTGGGTATTTTTGCGGGTAAAACCAACGAAAAATTGGTACCCGTCAACGAAGAGACAGAAATTGTCACCATTCAAGGTTTTGTTAGCAAACCCGAATTTGCCAAAAAGAGTAGAGGTGAACAGTTTTTCTTTGTCAATGACCGATTCATAAAAAGTGGTTATTTGCACCATGCGGTGATGGCAGCTTTTGACGGCATACTAAAAGACGGTTTGCAACCCAGTTACTTTTTGTACCTTACTGTGGAGCCCAATACTATTGATATCAACATTCATCCCACCAAAACCGAAATAAAATTTGACGATGAACATGCCTTGTACGCGATTCTTAGGGCTTCCATCAAGCATAGTTTAGGACAGTTTAACGTTGCTCCAGTTTTGGATTTTGATCGTGATGCTAATTTAGACACGCCCTATCATTACAAAGATGTAGAAGGTTCTTTTCCTACTATCGAAGTAAATGGTGATTTTAATCCTTTTGCAGTGGTTGATGCTGCGCCAAAAAAATCTTTTTCGACTTACAAAAAGCCTGAAAGCACTTCCAATTGGGAGAGTTTGTATGTTGGTTTAACGCAAGATCCCGAGCCAGAACCGGAGCAATTTGTAAGTATGGCTTTTGAAACGGATGCCATTTCCTCTGCGCTATTTTCAGATACTGAAGTAGAGCAAGCGGTTCAAAAAACCTATCAAATCCATAAAAAATATATTGTTTCGCCTATAAAATCAGGAATGCTAATTGTAGATCAACAACGAGCCCACCAACGTATTTTATACGAACAGTTTTTAACCAATATGACGATGCACCAAGCGGCTAGTCAGCAATTGTTGTTTCCGTTGAATTTGTTTTTTTCTAATGATGAAATGGTTTTAATTACGGAATTACAAAGTACATTGACTGCGACAGGTTTTGTTTTTGATACTTCGGCTACAGATCATGTGGTGATTTCTGGGATTCCAGTAACCATTTCCGAAAGTGAAGTGGCTTTGGTTATCGAACAATTATTAGCCGATTTGCACGATGGAATTCCCGAAAACAGTTTTAGTCAAAGCGATACCATAGCCAAGTCAATGGCGAAAAGCTTAGCAGTAAAAACGGGAACGTATTTGAATGAAAAAGAACAAGAAAATGTAGTCAACGGACTTTTTGCTTGTAAAGAGCCCAATATTTCTCCTTTTAATAAACCTACTTTCATTACGATGCGTGTGGAAGATTTAGATAAAAAATTTGCTGTATGATGAATATTACCCCAACCGTTAAGCAATTGTTGATTATTAACGTATTGTTTTATGTAGGTTCCATGATTGTGGGAGAACCTGCATATCACTTGTTGTCCATGTATTATTTTGGGAATCCTGATTTTCATTCATGGCAAATCTTTACCCACATGTTTATGCATGCTCCATTACCAAATGTAATGCACATTTTGTTCAATATGTTTGCGTTGTATTCGTTTGGATCGGCCTTAGAACATTTTTGGGGAGGTAAAAAATTTCTGTTTTTTTATATTTCCTGTGGTTTAGGTGCAGCCTTGTTGCATACTGGAGTTAATTATTATTTCTTCGAAAATGCAATAGATACCTTAGTGGCTAATGGATTTTCAAAACCCGAAATTTTACAGATTTTAAGTGAAGGGAAAATGGATACACGTTGGCAAGAATTGTTAACCGTGACCGAGTTTAGAGAGTTTATTAGTGCTTACATGGGGACAATGGTAGGAGCTTCAGGAGCAATTTATGGTCTTTTAGTTGCTTTTGCGTTCATGTTTCCTAATGCTGAATTAGCTTTACTGTTTATTCCTGTGCCCATCAAAGCAAAGTATTTTGTGCCAGGATTATTGTTGATCGACTTATATTCGGGTGTGTCTGGTGGTTCTATTTTTGGCGGTTCATCTGGGATTGCTCACTTTGCCCACTTAGGCGGCGCATTAATTGGGTTCTTGATGATGTGGTATTGGAAAAAAAATCAATTCAACAACAATCGTTGGAATTAAATTAAGCAAGTACTGTTCAGTAGTTTTGTTTATATTTGATTTATAAAAGCTTTATTTTATGACAATTTTCAATGATTTAAAGTCTCGTTATCGCTTGGGGAATGTTGCGTTGCAGCTAATTTTCTGGAATATAGGGGTGTTTTTGATCGCTATATTGTTTTTTTATCAGTTCAAATCGGGGCAATTTTTGTTTCCAAATTGGCTTGCTTTGTCTTCGGATCCTTTGGTGTCTTTGAGTCGTCCTTGGACCTTTCTAACCTATGCTTTTTTTCATGACGGTATTGGTCATTTGTTTTTCAATATGATGGTGCTGCATTTTTGTAGTCAATTATTTTTGACGTTTTTCACTACCAAACAATTTATGGGATTGTATGTGTTGAGCGCCATTTTTTCAGGGATAGTGTTTGTGTTGTCGTATTACTTCTTGCAATATACCTCAATGATTGTTGGAGCTTCGGCTGCTATTTATGCCATTTTAGTGGCTACCACGACTTACCAGCCTCTAATGCAAGTGCAATTGTTTTTGTTTGGCAATATCAAATTGTGGTACATTACGGCAGTGGTTTTGTTGTTGGATGTGTTACAATTTCGTGTAGAGAATATGGGGGGACACATCTCTCATTTAGCAGGAGCCTTATTTGGTTTTGTTTATATAAAGCTCTTGGTAAGCGGGGTGGATTTAAGTAAATTAGTTTCTGGAGTTGTTGATTTTTTTTGGTCGTTGTTTCAAAAACGAAACAAAACGCCATTTAAAAAAGTACACGTTAATTATGCCAGAAAAGAAGCTCCTAAGACAGTGTCTAGAATTGTAACCAAAGACAAGACACAACAACAAATTGATGAAATTTTAGATAAAATCAGTCAATCGGGTTACGATTGTTTGACCAAAGAAGAAAAAGAATTTTTGTTCAAAGCTGGAAAATAGTTGAATGGGGTCTTTGATGCATTTTGATCCAATATTATTTTAAAAATGGTGCTACTTGCCTCTAAAGATCTTCAACAAACAATAAATATAAAGTAATAATGAGAAACCTTTCATGGTTTAATAAAGTGATGTTTTTCTTGAATATAGTACTCACTGTATTCACGTTTACTGCTTATCTGTTTCCTTTTTTATCTCCCAAAGTTTTTCCTTTGTTGGCGGTGTTTACGTTGTTTATGCCGGTGTTTTTTGTGCTCAATGGATTGTTTTTTATCTATTGGGGAATTCAGTTCAAAAAAAGAATGATCCTTTCGGGATTGGTTCTGCTCATGGGCATCACTTTTATCAATAAATTTTATAAATTCTCCACTAAACCGTATCAAGATTCTCCCAAGGATTTTAAGATTATGAGTTATAATGTGCGTTTGTTTAATGTGTTTAAATGGATTGATCGCGATGGTATCCCGCAGGAGATTTTATCATTTATCAATCATAACAATCCTGATATTCTTTGTATACAAGAATATTCCAATCACGGAAATATCGATTTGAAAGTATATCCACATCGTTATATTTTTATTGAAGGTGATAAAATCCGTACTGGGCAGGCTATTTTTTCTAAATTCCCAATCCTGGATCAAGGTAATATCGTCTTTCCTAATTCAAATAATAACGCCATTTTTGCAGATATTAAGCGTGGAAAAGACATTATTCGGGTGTATAATATTCATTTTCAATCCATCAAAATTTCGCCAGATGTTCACGAAATTTCAGAAAATATTGAAGTGATGGATCAACAAAAATCCCATAAATTATTCAATCGCATTAGCAAAGCCTTCAAGCAACAACAAGAACAGGCTAAAATATTAATGGATCATAAAAAAGAATCCAAATATCCTGTCATTATTTGTGGTGACTTAAACAATAGTGCGTTTTCGTACGTGTATCGCAATGTAAAAGGCACTTTGAAAGACGCGTTTGAAGAAGCTGGAAAAGGTTTTGGACAAACGTACACTTTTAGATATTACCCTGCCCGTATAGATTATATTTTTGCAGATCCTCTGCTAGAAGTCAAAGAATTTGAGAGTTTTCCAAAGTTTCAAAACTCAGACCATTATCCTATTATGGCTAAGTTGAGTTTTTAAACAAATGAAAAGCCATGAGTCTTTTAATGAGTATGGCTTTTGGTACTTTTTTTTTGTACTAACAATCGATAAGAACTATTAATTGTAGTGATAATAACCGTTGCTTCTATTCTTTACGGTATTATGCGTTAGGGATTATTTTACTTATATTATTTTCATAGGTGTTCAATGAACTTTGTTTGCAGTGAAAATCCTTTTTGAGGTTTTTTTGCCTCAAAAAGATTGTAGCGTAAAGCCAGATCCTTGTGGTAACGCCCAAATGGATACATTACATAAAAGCCTTTGTGTGCTGTATGTAACTCAATGTTGTTAAGTTAAGATATTTTTGGTTGTAGATTAACGATTCTTGACCCGAGCGGTAGCGAACTGGTAAAGCATTTTAGATTTTGTGCCAATAAATAAAAAAAACTAGTTTTTTCAATGGTTTACACATCAGAAATCAAGAATCGTTATTTAAAAATCAGCAATCAAATTATTGATTATTCCTTAACTTCATGACATTGGGATGTAGCTGTGTAGCTTCACCCGTGTGTTATCCTAAAAATTTGAGAAAGAAAAGAAGTGTTTTTTAGATTATAGTACTAACTTTTGATTTTGCAAGTACTCTAAAGCAAATTTTCCTTCGTTAAAAATTAAATCCAATACACTCAAGTTGTTGATAAAGCCATGTTTGTCATCAAAAACCTGTGGGTAAGTAACAAATAGGTTTGGGTCTTTTTTTCCATTAACCAAGGTTCTGTAGTCCAGGACTCCGGGATCAACTTTATGAAAATATTCATTGGTTTTTGAATAAGTCAGTGGGTAGCGGAGGCATTTTTCGATCAAGGCCAGCGTTTCGAAATTTAGATCCATCAAAAAAGTATGTTTCTTTTCAAAAAATGGGTAAATATCGTCCTCAAAAAACTCAAAGAAAGGCGAGCTTCTGTAACCGGCTTCCAATGATTTGAAGTGTTGTTTCTGCCAATCAAAATCATTTTCAATTTGCACGTCTTTCGTTTTTTGGTGTACCATGCTGGTATGTTTCACCGGTATGTTGAGCATTTGGATGCCGTTTGGACTATAAATATAGGTTCGGTTGCGATTGGTTTGCTTTTGAAAGTTGTCGTCCATTTCAAAAGTAATACTATCGGCTTGAATCATGGCGGCCATTTGGCTAATCGATGGGAAATAGGAAGGGTGTAAAAGAGTGTTCATAGTAGCGTCATTACATGTCAAAAGTCATACCATCCGTTTGGAAAATATGACTTTTGAATATACTTAAAATTTAGTTTTAAATTTCGTTTTTTGCTTTTCTTTTTTTCCAGAAATATTCTCCGATAAAAAAGGCAATCAAAGCGATCAAGAAATATTTGAAATAAGATTGTGGTTGACCTTCACCGTTAACAGTTGTAAACACGCGGTCCCAACGGATTTTGTTGATACCTTTTCCGTTAGTATCCCAACTCATCCATATAAAAACAGGTTTTCCTACAATGTGGTTTTCTGGAACAAATCCCCAATAGCGGCTGTCTTCCGAGTTATGACGATTGTCTCCCATCATCCAGTAGTAATTTTGACCAAAAGTATAGGTTGTGGCTACTTTTCCGTCAATTCGGATTTCTGTACCGTTGATTTCTAAGGTTCTGTTTTCGTAATCGTCAATAATGGTTTTGTAAAAGGGTAATGTTTCTAGGTTTAAATCTACAGTTTTTCCTTTTTGAGGAATGTAAATTGGCCCATAATTGTCTTGGTTCCAGTTTTTGGTATGCGGGAAAACGCCTTTCTCAGTCTCTTTCGATACTATTCTAGTAACTGCTGTAATGCCAGGCACTTGTTTGAATCGTTCGGCTGCATCTTTTGTTAAGGCACTAATATATAAGGTGTCGCGTCTTTCATTGTCCATGAATCCAGCCGGATCGGTAATGTCTAATTCTTTGAATAAAGATTCAAAATCGATAGGTGTTTTGCCATCTAGGGCAAGTTTATAGGAATATTGAGGTTTGGCTCTTTCGGGTAAGATAAGTTCTTTTCCGTCAATGTAAATTAAACCGTCTTTTATAGATAAATGATCTCCAGGTAAACCTACACAACGTTTTACATAGTTTGATTTTTTGTCGATAGGTTTTTCTACACGCAAGCCAGATTTGTCTCTGAATTTATACACGGTGTCAACGGGCCAGTTGAATACCACAATATCATTTCGTTTGATATCTTCAATAGAAGGGAATCTCATGTAAGGCAATTGTGGCCAATTTAAATAAGATTTTTTCTTAGTTAGCGGAATCGTATCGTGAACCATCGGCATAGCAACGGTTGTCATTGGAACCCTTGCGCCATAGTTCATTTTGCTTACAAACAAAAAATCTCCCACCAATAATGATTTTTCTAAAGATGGAGTTGGAATGGTAAACGGTTGAATGAAATAGGTATGCACAATCGTAGCTACGATAACGGCAAAAAGTAATGAACTTACGGTATCGGCAGCTTTGTGATCTGGGCTTAAGTTTCTGTCGGTTACATGATTGAGTGGTTGTGTGTAATTAACGTAGTACAAGTACAACCCAAAAGTGGCTATTACTAGGATAGTATCTAGAGTAGAGCGTTTTCCAAAACTGCGTAAGGTTTCGACCCAAACAACAGGAAACATTATCAAATTGATTACTGGAATGAAAAGTAATACTGTCCACCATGTCGGTCTACCAATAATTTTCATTAATACAATTGCATTGTAGATTGGTACAGCTGCGATCCAACGTTTTCTTCCTGCACTTTCGTACATTTTCCATGTACCTAAAAAATGAATAATTTGAATAACTAAAAAGAAAACAAACCAAGAATATAGTGTCATAAAAACTGTATGTTAAAAGCTAAATTAAGCTATGATTAATTGAAATTTAAAACATCTTTCATGGTGAAAACACCATGTTTTCCTGCCAACCACTCTGCTGCAATAACAGCGCCTAAAGCAAAACCTTCTCGGTTGTGTGCAGTGTGTTTTATCTCTATTGCGTCTATGGGTGAATTGTAGGTTACGGTATGTGTCCCAGGAACTTCGCCTGTTCTGACAGCTTCAATTTGGATTTCGTTGTCCTTGGGGCTAGCGTCCATGGTCCAATTGGAATAGTTACTATGTTCTAGTACGCCTTCTGCTAAGGTAATAGCTGTTCCGCTTGGGCATCTAATTTATGGATATGGTGAATTTCTTCCATAGCAACTTTGTATGAATGGTAAGGAGCCATGATTTTTGCTAAGTATGAATTTAATTCAAAAAAAAGATTCACTCCTAAGCTAAAATTGGAACTTGAAATAAATCCTCCGTTTTTCTCTTTGCAAAGCGCAATCATCTCGTCATAATGTGCTAGCCATCCTGTGGTGCCTGAAACCACGGGCACATTGGCGTGGAAACTCGCAGATATATTGGCTATAGCAGCTGCTGGCACACTAAAATCGATGGCAACATTAGCATTTTCTAGGCCATCATAAGTGTTGAATTCATCTTTTTTCAAAACAATTTCATGACCTCTTTCTAAAGCAATTCGCTCTATTACTTGGCCCATTTTTCCGTATCCTAAAAGCGCAATTTTCATTTTTTTTGATTTAAAATAAGTACTTTTTAAAAAGTATAATTGAAGGTTAGACCCACATTGGGGCGAAAAGTTACATCGTTGGGGTAAATTTCTGGTTTTAATGAGAGATTTTCGTTGACATTAAATTGAATAATAGCCGCGTCTACATTGGCATCAATAATATTCAATACATAAAACCCAACGGTAACTAATGCCGATAAATCTCTGTTGCGTTGGAATACTCTTTGTGCGGCAACCAATCTACTGTTGTCTAAAAAAGAAAATTTGTCATCCGTGTACCCTTCTAATCTTCTTTTATAAGCATCTCGGTACTGATTGTATTTTCTATTGTTGTCAATATAAAAATACAAACTGGTTCCAATACCGGCATATACTAAAGGGATTTTCCAATACTTTTTGTTGTAGGCTTGACCTAATCCCGGCAAAATGGCTGAATAAAATGCAGCTTTTGCTGGGGTTAAAGGATCGATATCAAGAGGCGCAACGGTATCTTTTGCAACTAGGGCTACTGCTTTTTTTTCTTGTGAAAAAGCAGTGTGGTGTAGCAACAAAAGTGTAATGATGCATATGGTACGCAATATATTCACTACCCTTTGATTAATTTTAAAATTCTGTTTAAGTCTTCTTCTGAATGAAAAGGGATGGTTATTTTTCCTTTTCCTTTTGGATCTACTTTTAAATCTACTTTGGTGCCAAAATAAGAATTAAAACTGTATTGTTGTTCGTCATCGATCTCAAATGCAGCTGATTTTGCGGGAGCGCTAGATTTTGGCAACAAACTTTCGTGGTAGTTTTTTACTAAAGTTTCCGTTTCACGTACCGATAAATTCTGACTCACAATTTTTTGATACATTTGGGCTTGTACATCCAAATCTTCAACATTGATGATGGCGCGACCATGTCCCATACTGATGAAACCGTCTCTGATACCTGTTTGAATAATCGGGTCTAGTTTTAAAAGACGCAAGTAATTGGCAATCGTAGAACGTTTTTTACCCACTCTTTCACTCATTTGTTCTTGAGTTAATTGTATTTCGTCCATTAATCGTTGGTACGAAAGTGCAATCTCAATAGGGTCTAAGTCATGACGTTGGATGTTTTCCACCAAAGCCATAACCAAAGATTCGTTATCATTTGCAATACGAATGTAAGCAGGTACGCTAGTAAGTCCTACTAATTTTGAAGCACGCAAACGACGTTCCCCAGAAATTAATTGGTATTTGTTAAAATCTAATTTACGAACCGTAATGGGTTGAATTACGCCTAATTCTTTGATAGAAGTGGCCAATTCACGCAATGATTCCTCATTGAAATTTGTTCTGGGTTGAAATGGATTTATTTCAATAGCATCAATTTCAAGCTCAATAATATTACCAACAACTTTGTCAGCATTTTTATCCTCAACCGATTTTATGTCGTTTTCAGGATCTTTTAATAATGCGGATAAACCCCTTCCAAGTGCTTGTTTTTTTATTGCTTTTGTCATAAAACCTATTTGCTATTTTTCTTTATTATTTCTTGCGCTAAATGAATATAGTTTACTGCACCTTTACTAGTTGCATCGTAATTAATTATGCTCTCTCCAAAACTTGGCGCTTCACTCAATTTTACATTACGTTGAATTACAGTTTCAAAAACCATATCGTTGAAGTGTTTTTGAACCTCTTCTAATACTTGATTAGACAAACGCAATCTAGAGTCGTACATAGTTAGCAATAGTCCTTCAATATCCAAATCTGGATTATGTATTTTTTGAATACTTTTTACGGTATTCAATAACTTGCCTAATCCTTCGAGTGCAAAATATTCACATTGAATAGGAATAATAACAGAGTCTGCTGCTGTAAGTGCATTCAAAGTTAATAAACCCAATGAAGGCGCGCAGTCGATCAATATGTAGTCATATTCATCTTTGACGCTTTCTAATGCTTTTTTAAGCATGTATTCACGATTTTCCTTGTCTACCAATTCAATTTCGATAGCCACAAGGTCAATGTGAGCAGGAATCACATCTACATTAGGTGCGGTACATTTTAAAACCGCTGCTTTTGGTGTGTGGCTGTGTTCTAAGATTTGGTAGGTACCAATTTCCACAGATTCCACATCAATTCCTAAGCCTGATGTGGCATTAGCTTGAGGATCAGCATCAATTAATAATACTTTTTTTTCTAAAACTCCTAAGGAAGCTGCAAGATTTACGGATGTTGTGGTTTTTCCAACTCCTCCTTTTTGATTAGCAATAGCAATGATTTTGCCCATTTGTTTTTTTAATTTTGAGCGGTAAAAATACAATTTTTTATGGTTATTGAAAATCTATTTTTAGAACATTTGTGATTGTTTTCTGAATCTTTTTTCAAGACTATATTTTTTACAAGCGAAAGCGCTTCTAATTACAGAATTATTTTTTTTACTGTTTCTTTTGGAGCTATTTGTTAAATTTTAATTGTAAAAAAAAGAGGAGCTATTTGATAGGAGGCCACTGAAAAACCTCGTCGAATTTGATAGGCATTGTTTTTAGACAATAAAAAAACGCTTATAATTGGAATTTTACCTTCCTTTTATAAGCGTTTTCTCTTTTTGATTAATTTTATTTGAGATTTTATTGTGGCTACATTTCGATTTATCTAAGTTCATTTTAGATGAATCTGGAAGTAGACCTGATTTGCTACATTAATTTCAGTATTCTTTTTAAATTGACTGTAAAAATAGCCATTGCACCCTGCATTTGCATATTGTCTATACCGTACGATAGTGCTCTGTCATAACCGTGTACATTTTTTAACTCACTATTTTTAGCCTCTATCTTGTATCGATGTTTTGCTTTTTCCTTGTAATATTCTGTTTCTTGAAAATCTATTTGGTCTTGATGTAATTTTGATTTTATAGATACCGAATACGTTTTTGTTTTGGCTCCATCTTTATAACAACCTTCTTTTAAAGGGCAAGACTTGCATTTTTCGACATCAAAATAATAAGTGTCTGTTTGGTTTTTTCCAACATCTTTGGTTCCTTGACGTGCTTTTCGTATTGCCAAATGTCCTGCTGGGCAAACAAACCTATCGGCATCTTTATTGTAATCAAATTTATCTTCATCTTTTCTAAATCCTTGTGTTATCGATGGATTTAGTCTTGCTACTACTTTAATATTTTGTTCACTTGTGATTTTAAGGTTTTCTTTTCCAGAATAAGCCGCATCGCCAATAATGGTGTCTACATCAATTCCGTTTTCTTGACTAATTTCTAAAAGTTTAGGCAATTCTGGTTCATCACCTTTTTCTCCAGATGTAACTACAGCTGCAGTAATGATGCGCTCTTCGGTCATAGCCAAATGAGTCTTATAGCCAAAGAAGGAACTCTCGGCAGACTTATGACCTATTTTTGCGTCGGTATCTTTTGATAGGGTTAAATTTTCTTGAGTATCTTCTACCGTTTCTTTTAACAGGTTTAATTTTTCTTTCACAGCTGGTATTGAACTTATAGACGGCTCATTTTCTATACGTTTTTCTAACTCTTTGCAATAAGCCAGTTCCTTTCCTAAATCATTGTCGGTATTTTTTTGAGGCATACGTTCTTTGAATTGGTCATCAAAGGTGTATACTGTTTTTCGAAGCAGTTTTGAACGTTCTCTCAATACTTCGATTGCTGAAAATGGATTGGATCTTGATAAAGTATGTGTGGCATCAACAATAATAGACTTAGAGCGGATGATGCCTTTTTCAATAGCTATGGTTACCGTTTTGTTTATCAACAGATTTAATAAATCGGTGTCTTTTAAACGCAGTCTTCTGAATTTTGTCAACGAACTAGAATTGATAACATCGTCTTCTGGATTCATGTCCAAAAAATATTTAAAGGACATATCGTAACGCGAACGCTCTACTACATCAACATCAGAAACGGTATAAATTGTTTTAAGAAGCAGATACTTGAACATACGAACAGGACTTTCTGCCATACGCCCATTATCGGCGCAGTATTTATTCAATAACTCGTCGTAAATAAAGGAAAAATCAATCAAATCATTGATCTTTCTTAAAATATTTTCCTTTGGAACGATTAAATCATACAATGTAGAATGCTCGCTGAATCGTATTGTTTGTTGCTGTACTAACACTTAAAAAATATTAAAATTACAGCTAAATATAATAAAAAAGGAGCAGGAAAGCTAAGCTTTCTACTCCTTTAATTATCGCTTTTATTCCTTAAAGTACTTTTTCAGTGGCCTCATTTGATAGACTCCACTTTTTTTAGAAGTATTTAATTAAATGAGGTAAATAGATTTTTAAATTTTTTTTATTAAAATTGGATCAACTTAATTCATAAAACTTGTTTATTGATACATAAAAAACAGTTACATATATTGAATGTTAGTATTTAATTATTTTATCAATTACAAATACTCTTGAGGCTTCACCATTTTTAAGTTTGTATTGAATTTGTCGAGTGCCTCCAGTGGGTTTGCTATTATTATCTCCTTCTTTATAGACTGGAAAGCGTTGTATTAATGTACCCTCAACAAGTGCAAATTCATCATGCCCCATATATCCTTTGTTCGTTTTTGGATTTTCGACTATGCTTGGAATTGTGATTTCACTCATTGATTTATTATTATTTCCTGAAAAACCAATTGCAGTTCCGTAGCTTCCACTTCCAGCACTGGTGACATAAATCAATAATTCTGGCGAACCATCTGCATTAACATCGTCAACTTCTATGTTATTAATTGAGCCATCAATTGTTTTTGTGATAATAGAATTGTCTTCCAAAAAACCTTTTGGTTGAATGGTCAAAGTGTTTCCTGTTACTGCAATAGCGAAGCTTATATCTTTATAGGTGACCGTTTTTGTGTAATCAGCTTTTTGTTCTTCCGGTTTTAAAATGGAGGTAGTGGTAGTATCTTTTGTTTGATTCGATTCACTAGATGTTACTGTTTCCGATTTCTTTTGACAACTAATTGATAAAAGGGTTAAGGATAAGACTAAGCTGGTTGAAATATTTTTTTTCATCTGAAATAATTGTTTTTAGTTGGTTAGAAGATTAAAGTTAATGAAAATGAAATAATAATCCCAATTCTACTCGCAATAAATGATTTTTAAGTAGGTTGTTCAAAGTCTGTATAAGTGCTTGTTATTGATTTAAATACATTTTTTTAATGAATTTATTAAATTGTAAAGTGATTTTATTTTTGAAATTACTTGTGATAGCCAAAAAAGTATTCTATATTTGCACCCGCGTTACGGGGTGTAGCGTAGCCCGGTTATCGCGCCTGCTTTGGGAGCAGGAGGTCGCAGGTTCGAATCCTGCCACCCCGACTAAATCCTTTCTGATTTTCAGAAGGGATTTTTTGTATATATGGAATTTACAGTTTACATATTATTTTCAAAATCGGCTGATAAATATCGAATTTCCGTTAAACGGAATAAACGCTGCCACCCCGACAAAAAACCTTTTTGAAATTCAAAAAGGTTTTTTTTTATTACCCCATAATCAAAACAAATACTTCAAATCGAGTTATTATTTTTTAAAATCCTATTTTTGCGTGTATTTTAAAAAACTCAAAACACAATGTCAAATACTATCGAAAAAATAAAATGCCTAATTATAGGTTCAGGTCCTGCGGGTTATACCGCGGCTATTTATGCTGCTAGAGCCAATATGAATCCAGTTTTGTACCAAGGAATGCAACCTGGTGGACAATTGACAACGACCAATGAAGTTGAAAATTTTCCAGGTTATGTAGACGGTGTAACTGGACCAGAAATGATGATTCAGTTGCAACAACAAGCACAACGTTTTGGCGCTGATGTGCGTGACGGTTGGGCTACAAAAGTTGATTTCTCTGGTGATATCCACAAAGTTTGGATTAATGACACTATCGAATTGCACTGCGAAACCGTAATTATTTCTACAGGAGCTTCTGCAAAATATTTAGGTTTACCATCAGAACAACATTATTTAAAAATGGGTGGTGGAGTTTCAGCTTGTGCCGTTTGTGATGGATTTTTCTATAGAAATCAAGAAGTGGTAATCGTTGGAGCAGGAGATTCAGCTTGCGAAGAAGCACACTACTTATCTAAGTTGTGCAAAAAAGTTACGATGTTGGTTAGAAGCGAAAAATTCAGAGCGTCCAAAATTATGGAAGAAAGAGTACGCAAAACCGAAAACATCGAAATCCTTTTAAACCACGATACCGTTGAAGTTTTAGGAGATGAGCAAGTGGTTTCGGCTATCAAAGTAAAAAACAAAACCACCGATGAAGTGTATGACATTCCAGCAACTGGATTTTTCGTAGCCATTGGTCATAAACCCAACACCGATATCTTCAAAGATTACTTGACTTTAGACGAAACGGGTTATATCGTTAACGTTCCAGGAAGTTCAAAAACGAATGTAGCAGGAGTTTTCGTAGCAGGAGACGCCGCCGATCACGTGTACCGCCAAGCCATTACCGCTGCAGGTACAGGTTGTATGGCTGCATTGGATGCCGAGCGTTATTTGGCAGCCAAAGAGTAATTTTTTTCGGAGCAGTATTCAAAGCGCTTTTTTGTGTTCAAAGTCCCGCTCTCCGTTACAATCTTTGTTGCCGAACCCCGGCAACAAAGGATTTTCACTGCGATCGAGGCTAAAGAACAGCAATGGTCTCTTATTTAGTTACATACTGAAATTTGTATTACAAAAAAAAGTCCTTCACAGCGAAGGACTTTTTTTTTGTTTCAACTAAAAACTATTCTTGGCTTATCGAACCGCCAGAACTTTCACTTTTCTTTAGTCTTTTAGGATTGTTTTTATAGGAGATATTTCCTCCACTAGACGCTTCGGCATCAAGACTCACCAACGGATGTAGCGATTGAATACTTCCTGATGAAGCCTGTGATTTGATATCGTTTGCCAACAACTCGCCAGCATTAATAGAACTTCCGCTCGAAGAATTGGTTTGTAAACTAATGGCTTTACCTTTCAATTCAATACTACTTCCGCTTCCAGAATCACAAATTATTTTTTCAGATTCTATGTTCAAATCTAGTGAGGCCGCACTCGATGCATCAATCTTAAATTCTGTAGCTTTAAAGGTAGATTTACTATTTACAGTCGAAGCACTATTGGCTTCAATACCTTCTATAATAGGAGCTCGAACAATTACTTTTTTCGAAGTGATATTCAAGAAAGAACTGTATTTACATCCAATAATAAGCTTACCGTTTTCTACTTTGGTAGTGATTTCTTTTTGCAAATTATCATCGGCTTCTACTATGATCTCAATTTTATCGGCTTGTTCTAGTACCAAATCGATAGCGTTTCCTACTTCAATACTTTTAAAATCGCCATTAACGATTCTTTTTTCTGTAGTTACAGAACCACTGCCGGTAATCGAATTCATGTTGGTTACTAAATTGCAAGAAGCAAAAAGTAAAGCAACTAAGGTAACAATGATAAATTTTGCTACTATGGTGATGATTTTTACCATGACTATTTGGTTTTAATAATAATACCGTCTTTGTTAATTTTCAATTCTTTGAAATCTTTATCCGACTTAATGACAGTGTCTTTCTTAATCGTGATGCCCTCTTCGTTAATTGTTACATTGGCCGAATCGTTGTTGTTTTCTACATCATCCCATTCGTTTTCATCCTCAGGGCAATTTAAACATTTTATCTGTGAATTTGTTACTTTGTATACGTAATTGTCAGAGCTATAGTGTAAATTGAAGAAATCATTATCTGAACGATCGTAGTTTTGTACTGATGCATCTGGTTTTAATAAAGTACCTTCTGGTAAATACAAATACAATTCTACTTCTTGATCACGGAATTTGTTTTTTACATCGGTCAATAAATAATTGTCTAAGTACAAATGATTTCCTTCTACTTTTATACCATATTGAATTTTTTCAGCTCTGAATTTAGCATCTTGAAAGGATTTTCCTTTAGCCGTTCTTTCAATTTGGATGTAAGGTGTTTTTTCATCAGTATACAAAATTCTTAAGCTTACATTATTAGAATAGATCAATTTGTTGTTCGCAGAATCTTGTACAAATTCAAATTCAGTATGATCGTCGATATCTTTAGTATAATAATCATTATATCTGAATTTCACGAATAAAGTATCATTTGTATTCAAAGGAATATTTTGTTTGGCTACAGTTTTTCCGTCATACGCTACTTGAGTTGCTGTTTTTACTCCTATAGAGATTAAGATGGCAACAGATATTAACCACAAAGCCAACAAACTATATTTAGCAATGTTTCCAATTGATCCAATTGTTGGGGATAATAATTTAAATCCTAAGATTGTTAAGAAAAAGAATGGAATGCCAACAGCGAAAAGCATCAATAGCGCGAAACTCCAAACTGGATAGTCAGCAAAATTCCCTGCTTCAATAAAGTTTTGCCATGGAAAATCAATAAAAGCAGAAGATCCTAAGGTAAACAACCCAATGAATAAGCTAACTAAAGTAAAAAGTCCTATTAAGATTAAAATAACACCCAAGACTTTAGAAAACACTTTAAAAAGGGTCATGATAAAATCACCTAAAGAGTTTCCCAACTTTTCGGCTCCAGATTTTACTTGGTTTCCCATTTTATCGTAATCGGCATTTTTGAATTTGCCAGATACATTTTCAAATTCCTCACGAACTTTTTTTTCAATATTGGAGATCGTTACGGGCTCCCCCGTCATTTCTAGTTTTTCTGAAGTGGTGATGGCTTCTGGAGTTACAATCCAAAGAATGATATAAGCCAATATACCTGAACCAAATCCAGCAAAAACAAAGATTAGGAACATGATTTTTAACCAAACCGCATCGATACCAAAGTAATGTCCAAGACCTGTAGCTACACCACCAATCATTCCTTTTTCTTTATCACGATATAGTTTTTTTGTGCTTCTGGCGTTGTAATTATTGAAATTTTGAGACTGTGTAGTTTCTTCTTCAATGATATAATCTTCAGGTTGTCCCATTACTGCGATAACTTCGTCAACATCTTTCAGCCCTACAACGTGTTTTTCGCTTTTTTGTTTTTCATTCAATAATTCTGAAACACGCATTTCGATATCTTTTATGATTTCTTCTTGTCCAGAAGATTGAGACAAAGAGCGTTTGATAGCTTCAAAATAACGAGTTAATTTTTGGTATGCATCTTCATCAATATGGAAGAACATTCCTCCTAGGTTTATATTTACAGTTTTGTTCATGACTATTGTTTTTGGTTGGTTATTAGACTTACGGCTTCGGATAATTCATTCCAAGTGCCGCTTAATTCAGTTAAAAAGGTTTGACCTATTTCAGTTAGACCATAATACTTTCTTGGTGGTCCTGAGGTTGATTCTTCCCAACGATAGTTGAGTAATCCGTCATTTTTTAATCGTGTTAGCAAAGGATAAATGGTTCCCTCAACTACTAACAATTTTGCGTCCTTTAAAGTGTCTAATATTTCAGAAGTGTAGGCATCTTTTTCTTTTAAAACTGATAAGATGCAAAACTCGAGAACACCTTTACGCATCTGGGCTTTTGTGTTTTCAATGTTCATAATTTTCGTTTTGATTTTTTGTTTGATTAGAACTGTTCGTTTTTTGATTACTTTCCATTACTGGTGATAGTTGAGATGATTTATAGCGTTGATTAGACTACTATATACTACTTTATAATTGATTACTTTATAAAGGGAATAGTGAATGGATATTGGTATTTTTCTCCATTTGATGTTTTCACAGCTGCAATAATTATTAAGAAGAATTCTGCTATTTTAAATCCAACAAAGGCAAGCGCAGCGATGATTCCAACTGTAATAAGTCCAATATGGTCTTCAAAATTAAAATTTCTTATCACTAATCCTTGATTGTGGTAGAATTCATCAAAGGTCATATTGTTAAAAACAGTAAAAATTAAAATGGGTAAAGCAATTGCCGCCATAACCAGTGAGTAAATAAGGATACTCAATTGAAAGTTAATAGCTTGTTTTCCGTGATGGTCTACAAATTCTGATTGATCCTTTTTTGAAGTCCAAATCAAAATAGGGAAAATATAATTTCCAAACGGAATTATATACTGGCTCAATGTACTCAAATGAGTAAAGGTTGCGATGTTTTTTTCTGATGATGTTTCCATGATTTAAAGTATATAGTAATTTCTTATGCAAATATATGTCTAAAAGAAAGTATCTTGTATCGCATAGTAGTAAATGTTAACAAAAAATTAACAAAAACGAAACAAAATAGGGGCTACTTTTTTGTCCTTGGTGAATGGAAATTACTAAATATGAGCTGTTACTGTAGTAGAAAAGTAAAAAAGGGAATTGAATCTTTTGGATTTAAAAGGGTTGATAAAGGTCTAGCCTATTTTTTATATGTACGCATAGTATTTTTTTGTATTTTTACCCAAAAACCAACCAATAATGGAAATAAATGTATCAAAATTGAATAAATTCTTATTATTCAAATTGCCATCTGCTTTTTTTTGTGGAGTAAGAGTAAAGGCTATTGATGAAAAGCAATGTGTGGTAAGTGTAAAACACCGTTGGATCAATCAAAACCCGTTTAATTCAATGTACTTTGCGGTTCAAGCTATGGCGGCTGAATTGTCTACAGGAGCATTAGTTATGTATCAAATTCAAAAGAGTGGTAGAAAAATATCCATGTTGGTAGCTAACAACAAAGGGAATTTTACCAAGAAAGCCACAGGCAGAATTACATTTATCTGTAATGATGGACATTTGATAGAAGAAGCAATAAAACAAACTATTGCGACAGGTGAGGGGCAAACCTTTTGGATGAAATCCATTGGAAGCGATGAAAAAGGAGTTCAGGTTTCTGAAATGGATTTTGAGTGGAGTGTTCGAGTGAAATAATTCTTCAGCTTTGGAGAATGCAAAAAAAAATGCCTCAATCGAGGCATTTTTTTATTCTGATTTTTTAGAAGAACAACATTTTTTACCTTCTGTTTTACAAGAAGACTTTGTTTTTGTAGCTTCTTTTTTAGTTGCTGCAGCTTCCTTTTTTGTTTTTTCTTTAGCTGGAGCTTCTTGTGCTTGAATAGATAAAGCAAAGAATGAAACGGCTAGAATAGTGGCTAATTTTTTCATTGAATTTTGATTAATAGAGTTAAAGACTATTTTTACGCCCAAATATAAGAATTAAATGATTCGCATACTGTAGTGTTATAATTTTATCTTTCTTTGAAATTTTTGTATTTGTTTAAACTGACAGGGAGATCTTTATCATGATGCAAAAAAAAAGCCTCAAATACAAAATTTGAGGCTTTTGGTAGCGAGACCGAGATTTGAACTCGGGACCTCAGGGTTATGAATTTGAGGCCTGTATTTTTGTTCCAGTGTTTACTGGGGTTCGCAAGGCATAAATATGTTAAAAATGATGTAAATCGTGTGCGTTAGAGTGTTCTTAAATTAATATTAATTGTTTCAATAATTTGTACTCAAAAGTATGTTTTTTTTGCTTTGAGAATTATTTTTTGTTGCTTAAATTGTATTTTTCTATAAACCATTCATAAGATTTACCATTCTTTCCAAGCTCCTTTTCTAACAAATTCAAGATATGTTCTGTATCTTTCGTAAGTTTTTTTTCTATCATCATAATCGCTGAGAAATCCCCGAATTTTAAGTATTGACTCAATTCTGACGGACAGTTCTGTGTTTCCTGAAGTATTGTTTTCGTTAATTCTTTTAATTGATTCGTCTCTGCATTTTTCAAACTCAATTTCAACTCTTCTTCCTTCTTTTTCAGTAAACTCTCCAAAATTGTTAATTTTTGATTCAATATCATCTGTTTCGCTTTCAAGTTCAGTCTTGATTCTTCCAAAGCTTTCAAGTTCAGAATTTTTAAGTTGTTCAAATCGTTTCTGTTCTTCTCTTTCAAGTTGTTCAGTAAAATTTCTGAGTTGCTCTTGTTCTCCGATAATTCTTTCGATTTCAACTTTAATTCGTTCTGAATCATTTTTAAGTCTTTCTTTTCGGGTTTCAAAGTCTTCTCTAAGTCTTTCTCCAATTTCTCCACGACTAATATACTCGCTGATTTCTCTTTCAAGTAATTCTTCTGATTTTCTAAGTTCTGTTGCCTTTTTAGTATATCTTCCTTCCAAGTCTGTGTACTCTTTTTCAAATGCAATTTGTTGTTTTTCAAGGTCTCTAAGTCCTTCTTCAACTTCTGCTTCTTGTTCTCTAAAGATTGAATATACTTCGTCTTCAAATCCTCTTTCCAGTTCGTCCAGTCTTTCTCTATTTCTTTTTGTGTTTGCCTTAACTCTTGATAATTCAGATTCAAATTGTTGTTCAATTCTTCTGTATTGTTCAGATCCCATGCTTCTCTCAATAGATCGTATGAGGTTCTTAATTTGGCTTGTTCTGCATGCGATAGATTCTCCAAAAAACTTTCTTTGGAGTTCATCAATTGATGATAATTCCTCTCTATTTCCTTTGGATGCTTGAAAGTAGTTAATGCGTTCTTGGTCATAATTATAAACCCATTTTGTGTTAGTTGTTGTTTGTAGGCTTTTTACAATATTTTTTTCTGAATCTTTAGGGATTACAATTTGAATTGTATTTATTCCGAGTCTTTTTAGTTTAACCTTTTTTTCATCATCTAATTTATGAGTAACCACAATTTCTACTAGAAGAATAGGTTCATTTTGAATGTTAAAAAAAGTTATGTCGGGTCGAATTAAAAGATTTTTATTCTCTAAGTCTGGATTCTTCCCACTGTGCACATTCCCTTCATCATCTTCATAAAAAGTAAGTTCAGCTCTTACATGATTTGCTTCAATAAATTCGGCTTCTTTTAGTAATACAGCTTTCTTTCCATCAGGAGAAAACGAATATAGATTGGGTACTTTTATGCGTTTTGTAAATTGGAGTATTTCAATTGCTAGTTTGTGCCTATAGTTTTGGTTACTAAAAGTACATTTTCTGTCATTATCAACACCTTTTGCAGAATGTCTAAAATATGATTTATGGAGAATGTTCTTTCGTTTGACGGCATCCATTTCTTCTTTACATCCTAAGCACCAATAACCCTTTCTGCCGCTTTCAGCATCACCAATGTAAATCACTTCATCTTTGATGTTTTTGGCATATTCATTTTCTTCTTTTATTCCTGACATAGATAATCTAAAACCTTAACTTTTGACAATATTTTTTTTTAATCAGTAAATTTTAATGATGATATTAGCTTAAAAATAGTGTAACTTTTAGCATTTATGTTTAATAGTTTTCAACTAATCTATCAAATATATTGATTTTCCTGATTACATTTGGGATAATTATTTTTTATCAAATCAATACTACAGTAATTAATGGAGTTACAATTAGAAAGCCTTAAATATCAAGATTTAGCCGTTCAATCTGTTGTTAGAATTTTTGAAGGAACAGAAAAAAATACATTTGATAATTCATGTAAAGAAGGTATTCGTTCAAATACTAATTCACTTTCAAAGTTTGAAATTGAAAGTAATATCCAAAAGATTATTTTAGAAAATGGAATAAATGAAGAAGTCGCCCATCTCTCAAATGATAATGATATTTGTATTGAGATGGAAACGGGAACAGGAAAGACATTGGTTTATGTTAAAACCATTTATGAGTTATTCAAACATTATGGTTTTACCAAGTTTATAATTTTAGTTCCTTCAGTTGCTATCCGTCAAAACATCATTGGTACTTTTAAAACTTTTAGTAAACAGCTTGAAAGTATTTATGGGATAACTCCAAATGCTTTTGAATATGATAGTAAGAAGCTTCAAAAGGTTACTCAATTTATAGAAGACCAGCATCCACAAGTGATGATTATGACTTTAGCCTCTTTTAATTCTGAGGATAAAATTTTAAATCAAGCGCAAAGAGAAGATTTATTCGATAACAAGCCTTTCATCAAAGCGATTGCTGATACCAATCCAATTATTATAATGGATGAACCGCAGGAAGGAATGGATACCGAAAATTCAATAAAACAAATTGCAAAACTGAATCCATTATATAAAATCAGGTATTCTGCAACTCATAAAGTGATGAAAAACTTGTTGTATAGATTAACTCCTTATGATAGTTACAAAGATGGGTTAGTAAAAAAAATAGAAGTATTAACGGTTACTGAAAAAAATGATGAGGCAACACTTAAAATTGAGTTGTCGGATATTCAATTTGGTAAAGGAGACCCAAAAGTAAAATTAAAAGCATGGCATTTAAATAAATCGACTAATAAAATCGATTTTAAAGTAACTGGATGGCTTAATAAAAATGATAATTTAGGAGAAAAAACTAACAACCCAAGTTATTTAAATTACACTATTTCAAACATTAATAAGAGTTTGAAATCGGGTTTGACAACAGTAACATTTTCAAATGGAACTGAAATATTGGAGAAGCAAATTTCAGGTGGCTTAGAGAATATTTGGGCTTTACAAATTGAATGGTTGATTCATAGACATTTTGCAAAATCTCAAAAATTAGCATCCAAAAATATAAAATGTTTGTCGCTTATTTTTATTGATAGAGTTTCTAATTATATGGGAGAGACCCCAATTATAAAAAATCTATTTGTAGAAAAATATAAAGGGATATATCCCGAATATCATCAAGGTCAAGTTCCATCAAGTGAGCATATCCAAAATATTCAAGGGTATTATTTCGCTCAAAAAGCAAGTGGAGAATTTGCTGATAATGAAGGAGGAGTTAAAGAACAAAGTAAAATTTATGAACTGATTTTAAAAGGGAAAGAAGAATTATTGACCCTTTCAAATCCAGTTCAATTTGTATTTTCTCATTCTGCTCTTGGTGTGGGTTGGGATAATCCTAATGTTTTTAATATTGCCACATTGAACAATTCATATTCTGAGATTAAAAAACGTCAAGAAATTGGGCGTGGATTGCGTATTTGTGTGAATCAAGAAGGACAAAGGGTTTATGATGCTTTAGATGTTGATGATAATGAACGTATCAATCAACTTACTGTTATTCCTAATGAAACGTATGAAACCTTTGTTACGCAATATCAAGAAGAAATAAAATCGGTTTATGGCACAACAAATGCGGGAGCTGGAATGACCCATACTCACAAAGGTGATGCGATGGACGTGGTAAAATTCAAAAGAAATAGTTCAACAGAAATGAACAAAGCTTTTAAAGAGTATTGGACAGCTTTAGCCAAGAAAACTGAATATACCATTGCTTTTGATGAAGAAAGTTTGATTGCAACAGCAAGTGAATTTATTTCCAAGATAACAATTCCAGATTTTGTAATTGAAGCTTCGAGCCATTTAATTCAGAGTATTACTGAAGAAGGAAGAACTGATACTTTTGGAGGAACCGATAAGATAAAACAAAAGTCCTATTTTACTCCTTTGGATTTGATTGAAGAGTTAAGCGAGAATACAGGTTTAAGTTATACTACTTTATTTAGTATTGTTACTAGATTGACCAACTTAAATGAAATGGTTAAAAACCCACCTCGTTTTATTCACGAAGCTTCAACAATAATTCGCAATGTTGAATTAGATGAAATGATTCGTGGATTAGATTATAATTTAACTGGAGAAAGTTACCCTTTTGATTTTGATGATTTTGTAAAGAATATGCCGAATACTCGTTATGTTGAAACCCCAAATAAAGGTGTTTTTGATAAAATGATAGTTGATAGCGATGTGGAGCGTAATTTTTCATTAGGAGCCGATAAGGATGCGGAAGTGGTGTGTTTTTTAAAATTACCAAGTTGGTATAAAATAAGTACGCCAATTGGAAATTATGAGCCTGATTTTGGGCTCGTAATGAAACGTAAAAACTTGAAAAGTGGTAATGAAAATGAGTTCTATTTTGTAATTGAAACCAAAGGAACAAATGATATCAACGACAAAAAAGCATTGACCGAAAGCGAGATTTACAAGATAAGATGCGCTATGAAGCACTTTGAAAAGCTTGGATTAGAGGTGCATTATAAAGCTCCAGTAAAAGAATTTACATATTTTAAAACCGAAGCGGATAAAATTATTAACGCAATATTGTAATTGATTATCACTTTCCTGATGTCAGGAAAGTGATAATAAAAGAGTCAAAAAAGGGAAAAGAAAAAACCATATTCCCAACATTAGGAAAATGGTCTGAAAAAATAATCCTAATTCCATCGAATTCGATGGAATTAGGAATTTAATAAAAAAAGATATGGCGAAAAATAAAAAAATAAATGTGCAAGGGATTAGCGTTGTTGTTTATGAAGACAATAAGGAAGATTTTATTTCTTTAACAGATATTGCCCGTCATCGTGATGAAGAACGCAGTGATTATATTTTGCAAAACTGGATGAGAAACCGAAGTACGATTGAATTTATTGGTTTATGGGAAAAATTCAATAACCCAAATTTTAATTCCATCGAATTCGATGGAATTAAAAATATGGCTGGTTCAAACAGCTTTTCACTAACACCTAAGAGATGGATTGAAACAACAAACGCTATCGGAATCATTTCTAAAACTGGAAGGTATGGTGGCACTTTTGCCCACAAAGATATTGCTTTTGAATTTGCAACTTGGTTAAGTGCCGAATTCAAATTTTATCTCATTAAGGAATTCCAGCGATTAAAAGACGATGAAAGCAACACCAAAAAACTAGAATGGAACTTACAAAGAACCATTTCCAAAATCAATTACAAAATCCATACTGATGCAATCAAGGAAAGATTGATCCCATTGGCGATTGGATCGGCTCAAAAAAGTTTGGTATATGCTGACGAAGCAGATGTTCTTAATATTGCTTTATTCAGTAAAACGGCTAAACAATGGAGAGACGAAAATCCAAATCATAAAGGTAATATCCGAGACGAAGCCTCAATAGAACAACTAGTAGTATTGTCTAATTTGGAAAGCATTAATGCAATGCTTATTCAACAAGGACTAGGCCAGCCTGAAAGATTACAAACCTTAAATACGCTTGCCATTAGCCAAATGCAATCGTTAATAAACAACAATTCTTTAAATAAATTGAAGTAAATGGAAACTATCAACGACTATATGCCATTAAGTACCGATTGGAACAACGAACGATTACAGATTTTAAAGCAACAATTTCCTGATTGGTTTACCAGTGAGGGTAATCTCAATATTGATGAAGTAAAAAAAGCGGTTAATCCTGATAGTGTATCCGAAACGGAACGCTATGAATTTCGTTGGTTTGGTAAAAGTCAAGCCAAGCGCAATGCTTTTACTCCAAGTAATGCTACATTGGTTTATGACGAAAATCGAAGTGTAAATCCAACCGAAAGTGAAAACATTATCATTGAAGGAGAAAATCTGGAAGTGTTGAAATTATTAAGTGGGAGCTATCGTGAAAAAATAAAATGCATCTACATAGACCCACCATATAACACAGGGAATGATTTTGTGTACAATGATAATTTTACACAAGATAAAAAAGCCTATTGGGAAGAGGCAGAAGTTATAGAAAATGGGGTAAAAATTGATACCAATGCCGAAACTGATGGTCGCTACCATTCCAATTGGTTAAATATGATTTATTCTCGTTTACTAATATCGAGACAATTACTTCGTGAAGATGGGGTGATTTTTATTTCAATTGATGATAACGAAGTTCATAATTTAAGAAAACTTTGTGATGAAGTTTTTGGGGAGCTAAATTTTTTGGTAAATATAATTTGGGAAAAAAGATTTACAAAAAGTAACAATTCAAAACTTTTTGGTTCTATAACCGAACATCTTGTTTGTTACAGGAAAAGCGAAAGTTTAAGTTCTGTAAAAGAGCCAAGAAATGAGAAATCTGATTCAATTTATTCAAATCCAGATAATGATAAAAGAGGTGTTTGGACAAGCGTATCATACGTCAACCCTGCAACAAAAGACGAAAGACCTAATTTAGTATATAAAATTCAAAATCCACAAACAAAAAAAGAGGTTGAGCATGCTACCAACGCTTGGAAGTATGAATATTCAACCTACCTGCAACACGTAGAGGATGAAAAATTATATTGGGGTGTTAATGGTGAAAATTCATATCCAAGATTGAAGAAATTTCTTTTTGAGATGGATGGAGGGATGGTACCCTCAAATTTATGGAAACATAAAGAAACAGGAACGACAGATCAAGGGAGTAAAATATTAGAGAGTCTAATGGGTAGAAGTCTTTTTGATTTTCCTAAGCCACCTTCTTTAATCAAAAGATTTTTAAGTCTTTACTTTAATGGAAAAGAAGATAAAGACTTTATTGCACTTGACTTTTTTGGAGGTTCGGGTTCTACAGGTCAGGCTGTAATGGAACTAAATAAAGAAGATGGAGGTAATCGTAAATTCATTTTAGTACAGATTCCAGAGGTAATTGACGAAAAAAGTGAAGCATATAAATCAGGTTTCAAAAAAATAAGTGACATTACAATCGAAAGGAATAAAAGGGTAGTAACTAGAATTAAAAATGAGATAGTAGAAAATGTCAAGAAAAAAGAAGGAGAATTACAGCTTGAAAGTGTAGAAGAATCATTTGAAAATTATGGAAATCAGATTTCTGGTTTAGGTTTCAAAGTTTTTAAACTTCAAAAATCAAATTTTCCAAGGGTAGAGTTTGCACCTGACCCAGAATTATCTGAGCAAGAAAATTTAGAATTGCTAAAAAAGTATATAGCTGAAAAAGAAAGCCAGTTAGTCAATGCTTTCAATAAAGAAGAGTTGTTAACTGAGATTTTATTGAAAAATAATTTTACGCTTAATTATACTGTAACGGCACAAGTACAATTTAAGAAAAATGAAATTTCACTTGTAACAGATGGCGACAAGGAAACTTTGATTTGTCTTGACGTGAGTATAGAACCTGAAACTGTTGACTATTTTAAATCGAATACAGGACAAAAGTTTATTTGCTTGGAGCGTGCGCTTGATACCACCAAAAAATACAATTTGAAGCACTATTTGGGAGATAAATTTAATGCGTTTTAGGGATGACTAATGAAGTAACTATTTTTTTTGATAGTCCAAAAACATTTGAACTCAATAATATTAAACCTTTAAATGGTGTTGCTGGTTTGTATTTTATTTTTAGTCAGTCGATAGATATTCAATATCCGTTTGAAAAATCAAAATTGTTGTATATCGGAATGAGTGAAAAAAAAACAAATAGTATTTCCAGTAGATTATCAGGGCATTTTGATGGTAAATCTAAAAATATAGGGTTAACAAACTATAGAAAAATTGAGCCTCTTTTGTTTACTTATATAAATTTTGAAATGCTTGAAAATATATGGCATTTTAGGATTGAAGATTTAGAAAGTTATTTTTTATTGAACTTTGTTAAACATTTTGGAGTTTATCCAATTTGTAATAATAAAACAGGTTTCGAAATTCTGAACAATAAATTAGCAACAAATTTTAAAATTGATTGGGACTATTTTAAATAAAAACTATGGAAAGTAATGTAAAGTCAGGTAAAGAAATTTTAGACGATTTTTTTGAAAATATAGAAAGTATTAAGGATGTTAATAAAGATATAGCGAAAATGCTGGCTGATTTGTATAAACAAAATAAACTTACTGATACAAGTATAAAAAATGAACTTCCCAAACTGAATTTAAAAGATGGCAATTAAAATAAATAATCTTAAAATTACGGGAATTAGAGGAGCTAAAGGAACTTTAGAGTTACCCTTAAATGGAAAATCTATCTTGATTTATGGAGATAATGGAACTGGTAAAAGCAGTATTTCAGACGCTATTGAGTGGTTTTATACAAATAAAATTAAACATCTTGCAACACCTGAAATTGATACAAGCGATGCAATAAGAAATGCTACAATTACAGAGGAAGAAAATTCAGAAGTTTGTATAGCTTTTTCGGATTCTAGCTTCGATTCTAGAAAAACACTAGCATTAAAAAGCGGTAAATTACTTTCCAAAAATTCTAATGTTGGTGAGGCTTTTAAGAGTTACTTAAATGATTCTGAAAGTGAAAACTTAATATCACGTTATCAATATATAAGAAATTTTGTGGATAGTACAAAAGGAGAAAAACTTAAATATTTATCAGACATTATTGGTTTTGAAGAAGTTACTAAAACGAAAGGCGTTTTGTTAAAATCTTTTAATTCTGCAAATACTGCCTTGAAAAGTCAAAATTTCGAAACGTTAATTAATAATGAAAAACAAAAGCTTATTACAACCTTAGAAGCATCAATTTCTACTAAAAAAAATCTTTTTGATACAATTAATGAGAAAATAAAAAAATTAAATACAGGAATTGAAGTAAATTCATTAGAAGATATTAATAAGTTAATTATTCATTTAAGTAAAGGTGTAAATGCAAATCAACAATTTGAATTAAAGTTTTTAGAAGATTCAAATAGTGCATTGACAATTTTGCAAAAAGAAACTGGTTTTTTAGAAGAAGAATATTTAAAATATTACAGTGAATTTGAAATTATTGCAAATGATGTTGAGGCCATTAAACAAACTTTTTTTCAAGATTTACTTAATGCGGGAGCAAAAATTTTATCTAATAAGTATTTAAAGTTAAAAGAAGAAAATTGTCCCTTATGTTTGCAGTCAAAAAAATCAGAGGAGCTATTATCTGAAATTAAAATAAGATTAAATGAAATTGAAGAATCTTCTAAGAAAAAGGTAAAATTTGGCAACGCTCAGAAAAATATTAAGGAAATAAGTATTGAAAGAATTAGAAGGATTGATGTATTATTGAGCAATACTGAAATTCTTAAAGAAAGTAATGAAGGTATCAAATCGGGTTTAATTTCTATCAAGTCAAAGATTCAAAAATTAATTGATTCAACTGATGTTAAAGTAACCTCCGGAGAGAAATTGCCGATTTCAGAAACTATCAAATTAATTGAGAAGGATTTTGAATTTTTAAAAAATATAAATACCAGAATATTAGCTATTAAAGAATTGCAAAAAGGAGAGACTATAACTGTTCTATATTCAAAAATTACTACTGCGAGAGATGCTTTTTTAAATATTCAAAAATTTATATCTCAAAAAACAGTTTTAGAAAAACAAAAAAAATCTTTTGAATTGATTTACAATGAATTTGAGAAAAAACAAAAAGAAGGTCTCAATAACTTCATAAATACGTTCTCTGTTAAAATTAATGAATATTATCAATTTATGAATCCTGATGAACCTTTTCAAGACATAGAAATTATAACTAAAGGTGAAGAAGATGAATTAGATGGTCTTACTATAAAATATAAATATAATCAGAAGTGGGAGATAAATCCATTGAAACATTTTAGTGAATCTCATTTGAATTGTTTGGGATTATCTTTCTTTTTAGCGTCAGTTGATGCTTTTAATAAAGTAAATAAATTTTTGATTTTAGATGATGTGATTTCTAGTTTTGATTCTAATCACAGAAGAAGATTTGCTGATTTGCTTTTTGATAAATTTTCGAGCTATCAGATTATTTTACTTACGCATGAGAAAGAATGGTTTACAAATATAGTAAGTCCAAAAGCTAACAATAAAGGGTGGCTTACAAATCAAATTAAGTGGACTGCCGAAAAAGGTACTCATCTGAAAGAGCAACCTAAAGAATTGAAAGAATCAATATTGTATAGATTGTCTGAAGGTGATATTGAGAATATTGGTAATCCAATGAGGATATATTTAGAAAAGCTTTTAAAAGAAATTGCATTTAATTTAGAAGCTAAATTATCCTTTAAATATAATGATATTAATGAGCACCGAATGTCAAAAGAGTTAATAATGGCAATTAGGTCTGAAATAAAGAAATCGACTGAATTAAAATTGAAGAGTTCTTTATTTGATAGAATTGAAAGTTCTGCCTTATTTGGGAATACACTTTCTCATGATAATCCAATCAATGCAAGTTCAGGAGATATTAGTTCTTTTTGGGCAGATATTATTGAATTAGAAAAAACTTTTAATTGTGAAGAAAGTAAATGTACTAGACCCAAGGTAGCTCTTCTAAACTATAATAAAGTAACTAATAAAATTAGTTGTGGTTGCGGTGTTATAATGTATGAGTGGAAAAAATAACTAGAAATCAATTTTTATTCTGAAATGTATGATTCCCCTTTTTTCTTATAATCCCATAAAATTGAAAAACCTAAACGCCTTTATAATTTATACGTGATTATTTTCAATATAACTATTCCTGGCACAATCATTAGTAGTAGATAAATTAGTTTAGTTACTACAAAATAAGTCACAGGAACTGTTATATATTCGTGCCATTTTATTTTGTAATAATCAGGATAACTTAGTTTAAACATCTTATTATCAATCGGCTCGTGATTTTCGTATTTTCTCAAAATAATTTGATATTTTTCTTGAAGTTTAAAGCAAAATAGCATTTTTTCTTTTTCAGAAGCTTCTGTTTCATAAGATTTGTAATTCTGTAATTCATTGTATACATCAGCTAAATCAAGAGCACAATCGTGGAAACTTTTAGCTTTTACTAAATAATTTTGAGTGTTTTCAAAAACTGAAAATATCAAAAGGAATATAGATATTGCAGTTATAGCAAAGGCTAATAAATTCGGGCTATAAACTTTTTCATTGTATAAATTATAAACAGATAGGAAACCAAAAATTATTAGATAGGCAGAAAGAAAAGTGAGTCCTAAGTTGGAATACTTTGCTGTAGTTTTATTTCGAATATCGGCATTAAATCTTGTGCCCTTTGTTGACCATATTTTATGCTTTAACTCTTCAAGAAAATCTTTATCAAGATGTTCTTTTCCTTTTTGCTTTATGAAACTTTTTTTATTTCCGGCACTCATTATTTATACTTTAATCACTATTTACTTTCTCTTCCTCTCTCTTCCAAACCACTCGCATATCACTATGCGGGTTGACTTTTATCGTGGTCATTCGGTTTTAAGAGTGATTGTAAAAAGGCTTTGTCTTTTTTTAATTCAGCATTTTCTTTTCTTAAAGCTTCATTCTCAAATTGCAATTTTGTTAATAAGCTATTTTGGCTCATTTCGGCCAAAGTTTCATTGTAGCCTTCAAATAATTCAAACAAGTTTACTTTTAAAGCGTTTGCTATATTTTGCAATTTTGAGAGTGGAATATCTGATTTTCCGTTCTCGTAATCTACATAAGTTCGCTTCTTTATGCCTGAAAGCTCAACAATTTCATCTTGAGTTAGTTTTTTGCTCTCTCTTACTTCTTTGATAATCAGTTGCATGAAATTTGTTTTTGGAAATTTGTGGTATTTTTTTATAAAAATTGCAAAATATTGCAATTGTTGCATATATTTGCAATAGTTGAAATTGCTATTTGTACGCCTTTGTAGCGTAATTGTAGCCGCAAATGTAACAAATATATATTGCAGTTTATTGCTATATGGTATAAAATGTTGCAGATAATTGAATTATTATTCGTCACAAAGTATAAATAGTACACTGGCAATATGATACGAACTTCAAAAGAGAATAGACGATACCGATTGCATCAAAAATTAAGAAGAGCTGGGTTGCGCTATAGTGCAACGCTTCGAACTATTTATGTACCGTGGGATTTTGAAATTGAAAATGCTGACTTGAAAGAATTACAAGACGATTATAGTTACCAAATACAATTTGAAATATGATTAACAACCAAGAAAGAACCAGTATTATTAAAACTTTAGGAAAGCAGTACTCAGCTACAATTTCCTTGCATTTGAAAAAAAAGAAAATCAAAAACGCTATTGGCGAAGACTTTACAAGACAAAGCATCCGAACTTTTGTAAATGGTATGCGTGAAAACGAACAAGTTGAAATTGCGATTATGCAATTGGTCAACAAAACTGTAAAAGCTAAAAAAGCACTCCAACTCAAACGTCAACGATTATTTAAGGTTTAGTCGCCATGAACAATCCCAAAGTCTTATCCATATTCAACAACGCGAAAATCTTTCTTTCCCCCGAGGAATTGAAAGAACTCGCCTTGTGTATAGATAAAGAAGTGGGAAGACCTGCACCCCGAAAAATCAAAAAATCAAAACCATTAGCGAATTGGACTATAGAAAGTGTAACCGAAAATTTATTGGCTACCCAATTCAAGAGCAAACGTAGATCCTAAAAATACCTCCAGCAAATGCTGAAAATTCTTTGTTGTAATCGGGTACTATTTGCCCGATTCAGCAAGGATAAATACTGACACTATGAAAAATAACTCTTTAGATAGCAATGTTTTTTCATTGGCTTCCCATCTTTTTGGCTTTGGAACCACGGCACAAAAAAATAACACTCTTGACCGCATTTCAACAACCATTGCAAAGTCTTTGCAACTAGAAAACAGAATCATGGCGGTTTATCCTGTAATATCCATGGAAGCTTTTGCCATAACTATGGATAATTATCGAAAGTATATTGCAGGCTATAATTTTCAAACCCAAGCCGAGAATGAGTTGATAGATAAACACAATGCCAATGTTAGACTATTTCTGCATAAAAATGAATTAACTGAGGTTCAAAAAACATTTTCCATCCTTTTTGTAAAGAAAAATCAATCGCTCAAACCAAGAGCTTTTAATCAAAAAGTGGATGAATTTTGCAAAGAATACGGAATGATTATTTGCAAAAAGAAAATCCAAACGGTTAAATATGCAACTGAACTCGTTTTTCAAAATCTATTGCATTTGTACAATTCACAATTAATGAAGCGCAATGAACAGTATATGAAATTGGGAGTGACAGCCATTCGACCCATAGAAGAATTTAAAATCAACTCGTTTTTAGTAACCGAGTTGAAGCGCAACGGAGTGAATAGTTTATCCCTTTGCACTAAAACGGTTCGGAATCACAGACAACGTTTGGAAGAGTGTGGAGTATTTGTCGATTATGTATTCAAAGGACAAAATAGACCCGTAGAATTGCATATCAATCCTGAAATTTTGACCGTTTTAGACCTCAAAACCTCAAAATTGACAACCGTTGAAAATCAACGCTTTATCTCTGGAAGCGAGAAAGTTTTACCTGATAACAATGAGAGTACTAGAACATCTTTAAATGAATCTCAAAAGAAAGAGAATGTGAAAAACATTTCTCTTTTTAAAAAGGAGTTCCCTTCGGTCACGCCTTCTCATTTGTTTTTTACTAGAACACCAGCCAGCAAGATGCAAAATCCAACCGAGGTGGCGGGCGCGGAAACTGTTAAAAATGAAGCTACTTTGTCGGATAAGCTTCAAAATTTAATCTTGCACCCGCAGGAATTGGCGGTAAACTTGGCTAACAAGGAATACAACAATTACAAACCGATAGATATTCGCTATTTGTTCAAAGAAGCGTATTCTGGAACCATGCTCAAAGAAGATTTTAGGCAATTAGTGATCCAAGATTTTTTCAAGAGTATTTCTAAAATATACAAAAATACAACGCCATTTGCGGGTTCTTGGAAAAAAGCCATTTCGTTATACATGGAATACAAATGGATTGCTTTTACTGGAGAAGCCTTCAACAAAGCTTCGATTGTGGATGATATTCAGCAAATGCGTTGGCGTGCGGAATGGGCTAGAAAATGGTTTATTAAAAATGAATTCCCGCCTTTATTTCCTTTTGATTATTTCGATATGACCCGTAAAACTTCCAAAGAAGTGGGTTTTGAATACACCAAAGTAAAATGGAACGAACATTTGCAAGGAAAAGCAAAGTATGAAGCCATAAAAAAGAAACAGGAATGTAATGCCCAAAGACGAAAAGAAGCCATCAATCATGCCAAAAAATGTGAAAATGAAGTCAACCGCTTTCTCAAAAATAAAATCACATTGCCCCAATTGTTTGATTATGTAGAAAAGAATTTGCCTGCGTCATACTTGGAAAAGTTACCCCAAATGATTGAAAAAAAATGTTTGAAAAGCAATGAAAGAGTAGTGGATACCTATGATTTTGGACAATACGATTTGAGTGATTTTTAACCTAATTTTATTATAACTATGCCAGTATTTGCACCCGAAGCTTCCAAAATTAAAATGGTAATCCTTACCAAAAGCAAGCAAGAGAATGCGGTTTGGTGGTCGCCAATCAATCAAAACAAAAGGAATTCACAGCGCATTATAGAAAGTATGCTAAGACGTTTTGAGAAACACGCCCTTGCAAAAATTACTAATGTTATCCAGTTCTATGAAAATGGAAACCTAATTGCTGAAAAAAAGTTATGACTAGCATCCTATTGAAAAAGTGCACCAAAGACGAACTAGAGGTGCTACGAGAGCAAATTAACGCTTTTATCCAGCAACGAGATGAAAGGCCAATTAGTAGAAGCAAAGGCAACGTTGATTTTTATGTCAGTTGTATTTTGATGGATATTTTAAAACGATTGTCCATAAAAATTCGCAACAAGATCGAGTTGAGTTGCAAGTATCAAGTGACAATAAGAATACCAATTTTTGAAGCATCTGCACTTTTATTGGTGTGCAATTGGGAGCTACGTTTTTTGAATGCGTACCAAAAAAACGTCCTTATGAAAACCCGAAATAGTATCGATCAACAACTAACCAATTTGAATTAAATCCCAAGGAATATGCTAAAAACATTGTACTACATCCGAAACAAAAAAGAGTTGCAAGAGCTTTATTTGAGCCAAATGCCCGAGTTGTATATCCGAAGTGAAATCAATTCTATACTAAACGAAACCCGAAAAGATATTTCCCCTGGTATGCGATTGAATGCAAAAAATATTAGAACTGATGAAGCAATCATTTTCATTGAGCGCAATGGTACTCCCGATGGGTATTTATTATCCGAAGAGTTGAAAATTAAGCTCAATGATTATAGAGAAGAAGTACAAAAAAAGAAACTATTTTTAAAGAAAATCAACCATGTCTCGTAAATACGCTATCCCGTCAAACAACCCAACAAACGCTTTAATCAATCGAAATTTCATTATTCGAATTCTCGAAAACCCCAAAGAGAATCCAATAAAAAACACCCAATTAACTTCTGCGAACAAGCTTTCTAACTTCATAAATGATGAACAACTTAAATTAAAGCTTTTTAATAAGGTTTTAGATGGTGGAAAGGATAAATATACCTTTTTGATAAGAAGTAGGCTTAGAATTGATTTTTGCTCAAAATAACTTTTCAATAGTTTGCGAGGCGTAAATTTCTAATGATTATTTGTCAAGTTTTTTGTTCAAAAAACTTGACAAATAAGATGTCTCAAAAGTATATTTAGAAGTTTTGTGCTATAGTTTAGGTAATTTTATTTTGTCTCAAGACACAATAGTATTATCAAAATCGTTCAAATAGTTGTAATAACTGAAAGGCGAACCATAAAAAATTTCATCCTCATCATCAGGGAAGTTGGAATTTGTACTTGGTTTATCTAATTTTTCCAATTCTTTATTTAATCTCCAAATTTGTTTTTCTCTAAAGGAATCTAATTCTTTTAGTTGTTTTGATATGTTTTTGGTTTTATTAGCCTTGATTTTTTCAAAACCATTAGTCCAACAAAGACCTTGTTTAGTTTCTTTATAATTATGTAGTTTAATTCTACCAATTGACATAGAATGCAATCTTTGTTGAAGGCTAAAAACAATTTGCTTTTTAGACTTTCTTGAAGTTTCGTTTAATCTGTTTTCTCTGTGACCTATTGCATCTAAAATATTTTGAACCTCTTTGACTTGCTTTCTTTTTTCTTTTTCAATAGACTGTTTTCTAATTCGTATATCCTGATTATATTTTATCTGATAGCCTACAAAGGACAGCCAAGGAACAGCATTTGTCTTTTCTTTTGGATTGTCCCACAAATAAGGCTCTTTAGATTTACTCTTCCAAAATTTTTTGCAATTTTCCTTTTCCAGATAGTTTAAACATTCTGTAGGTTTGTGAAATGAGAGGTAATTTTCACGTAATTCGGATTTATAAATTTCTAATGCTTTTTTGCATACATCTTTGTCGGTATGCATTAAAATCATATCATCACAAAATCTAACATAAAAAATACCTTTATCAACATCCAAAACTTTAGAATCTACATTATGTAAAAGTAAATTAGATATAAAACAAGAAATTGCATTTCCTTGAGGTACTCCAATTCTTTTATCAAGATAATCTACGCCATACTCCTCTGTTAAATTTTTTTCTATCCATTTAAAATAGCCATTTTCTTTTAAGTTATTTTCTCCCCACCAATTTTTTTCTTTATTTTTAGGAAATACATCTTTGTTAAAAGCAAACGATTTTAAAAAAGTTTTGAATATTTTTTTTGCTTTTTCATCAATAACCTTGCCTTGTTGTTTTGAAATTAATTCAATATGCTCTTCAAAAACTGTATTTATGTGGGTTTGATTAACAGCATCAAAAAATTTTTGAATATCACATTCTGCAACCCAAATAGGATTGTTTTGATTTCTAAAATTAATTATCTCTTCGATAGATTTATGATGAGTATATTTTTTTTCCCCTTTAGTAGAACGAAAAGCGAAGGAGCAATCAAAAAAGTAAGAATCAAAAAAGTCGGTTAAATATTTTGCTGTTTGGGAACTAATGATTCTATCTTTTAATTCATATATTGCAATAGGCCTATATTCGGTCTCCTTAACCCCAGTCTTTTTTAGTATCCCAAAAATTTTAGGTGATTGCATTTCATAATTTTCCGAATCATTAAAAGATTTGATTATGTCTTTTGTGAATTTTAACAAATTCAGATACCATACTTCAGATTCTGTGGGTGCTATATTTTTCTTTTTGTAGAATTTATAAGTTTTATATAATCTAGCAGAAGTTCTCTTTATACTGTCATTGTGAATTTTTCTTTCCTTTTCATTCAGTTTTACCCAATTACGTCTTGATGGAAATATACTTTGAAGGATCTCAAATTCAGGATTATTCTTTTTTATCTGTATTTTATTAGTTCTTTTGTGTAAACTAACTTCTCTCATCATGTGAAGCTTATGGCGTCTATGAGAGTGATTAGCTCTATAGCTGCAGAGTAATTTAATAATTATTTCTTCTGTAAAATATTTGGATAATTCGCTCATATAAAAATAAAAGTGTCGTCGAAATTTGTTTTATGCAAAGATATTGACATACGTCAGTGACTATAAACAAACAGCAACCTAGAGTCACTTGTAAATAATGCTGCTTCAACTGAATGATTTATCAAATGATTAATCACACCTACACGACACTTTAAAGCAAAAGTATGTTATTTTTGTCAAAAAGATAAAATTTAATGGCACCATATAAATTATCTATATTCAACAACGCTTTCCAATCAATTGGGAGTGAAACTACTTTGTTAAAAGAGTTTGATGACATAAAAAATGGAACGTACAAAACTGAAATAATAAATTGTCGTTATTCTTTAATTAATAAAAATAATAAAGATTTATATAAGAAATATAAATCTCAATTAAAAGCAGTCACATTTTGCGGGATGTTTGAAAATGGGCGAAAGCTATCTAATCTGACACATTACAATAAATTGATAGTAATTGATATTGACAACATTAATATCGAACAAATCAACGATGTCAAAGCAAAATTATTAAAAGATGAATACATTATGGCTTTATGGGATTCGCCTTCTTCTTTAGGAATCAAGGGATTGGTGAAAGTTGAATCTACTATAGAAAATCATAAAGATTTCTTTTTTTCATTGAGCATTTATTTTTTGCAACAATATAATATTGAATTAGATAAAAGTGGTAGTGATATTACAAGACTGTGTTATGTCTCTTTCGATGAAAATATTTATATAAATTATGATTCTAAAATATTTACGGAATTAATCAATATAGAGGTAGATAATATGAGTGTTATTCCTGTAAAAAAGGATGACAGAGTAAAAGAAAAACAAAATATATCCTTGAGTAAAAGTGCTTTTGCTACAGAAGGGATGAATAATTCAAATGATAGGAAGCAAATAAAGAAAATTATAAAATTTTTATCAAGTAGAAATTTTTCTATTACTGATACTTATGATAAATGGATTAAAGTTGCGGTGATAATTTCAAATAGTTTTAGTTATGATATTGGCGAGGATTATTTTTTGAGTATTTGTAGAATAGATTCAGTCAAACATAATGAGTTTAAAAGTAAAGAATTATTAAAATATTGTTACAATAACAGAAATTTGAATCATTCTAATAGAGCAACGTTTGCCACTCTTATTTTTTTAGCTTCTGAAAAAGGGTTTATAAAAAATTAAAGATTCAATTTTTTGCTTTTCATATTCAAACTTTTCAGCGCAGTTATTTCTTTCAACCTATAGATTATTCGAGTTTATCACGTCAATAAATGCCGTTTTGTTATTCGCTTCATTCCCCACAATTTCAAAGTTGAGGGGATTTTTTTTGCACCAGTTTCACACAATCCCTTTGCAAACCCTTCGCAACTTTACACTATCCTTTGCAAAGTGGTTCCATCCTCTCCAACCGTCCAATTCCTAAAAAAAAGCTTTTGATATTTGAAATCAAGAAACAAACGAAAGCCTGATACTCAAAGCAAGAACGAAACGGAAATGGATATTGATAGCTTGTTACAACGAAAACTATTAGGCGGTCAAGAGTACGAGCCGTTGTTTCCTAAAGTTGCTTGTGATAAAACAAAGTTAGGCAACGGCAATACTTTTGATACCGTTCGGCTGATTAAGGAAATGGTAGTTAAGTACAACGACCAAACCAAACAAGTTGCAACGCTTTTGCAAAAGGAGACTTTAAAAGAAGCCTGCGACAAAATCTATTGGTTTTTGTACCATCACATTCAGTACAAGGCTGATGGCATGGAGCAAAATTTGAGAAGTCCAGCCTGTGCGTTCAAGCAACGAGCTGAGGGAGTAGATTGTAAAACCTATTCAATTTTTGCCAGTTGTTTACTAGTGAATTTAGGGATTAGACATTACATAAGACAAATAAAACAACCGAGTTTTCGCCCTGATTTATTTACCCACGTATATGTAATTGTGCCTTTGAATCAAGAAACAGGCAATATTAGTGAAGGCTATTTTATCATTGACGGAACGACTAATAATAACCGAGAACCCATACATACTATGGCACACGACACCGAAGTTAATTTACCGCATTTTGGATTAAATGCCCCCAAAGGCAATCGCAAAACCGTTGCAAAGAAACCGCATTTCTTTGCAAAGCCTTCTTCAAATGTAGTGTTGGTATCGGCTATAGTGGCGGTAATTGGAGGAGCGTTTGTATTTGGAAAATCAAATTAAACTATGTAGTATGATAATTATAAATGATGGCGGGGTAGGATTAGGAAAATCCAAATTCCTAAGAAAAATTAGGCTTCGAGACGTGAGCTTAAAAAACACAATCAAAGTAGCCAAGTTTGCTGCACCCATTGCAGCGAGTTTTATTCCTGTAGGTGGCGGAGTAGCTTCCAAATTAATGGATTCTAAAACGGGGAAATTAGTTCGAAGAGTTGCCAAATCCAAGGCAGTAACCAAGGCGGTTCAACTTTCAAAAACACCAGTAGGAAAGCAAGTGATGGATACGATTAAAAACCGTCCAAGACCGCAATTGACTACGGTTAGCGAAATCACACCCGCATCTTTTGCTACTTCTGAACAAGGAAATGAGCAAAGTCAAAGTGCCGATACTAGCACTTTTCAAAGTGAGGTAAGCGAAAGCAGTACAACTGAGAAAGAACCTGTAGGCGAATTAATGCCTGTGAAACCCATTGACCCAAAACCGAAAGACAATACGATGTTGTATGTCGTAGGAGCATTGGTACTGGGAGGAGGAATTTATATGGCCACAAAAAAGTAAAACGTAATTAAATCAAAAAGTAACATGAATAAAGAAGTAGCAATCATTGGCGGTGGAGTTGTTGGAGGAGCAGTATCTAATGGCGTTAGCACTTTATTACCTCAATCTGAAAGTCCGATTATCAATATCGTTTTGGCAGGAGCTTCGGCTTTTGGAGCCACAAAAGTGAGAGGAACAACTACCAAGGATAATCTGTTAAAAGGAGCTTTGATGGGTTCGGCTCTAGTGCAGGCTTTGACAAGTATCAAGAAAATTGCCGATAAAAGTTTGAGTAGCAGACTTACAGGCGACAGTAAAGCCACGCGATTCATCAAAGGAGCGGTGGGTTTGGCTTGTCCTTGTGATGAAGGTTTGCAAGGCACTTTCATGGGTGGTGACGGACAAATTTACCAGTACGATGAAAACGGCTTGAACGGAACATTCATTGACGAAGCAGGAAATGTTTTCGAAATGAATAATGGTCTCAATGGTGCATTGGAAGACGAATTGTATGACCACGGACTTCAAGGACCAGAATCCAGTATTTACGGAATGGAAGACGAAAGTGGTCTGAACGGTTCCGATGAAGAAGATTTGTATTCGGAATTATACCAATAGCAAAATCAAACTAACTCACTTATGACACCCCTTTCCTTTGGAGAGGGGTCGGGGGAGAGGAAAAAACAATCAATCATCAATCAAAAAACAATCAAATGACTAGAAGAGTAGAATTAGCGTCAGCGGTAGCGACAATTAAGGCTAAAAGAAATGGTGGAATTCCAAGAGTAGGACAATTAAAATTGACCGACAAAACCCTTTACTTGAATGTAAAGATTAAAGGCAATGCAGGTATTGTCAATCTTGTAGATGTCAACACCAGACGAGAAGTAGGGATTACCAATATTGATGGAAACAAATTGAATGCAGGTCGTGACTACATTTTGGATAGCATGCGTGTATTGGTGGGAGCCACAGGTTCAGACGATTTGAAGAATGAAAGTTGGGTAAGTCCATGGAGCATTACAGGACAAAACAGTTTGCCTAAAGCCTTTTTAGGGGCAGAATTCAGAATTAACCAAGATAGAAATCAATTGGTAGATATGCCAATCACCGATTTATGTCAAGATGGATTTGTGTCTTCTTTCAGAAGTTTATCTACATCGCCATTAATTCGTTCGAATATGGAGTTTGAAATGGAAATCGAATACCCAAAAGGTGTTTCGGTTCCAGTAGACCAAGAGTACAACATTCGCATTGAGGTACGAGCGCATCAAGCACAAGTTTAATCCGTAAAGGTTCAATTTATAAAGCCGTATCCGTAATGTTTACGGCTTTTTTTCAACACTATTCGCTATGGCAGTAAGAGAAAAAGTAATCAATTTATTGATTCCAACCGAAGAAAATGAAGCAATGCTTACCACGGCTTTAGACGTAGGTTTTGTATTGGGAGCTGAATTGCACACCAACCACAATGACCCTGATAATTTTGCCGAATTTGGTATTTATGATGATAGTGGAGTGGCGTTTTCAAAACCTACTCACGTGAATCATTGGAAACGAAGAGAAGGCGCAGGATTTGAGGACAGTTACAAACCCTTGCTTTTTGACACCGAATCCAAAACCTTCACTTTTAAAGTAAAGACAGCAAAATCAGTAGCTAAGGACACTTATTTTCATTTGATTTTGATGTACAAAATAAATCCATCTAGCTGTTAAGACCACCCAAATGACACAAGATATTCTAATCATTACAACAGGAGTAGTTTTTTTAAAACTCAAAAAAGACCAGGACATCACCATTGATGATGTAACGACTTTGCAAGTAATCAATAATGGATTTGTACCTGTATTTATCAATGATTTGGAATTGGCCAGTAAGGAGCGATTAACGATTGTAGTTTCGGATGGTTCGACTTCAAAAGTAGAATTGTCCGTTCGATTTGCAACAACAGATACCAACGTTTCAAAGGAGTTTTCAAAATTCAGTTGGAACAAAAAAGAACTAGACATTGTCTATAAAAAAATAATACGATGCAGGAATTAGACCATCTCATAGAAAAATTAAACACCGACCAGTATTCGGCAGTTTCGGTTTTCGATTTAGATACCAATTCGTTTGTGTTTCGCAATAAAACCCATGCTGAAATCACGGCAGATGAAGGAACGGCAGAACAGTTTTTTGAAACCCTTTTTGCCAATGGTCACAAGCGATTAAGTCTGAGTTTGAAGCGCAAAAACGGAAGTACTTTCAAAATTGATGGTCAAAGTTTTGAAGTCAATTTTTCAAAAGATAATTCCGAGCCAATGCCAGCACCACAAGCACCAAATGTGCCACAACAGCCAACCGATTTTTTTCAGAACTCGTATGGTTTAGGAACGCTAGACATGATTAATTTATTTGTAGCCAAAGGCGATGCACAACGATTGTTGACCGAAAATGAAGTCTTGAAAGCCGAAAACAAGGAGTTTAAAAAGCAAAATGAAGAGCTGAAAGAAGAACGCTTGGCTTCCAAATACGACATCAATAAAAGCAAAGGAAATCAAGAAATGTTGTTAGGGGCAATTCAACAATTGCCTGCCCTGATGAGTTTTGTCAAAGGTACACCGCCTGTAGGTTTGGGAAATGCGGTGGAAAGTTATACTTCGCCAGCTAAAAAACATTTTGCAACGGCTTTGCAAAGCATTGATGATTCGGTGGTGAACGTACTCGATAGTATCAACAATGGATTGAATTCTAATGTTGAGTTCTCAAATGAATTAGCGGAATTATTAAAAAAACATCACTTATGGGAAGCGTAAAACAAAGCATTCAAATCGAAGTGGTTGCCAAAACACCCTTTGAAATAAAGCCAAAGACATCGGCAATAAAAGAACTAGCCAAACTCGATACCGAAGTATTGACCAAATTGGTGGAACTATCCAAAAGTAAAGAAGCTATCAAACAATTGAAAACCAATTTTGAGATGATAAAAGGTTTTTTAACGACTTAAATTTCAGTAGATAATGGAAAGGAAAATGATGTTAAGTCCAATGGGAATGACCGTTTTGAAAGTGGCACTCTTGGGCGGAATATTCGCCATTGCCTACTATAAAATTTTCAAAGGATTCCAACAAATCAAGGAGGACAAAAGATACAAACCAAGCAATATTAATGTGACCCAAGCCAAAGCTAGAGCTGAGGCTATTTATACCGCTTTGTTGGGTTTTGGAGCTAATTACAAAACTGTTGAAAATAACTTAACAGGATTAAATCACAACGGTTTTATAATGGTGTACAATGAATTTGGAGAGCGTAGAAGTGCCACGTTGGTCAAGATGAATTTAGTGGAATGGTTACAAGACCAGTTCAATGAAACCGACATCGCCAAATTGCGATTTTTAATAAAAGGATTTTTCTAATGACAAATAAAACGAAAGTACTACTTGGTGTATCGGTTTTGGTTTTTGGAGCAGGAATTTTTTTTCTCACTAAAAAGAACAAAAACGGACAATCTGTTTTAGGAGGTGGAACCAAATATATTGATGAAGGCGATGTGAATATGATTCCAGTATTTTCTGCCAGTCAAAAAGCAACTGCTTTGTACAATGCCATGAATATTTACACCGGCACAGACGAGCAAACCATTATTGAGGAATTGACAGGTGTTTCACAAGCCCAATTCGGATTAATCAGTAAAGCCTTTGGACTTAGAAATTACAATCGCTATTTGGGGTACAATACCATTGGCGGAACCCAATTGCCTTTGAAAACGTGGTTAAGAGAAGAACTGAATGATGCCGATTATCATTTGTTGCGAAAAAAATTTCCAATGTATTTATAAAGAAAGAGTATGAAGATGAGTAAAGAAAATAAGGTACTACTTGGAACAGCAGTAGTTGGGGCGGGAATTTTAGGTTTTTTGTATTGGAAGAAAAAGAAAAAAGAAGCCGAAGAGGATTCGATGGTTTATACTCCTGAACCCGTAGCACCAGCAACCCCAAAAGTAACCATTCAACAACCCACAGTTGGAGCCGTTTTAGACAAAAACAAATTATTGTTTAAAGGAAGTAAAGGCCTTGAAGTACGCGAATTGCAACGCTTGTTGGGAGTCAAAATAGATGGTGATTTTGGGAATATTACCAAAGCAGCACTATTAGCTAAAAAAGGAGTTACCAAGATAAGTCTTAACGGCTATGCTAAAAAAAAAGTAGCCAGTAAAGCAAAACCAACGGCTTATGTTTTGCCCAAAAAAGGACAAAAAGTAATGGCAATTCAGAATGATGTGAGTGTTTTTAATGCCCAAAAAACAGCCGAAGGAACCTATTTCAATACAGGAACGAAACCCTTTATTGGTGGAAGCTTTGATTATGGAGAGCATATAGGTGTGTTTGTCGCTTCCAAAGTTGGAGGGCAGTATTTAATAGAGCGCAATGGGGTGTATTATTTTGTGAATGGCAATGCAGTAAAACCGTATTAAGATGAAATCAGAAACCAAAATAGCCATAGGAGCAGTAGCCATTATTGGATTGTTGTTGCTTATGGGGAATAAGAATAGTGAACCCCAAAAAGTGATGTTGTAATGGCTAATTTCAATTTATTTCTACCAGAATTATTAAAAGCGGAAGGAGGGTATCAAAACAAACTTTCTGACCGCAAAGGCAACACCAATTCCTTAGGGCAAATGGTGGGAACCAAATACGGAATATCAGCACCCGTTTACGAAGCATTTATCAAACGCCCGCCAACGGTAGCCGACATGAAAAATTTACCATTGTCAACAGCGGTTTTGATTGCCAAAAAATACTATTGGGATGCTTGTAATGCCGATGAAATCGAAAATCAATCGGTGGCGAATCTCATTGTAGATCACTATTTCAACTCAGGAAAACGAATGTTTGTCAAGCAAGTGTTGAAAGACCGATTTGGAGCCAAAATAAAAGTAGACAGCAAGATTTCAAGAGATACCATAGCACTCATAAATGCATCGAATCCAGAATTTCTGCATTTCGAATTAAAAAAATCAAGAGAGAAGTATTACCGAAGCTTGGGCGGAGTGAATTTAAAAGGGTGGCTTAATCGATTGTCTCGTTTTGTATTCGAAAAAAAAAAGCCCAAACCGAATAATAACGCAACTACTATTGTCAAGCCTAGTTATAGCCACGCTTGGGATTGGCTCGTATTTACTAACAAAAAAGCATTCCAAAGATGAAAAGTACCATTATAAATAGTTTAAAGGATTTTCAGGATTATTTTCTATTCCTCATCGTAGTATTGGCAGGTGTTTTTACCAAAATTTATAATGCCATATCAAAAGGAAAGAAGCCTACGCTCAGTTGGTTTTTAGCCGAAGGAATTGTGAGTTTTTTTGTGGCTTTCTCGGTGTATGCCGTTTGTGACCAATACTTGAATCTGAATAAAATTCTCATTTATGTCATTTGTGCTTGGGGCGGTTCCTTGTCAACTTTAATCCATAGTGAAGTCGAAGACTTAATCAGTAGCTTTTTTGATGTGCTTAAAAGCGTCATAAAATCAAAATTTAGATAACCATGAATCCAAATTATCAATCTGAAAACCCCTTAAAAACCTTTTTGCAAACGTTATTGGTTTTAGCATTGGTTTTCATGCTTACCCTTTTGATGAATGGGTGCGCTTCAAAACCTTTAGAAAAAACACATACCATTGAACGAGTGGTAACATACAAAGCGGATAGCTTGAAAGTAACTGTAGTTAACCAAGCCGTCTTAGATAGTTTGTTTATTCAGGTTTCCAAAGTAAAAACACTAAAACCCGAGTGTGATAGCATCACTCAAATCACCCTTGACCAACTCTTAGTACAGCTCAATAGTAAAAAGAAATCAGGGGATAATGCAATGGGGATTTATTACGATACGATCAAAAAGATGATTGTGGGCTGGCAGAAAATGGCTAAAACCCAAAATGAAAAGTCAGCAAGTAACAAAACAACAAACGCTATAGCTATTGAAAAAGAAAGCGTTGAAGTACCTGTAAAATATATTCCCTTTTGGGTTAAGATTTTGGCGGTTTTAGGAGGAATAAGCCTTGGTGTTGTAGTATGGCGAGTAGCTAAAATTTGGGTGTAATAGATTTAATAAGCACAAAATGAGTGTACGAAAAATTATCATCGGTGTGGGAATAGTGGCAGTAGTTGGATATTATTTGTTGGGTAACAAAATCAAAAGAATTGTGGAACAGTTCCAAAACGTGAAAGTCTATCCAGTTGCCTTCAAAAAGTTTGATGTCAAATGGAATGATGGTGTTCCATTTGTAACATTTCTTTTGGACTTGAAAATGGTCAATCCAACAGGGGTAACTTTTGATGCTAATATCGTAGCGGTGACTCTAAAACGCATTTTGTTCTATGATAAACGAAACATGCTTTTTGGAAGCTCAGAAGTCAATATTAATGCGATTAATATTCCTGCGAATTCCAGTATAGTACTCAAAGAAATTCCAGTCAAACTAGATTTACAAACCGCCATTACAACCGCAATCACCATTTTACGAAATGATGGTTTCAAAATAAACGAAATAAGAACAGAAGCCGTAGTAAGCATTTTAGGAATCGATTATACACTTTCATAATATGACTTTAGCAGAAGAATTCAACAGTTTAAACGGAAAAGTGATTACTAGAGAAACACTCGAGAGTCTATTAGTCAAAGCCGAAAAAGAGCAAAGTTCCACTATCTCCAATCGAATTAGAAAAGTATTGCAGGCTTATACAGCCGATACTTTTTTAATTGAATTGCAACATACCGAATCCGCTTATGGATTGAACGGTGTCGATGTTCAAGGGCATACTGGCTTGTTGAATGGTTTGGATTTTATTCCAGAATCCGAAGATTTAGGACTTGGAAAACCCGTTTCGCCCGATGAAATCTATGATATGGTGACTAAGCGCATGATTGATTTAATTAAAGATGCCAACAAAGGGGATTACAAAAGAGCTTGGAAGGAAGAAGGCTATTTGGTTCCTTATAATTTCATTTCCAAAAAAGCTTATCGAGGGGTAAATGTGGTGATGTTAACTCCTCTTTTTGGGATGTTGGACAATCCTTATTTTTTGACATTCAAGCAAATTCAAGAAAAAGGAGGGAAAATAAAAAAAGGGAGTCACGGGTTTCGTGTGATTTATTATTCGACCTATGACAAACAATATACCGATGATGAGATTGAAAAATTGAATACGGTAATTGAAGAAAATAAACTAGAAAAAGGCGCTTCACGCACCATTTATTTCTTGAAATACTACAATGTCTTCAACGGACAAGATATAGAAGGAATCGATTTTGATTTAGAAAATTTTCCGTTGTTAGGCAAAGTAGTCAATAATGAAATAGAAACTGGAAACAATCAGAAAATTGAGGTTGCCGAAGCTATAGTGAGAAACTATCCCAAGCCACAACCTGAAATTCGATTTACAGGAAGCAGAGCTTTTTATGTTCCAGCAAAGGATTTGTTAAGTATGCCTGAATTGTCAAAATTCAAAACTTCAGAGGATTTTTATAGAACCTATTTCCACGAGTTAAGTCACAGTACAGGACACTTTAGTCGATTGAAAAGAGATTTAGCCAATGAATTTGGGTCGGCTGAATATGCTTTTGAAGAGTTGATTGCAGAGTTTGGAGCCGTTTTTTTATCGGCACAAGCAGGGATTATGTTTTACACCAATAAAAACCATGCGGGCTATTTGAAAGGATGGAACGATGTGTTGTTACCAAATTTAGAAAACGACAATCGTTTCTTGATGAAAGCTAGTAGCCAAGCTCAAAAAGCAGCAGACTTTATTTTGCAACCCGATGCTAATGGTGATTTCTTGTTTGTAAAAGAACTTTTGAATAAAAATGGAGAAGTAAAAAAAACAGTAACCAAGCACGCTTCAAAAGCGCCAACCCCTAAAAAAGCATCAGTAATACCAGCAAAAAAGTCAACCCAATCCAAAGTTAAAAAGACAGTTAAAAAGCCAACATCAAAAATCGATACGAATGCAATTGCTTCTTTAAGAGATATTGGAAACGGTTTTTTGATGATGCATAAAATTGAGCTAAAAGTCACAGAGTATAAAGAAAGTAACGAAGTGATTTTTGAGCCGAGAAGTTTTGGTAAAATCAAGCTGGATGGTTTGCTCATTAACTACAACACCAAAACCAAAATTTTTGAAGTTGCAGAATTGCAAGCAGGTAAAAAGGAAGACCAAATTTGGGTGTATTTAGAAACCAAGCAATTTGTTATGGCTTTGAAAGAACTCATTAAAGGTAATAATAGAAAGCCTAAGAAAATTATTGATATGTCGGTGAAGCCCAAAACCACTAAGAAAGTGGCTAAACCAAAACCAATAGTTGATAAAATTGAAACGGTAGAGGAACCAAAAATTGAAGGCGGGCAATATGCGCTTTTTGGAGCAGTTAAAGGAAACAAATCAAACCGAAACACTTTGGCTTATAAAATGGCAAACAAATCTAAAAACGTTAATTATTTCAGGATTGACAATACAGAAATGGCGCAATTTTTAGGTCAAATTGAACGCAAGAAAAAAGAAAGTGTGGTGATTTCCTTAACAGGTGGACAAGGCTCGATGAAGACCAGAATGGCTTTTCAGTTTATGAATGCAATGGCGCAAAATTATAAAGTGGGTCATGCCAGTATCGAAGAGCATCCTGAGAGTAATTTATATTTTGACAAAGCTGAGCAATATTTAAACAGCAAAGCCTTGAATCATATTGAAGCTCCCGAAGTAAAATCGGTGCAGGAATTAGAACAGCTCATTGCGAAAAATGATGTGATTGTCATTGATAGTTTTACCAAAATGCAGGAAATGAACAAAGGATTTGAGGTAGATAAAGACTTGCGAAAAAAATACGATGGTAAATTGTTTCTAGTGATTTTTCAACAAACTACCGATGGAAAAATGCGTGGCGGTAGCAAAAGTCAATTCGATGCAGATATTGTTTTGTTTACTGAAAAGAAAACGGATTATCGAGAGAATTATGTCTATGCCGACAAAAACCGCTATCAAGACAAACCATTGGACGGCTTGAAGTTCAATATTTTCAATAAGCGATTAATAAGGGATTCCTCCGAAACTCAAACCGCTCCAACAAATAAAAGACGATTATCATTTAGTGTGAATTAAGTATGGCAACGATAAAACAGCTCGAAGCACAATTGTTATTTGAAACTAAACAATCAAATGCATTTAGATTAAAAAGGAACAATGCCAAATCTATAAAGCAACAAAAAGCTTGGCAAACATTAATTGATTTAGCTGACCAAAGTAAAAATGAACTTAGAACTAAAATTGAAATTATGAAAGCAGGATTAAAAAAACCAAGTGTTAGAGGTTTAAAAACCGTGTGTACAAGAGTAGTAAAAGCCACAGGCTTGAAAGTAGATGGTACGCTAAAAAAAGGCTACAAATACATCAAAGGCGGTAAAGTAGTCAAAGTGGCACAGCCAAAAAAGCCAGTAAAAAAACGTGTGGTAAAAAGAGTTGCTAAAGCCAAAACACCAAAAAGGAGAGTAGTTCGAAAAAGAAAAGTTAGAAGAGCGGCTTAATTTGTGAATATGAGCAAAATTGTAAAATTTGTAAAAGATAAAAACGGAAATGTCTTGTTGTTTCGCATACAAGACAATTTATTAATTACCTCTTTTAGTCCGGCACAAAACGTTGTTGGTGTTCCCTCTACTCCCAATATGTTTAAAATCCAATCAGAGGCTTCCTATGGAAATAATCCTTTTGTTATGGATTATTTACAAGTGGATACAGAATTGTGTGTACCTATGATTTTGGCTCAAAATTTCAATGCTTTTCTGATTGAATTAGCTGAAAAATTCTTTTTTACTGAGAACTGTTGTGATGGAGGAACTGGAGAACAGGGCATTCAAGGAGAACAAGGAATCCAAGGGGAACAAGGTGTTCAGGGAATCCAAGGAGAAAAGGGAGAACAAGGCATTCAGGGCGAGCAGGGCATTCAAGGCGTTCAAGGAGAACGAGGATTTCAGGGCATTCAAGGAGAACAGGGTATTCAAGGCGTAAAAGGAGACAAAGGGGAACAAGGACTTCAAGGCGTAAAAGGAGATAAAGGTGACAAAGGCGATCAGGGTATTCAAGGCATCCAAGGAGAGAAGGGGGAACAAGGAGTACCAGGAACAGGAACTTCGGGACCAATTCCGAACCGATTTGAACCTAATTCTGGGTATAGTCCAAACTATGATGGGTATTCATTAATGGATTATATAACTGCAAATGGCGATAGACAAACGTTTGTCAGTCTATTCAATGAGCAAGGAATTCCTTCGGGAACGTTGGGAATGATTGATACGGATGGTGTTTATAAAGCGTTGATGAGTTTAGCTACAGTGGAACGTGTAGTTGAATTTGCTTTTAAATATTCGGATTTGGTCAATGGCCTCAATACCGTTGCTTTACCTGATACGGCTTTTGGAGAAGTAATAGATGTGTTAAGTATTCGAGATGCATCAGGAAATAACATTCCTTTTCGATTTATTAATGTTGAATACTGGCGAAATGCGAACATCATTGTAACGGAGGCTTATTCCAATGTGAAGATCAATTTTTTGGTTAGTCATTTTAAATATTCACCAGTGAATTTTCAACCTGTTTGGTAATAGTTTTCAATGAGAGTGATTTATACTTTTCATCCCACAATTCTAAGTAGAGAATGGGTAAAACCTGATTTTCAACAATGGTTCCTTAGAAAATCTATCAAAGATGCTTTGCGGTTTTATTCAGAGGTCTATTTTTATACCAACGATGAATTTGCAAAGCAAATCAAAGACATTCAAGGGATACATATTATCATTCAAGAACCAAGACCATTTGATAAAGAGCTTTGGGCTATGCCTAAAATTTTTGCTTATGAAGCACAAAACACGCCTTTTTTATTCCTTGATTTAGATGTGATTTTAGGACATCAACCCGAGTTTGATTCTGTTTTGGTTGAAAGTATTGATAATGGTGCTTTTTTTAAAGAAAGCTACAGACAAGCTGAAAAACATCATACTCATGCCTTTAATATGGGAGTTTATGGTTGTAAAGATTTAATTTTCAATGCTGAATTTTGTAAAAAAGCGCATCAATTTATTGCGGAGAACTATCAAAAATTTGCAAAAAAGGGAATTCTACGGTTTATGCCAATTTATTTCGAACAATTAATGTTGGCTGAAACCTTGAAAGAATTCAATTTAGAACCCAAACTAATCGAAAGCTCCAATTATGTTCATTTAAAAAATCAAAAATGGGATCTTGAAACGTATAATAAAATGCTCAAAAAATAGAAGAAAACTATTTATTGAGCATTATTAATATGTTGTGAATAATCCTCAGGAAGAACCGCATCAATATCACGTAAATATTTATCCAAAGCAACCATAGTTTCGTGACCAGTAATCAACATCAATTTGCTTTTAGCTTCAAATGGAGTGCTGTTTTTTACAAATTCATGGTAAAGTTTGGTAATGAAAGTGTGTCGGAAACTATACAATCCATAATCTTTACCTAAGCCTAAGCTATCTTTTACTTTTTTGAAACGTTTACTGAAATAATCTCTTTTGTCCGTTTCATTAGTTGTCCACTCTTGCCCAATTCCCTTAGGAGTAAATAAATAACTCTCGGATTGAATTTGTCCAAATTAGGTAATGAAGAAAGTAGTATCTCGGGAATGATTTTCACTTTTACAGCTTTGTTTTTTGCTCTCACATAAAGTCGTCTATCTTTTACGTTTACGTCTTTTATTTGTAAACGAACCACTTCAACAGGGCGTAAATGATTGTAAGAAATGAATTGAATGAACAGCAACATTAATTCATCATTGTTTTTTAGGTAGTTGAAAATATCTACTTCTTGTTTACTGCTATAGGTTTTGTTTCTCTCGGGATTGGATTTTAAGACATTGATTTTTTTGACAAAATTGTCAGGAATAATTTCGTTATCCTCCAATGATTGAAAAAACATAGATAAAACAGCTCTTGTGTTGTTTCGATTTTTGGCACTGGTTTTAGATAAGACGCTATTCAAAAACGTTACAATTGTTTTTTTGTTAACCGCTGTAATGTATCTGTTTTCAAAACCGTTGGCCAAAAGCCATTTTTCAAATGATTTAATTCGAATTCTGAAATCTTTATAACTATTCTCCTTTAATATGTTTTCCTTTAGTTCTAAAGAAAAGGTAACAGCATCAGCAATGGAGTAGTTTTTTTCATTGCTAGTAGAATTGATCTCTTCATCCTCGTAAGGATTGTATCCGTTTTCTAAAATATTCTCAACTGCTTGAGCTAAAATTTTAATTGCGTTTTTGCGTTCTTTGAGAGTTTTGAATTTATTAACGCCAGCATAGATATGAGTTTGTCTTTCTAGCTTGTCAGTTGCAGGATTTCTGTAGGAATAATATACATACCAACGCTTCGATAAATCACCGTTTGCATCGTATATATTTGGTGTCGAATATTTCTTTTTTAAACTCAAAACGTGTGCGCTAGCGTGTTCATTTGTTAAAAGGGCGATAATTTTAGACATAAAAAAAGCGGCTTTAAATCACTCTAAAGCCGCATAAAATCTACATTTTTTAGTCTTTCAACCTAGTAGCGAGACCGAGATTTGAACTCGGGACCTCAGGGTTATGAATCCTGCGCTCTAACCAACTGAGCTATCTCGCCATTATCAGGATCTATATTGCTTCCTGAATGCGGGTGCAAATATAGAAATAAATTTAGAGCTAGCAAGTGTTTTTCAAAAAAAAATATTTTTTTTGAAAAACACTTTTCGATTAGTATTTAATCCTTATATTTCCAAAAAAAAAAGCTCTTATGGTTCAAAAAGTTAGATATGAGATTGAATTCCCTATAAATTCATCCCCTCAGTTATTGTATCAATATATTTCTACGCCTTCTGGATTAGCAGAATGGTTTGCTGATGATGTTAATTCACGAGGTGAGTTTTTTACCTTTATTTGGAATGATACACAAGAGAAAGCGCGTTTAGCTTCAAAAAAATCTGGCGAGAAGGTTAAGTTTAGATGGATTGATGACAAAAATAAAGATACAGACTACTTCTTTGAACTGCATATTTTAGAAGATGAATTAACTAAGGATGTTTCTTTGTTAATTGTTGATTTTGCTGAACAAGATGAGGTAAAAGAAGCTTCGCAATTATGGGAAAATCAAATTTCTGATTTAAAACATCTCATAGGTTCTGTCTAGGAAAGTCTTTTTTATATTCTATATTTGCCCTAATAAATTTTAGGGCTTTTTTTATGATTAATTTTAATGGTTCATTACAGGAAACTGATGCAAATTTGTTAGTGCAAAATAGGGGTTTTCTTTACGGGGATGGTGTTTTTGAAACACTAAAAGTGGTAAATGGAAAAATTTTATTTTTTGAAGATCATTATTTTCGGTTAATGGCCACTATGCGTATTGTTCGCATGGAAATCCCTATGGATTTCACCTTAGAATATCTGGAAGAACAAATATTGTTATTGGTTAAATACAACAATCTAGATTCGGCAGCTAGAGTGAGAATAACGGTTTACAGAAACGATGGCGGATTTTATTTGCCAACAAATAATTCGGTTTCATTTATAATACAAACATCTGTATTGCCCAATGCGGCATATAGTATTAGCAAAGGTGAGTATGAAGTAGATTTGTTTAAGGATTTTTATATCACCAAGCAGTTGCTTTCCTCGTTAAAAACGACCAATAAAATGATTCATATTACAGGAAGTATTTTTGCAAAAGAAAATGATTTGCAAAACTGTTTGTTATTGAATGATAGTAAGAATGTGGTTGAGGCTTTGCAAGGAAATTTGTTTATGCGAATGGGAAATAAATTGATGACTCCTCCAATTTCTGAAGGTTGTTTGAATGGAATTATGAGAAAACAAGTTTTAGCATTAGCAAAAAAAGAGACGAATTTAGAAGTAGTTGAAGCTATAATTTCGCCTTTCGATTTACAAAAAGCGGATGAGTTGTTTGTAACTAATGTCATAAAAGGCCTACAGCCCATAACCAAATACAGGAAAAAAATCTATTCCGTTCAGACAGCAATAGTGCTTACCGCTGCACTTAATAAAAATGCTGGAATTTAGTTTAAATACGGATTTTCTGGTGCATTGGACCAAATTAGATAATCGCCTCCTAGTTCCATAAGTTGTTCTTTCCAAAAACGAGACGACGACTTGCCTATAATTTTGTTTTCATACGGGTTTTTGGCAATAATCCAGGAGTGGCTTTCCATTTCGTTTTCTAATTGTTTTTCGTCCCAGCCAGTATAGCCTAAGAAAAAACGAATGTTGTTTTTGCTTATTAATCCTGAGTTGATGAGCTCTTTTGCTGATTCAAAATCACCACCCCAATATATACCGTTAGAAATTTCAACACTATTGGGAATTAATTGCGGGATATTATGAATGAAGTATAGGTTGTCTTGCTCTACTGGTCCGCCATTGTAAATCTTAAAACGAGCTTCAATCTCTGGGATTAAGTCATTAATGGTGTATTTTAGAGGTTTGTTGATGATAAACCCGATCGAGCCCTCTTGGTTGTGATCTGCCAAAAGTATTACAGATCTATTAAAAGATAAGTCGCCTATTAATGAAGGTTCTGCAATGAGCAAATGTCCTTTTTTTAATTTTTCTGTAATCATAACCCCTGTTTTTTAAATAAATTTAACAAAAAAACAAATGGTTTCCCAAAAACAATCGTTAAAAAGCAAAAAAAACCTTTCATGAGAAAGGTTTTGATTGTATTATTGTTAGAAAAGATTAGTTTACTGCTCCTTCTAGTTCTGCTCCAGCTTTAAATTTTACAACATTTTTAGCTGCAATTTGAATTGTCTTACCAGTTTGTGGGTTTCTACCATCTCTTGCTGCTCTAGCAGAAACTGACCAAGATCCAAAACCTACTAAAGATACTTTTCCTCCTTTTTTCAAAGTTTCACCTACATTTCCTAAAAATGATTCTAATGCTAATTTTGCAGCTGCTTTAGTAATACCTGCATCAGCAGCAATAGCGTCGATTAATTCTGATTTGTTCATAATAAATAGTTATTAATTGTTGGTTAAAAATGTTATCAAAGCAAATTTAGTAGGATTTACATTCTTTACAAGTAATTTTGGTGTTTTTAGTGAAATTTGTTAATAACTTACTTTTTTTGTTCATAAAAGTCTTTCGAAATCGATGTGTATTGGTGGGAAAGCCTGTTTTTATTGACTTTATAGGGCTATTGCTTTTTCTGAAAAAACAATTCCATTTAAGAGATCTGCTGCTTTCATTTGTTTTTTTCCTGGGAATTGCAAGGTTAAAATTTGAATGTATCCGTCTCTAACAGCTATTTTAATTTCTTTTTTGCTACATATAATACTTCCAATAGGTTTTGTGTGCGGTTCTTCGATTATTTTAGATTCGAAAATTTTGATATTATATTCCTTATCGTCTTTAAAATGGCACCATGCAGCAGGATAGGGACTTAGTCCTCGAATCAGGTTGTGAATGGTGGTGGCTGAGGCCTGCCAATCTATTTTGCAATTTTCTTTATTGAGTTTATAAGCTGTTTTTATTTTCTCATTGTCTTCTTGTGTGGTTGTCTTCACTTCATTAGCTGCGATGAGTTGTAGTGTGTCAATGACGGTTTTACTACCAAGATGCATGAGCCTGTCATGTAATTGACCCGCGTTTTCTGTTGGTTCAATGTTTGTTTCTTTACTCAGAATCATGGCGCCAGTATCAATTTTATCGTCGATAAAAAAAGTAGTTACACCGGTTTTAGTTTCGCCGTTAATGATCGCCCAGTTAATTGGCGCTGCGCCTCTATAGTTTGGTAATAGTGATGCGTGTAAATTAAAGGTGCCTAGTTTTGGCATGTCCCAAACTACTTTTGGTAGCATTCTAAAAGCTACTACAATGTGAAGATTGGCCTGTAGGTCTTTTAATTCCTGAAGAAATCCCTCGTCTTTTAAATTGGTGGGTTGTAATATAGTGAGTCCTTTTTCTAAGGCAAATTCTTTTACAGCGGAATGTTTGATTTTTTGACCTCTTCCGGCTGGTTTGTCTGCAGCTGTGATTACGCCAACTACTTCATAATTATTTTTGAGTATTGTATCTAGAATGCCTACTGCAAATTCTGGAGTTCCCATAAAAACGATGCGTAATTTTTCCATTTATAGTATAGTGTATTTATTATTGGGTTGAAGGCTAATTTTGTTTTGCTCTAATAATTGTTGTAGTGCAAAGATAATAGCCTCACTCTTATTTTTAGTCACTTTTTCGAGTTCTCGAGAGTTTAAATCTTGGTCTTGTAAGAGCGAAAGTATTGTACTGGCTAGATGTTCAGGTGTGGCTTTTTTTTGGGATCTTACAATACAGTAGGAGCAAACTCCGCATTTTTGACTTGATTTTTCTCCAAAATAGGCTAGTAGTAATTGGCTTTTGCACTGCTCTTTGTTGTTAATGTATTCAATAACACACTGTAATTGTTTTTCTTTTAGTTGGTTTTGTTGTTCTAAGTGTTTGATTACACGGTTTATGGTACGATCGTCTTCTCTTACTTCATTGAAGATGATGGTGGCATCATTATTTTTTGCTTGGTAGGATATGATTTCTTTTTCGGCCATTTTTTTTAAAACAGCATGAACAGTTTCCTCTTTAACGTTTGCTTTTTTTGCAATCAATGAATGATTGAACGCTGTGGGAAGTTCATATATTCCTGGGTAGTTTCTAAGGATAGTCAAGATAATTCCCTCGTCATTTGGATTGAGGCTAATAAAACGCATGACTTCTTTAGATGAGATAAGGAATTGCAATGTTACTTTTTCTGAAAACTCTTGTGATAAGTTAAGGATGCCTTGTTGGTCTAGGAATTGTAAGGCATGGTAGGTTTTTAAAATAGGAAAAGTATATTTTGTACAAAAATGGTTTAAGTTAAAGGTAAACTTCTCATTGATTCCTTCTCCATAAGCAATTTGAAAATAGTTACAGAGTTTAATGAAAATTGTTTTTACAAAAGATCGATCTGGGCGATTATTGGTGAATTGTGTGATGGCTTGTGCAGTATCGGACGGGCTGTAGAGTAAAATTGCAAAAGCTTTATTGCCGTCTCTTCCTGCTCTTCCTGCTTCTTGATAATAGTTTTCAAGATTTTCAGGAAATTGAATATGAATAACTGTTTTTACATTTGCTTTGTCGATTCCCATCCCAAAAGCATTGGTTGCGACCATTACCTGCACTTGCTCTTGCATCCAGCGCTGCATGTTTTTTTCTTTTTCTTTATGAGGTAAACCGCCATGGTAATAGGTTGCATTAAAACCCAAAGCATTAAGTTGTGCTGCAATATCTAAACACGATTTTCTATTTCTTACATATATAATAGAAGGAGCAGGATTTTTTTTGAGAATTTGCTGTACGCGATACAACTTGTCTTCGGTTTCAAAAGTCATGTAGGCCAAATTTTCTCTGGCAAATGATTTTTGGTATATTGTAGGTGCATTTAAATCGAGATCTTTAATGATGTCGTCTTTAACTTTTGGAGTTGCAGTGGCGGTTAACGCTAAAAAAGGGGTGTTTGGAAAATGCGTTTTTAGTTGTTTTATTTTTAAATAAGCCGGTCTAAAATCATGCCCCCATTGCGAAACACAATGTGCTTCGTCAATTGCGATTAGGTTGATCGGTAAACTTTTTATACGATCTAAAATCCATTCAGATTGTAAACGTTCAGGCGAAAGGTACAAAAATTTATAGTTGCCATATTGACAATTGTCCAATAAATCAATCATTTCCTCCGTACCGATGGCTCCAGTAAGTGCGATTGCTTTTATATTGCGTTGTTGTAAATTGTTGACTTGGTCCTTCATTAAGGCTACCAATGGCGACACTACAAGGCAAATTCCTTCTTTCATTAAAGCTGGAATTTGAAAGCAAATTGATTTTCCTCCACCTGTTGGAAGTATGGCTAGCGTGTCCTTTCCGTTAACTACTGACTCAATAATTTCCTTTTGGAGAGAGCGGAAACGATCATGTTTCCAATACTTACTTAAAATAGCTAAGGCCTCTTCCATGGATAAATATTTTGTTGTTCAATAAAAGCAGCGATGGTTTAGGGTTTATCGAGAGCTAATTCTGTCTAATATAAACTGAATTCTGTTGTCTACCGTATCTTTTGGAACTTCAGTAATAGCATAACCGTATTTTTGGTAAGTCTCTTTCAAATGTACATGAATTTGTTGTGCTTGTTCGTAATCTTCATAGCGTTCATTGTCGCTTATGTAAATTTCTTCCCAAGGTGGAAGCATAAATATTTGTGTGTAGGTATGTTCCAAACAAGCTTCTTCAAAATGAGATGGATATTGGTCTCCGATATAATTTAAATAAGCCACAACATCAGGTATCCCACGATCAATGAAAACCATAGCATGATTTTCATTTTTCGCACTTTTAAATTGTTGAATTCTTCCTTCTAAAAGTTTTTGACTAAACAAAAGAGGGTCAGTTAAAAACAATTGGTCTATTCCTGATTTTTGGGCTTCGGCGGTAACTTGTCGGGATATTTCTGGATAACAGCAATGTCCTAATGATGTTAGTTGGTTAATAAGGGTTGATTTTCCTGTTCCTGGGCCGCCTATTATTACGATGATTTCTTTTTGCACGATTTGAAAATAAAAATGCAAATTTACCGAAACTTATTGGTTTCTAAAACATTTTTTTTGCTCAGGTCTTTTTGAAGTTGATTTTGTTTGTCAATGGAGTGCTTCTCTTTAAAGGTTATTCGCTACTTTATCGTTATCGTTAGTGGTAATCATTTTTAAGAGATTTTTTGTGTTTGCTTTTTTTGTTCAGAATACACTTTATTTGAGTAGTAATCGGGCTAAAAAACATCAAATCCAAGAACTAAATTCTATAATCTGCGTTCAAAAATGTATATTTGCGTTTATTTTAATTTAGTAATGGATAAAGACAAAGAAAAAGAGATTGCCGCTTTTTACGAAAGATTGCAAGTTGAGTTGGATAAAAGCAACAGTTGGCCAGCAGAATATTTGTTTAAATTTATTGTTCCATCGGTAGAAGGTAATGTGAAAAAGGTGCAAGATGCATTTGATTGTATGGGCGCCGTGATTAAAACGACACAATCGAAAACGGGCAAGTTTACAAGTGTTTCTGTTGATGTTACCATGAAAAACTCACAAGAAATTATTGAAAAATACCAAGAATTATCTACAATTGAAGGTATTGTTTCCCTATAAATATGATCGAAAAGTATAAAAAAGAAATCGCCAATGATGTAGTGTATCATTTAGAATATAATTCTGAAAGAAAACATTTAATCATTCCTGAGTACGGTCGTCATTTGCAAAAATTGATTGAACAAGCAACCATTATAGAGAATGATGAAGAGCGTAACAAAGCTGCTAGATACATCATTCAAGTAATGGGAAGTTTAAATCCTCATTTGCGTGATGTGCCTGATTTTCAGCACAAGTTATGGGATCAGTTGTTTATTATGTCCGATTTTCGTTTGGCGGTAGACTCTCCATATCCTATCCCTTCTCGTGAAGTTTTGCAATTGAAACCTGAGATTTTGCAATATCCTCAGAACTATCCTAAGTACAGGTATTATGGAAATAATATTAAGTACATGATAGATGTGGCCAATAAATGGGAAGAAGGCGAAATGAAAAGTGCTTTGGTAAAGGTAATCGCCAATCATATGAAAAAATCCTACTTGAGTTGGAATAAAGACACCGTAAAAGACGATGTTATTTTTGAGCACTTGTATGAACTCTCTGGCGGAAAATTGAATTTGTTGCAAAGCAATGAAGAGCTTTTGGGAACTACAGATTTGCTTCGAACCAATAAAAGAATGTCGAATAAAATCACTCCTTCCAATCAACAGAAAAATCAGAATAACAAAATAAAAACGGGTAAAACACCCATGCATAAAAATCAAAATAGAAAACAGCAGTAATTGATCTAACGATAATTATTGGACAATATAAATATAGTAAAATGGGAATTTTCAAAATCGAGGGTGGCATCCAGTTAAAAGGAGAAATCACCCCACAAGGAGCAAAAAACGAGGCATTACAAATTTTATGTGCTGTATTGCTTACTCCAGAAAAAGTAACAATCAATAATATTCCAGATATTATTGACATCAACAAGTTAATCACTTTGTTGGGCAATCTAGGAGTTAAAATTCAAAAAAACGGCAACAGTTCTATTACTTTTCAATCGGATGAAGTAAATATGGGCTATTTAGAGACTGAAGCCTTTAAGAAAGAAGGTGGTTCTTTGCGTGGTTCGATTATGATTGTTGGTCCATTATTAGCTCGTTTTGGTAAAGGTTATATTCCGAAACCAGGTGGAGATAAAATTGGAAGAAGAAGATTGGATACCCATTTTGAAGGATTTATCAATTTAGGTGCTAAGTTTAGATACAATAGAGAAGATCATTTCTATGGAGTAGAAGCTCCAGATGGACTTACAGGTACAGATATGTTATTGGATGAAGCCTCTGTTACAGGTACGGCAAATATCGTAATGGCTGCCGTTTTGGCTAAAGGTACAACTACAGTTTACAACGCTGCTTGTGAGCCTTATTTGCAACAATTATGCAAAATGCTGAACGCCATGGGAGCTAAAATTTCTGGTGTTGGATCTAATTTGTTGACTATTGAAGGAGTAGAAGCATTAGGTGGATGTGAACACCGTATTCTTCCGGATATGATTGAGATTGGTTCTTGGATAGGATTAGCAGCAATGACTAAATCTGAGATTACTATAAAAAATGTAAGTTGGGAAAATCTTGGAGTTATTCCAAATGTATTCCGTAAACTAGGGATTACACTAGAGAAAAAAGGAGATGATATCTTCATTCCTGCTCACGTGAATGGTTACGAAGTTAAAACTGATATTGATGGTTCTATTTTAACCATTGCTGATGCTCCTTGGCCTGGATTCACTCCAGATTTATTGAGTATTGTTTTGGTAGTAGCGACTCAAGCTAAAGGTGATGTGTTGATACACCAAAAAATGTTCGAAAGCCGTTTGTTTTTCGTAGATAAGTTAATCGATATGGGAGCAAAAATCATTTTGTGTGACCCTCATAGAGCGGTAGTTATTGGTCATGATTTTAAATCCCAATTGAAAGCTACTACGATGTCTTCACCAGATATTCGTGCGGGTATTTCGTTATTGATTGCTGCACTTTCTGCCAAAGGAACAAGCACTATTCAAAATATTGAGCAAATTGATAGAGGCTACGAGCGCATTGATGAGCGTTTAAGAGCTATCGGAGCCAATATTGTAAGAGCTTAATTTTTTTTAACCTATAGTTTAGTCCTTAGTGATTAGTTCTTTTTCAAGACTAACTACTAAGGACTAATTGCTAAATACTAATCACTAATAGCTACTTATGTCTAAAGAACAAACGGCGATAAAAGCAACTTATTTCAGTATTATTGGTAATACCTCTTTGGCTATTGTAAAAGGATTGGCAGGTTTTTTCGGTAATTCTTATGCGTTAATTGCCGACGCGATTGAATCTACTACTGATATTTTTGCGTCTTTTTTGGTGCTTTTTGGTATCAAATATTCTAATAAACCTGCCGATGATAATCATCCTTATGGTCATGGTCGTGCGGAACCTTTGATTACCTTTCTAGTGGTCGGTTTTTTGATTACTTCGGCTACTATCATTGCTTATGAGAGTATTCAAAACATTGGGACACCTCATGATTTGCCCAAATCTTGGACTCTTTATATTTTGGGAGCCATTATTATTTGGAAAGAGTATTCGTTTCAGTTGGTGATGAAAAGAAGTAAAGAAACCAATAGTTCTTCTTTGAAAGCCGATGCTTGGCATCATAGAAGCGATGCTATCACTTCGGTAGCGGCTTTTTTGGGAATTTCTATTGCACTTTATTTTGGGAAAGGATACGAATCTGCCGATGATTGGGCGGCTCTTTTTGCTTCTGGTTTTATTTTATTCAATAGCTATAAAATATTTAGACCCGCTTTGAGCGAGATAATGGATGAACATCTATATGATGAATTGGTTGAGGAAATTAGAGTTGTTTCCTTAACGGTTCCAGGAGTTCTAGATACTGAGAAATGTTTTATAAGAAAAGCAGGAATGCAGTATCATGTTGATTTGCACGCAAGGGTAGAAGGTACGATTACAGTGAGAGAAGGACATGATATTGCGCATGACTTAAAAGATACCCTTCGAGCGCAAATCCCCTCTTTGGGACATGTTTTGATTCATGTAGAACCTAATTAATTTTAAGTCACTACGAAAGCAAAAAGGTAGAATGCTTCCTTTTAGCCCCGGTAGTAGCGGCATCCTTTTTTTAATAACCCTTCTGGAGTTTTGAATTCTAGAAGGGTTTTGTTTGGGGTATTAAAAAAAGATATAGCGGATGACGGGACTTTGCCCACAAGAAAGCCTATTCTTTCTGCTCCTAATCTAAAATATTCAAAAGCTTTAGTCCAAAAATCACACCATCACCTTGAAAACCATTTTGGTAAGAGCGGACATAATCTACTCTGAACTGTTTGAATTTCCCGATTCCTAAGTTATCGAGTCCTATGCTGATTTCTTGATAAGGTTTGCGATTTGGAATGGCTAAGTTGTGAAAACCGAGCATTAAACTGCTTTTTAAAAGGTTGAGTCCTGGTATTTTGTTCATGATAAAGCCATTGTCGCTGTACTCTGAATGGAATTCAAAGTACGCATCGTTTGTGCTATTGCTGTAATAGGGTAACAGGTTGAAAACGTTTAAATAGCGTTCGGTTTGGCCAATTCGTGTTTGATTGCCATTGAAATGTTTGTAATCCATAAAGGCAATATTTTCGGCATTGAAGAATTTGCCCGCTCTTAGATTTAGACCCAAATCGCCTTTGTTGGCCAATGGAAGGTCATACAGAACACGTGCACTAATTAAGTCGTACTCGTAGTTTTTTTGGCTAGCGGCAAAGGCTTTTTCGTAGCCTAAAAGCACGGTTGGATACTTGTCGTTTCGGAGGTTGAATTTTCCGTCAGGGCGCGAAATGTATTGGTTGCCAAAGTTAATGCGCCAGTTCAAATTAGCTTTTAGTAACTGATGAGTTGAGAAACCAGCAGTTGAATAATCATTAGGATCCAAAGGATTGTTTGAAGAATAAAGGTCGTCATTTTTGATAAAGGTATAGTTAGTAGTATTAAATAAAGGTTTGCGTTGGCTGTATTCTAGTTTTCCGGTAAAGTTGATACCGTTGGCTATATTCTGTGAATAAGCCACATTGAAAAACTCTTTGTTGTACAATTTCATAAAATTGTTTTTAAAGAAGAGCGTGCTTATCGAATTGATAAAAGGGGAAATTGGATTGTTTTCGTTGAATTGTTTAACCGCCGTTCCTCCAGAAACCCAAATTGTGGCATAATTTTGATTGTTAAATCGGTGACTAAAATTTCCGACCACTCGAAGACGTTCGTCTGAAAAACCATAATTGAAAGTAGTTGCAATGGCTGTGCTTTTTCCAGATTCATCATCCCATTTGCGATAAGTAAAGCCAGAGTCTAGATTGAAACCTTGAACCGTATTGAAAGTTAGTGAGCTTATGTCCATTAATCCAGCATAATCGAACGACCATTTTTTGAAAGTGTTCCTATAATTATGGCCTGTTATTGGGTCTAATAGTTTGAATTTGTTTCGTTTTTGGTCGATAGAATCCAAATAGGTTTTGGACGAGCGTATGGTTTGAATGCTATCTTTTTTGATATAATCCTTGCTTTCTTCTTCGGTGAGTGGAATGGGTCTTGTGCTCTCCCAGAAAGTATCTTCTTTTTTGTTGGCATTGTTTTCAAAACTAACAATTTCATTGCCAAAGGTCTTTTTATCAAAAGCATCAAAGAATTCATAATTGCTGTACACATAATTGAAAGTACCTGAGAATCCGATTCCGAAAGCACCAGCTGTAAAAGCTAAACTTTGAGCATTTTTACTCCAAATTTTAGTTTTGGAATTGTAATTGAAGTTCTGTTTTAAGGTCATCACTTCGGTGAATTCATTGCGCATGCGATAGCCTTTGATGTCGAAATCAACGGCATAAATCGCCCAACTGTCTTCTACAATATAAATGTAACCTTCAAAAACGGGTTCTTTGTCGCGTCTTGGAATGACTTTAATTTTGTTGATTTGATGATTGCTTTCGTCAAAAAAAGTGCTTTCGAGTTTGTATTTGTAATATTGAAAGGCATTGCTAGCTATGGGCGAAATCATTTTTACATCAAAATCGACTGTATTGTCATAAAAATCGTAAAATGAAGAGCGTGCGGTATTGTAGCTAAAGCCTTTGTCGTTGCCCGAAATCTTAGAAGCAATAATTCTTTCTTTATAATTGTTAGGTTTTTCGAAGGTTAGTTTTGATACGGTTTCAGATAAGTACAAAATACCGCTTCCAGTTGAATCTAAGCCAGTGGTCATTTCGTCTGGCATTTCTATTTTCATTCCTAAAATCTTTTTAGGTAGATTTTTGATTTTGAATAATCCACGTGAATAAAAATCGGCGGTGAATCGAGCTGTTTTTTCAGCGTTTTCTTTTCGTGCTGCAATCGCACTTTTGATAATGGCGTTGGCAGGATTATTTTTTGGATTGATGACTACTTCGTTGAGGGTGTAATTTTCTTCAGATAATTGAATGTCAATTGTAATTGGTGTTTTCTCGTAATGAATCGGTTTCTTTACGGTTTTGTAACCAAGGAACTGGAATAATAGGGTGTAATCACCTTCTTTTTTGAGGTTCAGTTCGTATTTTCCTTTGTCGTTGGTAGTAGTTCCTGAATAGGAATTTTGAATGATAACAGAAACAAAAGGCAATGGATTACCCTTTTCATCACTAACGATTCCTTTAATTTGAGCGGTATAGGAAGTGCTAATTAATACAAAGGCAATCAAGTACAAATGTTTCATATGTTTTTTCTGTAAAAATACATATGTGAAAAAACTTACACCTTAAAATTTTGTTAATTTATTTGGTGTTGGTTAAAAAACTATAAAAAGGACTGAATAGCCAATTCGTAGCTTTTTAAGCCAAAGCCAAGAATGACTCCTTTGGCATTGCCGGAAATATAAGATTGATGTCTAAAACTTTCTCGCGAAAATGTGTTAGAAATATGTACTTCGATAACTGGGGTAGTGATGGCTTTTACGGCATCGCCAATACCAATCGAGGTATGGGTGTAAGCGCCAGCATTGAGAATGATTCCGGTATAAGAAAAGCCAAATTCTTGAATTTTGTCAATTAATTCGCCCTCAATATTACTTTGGAAATAAGTGAATTCAACTTTCGGGAACGTTGATTTTAGGGTCTCAAAGTAGTCTTCGAAGGTAGCGGTTCCGTACACTTCGGGTTCGCGTTTTCCGAGTAAATTAAGATTGGGTCCGTTAATTATAGCAATTTTCATGATTTTTGTTTTTGGTAAAAATAAAAAAACCGTACTAAATACTAGTACGGTTTTAAGGTTGATTTTTTATTTTTCTTAAAACATAAATCCAGCAGATACTTGAACTACCGAATTTTTTGCTTTTGCATTCGTTGAAACTTCAGTTAAACCTAAGCCGTAACGCCCTTGAACAAAGATACTTTTGGTAATTTTTACTCCTAGACCACCTGCAATGGCAAAGTCAAATGTTTTGGAATCTTCAAAATCTACATTTTTCTTTTCACTCAAAAGGAAAGAAGCTTGAGGTCCTAATTCTAAGCTAAAAGTATTGTTTAAATAAATTTTGGCCATGACAGGAATAGATAAATATCCCAATTCATTAGTGAATTCCTTAATGGCATTTTTATAAGAAGCTCCTTGTGTTGAATACAATAACTCAGGTTGTATGCCAAGTTTTTCGGTTAACTTCACCTCTGCTAATAAACCAATATGATAACTTGTAATAGCATCTGATTTGTAGTTTTGTTTGTTAACAGTAATGTCTGATCCGGTAAGGTTGGCGTAATTAATACCCGCTTTTGCTCCTAAACGTAATAATTGTGCTTGTGAGTCCAATGTGCCTAGCAAGGCAAAAGCTGCAACAATAATAATTTTTTTCATGATGTATAGATTTTAAGACAAATAACGCTGTTTTTGTTGCAATAGTATAGTTCAAAAAGGGCGATTGTCTTCTGTTAAATTTTGGTGCGAAGTAAGCACTTTTAATGCTTTTTTACAATTTTATTTTTCAGAAAAAACAGGTTAAATATATTTTTTTTTGTTCTGTGTGAAAAATACCTGAATTTAGTGATGGAGTAGTTTTTAACAACTTGTTGTATAGAGAGTTGTGTTTGTGAATCTTCTTTTTTTCTTGGTTTTAGAGGTATTTGTTTGCAAATTCTTCATTTATACTTTTTTGTTAATTCATTCAATGTGTATATATTAGCTGTGTAATCTTAATAAACAAAACAAAAAATGAAAAAAATTATGTTAACTGCTGTGGCAGTATTTGGATTTGCATTTGCTAATGCACAAGATGGTGGTCTTAAATTAGGTGCTCATGTTGGTTTGCCTACAGGAGATATAAAAGATAGTTATTCTTTAAATCTTGGAGTTGATGCAGTTTACACTTGGAAAGTAGCGGATAATTTTGAAGCAGGTGTAGGTACTGGTTACTCACACTATTTTGGGGAATCTGTTGACGTAGGTTTTTTTAGTTTTGATATTGAGGATTTTAGTGTTATTCCTGTTTATGGTACAGCGCAATACTCTTTGTCAAAAAACTTTTTCTTTGGCTTAGATTTAGGATATGCACTTGCTGTTGCGCCTAGTGGAAGCGAAGGAGGATTCTTATATCAACCTAAAGTAGGTTATTCTTTCGGTCAGACAGAATTGTTTTTAGGATACAAAGGAATTTCCAATAATGGAACATTATCATCTTTAAATCTTGGAGTAGCTTTTAAATTGTAATTATTGTATTTCAATTATTAAACCTCCCCTAAAAAGGAGGTTTTTTTATGCCTTAAAATTATGTTTCTTTGTGGTATGAGTTGGAGTAATTATATCAAGCAGTACCAGTCCTATCTTAGGATTGAGCGAGGGCTGTCAGTCAACACTGTAGCCAATTATACTTTTGATATGGAACGCTTGTGCTTGTTTTTGACCGAGCAAAGAATTGAGGAAACACCTCTGACAATTTCTGAGGAAACAGTGCAGTTTTTTATTTATGCCATTTCTAAAGAAGTAAATGCGCGTTCTCAGGCTCGAATCATATCGGGGTTAAAAAGCTTTTTTTCGTATTTAATTTTTGAGGACATCCGTACCGATAATCCTATGGAGTTGATTGAATCGCCTAGATTGGGCAGGAAATTGCCGGATGTTTTGTCGGTTTCAGAAATTGATGATCTAATTTCGGCTATTGATTTGAGTTCGAACGAAGGTGAACGCAATCGAGCTATGCTTGAAACCTTATATGGCTGCGGTCTTCGGGTAACCGAATTAATTAGTTTAAAAATTTCAGATCTTTTTTTTGAAGAAGGTTTTATCAAAGTCAGTGGTAAAGGAGATAAACAACGTTTCGTTCCTGTTGGAGAACACACTCAGCAGTATATTTTAATCTATAAAGAAACCGTTCGGGTACATTTACCTATTCAGAAAGGTCATGAGGACACTTTGTTTTTAAATCGTAGAGGTAGACAACTCACTAGAGCTATGATTTTTACCATAATTAAAAACTTAGCTGCTTTAATAGAGTTGAATAAAAAAATTAGCCCTCATACTTTTAGGCATTCTTTTGCCACACATTTACTTGAAAATGGAGCAGATCTGCGCTCGATTCAATTAATGTTAGGACATGAATCGATCACTACTACTGAAATTTATGTACACTTGGATCGTACCTTTTTAAAGAAGGTAATGCAAACCTATCATCCTAGGCGATAAGTAGTCTGTTACTGTTTTTACACTAATAGTTTTTTGAATGCTGGATTCAGGAAAACATTTACTATTTTTATCAAAATGTAAGCTGTGCAAAGATGATATTTACAAAAAACAGAAATCCCGAAGATTTAAATAAATTATACGAAAGCTTAATCAAGCAACTGCCTAATATTATTTTTCAAATCCGTATTAATGCTGATCGTAAAATTGCGATTGATTTTCTGAGTAAACCTATTGATTTTTTTAATGAGTTTTCCTTTAATGAATTTCTGGAAGATGCTAATAATTTGTCCAATTACACGATTTACGAACCTGATTTTAAAGGTTTTTTAGAATCCTATGAGCGTTCAGTGGCTAACATTGAAGTTTGGGATGTTGAATTTAGATTATTATTGCCTGATAGTAGTTATAAATGGATCCGAATTGAAGCCACTCCGAAGAAAAATGAACTTGACGAGATCGTCTTTTATGGATTAATCTCGGATGTTACGGATGTTAAAGAACAAGAAATAAGAATGAAAGTAGCTGATGAACGATATCATTTTGCCGTTCAAGCTTCTGATCGTGGGGTTTGGGACTGGGACATGGTTACAGGAAAAGTGTATTATTCCTCAGAGTCTATGAAAATTTTAGAGCTCACCGAATCGGATTTGGTGGCTAGTCCAGAAGAGTGGGACGAACGAGTGCATCCTGACGACCGAGGGGAGTATTATGGAAATATAAATTTGCATTTTGAAAATAAAATTCCATTCTACGAAACCTGTCATAGAGTTTTATGTAACGGTCGTTATAAATGGATTTTGGATAGAGGTAAAGTCATTGAGCGAGATGCTGAGGGTAAGCCCTTGCGTATTGTTGGTACACATACTGATATTTCTGATCAAAAAGAAAAAGAACTGGAATTGGCAAAAATGCTTGAAATTTTGAATATTCAAAATAATAAGTTACTCAATTTTGCTCACATTGTGTCTCATAATTTGCGTACGCATAGTGGTAATATCAAATCTTTATTGGATTTACATAAGGAAGATTTACTTTCGGACGCTGATACCTTGAGTAATATTCAAATTGTTTCTGATGAATTGTTTTCTACCATTGAGAATTTGAATGAGTTGGTCAATATACACACCGTAAAAGATAAGGAGATAGAAGAATTGAATTTGAATGTATACATCAATAAAGTTTTGGATGTACTGCATGATTCTATTAAGCAAAAAGATATATTGGTGTTGAATTACATTCAAACGAGTGTAACTATAGACTGTTTGCCTGCTTATTTGGAAAGTATTCTTCTAAATACTGTGACCAATGCTATTAAATATTCGGACAGTAAAAAAGTTCCTAAAATTATTTTCACCTCTGAAGAAAACGATGATTTTATTATTTTAAACATCAAAGATAATGGCTTGGGTATCGATTTGAATAAATATAAGGATTCTATTTTTGGACTGTATAAAACGTTTCATAAAAACAATGACGCTCGAGGAGTGGGACTGTATCTTACTAAAAATCAAATTGAAAATATGGGAGGTAAGATTGAGGTAGAAAGTACTTTACACGTGGGGTCTACATTTAAAATTTATTTCAAGAAAACAACGTGAGGCTTGTTTTAATTGCATAAAAAAAGGCTTCCGTATAGAAGCCTTTTTATGAATATAGATTGGTGTTATTTTGCAATATTCACCGCTCTAGTTTCTCTAATTACTGTTACTTTTACTTGTCCTGGGTAGGTCATTTCAGTTTGAATTTTTTGTGAGATTTCAAAAGATAAAGTCGCTGCATTATCGTCTGATACTTTTTCACTTTCTACAATCACACGTAATTCTCTACCGGCTTGAATGGCGTATGCGTTTTTAACACCGTTAAAGCCATAAGCTACTTCTTCAAGATCTTTTAAACGTTGTATGTATGAGTCTAAAACTTGTCTTCTAGCTCCTGGTCTAGCTCCTGAAATAGCATCACAAACTTGAATGATTGGTGATAGCAACGATTTCATTTCAATTTCATCGTGGTGAGCACCAATGGCGTTGCATACTTCTTCTTTTTCACCATATTTCTCAGCCCATTGCATTCCTAATAAGGCGTGAGGCAAATCGCTTTCTGCATCTGGTACTTTTCCAATATCGTGAAGTAAGCCAGCTCTTTTGGCTAGTTTAACATTTAAGCCTAATTCGGCTGCCATAATTCCACAAAGCTTAGAAACTTCACGAGAGTGTTGCAATAAATTTTGTCCATAAGAAGAACGGTACTTCATACGTCCTACTACTTTGATCAATTCAGGATGTAATCCGTGAATGCCTAAATCAATAACTGTACGTTTACCAACTTCTATGATTTCGTCATCAATTTGTTTGGTGGTTTTGGCTACAACTTCTTCAATTCTTGCAGGGTGAATACGTCCATCAGTTACTAATTTATGTAACGATAAACGAGCTATTTCTCTTCTAACAGGATCGAAACAAGAAAGAATAATCGCTTCTGGCGTATCGTCTACAATGATTTCAACCCCTGTAGCAGCTTCTAGTGCACGAATGTTTCTACCTTCACGTCCAATAATTCTACCTTTTACATCATCGGATTCGATATTGAAAACAGACACGCAATTTTCAACAGCTTCTTCTGTTCCAACACGTTGAATAGTGTTGATGATGATTTTTTTAGCTTCTTGCTGCGCAGTTAATTTGGCTTCTTCAATAGTGTCTTGAATGTGAGACATCGCTTTTGATTTAGCTTCAGCCTTTAATCCTTCTACTAATTGTTCTTTAGCTTCTTCAGCAGATAATCCAGAAATTACTTCAAGTTGTTGTAATTGGCTTTTATGCAATCTTTCAACTTCTACTTGTTTCTTGTCTAGAACTTCAATTTTGGCTTGAAATTCAGCTTTTTTTGCTTCGAAATCATCGTTGATTTTTTTTGCTTTAGACAATTCACTCGAAACTTGAGATTCTTTATCACGAACTCTTTTTTCAACTTCGGCTACTTTTTTATCTCTAGCCAAAATCACCTGCTCGTGCTCCGATTTCAATTCGATAAATTTTTCTTTTGCTTGAAGAATTTTATCTTTTTTAATGTTTTCTGCCTCTAAATTGGCATCTTTCAAAATAGAAGAAGCTTCTTTTTTTGCGTTTTTTATTAAATTAGAAATATTGCTTTTTTCTATGATTTTGGCAATTCCAAAACCAGCCGCAATACCTATTATACCTGAAACAATTATTAGTAGTGTGCTATCCATTTTGTATTTAAATTATATATAAAAAAAACCTACATTAGTGGGATTGTATAAACTCGAAAAGACAAGTTTTGAGCTAACTCGTTGTTCAAGCTTCCAAACTGAATTGGCTTGCTATAGTAACGATGATTTGCTCATTCTAAATTGTTAGTGTTGAGTTTACCAAATAAGAACTAATGTAGGCAGTATCTTAATCTTTTGTATGAACGTTAATCGAGATAGTGATCCAGTAATGTATTGATTTTTTGTAAACGATCGATAGTTTCGCTACCATTCATTGCGTTATCAATACTTTTTTGTTCCACTTGTGAGGCAAATTGTAGGGCACACATGGCCAGTACATCTTGTTTGTCTCTAACAGCATAATTTTCTTCAAACTGCTTAATCATGATATCTATTTTTTTGGATGCACTTCGCAATCCTTCTTCTTGATTCGCATCAACCGTTAGCGGGTAAATTCGATCTGCAATCGATATCTTTATTTTAAGCTTTTCTTCCATTTTTTAGTCTGATAGCTGGGCTATACAGTAATCAATTTCGCGAATTAATGAATTTATTTTAAGCTTTGTATCTCTTTTGTTGTCTTCACTGCCTAGCAATGTGTTGGCTAATTTGAGTGCCTCATATTGTTTTTTCAACACTTCAATTTCTTGAGACTGCTGCGATATGATTTGGCTTGCATGGTTTAATTTTGCTCCTAATTCATGATTGTTTTTCTCTAGAAATTGTATTTTAGAAAAAAGTTTTGCAATCTTATTTTCAAGAGTATCAATTATTTCTGCAATTACACTCATTTTTGGGCCAATTCATTTCTTAATCTTACAAAGTTAGTATTCCTTTTTATTATTACAATATTTTATTTGTTTTTTTGTGCTAAATTATTTAAATAATTGATAAATAGATACTTGTGAAAATAAAATCTTTTTTTGCTTTTTAACAGTTTTGGTTACCTTAGCAAAAAGATTAAAATGAAGGTATTCTATTTTTTGTTGTTTTTCGGTCATGTTTTGATGGCTCAGTCTCAGTACCCTAAAGATTATTTTAGAGCACCATTGGATATTCCGATGCAGTTGTCGGGTAATTTTGGTGAATTACGTCCCAATCATTTTCATGCGGGCTTGGATTATAAAACACAACAACGCGAAGGATTAGCAGTTTATGCCGCTGCTGACGGTTATATTTCTAGAATCAAAATCTCTACATTCGGGAATGGAAAGACTATTTATATCACGCATCCCAATGGTTATACAACAGTTTATGCACATTTACAAAAGGCCGTTGGGCCTATTCAAGAATTGATAAAAAGTAGACAATATGAAGAGAAATCCTTTGAAGTCGAAATTTTCTTAAAACCGAATGAGCTTGTGGTAACCAAAGGACAGCAAATTGCTCTTTCTGGAAATACTGGAGCTTCTGAGGGACCACATCTTCATTTTGAAATTAGAGATTCTAAAACAGAATTCATCATCAATCCTTTGTTTTTTGGTTTTGATGCTTTTTTGAAAGATACTAAAAGGCCACTGGTTTCAGCGGTTTATGTTTTTCCATTGGATAACCAAACTAGCGTAAATCAGTCTTTGCGTCCCATTCCCATTAATGTGACATTGCAAAAAGACGGATCTTACCTTGCTGATCGAGTTTTGGCGAATGGAAAAATAGGTTTTGGAATAATTGCTACCGATTCGGATGATGTTTCCTTTAACAAAAATGGGGTGTATGATGTGCAATCTTTTTACAACGGGACGCCAACTTATGCGTTTCAATTTGATACTTATTCGTTCGATGAAATGCGTTACATCAACGTTTTGATTGATTATTCAAGATATAAAAAATCACAACAACGTATTCAGCGCTTGTTTCGAACCCAACCATTTGATTTAAGCATCATCAAAACCGATCAGAATAATGGTGCGATAGCTGTTGTGCCCAATTTGTCAGGTACTTATCATATTGAAATAGCTGATTTTTTTAAGAACAAAACGGTAATTACGGTTCCAATTGCCTACGATACAAAGCCAGTCCTAGTTCCAAAAGAAGCTATTCGATCTAATTATTTTATTAAAGCCAAAAAAGAAGCGATTTTTGAAAAAGAGAACTGGACGGTCACTTTTCCAGCCCAAACGTTTTATAATGATTTTGATATTAATTTTTCTGTAGCCAATAAAGTACTAACGCTTCATGATGATACAGTGCCTGTTCATAGCAATTTTTCGATTCAAGCCGTTGATTCCATTCATACCAATGAGGAATTGGAAAAAATCTTTATTGGAAGAATCGAAGGAGGACGTGTAGTTTACAATTCAACGTACCGTAAAGAGAATGTGTTGACGACCAAAGTTAAAACCTTAGGTAAATATGGGCTTTTTTTAGACAATGTTCCTCCCGTGATTACAATGATTAAACCTCTTGCTGGTAAAACAGTTAGTGAAAATGACGTTATTCAAGTCAAAATTAATGATACTCTTTCGGGAATTAAATCGTACAATGCCTTTGTAAATGATCAATGGATTTTGATGGAATACGATAATAAAACCAAGCTATTAACACATGCGGTTAATGAAGGGAAGTTGGTAGACGGTTCCAATCAACTCAAAGTGATAGTGGTAGATCAAATGGGTAATTCCTCTATCTTTGAAACACGTTTTTACAAACGTTAATTTTTAAATTTTCTTCTTTTGAAACGATATCAATACTTTTTTTGTTTAGCCTTTTTCTTCTTTTTAGCTCCATTTTATGCTCAAAAGGCCAAAATGCAAGGTTATATTTTTGACACAAAGAATAAGCCAATAGAGAATGTTAATGTTTCAGTGTCTAGTTTTACGACGAAGTCTAACGAAAAAGGGTTTTATTCGATCGACTTGTCTGCTAATGTTGATTTAAAAGTAATTTTTAGTCATGTTACGTTCAAAAAAGCAACGTTATTATTGAATGTCGCTTCAAACGAAGTCGTCGATTTTAATTTGGTTTTGAACGAAAGAGAAGAACAAATGGGAGAGGTGATCGTGAGTGCCAATAATAAAAAAAGTGTTCAAGGCATATTGACGATGGATCCCAAAACGTTAAAAAATATTCCAGGCGCTAATCCAGGTATCGAAAATGTATTAAAATCTTTGGCAGGAGTCAATTCTAATAATGAATTGAGTACGCAATACGCTGTTAGAGGTGGAAATTATGATGAGAATTTAGTATATGTAAACGAAGTGGAAGTGTATCGTCCTTTCCTGATTCGTTCGGGGCAACAAGAAGGATTGAGCTTTACGAATACCGATTTGATACAGAATATTGATTTTTCAGCAGGTGGTTTTCAGTCTAAATTTGGTGATAAATTATCGTCTGTTTTGGATATTACCTATCGCACACCTACACGATTTGGAGCTAGTGTCAACGCTAGTTTTTTAGGAGGAAGTGTTGCCATGGATGTTATTTCTAAAGACAAAAAATGGACCGCTATTACAGGCGTTCGTTACAGAAATAATAGTTTATTGGTCAATAGTCAAGAAACACAGACTAATTTTACGCCTTCATTTGTTGATGTTCAAACTGCTGTAAATTTCCAAGCTTCTTCAAAGTGGCAATGGAGTTTTTTAGGAAATATTTCTCAAAATAAATACAATTATGAGCCTCTAACACGACAGACAAATTTTGGCACGATTGATAATCCTCAAGCCTTATTAGTTTTTTATGAAGGGCAGGAACGCGATCAGTATCAAACCTTTTTTGGGTCTTTGAAAACTACATTTAAGACTTCAGATGTCTCAACCTACAAATTTATTGGTGCTGTTTTTCATACACTAGAGCAAGAACATTTTGATATTTTGGCAGAATATCGTTTGGCTGAAATAGATACCAATATTGGGTCCGAAAGCTTGGGTGATGTTTCTTTTTCAAGAGGTATTGGGTCGCAATTGAATCATGCACGCAATGATTTAGATGCTCTGATTGCTAATGCCGAAGTAAAAGGTATTCATAATTGGAACAATAATATCATGGAGTGGGGTGTAAAGTACACTCGAGAATCTATTCGAGACAGAATTAGCGAATGGGAAGTGATTGATTCGGCTGGATTTCCCATCAATCCGCCTAAATTTTTACCCAACAAAGATGAGCCGTATACTGTTTTCAATGGGCCGTTAGTGCCGTATCAAGAAGTAAGAGCGATTAATTTTAATACTGTTAATCGTTTTTCGGGCTATGCACAATGGAGTCGCAAAGACATTATTGGTCGAAGTCTTGTTTGGTATAATTTTGGGGTTAGAATGCATAGTTGGCAAGTACTGGGTGCTTCTGTTGCAGGAGATTCCCAGCTGACGGTCAGTCCAAGAGCGCAATTCAGTATAAAACCCAATGGTAATGCGAATCTTTTGTTTCGTTTATCGGGTGGGCTCTATCATCAACCGCCCTCTTATCGCGAACTCAGAGGAGCTGATGGCGTGGTACGACCCAATGTTAAAGCCCAGCAGTCTGTACATGTTGTTTTGGGTAATGATTACAGCTTTTCTTTATGGGATCGACCATTTAAATTAGTGACCGAGTTGTACTATAAATCACTTACAGCTGTCAATACTTATACCATTGATAATGTCCGTATTCGGTATGCCGCTACTAATGATGCGGTAGCCTATGCGCAGGGAGTCGATATAAGATGGAATGGTGAGTTTGTTCCTGGTACCGAATCATGGATTAGTTTTGGGTATTTGAAAACCGAGGAAAATGCCGATAATAAAGGTTTTATTGCTCGTCCCACCGATCAACGCTTAAAGTTTGCCATGCTATTTCAGGATTATATGCCCAATATTCCAAGTGTGAAATTGTATCTTAATTTGGTTTATAATACTGGTTTACCAGGAGGTTCGCCTTCTTATGCTGATCCTTATTTGTATCAAAACAGATTACGAGATTATCGTCGTGCCGATGTTGGTTTTTCTAAAGTTTTAATCGATAAAAGCTCTAATAAAGTATATGGAAAATGGGCCAATAGCTTTCAAGAGTTGGCTCTAGGGCTAGAGGTTTTTAATATTTTTAATAATCAAAACGCCATTACCAATACTTGGGTTCGCGATGTGTATACCAAAACGCAGTATGGAATTCCAAATTATATGACAACTCGTGTGTTTAATATTACCTTGAATGCTCGATTTTAAAACTTATCAAGTACGAATTTAATAGAAATGATTACTTTTGAATAAATAATGTTAGCATGAAAAATAAAACAATCGTTGGTTTAGTGTCAAGTGTTCTTTTGATGGTAAGTTGTCAAAAAGAAGCCGAAAAACCCAAAGTGATCTATGATACCATTCCAAAAGTAACTGTGGAGACTAGAAGAGATTCTTCAAAAGTAGCCATAGCTGATTTGCCAATTCAAATGGAAGGAACGGATTATTTGATCCATCCCGTGGGAGATTTACGTGTTTCTGATCGAGCCCAAAAATCCAAGTTTGGTTCATCAGCGGTCAATGATGTGAGTTTTACCATCAGCAATGTAGCACAAAATGAAATCACCGGTTTTTTACAAAATTTAAAATTCCAAAAAACAAATTCTGACTCTCTACGTCCCTTATCCACTGAGCCGATTGTGATTGAAACAGCAACTTATTTGAAATCCGTTTCAGATCGCATTCAAAAACAAATCATGGTCTACACCATGGTCGATGCCGATACCAACAAAGACGGAAAACTCGATACCAACGATATCAATACCTTATATTTGAGTTTTATTAGTGGAAAGAAATTTACTAAAATGTCGGCCGATTTGGAAGAATTAATCGATTGGGAGTTGATAGAATCTATGAACAGGCTCTATTTTAGAACCATCGAAGACACCAATAAAAATGGCCAATTTGACCCCAAAGATGTAGTGCATTACAATTACATCGACTTGACCAAAACCAGTTGGGAAGTAGTAAGATATTCCCCTATTTAATTTCCGAACGTTTCGAGTTTCAACAAATTAAGGGACATAGTTTTTTTGGGCGTTACCACAGGGGGCGGGCTTTACGTTACAATCTTTTTGAGGCCGAAAAAGCCTCAAAAAGGATTTTCACTACAAACGAAGTTCACTGAACTCCTATGAAAATAGTATGAGTGAAGTAATCCCTAACGCAATATCGATTCGAATAACACTTTAGTTTAAATCAAAATATCACTTTCTAAATCCGATTTTTCAATGTCGATATGATAGCCTAATTTATCCACCAATTCAATCACTAAATTTTTATACCAATTCTCTGATTTTGGGTGGATGTAAATTTTTTCGATCAATTCATTTACAACTACATTGATTTTTAAGCCGTCATTTAATTTGATGTTGTTTTGACTAACATCACTGATAATACGGACTTCGCGTTCGTACTGAAAACTTTTCCGTTTGTATAAAAAAGGAAAAAACAAATCGTCAAACGGAATGTATTCTTTTTTGTAGTCAATATAATTGACCTCTCCAATGTATTGATCAAAATGATGCTCTGGCTCCAATGCTTTCTGTAATCTGCCAATTGTGGATTGGATGGCTAAACCTTCACTGTTTTGCGTAAAAATTTGCCACATCGCAAACGATTCATATTCATTGATGTGCCAGCTACTAATGGCTACCTTTTCACGATGGGTTTTGTAGTAATTTAAAAAGTCAGGCTTGTCTTTGGATAATTTTCTGATTTCCTCAAAAGTTGGTTCGCTAAAGGTGCCTTCGTATTGGTCTTCAAATTTATCCGACCTAGACATGAATAATTTTTTAGATAATAATAAATCTAAAAATTTAGACAAGTCTAGGTATTTCCATACTATAGTTTCTGGATCTTCGGGTAATTGTATGTTGGGATTGTCAAGGTACATTTGTAAAATTTAAAGAGTAGTAAACTACTTTAAAGATACAAAATTTTCAGGCTATTCAAGGGATTGCATGGTTACTAATTTGTTATAAGTGCCATTCATAGCGATTAATTCTTCATGAGTTCCTTGCTCTACTATTTTTCCTTTTTTCATTACCACAATTACATCAGCTTTCTGAATAGTAGAAAGTCGGTGTGCAATAACAATCGAAGTTCTGTTTTGCATCATATTTTCGAGTGCCACCTGAACAAATTTTTCGCTTTCAGTGTCCAAAGCTGAGGTAGCTTCGTCCAAAATCATTATAGGAGGATTTTTCAAGACTGCTCTCGCGATAGATAAGCGTTGTTTTTGTCCACCTGAAAGTTTGTTTCCGCTGTCACCAATGTTAGTGTAAATTCCTTTTGGTAAGGTAACTACAAATTCATAAGCATTCGCCACTTTTAAAGCTTCTATGATTTCTTCATCGGTTGCGTCAGGTTTGCCAAGTGCTATGTTTTCTTTAATAGTATCGTTAAATAATATACTATCTTGAGTAACGAGTCCGATTAGGCTTCTTAACGAATGCAAATCAAAATCTTTGATGTTGTGATTGTCAATAGAAATTATGCCTTCGTTCACATCGTAAAAGCGTGTCAGTAAATTGGCAATCGTACTTTTTCCGCTACCCGATTGTCCTACCAAAGCCACCGTCTGTCCTTTTTTTACTTCTAAAGAGAAATTTTTAAGTACATTTTCGTTTTCATATCGGAAGTTGATATTTTGAAGGCTTATTTTATCATCAAAAGTGTTTTTTTGTATCGAATTTTCTTTAGAAGTTATTTCATTTTTTACTTCTAATACTTCAAAAACTCGTTCTGCGGCGGCTAAACCATTTTTTACAGAATATGATGCCTTAGAGATCGCTTTTGCAGGTGTAAGTATGTTGTAGGCTAATGTTAGATAAACTATAAAAGAAGCACCATCTAGCGTTTCATCAACCAAAACTAAATTTCCTCCGTACCAAAGTAAAACAGCAATAGTAGTAATGCCCATGAATTCACTTAAAGGTGAGGCTAGGTTGTTTTTGTTTCCTATGCTGTTGGATAAATTAAGTAATCTTGTTATCGAATCATTGAATTTCTTTTTAAAAGCTGGTTCGGCATTATAGCTTTTTACTACTTTCAAGCCCCCTAGACTTTCTTCAACAATTGAGATCAATAACCCACTTTCGTTTTGAGCTCTTAATGATTTTGATTTTAGGTTTTTTCCAATTTTGGATATAATTAGCCCAGAAAGCGGAATGAAAACCAAAACGAATAAGGTTAGTTTAGCACTAATAGCAAACATGGTTACTAATGCAAAAACTATCGTTAGTGGTTCTTTTACAACTAATTCTAAAATAGAAAAAAAAGAATTTTGTACCTCATTAACGTCTCCCAACATTCTGGCCATCACGTCGCCTTTTCTTTTTTCAGAATAATAGGATATGGGTAATTCAATTATTTTGTTGAACATTTTTTTTCTCAAATCCCTTAATACCCCATTTTTAAGGTGCATGATGTGATAAGAGGCTAGGTAATTAAAAATATTTTTTAATAAAAAGGTAGTAATTACTAAAGAGACCACTAATAATAAAGCAAATTGTTTGCCACTATCTTTGGTAATTTCTGAAATTTGATAATACAATAAATCTTTTCCAAAACTCATTATATTGCCTATTCCTTTATAAACAGGAGCTTTTTCTATTGCTTTATTTTTGCCAAACAATACTTCCAGCATTGGTAATAAAGTCAGCATTGAAATGGTACTAAATAGGGCATACAAAATATTATACGTCACGTTCCAAACAATGTTTGACTGGTATTTTTTTGTATAAGGTAGTAATTTTATTAAATTTTTATCCATTAGTTTAATTGCATTGCAGCAATAATATTTTTTATTTTTTGATCTAAAATGTGTTCTACTTCCACAAAATCTTCCACAGCTTCTAGTGTAGTATTTACACTGATATAGAATTTAATTTTAGGTTCTGTGCCACTTGGTCTTGCGCAAATTTTCGAACCATCTTCAGTATAATAAATTAGCACATTAGATTTTGGAATATCCATAGCCAGTTCTTCACCAGATAATAAATTTTTAGCAATTGAGGATTGGTAATCTTCCACCATGATTACACGTTGTCCGTCGATTTCTTTTACAGGATTTTCGCGCAAATCAATCATCATTTGATTAATGGCTTGCAAGCCGTCCATTCCTTTTTTGGTCAATGAAACCAAATGTTCTTTGTAAAAACCGTGATCCACATAAAGTTGAATCAATTCGTTGTAAACAGAGCTTCCTTTGGCTTTGGCTTGAGCAGCCAATTCACATACCAATAGGGTAGCAGCTACAGCATCTTTGTCTCGTACAGCATCGCCTACCATGAAACCAAAACTTTCTTCTCCACCACCAATGAATTGTAGTTCAGGGAAATCTTTGATCATTTTGGCAATCCATTTGAATCCTGTCAAGCCCACTTTGCATTCTACGTTATAAGCAGTGGCTAATTCCATCATCATTGGAGTGGAAACTATGGTAGAACCTACAAATTGTTTACCGTTGATTTTTTCGGCTTGTTTCCATTTTTCTAACAAAAAGGCGGTCATCAAAATCATGGTTTGATTTCCGTTTAGCAATACCATTTTTCCTTCGTTATTGCGAACAGCAACTCCCAAACGGTCACAGTCTGGATCTGTTCCTACCACAATGTCAGCGTTGGTTTTATCGGCCAATGCCAAAGCCATAGTAAGAGCTTCTGGTTCTTCTGGATTTGGAGATTTTACCGTTGGAAAATCTCCGTTAGGAATGGCTTGCTCTTCAACTATATTAACGTTAGTGTAGCCTGCTTTGCTTAATGTTTCTGGGATGATCGTTATGGATGTTCCATGCAAAGAAGTGAATACGATATTTAAGTTTTCTTTTGCGGCTGCGGGAGTGTTAAAACTAGAGTTTTCAATAGAGGATTGAATGAAGGCTTGGTCTAACTCAGTATCTATAAAATGAATCAAATCTTCGTTAGCCGAAAAATTAATTTCATAGTATTTTAAATTTTCAATCACATCGATGATGGCTCCATCCTGAGGAGGAACAATTTGTCCGCCATCTTGCCAATATACTTTGTATCCGTTGTATTCTGGGGGATTGTGAGAGGCAGTGAGTACGATTCCACAATGACAGTTCAGGTGTTTTAAGGCAAAAGACAATTCTGGTGTAGGACGTAAATCCGAAAAAAGGAACACTTCGATTCCGTTAGCAGAAAATACATTTGCTACAACTTTTGCTAGTGTTTTGCTATTATGACGACAGTCAAAAGCAATGGCTGCTTTTATTTGCTCACCAGGAAAAACACTTTTCAAGTAATTAGACAATCCTTGCGTGCTTTTTCCTAAGGTGTATTTGTTAATTCGATTGTCACCTACGCCCATAACGCCGCGCATTCCTCCGGTTCCGAATTCTAGATTTTTATAAAAACTCTCTTCTAAATCTTTTGGAGCGGTAGTCATTAATTCTTTTACAGCATCTTGAGTAGCGGTGTCAAAGGTTGGGGTAAGCCAGATATTTAGTGCGTCTAGAATGTTTTGTGGGATATTCATTTTTTATTGATTTTATATGAAACAATAATTTGTGATTGCTTTTTTGTGTAACTCAATTATAAATTAATTTGATTTGCAATTTTGTATCGCGCTTCATTGTTTTTGGTTCTCAAAATAATTTCACCCAGAAAACCTGCTAAAAATAGTTGAGTTCCTAGAACCATTGTAGTTAAAGCAATGTAAAACCAAGGATTATTGGTGATCAAAGTATACTTCATGTCGTTATACAAATGATACAGTTTTGAAACACCAATATAAGCAGCTGCAAAAAAGCCGATAATGAACATTAAAGAGCCAATAGCGCCAAAAAGATGCATAGGTCTTTTGCCAAAACGCGATAAAAACCAAATGGTAATCAAATCTAAGAAGCCATTAATGAAACGGTCCATTCCAAATTTAGTTTCTCCGTATTTTCTAGCTTGATGTTGTACAACTTTTTCTCCAATTTTTCCAAATCCAGCATTTTTAGCCAAAACTGGAATATATCGGTGCATTTCGCCAGAAACCTCAATGTTTTTGACTACTACATTTTTATACGCTTTTAATCCGCAGTTGAAATCATTCAGTTGTACACCAGAAGTTTTTCTGGCCGCCCAGTTGAATAATTTAGAAGGAAGATTTTTAGCAACTATCGAATCATAACGTTTCTTTTTCCATCCTGATACCAAATCGTATTTTTGCTCGGTAATCATGTTGTATAATCCTGGAATTTCGTCAGGACTATCCTGTAAATCGGCATCCATAGTGATGATCACTTCGCCTTTGGCTTGAGCAAATCCAGCATGTAGTGCTTGCGATTTACCAAAGTTTTTCATAAAACGAATTCCTTTTACGTTGGAATTTGTTGCGGCAAAATTTTCAATAATAGTCCAAGAATTGTCGGTACTTCCGTCATCTAAAAAAAGGATTTCATAGGAGTAATTATTGGATTGCATCACTTTTAGGATCCAAGTGTACAATTCTTGTAAGGATTCCTCTTCGTTAAGAAGTGGTATTAGGATAGTTAAATTCATTTAATTGTTTTATTCTTGATGTGTTTTTCTTGTTTTGAAAAAGGCAGCCATAAGTAATCCGAAAATAGAGCTTAGGGCAATATTAGTAAAAAGACCTTTAAATTGCGAAGCAATACTGAATTGACTATTTTCTTTCATGCCTTTGATTGCCTCGTTTATTGCGGTGGCAGGTGTGTTAAATTTTTTCATCATATTTACCGTGAATTTGATGGTCATTTCTTCTAGCGTTTCTTTGGCCGCAGGATCTATGAAGTTCCAAAGTACGATGTTGAAAAGTGTCACGATCAAAAGACCGATAACGGTATAAATAAAATAGGTGGTAAAAGCATCTTTAAATGAAAAGTCAACTTGTAATTCTTTTTTGGTTTTGGTAAGTAAAATGATAGATAGAGTCAACGAAATGGTAATGTTGATAAGGAAAAGCCAAGAATTAAGAAATAAATTTAAATCTATTGCGTACATTATTGCAATAGTTAAACATGAGATAATCCCGCTGATAATGCCAAAAGTAATACCGTTTTTTTTAATAATTTCGTTGATCATAGTGGTTTGGTTTTTAATTAGTCCACAAATATAGCAATTCTGCTTTTATTGAGGCTAAAAAATGTTTCCTAGGAAAAGCTAAAAAAAAACAAAGTAAAGGTTTGTAATTCTAAAAATAAGTGTAAATTTGCACACTCAAAAATAATAGTGTAAATAAAAAGTTATAAGATGTTTATACCTTTTCACTCAGAAGAAAAGCTGCAAAACAAATTATAATTGAACTAATAAAAAAAAGATTTAAGATGAAAAAAGGTATTCACCCAGAGAATTACAGATTAGTTGCTTTCAAAGACATGTCAAATGACGATGTTTTTATTACTAAATCTACAGCAGAAACTAAAGAAACAATTATTCACGAAGGCGTTGAATATCCAGTAGTAAAAATGGAGATTTCTAGAACTTCTCACCCTTTTTACACAGGTAAATCTAAACTTATCGATACTGCAGGACGTATTGATAAATTCAAAACTAAATACGCAAAACACGTTAAATAATTTTAACTCGTTTTTAAATTCAGCAAAGCCTTTCTTTATAGAGAGGCTTTTTTTTGTGATCGCAATTCGGTTTACAGACCTGGCGTCTTTAGTTTATACCATAAAATAATTTAACTTTGTGCGCGATAACCAAATCGAAATAAAACAATAGCCAAATTAAATTTTTATGAACTACATACTTTTTGACGGACCCGCTCGAAATGCTTTGTTACCGTTTACCTTTACCCGACCCGTTGCAGATATTCTGGTGGGTATTATGACCATTCGTCAAAAATGGGAATTGCACCTTGGGTCGACTACCACAACTTTGACCGAAGAGTATTTATCGGACAAATATCCGATGGTTGAATTAGAAGGAAATGTCATGATCAATGCGTCTTTTTTGCCTAATGCTATTTTGGCCGAATTAGTGAGTAACCTTGAAGCCAATCAAGCCATTTTTAAGAAAGATGAAATCATTGCTTTTTATACATCCGAAAATCAAGAAGAAGTCGATTTTGATACGTATGAAATTATAGAATACAACGACGATTGTATTACTATTGAAAATACTTGGGATATTTTTTCAAAAAATGATGCTGCTATTCGAGAAGATTTTGAGTTTTTGACTCAAGATAGAAGATCGCAACAAATACCTAAAAGTGTCAATGTCATTGCTCCCGAGAATGTCTTTATCGAAGAAGGTGCGAAATTAGAGTTTGTGACGTTGAATGCTTCGTCTGGGCCCATTTATATTGGTAAAGATAGCGAGATTATGGAAGGTTCTGTGATTCGTGGCCCTTTCGCTTTATGTGAAAAGGCACAAGTAAAAATGGGATCAAAAGTGTACGGTGCTACCACAGTAGGACCAGGGTCTCGAATAGGTGGAGAGGTTAAAAATTCGGTTGTTTTTGCCAACGCCAATAAAGGCCATGAAGGGTTTTTAGGAGATTCGGTTTTGGGAGAATGGTGTAATATTGGTGCTGATAGTAACAATTCAAATCTTAAAAATAATTATGAAGAAGTTCGTTTGTGGAGCTATGAAACTGAGGGTTTTGCAAAAACAGGGCTTCAGTTTTGTGGCTTAATGATGGGCGACCATAGTAAGTGTGGTATCAATACTATGTTCAATACTGGGACTGTAGTAGGAGTTAGTGCTAATATTTTTGGCAGTGGGTTTCCTAGAAATTTTGTTCCGAGTTTTTCATGGGGAGGAGCTTCTGGATTTACGACATATTTGACCAAAAAAGCTTTTGAAACTGCACGATTGGTCATGTCGCGTCGCAATGTGGCTTTTGATGAAAAAGAAGCAGCTATTTTAGAACATGTTTTTGAAGTGACCAAAAAATATCGCAAAGAATAGTTAGCGCTTCAACTATTTATAGAAAATGCCTTTTCGTTTTGGAGAGGCATTTTTTATTGTACATAATCAGGTTAGCAATTGCGCAATTCTTTATTTAAGCTATCTTTGCACCTTCAAAATTTTGGCGTTCGAAATCATCTGATTTTTAACCTCTAACCTTTTATTTTTAAATTAATGATTACAGTAAACGATATTGCCGTTGAATTTGGTGGCACAACGCTGTTTAGCGAAGTTACATTTGCTATCAATGAAACCGATAAAATTGCCCTTATGGGTAAAAATGGAGCAGGAAAATCTACTTTGTTAAAAATCGTTGCAGGTGCAAATAAGCCTACTCGCGGTATTATTTCGGCGCCAAGTGATGCGGTGGTGGCTTACTTGCCACAGCATTTATTGACGGAAGATAATTGTACTGTTATGGAAGAGACATCCAAAGCTTTTGCGGGTGTTTTAAATATGAAAAAAGAAATTGACGAAATCAATGAGCAATTAACGATTCGTACGGATTATGAAAGTGATGAGTATATGAAGTTGATTGAAAGAGTTTCAGAATTATCGGAGAAGTATTATTCTATTGAAGAGGTTAATTATGAAGCTGAAGTTGAAAAAATATTAAAAGGTTTAGGTTTTGAAAGAGAAGATTTTAGTCGTCCCACCAAAGAATTTTCTGGTGGTTGGAGAATGCGAATTGAATTGGCGAAAATTCTTTTGACAAAACCTGATTTGATTCTACTCGATGAGCCCACCAATCACTTGGATATGGATAGTATCGAATGGTTGGAAGACTTTTTGATTAATCAAGCCAAAGCGGTAATGGTAATTTCTCACGATAGAGCTTTTGTAGATAATATTACAAATAGAACGATCGAAGTGACAATGGGAAGAATTTACGACTACAAAGCCAAATATTCTCACTATTTAGAGTTGCGAAAAGACAGACGCGTTCACCAGCAAAAGGCATACGATGAGCAACAAAAATTTATAGCAGATAATCAAGCATTCATTGAGCGTTTTCGCGGTACTTTTTCTAAAACCGATGCCGTGCAATCTCGTGTCAGAATGTTAGAGAAAATTGTTCCAATTGAAGTAGATGAAATTGATACTTCGGCTTTAAAATTGAAATTTCCACCATCGGCTCGTTCAGGTCAATATCCAGTTATTGTTAAAGATTTGGAAAAGTCGTATGGTGATAAATTGATTTTTAAAGATGCCAATTTAGTCATTGAGCGCGGACAAAAAGTGGCTTTCGTAGGTAAAAATGGTGAAGGTAAATCTACGATGATTAAAGCCATTATGAAAGAAATTGAAATTAATGGAGGTTCTGTAGAAGTTGGGCACAATGCACAAATTGGTTATTTTGCTCAAAATCAAGCAGCAATGTTAGATGAAAATGCTACCATATTTGAAACCATTGATAGAATTGCAGTTGGTGATGTTCGAACTCAAATAAAAAATATTCTTGGCGCGTTTATGTTTCAAGGAGATGATATTCAAAAGAAAGTAAAAGTGCTTTCTGGGGGAGAAAAAACGCGTTTGGCCATGATTAAATTGTTATTAGAACCCGTAAATCTTCTAATTCTGGATGAGCCTTCCAATCACTTGGATATGAAAACTAAAGATATTATTAAAGATGCGTTGCGTGATTTTGACGGAACTTTAATTCTAGTTTCGCACGACAGGGATTTTCTTGACGGATTGGCCACAAAAGTTTTCGAGTTTGGAAACAAACGAGTGATAGAACATTTTGAAGACATCAAAGGTTTTCTTGCTCATAAGAAAATGGATAGTATGCGAGAAATCGAAAAGAAATAATTTAGTTTTTCTAAAATATAAAAAAAGGCAAGTGGTTCGTTCACTTGCCTTTTTTGTGTTTTTTATGATTCTGCTTGTGTTACCTTTTTGCTTTTGAAATACAAGGCAATGAAAGATAATATGGAGCAGACGAGCCCAATAATGATCATGTTTATAATGGAGCTTCGTACTTGGTAGAGCGATCCTTCTTCAATGATTAAGGTTCTAAAAGCTTTTAAAAAGTGGGTTAATGGAATTACATTCGCAACACCCTGAACCCAATTGGGCATTTGACTTAGCGGCCAGCTGAAACCACTCAAAATAAAACTAGGTGTGGCAATGACCATTAGAATTTCGGTGGCTTTTAGTTGACTTGGGATCAATATGGAGACCAAAATGCCAATAAAAGAAACCGAAAGTATAAAAATTCCCGCGACTAGTGTCAGTTCTGGTAAGTTAGTAAAGAAGGGAATTCGGAAATAAAAAGTAAAAAACCAATACATCAGCCACACGCCAAAACTCATGATTAGATATGGGAGTATTTTGATCACCATCATTTGTATTATAGAATTGCTTTTTTGTACTAAAAAAGAAAACGTTCCATTTTCAAATTCTGAAGCAAAAGACAAGGCTAATGCCAAAAGCATGACTTGTTGTAATACTGCAGCCAATACTCCGGGCCACAAGTAATACATGTAGTTGGTGCTACGGTTGAATTTTTTTATAAAGGTAGTTTTGAATGGTTCGTATTGTGAGCTAATGGCTTTTTCGGGGATTCCTTGTTTACGCAACGTTTCCATTTGAACGCCAGCTTTCAACGTTCCTAAGCACACTTGTATGGCTGTTGAGGCATAATTGGCTGTTAAAATATTGGCCGTGTTGACAATAGTAGTGATTTCGGGGTATTTTTTGGTGAACACCATTTTTTGAAATCCTTTTGGAATAATGACAACGCTATTGGCTTCGAGTTCAATGACATGATCGGATAGGTTGTTTTGGTCATAAAGTACTTTAGCAACATTTATGACTTCGTCGTCGTTAAACATTTCAATGGCTTTGGCGCTCATTTCAGATTGATCCAAGTCTACTACGAGTATCGGTAAGTCGGTTACTTTTCCTTTGCTATAGACATATCCTAACAAGATGGCATAAAGTAATGGAGCCCCAATAAATAGCATTCGGAGAATATTGTTTTGCCAAAACAATCCAAATTCTCTTTTGAATAAAAAAAGGAAATTTTTCATGATTTAAGAGCTATGGTTGCGGTGGTTTTCGAAATTAAGTCTTTGGTTTCAGAAGGGTTGGTAGGGGTGATTTTAATTTCAAAAAGACTTTCTTGTAATTCATAATCTGGATATGCTGTTGCAATATTTCCATAAGCACTTAATTGTTTTATAGATGTTACAACACCTTGAATGTTTTGTTTAGAGTACGGAATGGTTACGCTAACTGTTTCTCCTTTTTTGTATAGGTTCAATTTACTTTCAGGCAGTGTAAAACGAAAGGAAACACTGTTTTTGATGTTGCCATTAAAAAGGGTGTAGCCTGGTAAAGCTAATTCGCCCAAACTTAATGTTATGGTTTCGATTGACATATCTTGTGGCGCAATAACAAAGCGTTCTTGTTCTGCAGTTTCTACTTCTAATAATGCGCCATAGGCTCTTTCTTGTTGTCCTAAGGCCATGGTTTGTTGCTCTATTCTTGCGCCTTTTTTAGCGTCGTCTATTTCGGCTTGTACTGCATTATATTGTGCTAAAGCGCCTTGGTATTTGGCAAAAGTTTCGTCGTAGGTTTGCTGGGAAACTAAGGAGTCTTTGAGCATGTTTTTTAGTCTTTGAATGGATTTTTGAGCGAATTCAAATTGTTCTTTTAGTCCCATTCTTTTGGCCTCTAACTGCTTCATTTGATTGTCTGTCGCTCCTTTTAAAGCCATTGTGTATTGTGCTTTAGCGCTCACTACGGCTCCTTTAGCTTGGTTTTTCTTTGCGTCAACTTCTGGAATGTCCAATTGCGCTAATGTATCTCCTTTTTTGACCCAATCTCCTTCTTTTACAAACAAGCGGACAATCTTACCAGGCACCTTGCTGACCACAGCAATTTGTTCGTATTCTACCTTGCCTTGAATAATTGTATTTTTTTTTGTTTTTTGACAGCTAAAAAATGTAAGGGTCAAAAGTAATAGTGTAGCTATTTTTTTCATAATAATAGGTCTCAAATAATAAATTATTGTGTCTTGATCTTTTTAGACAAGTCTCCTGTTGTGATTATAGTTTCAATAGTGGCTAGTCGTTGTTCAATGATGGTGTTGATTTTGCTTACCGCGCTTTTGAATACATCATTTTCTGCTTCTAAACGCTCCGATATGGTAATTAGGCCTTCTTTGTATTGTTTTACGGCTAGTATTAGGTTATTGGAAGCTATCTTTTCTTGTTGTGAAGTAATATTGATTTTTTGATTCAAAACGGAGTAGTTTACTAGGTTGTTTTCTAGTAATAAGCCTAATTTTTCTTTTGAATCATCTATTTGATTCTGAACTTGCTTAATGTTGATTTTGGCTTCATGTACTTTGTGTTCTCTTTCAAATCCGGCAAAAATTTCCCATTTTAGTGCTGCTCCAATCATCCAATTATTGCTAATGGTTAGTTCATTAAGTCCTAAATACAAAGCTTCGTTAATTCCAGTAATAACAGGAGTTGTTGCTTTGGCATCAAACAGACTAGAGTAGGCAACACCTCCAAATGCACCTAGTGTGGGTAAATAAGCGCCTTTTTCTTTCTTTAACAAAAATTCATAAGCCGTTTTAAAGGACTCTAAAGCTTTAATTTCTTCTTTGTTTTCAATGCCTAAACTAATGTCTGAAAGTAGGAACGGAGACAAGGTATATATGACTTTATCAATTTCGGCTTCTGTATAACCGGTCAATTGTTCAATTTTTTTATAGACTAGTTTTCTTTTGCCTGTTAATTCTATTCTTTTAGATTCTAATTCAAGCGAAGCTAGTTTTATTTTATCTCTATCATAGGGAATGGCCAAACCTTGGGCGATAGCCTTAGAGATTCTTTTGTTCTCGGTTTCAAGTCGACGATCGCTATCGTTAATTAGGTTTTCTATGGTTTTTAAAAGGACTAGTTGGTCAAAAGTATTGATGACCTCTTTGATAATGCTGTTTTTTTCGGATTGTTGTAAGTACTCTGATCCTTTAGTTTTTGCTTTAATGGCTTTTGCAGCATTTGGAATTTGAAAACCACTAAACAGTATCGTTTTGGCCATTACACTACCATTGAAAAGGTTTCCGTAGTTGTTAAAGCTAGTTTTACCGTCAAATAGAGGATAGTTGACTATTGGTACTTGTGTAGTAGGCAAATCAACGGTTAGTTTATTGTCAAAATAAGAGTATAGCGCGCTTGCTTCAATTTTGGGAATATACTTGTTCCAGATTTCTTTTTCTTGAAGCTGCAATCTTTCAATTTCTAAAGATTTGTTTTTTAGCGCGTAATTTTTTTCTAATGCTTGATTGATGGCTTCATTTAAGCTTGTAGAAACGGTAATTTGCCCATAACTAGCCCAAGTAAAGCCTAAATAAAAAAGAACGTTTTTTGTAATCCGAAAGAATGTTGACGGATCAAAAATCAATTTTTTCATAGTTTTTTTTTCAAATTGATATAAAAAGTGGCATTGAATTTGTTTGTTGTTCCGTAAAATTACTAAAAATGCGAGTATTTTTTTTGTATTTAACATGGTATTTGCATTAAACCTAGGAGTGTTTTTTTTATCTTAGACATTCATAAACATTTTAAAACATTATAAAATGAAACATTTCTTCACTTTTCTTACTCTTGTCTTTGTCAGTAGTATCAGTTTTTCTGGTTATGCTCAGTATGCAGATGAGCCAGAAGCTTTGGATTTACCGGGAGATAATTTGAATTTAGTTGCGGTTTTGGATGTTTTTCAAAAATCGAAAACATTAGAGGATTTTGAGACCGCCATCAACAATCCTGAAACTAAAATCAATAATTTGGATTTGAATAATGATAACACAATTGACTACATTCAGGTGGTAAGTGAAAAAAAAGACAACACCCACTTTATCGTTTTGCAAATTGCTGTGAATCAAAGTCAAAAACAAGATGTTGCCGTTATTGAAGTAGAAAGAAATAAAAAAGGCGAAATTATTGTTCAAATTATTGGTGATGAGGAATTGTATGGCAAAAATTACATTGTAGAGCCAAATGATGTCTCGCAAAGGTTGGATACCCCTAATCCTGGGTATACAGGGAATAGCACTACAATTATCAACAATACAACGAATAACTATTCTTCTGATTCGGGTACCACGGTGAGTGCTTGGCCAGTAATTATCCATTTGTTTTCACCATTTTTCATTGCATGGCATTCTCCTTGGCGATGGGGTTATTATCCTTCGTATTGGAGACCTTGGAGACCAGTATATTATTACGATTATTGGGGGTATCACAGACGTTATCATAATCATTATTATTATCGTCGTACAGCTATACTTAGGGCGCCATACTATCGCACCTATTATTCCAATCGTAGAGTGTATTCACCTATTGTAGTCAATAACCGTGTCAATGGTTTATATCGATCTACTTACAATGGCAAGGTGTATAAAAAACCGGTTTATCCGGGTGTTCGTCCTAGTGGTTCTAATCGACCTACAGCCAATCGACCTACTACATTGCCGTCTACCACAGGAAATAGACCTTCTGGCTCAAATACTGGCACGAATCGCCCAGGCACGAATCGCCCTACTACGTTGCCGTCTACTGGCACGAACAGACCTACTGCTCCTAATACAGGCGCAAATCGTCCCGTTACTTTACCGTCCAATCAAAATACGGGTTCTACTAGACCGGTAAGTCCAAGTACAAGACCGAGTACACCTTCTACTAGGCCTACCACTAGACCCGCTAGTTCTTCTAGTCGTCCAGTAACTAGACCCGCAGCTAGACCGGCATCAAATCCTGTTTCGCGACCAGCTGGAGGTAATAGGGCAAATGCAAGAGGGAATAATTGATTTAGATCTTGAAATGGTTGTTTTTTTTCCAATGCAAAAAGATTTAAAATTTATTTTTAATGAAATGCAGTAGGAGTAAGTTGTAACTATTAATTTGAATTTGTAGAAATTGATATCGAGTTTATTTTGTAAATTTGCTGCTCAATAAAAAAAAAGAATAATGGAAAACGGAATATACGCTAAATTTAATACCTCAAAAGGTGAAATTCTAGTAAAATTAACGCATGACTTAACTCCAGGAACCGTAGGTAACTTTGTTGCCTTGGCAGAGGGAAACATGGAAAATAAAGTAAAGCCTCAAGGCGTAAAATACTATGATGGTTTGTCTTTTCACCGTGTAATTCCTGATTTTATGATCCAAGGTGGTTGTCCACAAGGTACAGGTACAGGGGATCCAGGGTATAAATTTGATGATGAGTTTCATCCTTCATTAAAACATGATCGTCCAGGGGTTTTGTCTATGGCTAATGCTGGGCCAGGTACCAATGGTTCTCAGTTTTTTATTACACACGTTCCGACAAGTTGGTTGGATAATAAACATACCGTATTTGGTCATGTAATAGAAGGTCAGTCTGTTGTGGATGCAGTAGCTCAAGGTGATCAACTAGAGACTTTAGAGATTATTCGTGTTGGGGATGAGGCTAAAAACTGGAATGCAATCGAAGCGTTTATTAGTTTAAAAGGAGCAAGAATGCAACGTGAAGCAGCTTTGAAAGCTGAAGCAGAAGCGAAAATGGAGCAATTAGCTGCTGGTTTTGAGAAAACAGCTAGTGGATTGCGTTACCAATTCATTCAAAGAGGTTCTGGAAAAAAGGCCGAAAACGGAAAAACGGTAGCGGTTCACTATGAAGGTTCTCTTGAAAATGGAAAAGTTTTTGATTCATCTTACCCAAGAAAAAAACCAATCGAATTTCGTTTAGGTCAAGGACAAGTAATTGAAGGCTGGGACGAAGGTATTGCTTTGTTGCAAGTAGGTGATAAAGCTCGTTTTGTAATTCCGTCTGATTTGGCTTACGGACCAAGTGGAGCAGGAGGTGTAATACCACCACACGCTACTTTGATCTTTGACGTAGAATTGATGGACGTGAAATAATAGTTTTTAGTGAACTTCTTATAAGTAATCAGTTCATCTGATATAAATTAGAAATCTCAAAGCAGTACTGTTTTGAGATTTTTTTTGTAGTATTGATTATTATAAAAATAAGAGGTTATGAATTTTGAAAATCAAACACCGCTCAATTGGCAGGAATTTGAACGGGTAGAAATGAGGGTAGCTACAGTGATAGATGTCCTTGATTTTCCTGAAGCCAAAAAACCAGCGTATCAACTTATTCTTGATTTTGGCACTGAATTAGGTATTAGGAGATCTTCGGCGCAAATTACGATGCGTTACCAAAAAAAGGATTTGGTAGGACGACAAGTTGTTGCAGTGGTTAACTTTCCCAAAAAACAAATTGGTAAGTTTATGAGCGAATGTTTGGTTTTGGGGCTGTAGGAAACTCAGGTGATGTGGTGTTATTAGCTCCGGATTTTAAAGTGGAGAATGGTTTGAGAATTTTGTAAGGGCCATTTCAGTCAAACGGAAGGCTATGTTTTTGCCTTCTTCCCAATCGCCTAAGTTAGAATCTGAGTTAATGTGGTCTTTCTTTCCTATGTTAATAAATTCACTGTCCCAAGTACTAGCAAGTTGTTTGGCTCGGGGTAAGGTCATGTAAGGATCATTTTCGCTACCAACTACAATTGTAGGAAATGGCATTTTTTCTCTTGGAATGGGAGCGAAGTTCCAAATTATTTCAGGCGTATGATTTACAGATTCAACATCGGCCGGTGCTACTAGTAATGCTCCGATGATGTTGGGATGCTGGTATTTTTGAGTCCAATGCGCTACTAAAATTGTAGACAAACTGTGTGCAATAAGAATTGTAGGATGTTCCAAAGTTTGAAGGGTTTGGTTAAGCCGATCCAGCCATTCGTCGAGCTGAGGTTTATCCCAATTGTCCTGTTCTATTTTGGTGGTATTTGGTAGCTGTTTGAGCCAATAGCTTTGCCAATGTTTTGGTCCTGAGTCGCCAAGGCCTGAGAGTATAAGAAAATGTGGTATCATTTGGTTTGAGATAGGAATTGATTTCTTTTGTTGATTTCTTTTATGACCAAGGGTAGAGCAGGTTCTATCATACCGTGATCGTATCCATCCAGTTCGTATAGTGTGGTGGCGGAATGGCCTTTGATCTTCATCATGCGCATCATGTAAGCGTTTTCTTCGTAGCGGCCTAGCAGTTCTAATTCGCGATCACCTGTAATCAATAGTAAAGGTGGTGCGTCTGCTCGAACATGATAAAGAGGAGCGAATTCATCAATAAATGGTTGTGTTTCGGGTATGCCTCTCTCTTTTCGGTTTTCGAAGTGGGTGATGACTTGGCCACTAAGTGGAATAAGTCCTGCGATTTTGTTGGCATCTATGTTGTGTGCTTGTAACCATTTTTTATCTAAGCCTGTCATCATGGCCAAATAGCCTCCTGCAGAATGTCCTGAAACAAATAAAAGTGCGTTGTTTCCGCCATATTTCTCAATGTTTTTAAAAGTCCATGCTATTGCTGCTGCGGCATCTTCAATGCAATTTTTGACTTTTACTTTAGGGGAAAGACGATAGTTTACGCCAATAATTGCGAACCCTTTTTCTTTTAAGCCTGCTAAAATTTCTTTATTTCCCCCCGTTAACCCGCCGCCATGAAACCAAATAAGGGTAGCGAAATTTTTGGTATTCTTGGGGTAATACAAGTCCAATACACATCTTTCTTTTAGGTAGGCATCTTGTTTGGTGTTGTATTCGGGTAATAGGGAAGATTGTTGATTTGAACGTATTCGGTTTTTTGGGCCCAGTTGGCGGAATAAATTAATAGTGATAGGAGTAGTACAAGTGTTTTTTTCATGCTGTTTTTTTTAAAACCTAAATATACTCAATTTTGTGTTTTTATGGAGTTAAAAAGTTATGAAAAAGAGGGTTTCTTTTATAGCCCTGATGGGAACGGCATCCTTGCTTGGCGGGGTTCGCCGAGCAAGATATAGTGTACAGCAGGAGGGATTGTCTGGTAAAAAAGGGTTGAGGTGCTTCAAAAAAAAAGTCCAAAAATCAAATGACTTTTGGACTCGTTTTGTAGTTTGTTTTCTTAAATGTCGTCAAAATCGATATCGGTAAAGCTGGATACTTTTGGAGTGGTTTCAAGCTCTGTTGTCTCGGTATTGAATTCGCGTTTAAAATCTTTTTGATGTCTTTCAGAAATTACTTCTTCGCCTTTATGGTTCAAAATGTATGAAGTCATATCGCCTAAAATTTCTTCAAAAGCAGCAAAATCTTCTTTGTATAAGTAAATTTTGTGTTTTTTAAAGTGGAAAGACCCATCTTCTTCGGTGAATTTTTTGCTTTCGGTAATGGTAATGTAGTAATCGTCTGCCTTGGTGGCTCTTACGTCAAAAAAGTAGGTTCTTCTTCCAGCGCGAAGCACTTTAGAGTAAATTTCTTCTTTTTCTAGCATGTCATTTTCTCTCATAATTCTTTCGATCCTTTTATTAATAGTAATCAAAAATGATAAAAAATTATCTATTTAGCAACATTTAGAGTAATTCTTTTTCTGAAAGTTGTTTTAAATATAGGGCTGCATAATAGCCTTCTTGGTTTATTAATTGATTATGAGTTCCTTGTTGTATGATTTTGCCGTTTTCAAGGATGATAATTTTGTCAGCATTTTTGGCTGACGAAATGCGGTGACTTACCACAATGGTGGTTTTGTCTTTGCAAATTTCGAATAAATTATTGAGGATAGCTTCTTCCGTTTCGGTGTCAACGGCAGATAAGCAATCGTCAAACAATAATATTTCTGGATTTTTAATGATGGCTCTAGCAATAGATACACGTTGTTTTTGTCCGCCCGAGAGTGTGATGCCTCGCTCTCCAAGAACGGTGTCATATCCTTTGTTGAAGCCTTCAATATTATCATGAACTACCGCGTTTTTCGCGGCTTGGAATACCTCGTCGTCAGATGCGTTTTCTTTACCAAATTTAATGTTGTTTTTGATGCTGTCAGAGAAAAGGAAGGCGTCTTGAGGTACAATTCCGATACTGTTTCTAAGATCGAATAAGTTCAATTGACTGATTTCTTTTCCGTCTATTTTGAGTTGTCCATTGGTTACGTCGTACATTCGAGAAATCAAGGCTAGTACTGTTGACTTTCCGGAACCGGTGTTACCTAAAATGGCAAGTGTTTCTCCTTTTTTTACGGTAAATGAAATGTTTTGTAAGGCTTCGATATTGGTGTCTTGATAGGTGTAGCTTACATTTTCGAAAGCAATATGGCCTTCTATTTTGCTAGCGTTTTCGTTTTTATTTTGAATGTCTGGAACGATTTTTAAGAACTCGTTGAGTCTTTTTTGAGAAGCTTCGGCTTCTTGTACCATGGATGAAACCCATCCTAAAGAGGCTACCGGCCAAGTAAGCATGTTGACATATAGTATAAATTCGGCTATTGTTCCGATGCTTTTTATGGTGCCATCTATGTACAACATTCCTCCAAAATAAATAACAGCCAAGTTGCTAACGCCAATTAGTGCTAGCATTAAAGGGCCAAATAAGGATTGCGTACGTGCGAGATTCAAGCTTTTGCTTTTGCTTTCTTCTGCAAGATCCACTAGGTTGTTTTGTTGTTGGTTTTCTAGGGAATAGGCTTTGATGACGCGTATGCCTGAGAATATTTCTTGCGTAAAGCTGGAGATTTTGGATAAATATTGCTGAAAAATAGTACTTCTTTTATTGATTTCCGAGCTTACTTTAAAAATGGCATAAGATAAAAGTGGTAATGGTAATAAGGTGTATAGCGTAAGCGTGGGCGAAACGTTGTACATATAAGCGATCACGATAGCAAAACGAATAAAAGTATTGATCGAGTACATTACCGCTGGGCCAACATACATTCGTACTTTGGAGACATCTTCGCTAATACGGTTCATTAAATCGCCGGTGCGGTTTTGTTTGTAGAAGTTTTGGGATAGGTTTTCATATTGACGAAACACCTCGTTTTTTAAATCAAATTCGATATGGCGGGACATTACAATTAAAGTTTGACGCATTAAAAAGGTCAAAAATCCCGCAATGATCGTGGTGGCAATGATCAGCAGCACATTGTGAATGAGTTCTTCTTTGAAATCACGAATAACCAGTGTAGGGGCTTTTTCAATACTAGAAAGTTGATCAAATTTTTCAATGGCTTCTAAAGAACTACTGATTAGTTTGGGAGTAAACAATGAAAAAATCTGTGCTACTATTGTAATAACTATTCCAAGTGAAAAGCTGTATTTGTATTTTAAAAAGTACTTGTCTAAATAACGTAATTCTTTCATTTTTATAAGGTGCTGTCTGAATGTTTTTTGATAATAAAAAGAAGTTTATGAAAGTTTTGAAGGATGTATAATTATGATATATTTAAAATGTAGCTATAAAATTAGGTTATGTTTAATTATTTTATATTTTTGAATCGAAATTTTATCATATTTATAAAATCAAAAAAAACAACTTTCTTATGAATGCAACACTAGCAACCGCTAAGGAAATTCAAAAAATGGACCCAGTTTTTGGACAAATCTCATTTGATGACCATGAACAAATTGTATTTTGCAATGACAAAGATACAGGTTTAAAAGCAATTATTGGTATTCATAATTCGGTAATGGGGCCTGCTTTAGGAGGTACACGAATGTTTAATTATACCAATGAGTGGGAAGCTTTAAATGATGTTTTGCGTTTGTCACGTGGAATGACCTTTAAATCGGCCATTACAGGGTTAAATATTGGTGGAGGAAAAGCGGTAATTATAGGTGATGCCAAAACGCAAAAAACTCCAGAATTGATGCGTAAATTTGGTGAATTTGTACATTCATTAAGTGGAAGATATATTACAGCCGAAGATGTTGGAATGGAAACTGCCGATATGGACATCGTGAGAGATGTGACTCCTTATGTTACAGGAATCTCAGAAGAAAGAGGTGGAGCTGGAAATCCATCGCCAGTAACTGCTTTTGGTGTGTATATGGGAATGAAAGCTGCAGCAAAACAACAATTTGGTTCGGATGTGCTAACTGGAAAGAAGGTTTTGGTGCAAGGAATTGGTCACGTAGGAGAAGCTTTGGTAGAATATTTGACTAAAGAAGGCGCTTTGGTGACGATTACAGATATTAATGAAGAGCGTTTGTATGAAGTAGGAAAAAAATACAATGCCACGGTGTATACAGGTAGTGATGTGTATTCAGAAGCAGTAGATATTTACGCGCCATGTGCTATGGGAGCCACAATTAACGATGATACAGTACGTAAAATACAAGCCAAAGTAATTGCTGGCGCAGCCAATAATCAATTAGCTAATGAAGTGGTTCACGGTGCAATTTTGCAAGAACGAGGTATTTTGTATGCGCCAGATTTCTTAATCAATGCAGGTGGAATCATCAATGTATATGCGGAATTAGCACATTACGGAAAAGCAGAAATCATGGCTAAAACTGAAAATATTTATAATACTACTTTAGAAATTTTTGATTTTGCATTAGCAAATAAAATGACAACTCATCAGGCGGCATTAACTATCGCACAGCAACGTATTGCAGAGCGTAAGTTAGCTAACAGCAAATAAGAATTTTGTGATTGTACAGCGCTTCAATTAGTGAATGTTTTTTCGAGTCATTCATTAATTGGGGCGCTTTTTTATTTATAAAATAAAATACCTTGCAAATTTTCATTTAAGAGATGAAATTCTTAATTTTGCCAGCTAATTTTTAAAGTTCTTACAAGGTGGTAAACAGAAGACACATTCGAGTTAAAGTCATGCAATCCATTTATGCAATCCATCAAAATGGTTCGGATACGCTTGAAAAAGAAGAAAAATTTCTTTTTTACAGTATTGATAGCATTCTAGATTTATATCTAACAATGGTTTCTTCTTTGTTAGAAATATGTAAAAAAGAACAAGTTTTTTTACACCTCTCCAGTAAAAAACACCTAGCAACTGCCCAAGAACGTAATCCTAACGAAAAATTTATCAAAAATGCTGTTTTTCAGATTTTGGCAGAGAATAATTCTTTGAGTATTGCTATGGAAAATCGCAAAATCAACAATTGGACTTTAAATGATGATTATATTATCATTTTGTTGAATGCGGTAAAACAAAGTAAGCTGTATGCAGAGTACATGAAAAATTCGGTGAATACTTTTGAGGAAGACCGCGATTTTATTGCAGCAATTTTTGAAGAGGTTATTGTTCCAAACGAGAAATTGTATGAATATTTGGAAGATGATAAGTTGACTTGGATTGATGATATTCCGATGGTGAATACTCATATTTTAAAGCAATTAAAAGCTTTAAAACCACTTGAAGAGGATAATTTTAGAGTGCCAAAACTATACAAGGATACCGAAGATAAAGAATATGTTCGCGATTTATTCCGAAAAACCCTTTTGAACGAAAAGGAATTGGCCAAAACTTACGACGATAAAACACCTAACTGGGACAGTGATCGTATTGCAGAAATCGATACGATCATCTTAAAAATGGCAATTTGTGAGTTCTTGAAGTTTCCATCGATACCAGTAAAAGTAACTTTGAATGAATATTTAGAGATTGCCAAAGAGTATTCTACTCCAAAAAGTAGTATTTTTATCAATGGAATTTTAGATAACTTGGTCAAAGAATTGACTGAAAGCAAGAAATTGGTTAAAGTAGGAAGAGGATTGCTATAGTGCTGGTGTTGTCGCCGATCGTCTTTAGTAATTAATAAACAGAATTAAAACAAAACTAAGAATAACAAATTAAGATTTTTATTATGGAACAATTACAACAGTTTTTGCCGTTTTTATTGATGTTTGTGGTGATTTATTTCTTCATGATTAGACCACAACAAAAACGTGCTAAAAACGAAAAAGAATTTGAAAGCAGTTTAAAAGTTGGAGATAAAATCGTGACTAAAAGTGGTTTACACGGAAAAGTTGCGGAGTTAGCTGAAACGACAGTTATTATCGAAACTATGTCAGGAAAATTGAAAATGGAGCGTTCTGCTATTTCAATGGAAATGAGTGCAGCTTTAGCTAAGAAATAGTAGTTTTACTAATCGAATACAAAAAATCCCAAATTCCTAATTAATTGGAATTTGGGATTTTTTAGTTTGGAACAATCGGGTTATTTTTTCTTATTCTTTTTGCTTTTTTTGGTTTTTTTAGCTTTGGCTTTGGCCTTTTTCTCTTTTAATTTCGCTTTAAGTTTTGCTTTTTTTGCTTTCTCTTTTTTGGCCTTTTTAGCTTTCTTGGCTTTTGCTTTGGCTTTCTCTTTTGCCTTAGCTTTTTTGGTTTTTTTCTTTTCCTTTTCGCTCATTTTTACTTTGTTTTTTTTCTTTTTTTTGTCCTTTGATTTTTTAGTAGGGATTAGATCAAGTGCCGTGATTTCTGTTTTTTCTACCGTTACAGTTTCTTCAATTTCTGGGCTGATACTTTCTTCAGTAGTAGAAGAGGGAGTGATTGCTTTTGTGCTGCGTGTTCTTGCTTTTGGCCTAGCAACGCTTGTTTTTGTAGTCTCTTGTGTGACCTTTTTTGCAGCAGGTGTTGCTGTTTTTGTTGTTCTCGTTCTTCTTACAATCGGCTTTTCCGATTTTGCTTGTTCTGGTGTTGGAGGTGTAGCCTCTGGAGTGTTATGGTTTTCTGTTTTGTCTATCATTGTGTCGGCTGTTAATTATGGTTTTATTGACTTATTTGTTAATGTTAAGTAATTGTTTATTTATTGTTAACAAATATATCAAACATTAATCAATTTCAATGTTAAGTTTTTTGTTGAACTTGAATTAGAAACTGAACATAAAAAAACCTCCAAAAAGTGGAACGACTTTTTGGAGGTATTAATTTTCAAGACTCTTTAAATTGCGGACTACAAATGGGCTGTTACCTATCTTTTGCGTTTTGTTTTTGGGGCAGGATTTTCAAAATCGGTGCTTGCGGTAAGTTGGGCAATTTTTACAATAACTTCTATTGCTTTTTGCATGCTTTCTACGGGAACATATTCGTATTTTCCGTGAAAGTTGTGGCCACCTGCAAAAATATTTGGGCAAGGCAATCCTTTGTAAGAAAGTTGACAACCGTCCGTTCCGCCGCGAATCGGTTTGATGATTGGTTTTACGCCAACTTGTTTCATAGCCTCTTCGGCAATATCTACAATATGTTTTACAGGAAGTACTTTTTCCTTCATATTAGAGTATTGATCTTTGATTTCGGCAATAGCGATAGGTTCTCCGAATTGTTTGGCAAACTTTTTATTGATTTTTCGAACCATTTTTTCAATGCGTTCTTTCCTTTTTTCAAACTTAGTCTTAGAGTGATCTCTGATGATTAATTCCAAAACGGTTTCTTCTATACTCCCTTTTAAGTGATGTACATGGAAAAAACCTTCGTAGCCCTTGGTGGTTTCAGGGGTTTGATCTTTTGGTAAGTCACTTATGAAGTCATTGGCAAGAAGCATTGAATTGATCATTTTTCCTTTAGCGTAACCAGGGTGAACACTTTTTCCTTTGAAAATGATTTTGGCTCCAGCTGCATTAAAGTTTTCGTATTCTAATTCGCCTACTTGACTGCCGTCCATAGTGTAAGCCCAGTCGGCTCCAAATTTTTCTACATCAAAATGATGTGCGCCTCGACCAATTTCTTCATCTGGAGTAAAACCAACTTTAATGGTTCCGTGTTGGATATCCGGATTTTGAATCAAAAATTCCATTGACGAAACAATCTCGGTGATTCCGGCTTTATCATCGGCACCAAGAAGCGTAGTTCCGTCGGTGGTGATTAAGGTTTGTCCTTTGTATTGCAATAAATCTTTGAAATATTTTGGCGAAAGCACAATATTTTGTGCTTCGTTGAGTACGATGTCTTTGCCGTCGTAGTTCGGAATGATTTGTGGTTTTACATTCGCGCCTGTAAAATCAGGAGTCGTGTCAAAATGCGAAATGAATCCTATGGTTGGCACTTTTTTGTCTATATTGCTTGGCAGCGTGGCCATGATATAGGCTTTGTCATCAATAGTAACGTCTTGTAATCCTATTTGTTTTAATTCAGCCACAAGTTGGTGGGCTAGATCCCATTGTTTGGCGCTACTTGGGGTGGTTTCAGAATTTGGATCAGATTCTGTATCAACAGTTACATAACTAATAAAACGATCGATAATATGTTGCATGGTACTTAATTTTTGAGCAAAGGTACATATTTCGACTTGTTTTTTTGTTTTCATTTCTGGGATACTTAAGTGCTTTCTGAAATCAATTCTTTATTTTTGCAGTTCAAAATAATTATATCCTACCTCACATGTATAAATTGTTCATCCGCCCTTTGTTTTTTTGTTTTGATCCCGAAAAAGTGCACCATTTTACTTTTGCTTTTATCAAATTCATATCTAAAATTCCTGGTTTTTCTGCTCTTTTCAGAATGATATATTGTGTGGAAGATCCAAGATTAGAGCGAGAAGTGTTTGGATTGAAATTTAAAAATCCTGTTGGTTTAGCAGCTGGATTTGATAAAGAAGCTCGTTTGTATAAAGAGTTTTCAAATTTTGGTTTTGGATTTATTGAGATTGGAACCTTAACACCTAAAGGACAAGACGGGAATCCTAAAAAACGAATTTTTAGATTGATTTCTGACGAAGCCATTATTAATCGAATGGGATTCAATAACGGAGGTGTTTTGGAGGCTGTAGAGCGTTTAAAATCAAATACCAATGTGCTGATAGGCGGTAATATTGGAAAAAATAAGTTGACACCCAATGAAGACGCTACTTCGGACTATGAAATTTGTTTTGAAGCTTTGTTTGATTATGTGGATTATTTTGTGGTCAATGTAAGTTCGCCAAACACGCCAAATTTAAGAGCTTTGCAAGATAAAGAGCCTTTGACTCAATTGTTGCAAACGTTGCAAAATAAAAATCTAGAAAGAGCTAATCCTAAACCTATTTTATTGAAAATCGCGCCAGACTTGACCAATGATCAGTTATTGGATATCATTGATATCATGGCCGAAACCAAAATTGCAGGTTTGATTGCTACCAATACTACACTTTCTAGAGAAGGATTGGTTTCTGAAGCCAAAATGGAAGCGGGTGGTTTGTCCGGTAAGCCTTTGACTAAAAGATCTACGGAAGTGATTCGATTTTTATCACAAAAAAGCAACCATGCTTTTCCAATTATTGGAGTAGGAGGGATTCATTCTGCAGAAGATGCTTTGGAAAAATTAGACGCAGGAGCGAGTTTGATTCAGTTGTACACTGGATTTATTTATGAAGGTCCCGCTTTGATTAAGGCGATCAATAAAGCGATTTTGAAGAAAATGAAATAGTGCCTTTTTGGATCAATTCTGAAATCAAAACATTTATATTATGTTTTGAATGTCATTGAAAATTATTTAAAACTAAGCACATAAAAGCTAGTTAAAGGACTAATTGGCTTTTAGCTATTGGCTGTCGATAAATAACTAGTAACTAAGGACTAGTTACTAATCACTAATTAGTCCCTTACTTTCTTATTTTTCGATTTTGAACTTTAATTCCTTTTGCTATCTTTGAAGCATATGGAGCCAATAAAAATTATCGAATGCCCTCGTGATGCGATGCAAGGAATCAAAACATGGATTCCTACGGCTCGGAAAGTTTCCTATTTACAGGCTTTGTTGCGAGTAGGCTTTGATAGTATTGATTTTGGGAGTTTTGTTTCTCCTAAGGCGATTCCTCAAATGCAGGATACCGCTGCGGTTTTAGCACAATTGGATTTGTCCAAAACCGATAGTAAGCTTTTGGCAATTATCGCTAATGTAAAAGGAGCTAAAGATGCCGCATCGCATCAACCGATTCAATATTTGGGTTTTCCTTTTTCGATCTCTGAGAATTTTCAAATGCGAAATACGCACAAAACGATTGCAGAATCATTAATTACCTTACAAGAAATCCTCGAAATTGCCGACCAAAACCAAAAAGAAGTGATTGCCTATCTTTCTATGGGATTTGGAAATCCTTACGGAGATCCTTGGAATGAAGAAATTGTAGGCGAATGGACAGAACGATTGGCGCAAATGGGGGTAAAAATTCTCTCTTTGTCCGATACGGTTGGTAGTTCCACCCCGAAGTTATTACGCATTTGTTCTCTAATTTGATTCCTAAATATCCCGCGATAGAATTTGGGGCTCATTTGCATACTACTCCAGATAAATGGTTTGAAAAAGTTGATGCCGCTTATCATGCTGGTTGCAGACGATTTGATGGAGCGATTCAGGGTTTTGGTGGTTGTCCAATGGCTACAGATCGTTTAACTGGAAATATGCCTACGGAAAAACTACTCTCTTTTTTTACCGCTAAAAAGGAAAACACCAATTTGAGCGCGATGAGTTTTGAGAGTGCTTACAACGAAGCCTCTAAATTGTTTGGGGAGTTTCATTAATCTAGAATACTAAAATAAAGGGACATACGTTTTTAACCATAATTAAAATGTGAATGCAATGAAAGCCTACAAAACCCTACTCGTGTTTTTTTTGATACTGTTTTCTTTTTCTTGTAGCAGCGATCTTGATTTTGACCAAGCCAATGATATTGAACTTCGCCCTGTAGTTATTGGAAATTTGGCGAGTTTTGATCTTGTAGCAAATCAGTTTGTAAATAATGGTTTGGAACAAACAGTGAGTATTGACACTCCAGAATTAGGAGTTTTTGATGATACTTTTTTTAAAAAAAATCTAATCCAAACGGATTTGTTTTTTGAAGTGGATAACACGATTAATCGAGCCTTTGAACTTCAACTTTTCTTTTTGGATAATGCCAATGCACCCGTAAGTTCTATTCGAATGGATATTCCGGCTTATGCTGGAACTTCTAATGTTACCAAACGAACAGTAGTCTATCAAGGAGCGAATCTTGATTTGCTAAAGCAATCCAAAAAAATTGCCTTTGTAATTACACTATTGCCAGGCCCTCCGTTGAGCGCTGCTAGTGTTGGAAATTTGAAATTACGTTCTAGTATAACCGCCTATTTTGATATTAAATGAGAAAAATTACTTTGATTGTACTTCTTTCAGTAGGCAACTTTTTTTTCGCTCAAAACAAAGCCGTTTTATATAATTTTACGGCAATTCCTCAATCATTATCTTTAAATCCTGGAGCTGATGTTACCTATAAATGGTATGCAGGAATTCCGTTATTGTCAGGATTTTCAGCAAATGTAGGCTCTACGGGCTTTTCTGCCTATGATTTGTTTGCAGATGATGGCGTTGATTTTAATGCCAAATTACGCAAGGTCATTTTTTCAACTTCAAGAAATGATAAAGTGAGTGTAAACCAACAAGCAGAGGTTTTTCAAGGAGGATTTAAAGTTGGTGATTGGAACAATACTGCATATATTTCTTTTGGAATGTATGAAGAATTAGATGTATTGAGTTATGTTCCAAAAGATTTTGCTCTTTTGGCATTAGACGGAAATCAAAATTATTTAGGAAAATATTTTAATCTGAGTGATTTGAATGCTCGTGCCGAAATGTTAACCGTTTTTCATGTAGGGTACAATAAACGACAAAGCGAAAAATTGATTTGGGGAGTGAGAGGAAAGATTTATTCTAGTATTTTCGATGCTCGTTCTACTAAAAACTCTGGTTATTTGTACACCATTCCTTCTGTCGACAATGCAAGTATTTATGACCAAGTGATCTCGGCTGACATGTTATTGAATACCTCTGGAATTGCAAAATATGATGATAAAGATGACGACTCGGATGTGGCTAAAGACATCAAAAAAAGAGCATTTTTAGGAGGTAATTTAGGTTTGGGTTTTGATGCTGGAATCACGTATTATCCCAAAAAAGACATTCAAATTACCGCGAGTGTGCTTGATGTTGGTTTTATTCGTCATTCAAAAGAAGTAGAAAGCTATCGTGCGAAAGGGATTTATAATTATGAAGGTATTCTTCCAGATTTTTTTACAGGAACAGGAGGCAATAATGTGTCGCAAGAATTTGAAGATGCTTTTCCTAGAGATACCTTAAAAGGAAGTTATACTTCGTGGAGACCGGTGAAATTTAATGCTTCTGCACAATATTCTTTCGGGCAAACCGAAGAAGAAGATTGCAATTGTAAATCCAGTGATGGTACTGCAAAATATAATAACTCTGTTGGATTGCAATATTTTGCTATGTCTACTCCAAGACTTCCAATGATGGCGTTGACGGCTTTTTATAGAAAGAAACTCTTCACGGGTTTAGAAGCCAAAGCTACGTATACCGTAGATTCTTTTTCGAGTAAGAATATTGGTTTGGGTTTGTCGACACAAATAGGTCCTGTAAATTTTTATTTGATGGCAGATAATTTGTTAGAACTTAGAGATGTTGTCAAGGCGCAAAGTGCCTCTTTTCAATTAGGACTTAATCTGATTTTTGCTGAGAAAAAGGATGGGGAATAAGAATGGAATAAACAAAATCCAAAATCCAATTTATCATCCTGAGCGCAGTCGAAGGGCAAATCCTAAATAGTAAATCCCAAATTCCAAAGTTATAGTTGGAATTTGGGATTTTTTATTCTTGAAATTTGTGTTTTTTAGCTCTTTCTTCTTTTGAAGAATTTATAAATTTCAATCCAAAAGACTGCAATTATAGCTACCAGAGTACACCATCCTATTTGAAGTAAAGTGATTTTTTCGAATAAGAAAAATTTAGATAATGGTGGAATAAAAAGCAGTAATGCTGTAATGAAAAGCGTGATTCCGATGATGAGCACTACAAGATTATTCTTATATTTCCAAGTAGTAAAAACCGAATAATAAAAAGAGCGATTGGCTAATGTCAAGAACACATTCGAGAAAATCAAGGTCAAAAACACCATAGTTCGTGTACTACTTTCACTATACTGATTGGCTATGGCAAATTGGTAAATGAACAACAATCCTGCAGTTATCCATAGTCCTTGAATTAAGCTAATGGTGATTTCTTTCCAACTGAAAAAAGTGGTACTCAATGGCCTTGGTTTTTGTGTCATCAAATTGTCTTCCATCGGTTCATTTTCATAAATGATAGAGCAGGTGGGACCCATAATCATTTCTAAGAAAATGATGTGGACTGGTGAAAATATATTGGGATACATCCATCCCAAAGCTAATGGAATAAGCACGATTAAAATGATAGGAATATGGATAGAGATAATGTAGCGAATGGCTTTTTTGAGATTCATATAGATTTTTCTTCCCATAGCAATGGCGTCGGTCATTTTAGAAAAATCATCGTCAACCAAAATTAAATTCGCGGCTTGTTTGGCAATTTCTGTCCCTTTTTTGCCCATAGCAATTCCGATGTGTGCTGATTTTAAAGCGGGTCCATCGTTTACTCCATCACCAGTCATAGCTACAATTTGATTATTGTCTTTTAGCGCTTGAATGATTTTGAGTTTAGCCTCAGGAAACATTCTAGTAAAAATAGTAGTTTCCATTACTTTCTCTTTCAATCTAGCTGGACTCATTTGCATTAGTTCGTCTCCATTGAGTATTTTTTCAGGGTTTTTAAAACCAATTTGTTGAGCAATCGTAGCGGTGGTTTCGGCATTATCACCTGTGATTATTTTAACGGCAATTCCGGCTTTATAAAAAGTTTCTAAAACTGCTTTGATGTTCTTTTTTGGAGGGTCATAAAAAGCAACAAGACCTTTAAAATCTAGTTCAAACTCTTGCTGTGTTTTAGGGAAATAGGTTCCGTTAAAATCGGTTGTCCCAACGCCTAATACTCGAAATCCTTTTTTGGTCATAGCGAGAAAAGCCGTGTTGATTTTTTCTTTCTCAGTTTCAGATAGTTTAGAACAGGCAATAATGGCTTCTGGTGCTCCTTTTGTTGCAATAATTCGATGTCCTTCTTTGTTTTCGAATACATGTGTCATCATAGGTGGTTTTCCACTCAAAGGATATTCGTGTATCATTTTATATTGAGGACGTTCGTCAGTTGCAATGGAATTGGTGTAGGCTTCATGCAATGCTATTTCCATAGCATCAAACGGAATGGGTTCACTCGCCCACATCGCAGAGTTAATTAGTTCTTGTTCTTTGGGGTTTAAGTTGGAATGATTTGTTGTAACAGTTGAGGCATCAAGAGTGAACCATTCGGCAAGACTCATTTTGTTTTCGGTGATGGTGCCTGTTTTATCGGTACAAATTACGGTGGCACTTCCTAAAGTTTCAACTGTTTTAGTTTGTTTTACAATAATTCCCATTCGAAGTAGTCGCCAAGCACCAAGTGCCATAAAAGTGGTAAAAGCTACAGGAATTTCTTCTGGGATGATACTCATGGCAAGCGTTAATGCTTTAAGCAAACTATCTAAAATTAGTTTTGAATTCCAATAATTGATTCCCCAGACAATGATAAAAGCAACCAAACCAATCAAAGAAATATAGGTGACAAAATTGCTAATTTGAATTTGTAATGGCGTTTTTTCTTCGACGATGTTGTCTAGACTTTTTCCAATTTTTCCTAATTGTGTTTGACTTCCAATGGCGGTAACTTGGCAAATAGCCAGTCCACTTGCGACTATGGTTCCTTGATACACTTGTTTGTTTTCGGATTGTTCATTTTTTGAAACCGATAGAGATTCTCCTGTTAATATGGATTCATTGACCGAAAAGTCATTGGATTGGATGATGATTCCATCGGCGGGAACAAAAGTGCCTTCTTCCGTCTGTATTAAGTCGCCCAAAACAATTTCTTCACTCGGAATCTCAACAACAATTCCATTCCTAATGACTTTACTTTTGGGTTGTGTTAATTTAGACAGCGCTTCAATGGCATTTCTACTTTTTGATTCTTGGTACAAGGAAATGGATACGACCAAAATAATAGCCAAAAGCATAAAAATTCCATTATTATAATCTGCAGTTACAAAATACACACTCGTAGCGGTGAGTAATAATATGAACATAGGCTCCTTAATCAATTCGAAGAGCGAGTGCAAAAAGTTGTTTTTTTGTTGATGTTCGGTTGAATTGGCACCGTTTTTTGTTCTAGAGGCAATAACTTTTTCTGAAGAAAGCCCTTGGATAGAGGTTGAACTGGATTCGAACATGATTATAATTAATAAGTGTTGTTTTTAGTATTGAAAAAAAATAGCTACAAGTTTGTTAGCCCATGCTAATTTAATTAATTAATAGTGGGTTTGTCTGTTTTTTTGCTTAAGATTGTCTATATTTGCACGCAATTCAACTAGAAATTGCACCATGAAAGCACACAATTCCAAGATTATCGGCGAAGGTTTAACTTACGATGATGTATTATTAGTTCCAAATTACTCCAGCGTTCTTCCTCGCGAAGTGAGTATTCAATCCAAATTTTCAAGAAACATAACTTTAAATGTACCTATTGTATCTGCAGCTATGGATACAGTGACCGAAAGTGCTATGGCTATTGCTATGGCTCAAGAAGGAGGTATTGGAGTGTTGCACAAAAACATGACTATTGAGCAACAAGCAGCCAAAGTAAGAAAAGTGAAAAGAGCTGAGTCAGGAATGATTATTGATCCTGTAACTTTGCCGTTGACTTCTACGGTTGCCGATGCTAAAATGGCTATGAAAGAATATGGTATTGGAGGAATTCCAATCGTTGATGAAAATAAAATTCTAAAAGGAATTGTTACCAACAGAGATTTGCGTTTTGAAAAAAATAGTTCAAGACCTATTGTTGAGGTAATGACCAAAGATAATTTGATTACGGTTGCTGAAGGAACTTCTTTAGAACAAGCTGAAGTGGTTTTGCAAGGTCATAAAATCGAGAAATTGCCTGTAGTAAATGATCAGTACGAATTGGTGGGTTTGATTACTTTTAGAGATATTACTAAGTTGACTCAAAAACCTATCGCTAATAAAGATGTTTATGGTCGTTTACGAGTAGCAGCAGCCATTGGTGTTACTGGAGATGCAGTGCAAAGAGCAGAAGCTTTAGTTCATGCTGGAGTAGACGCTATTATTATTGATACGGCTCACGGTCATACCCAAGGAGTGGTTAATGTATTAAAAGAAGTAAAATCCAAGTTCCCACAAATTGATGTTATTGTTGGTAATATTGCAACACCAGAAGCAGCTCAGTACTTGGTAGAAAATGGTGCAGATGGTGTAAAAGTAGGTATTGGCCCTGGTTCGATTTGTACGACTCGTATTGTAGCGGGTGTTGGTTTTCCTCAGTTTTCTGCAGTGCTTGAAGTAGCAGCTGCTATCAAAGGTTCTGGTGTTCCGGTTATTGCTGATGGTGGAATTCGTTACACAGGAGATATTCCTAAAGCCATTGCAGCGGGTGCGGATTGTGTGATGCTAGGTTCATTATTAGCAGGTACCAAGGAATCTCCTGGTGAGACTATTATTTTTGAAGGAAGAAAATTCAAATCTTACAGAGGAATGGGTTCTGTTGAAGCCATGCAAGAAGGATCGAAAGATCGTTATTTCCAAGACGTAGAAGACGATGTGAAAAAATTGGTTCCAGAAGGAATTGTTGGACGCGTACCATATAAAGGCGAGTTGAACGAAAGCATGCAACAATTCATCGGTGGACTTCGTGCAGGTATGGGATATTGCGGTGCAAAAGACGTTCCAACTTTACAAGAAACAGGTCGTTTTGTTCGCATCACGGCAAGTGGAATTAATGAAAGTCATCCTCATAACGTAACGATCACTAAAGAGGCGCCTAATTATTCTAGATAGTATAGTTTTACTTTTTCTGTAAAGAGTATAGAAAAAAGCAAAAATAGTATTCCCTTCAAAATGCATTGAAATTCGTTTCAATGCATTTTTTTTATTTGAAAGTTATTTTAACCTTGTCTATTAGAAGGTTAGTTTTAGTGGATTAGTTACAAATTATAGGGACTAGATTTCAAATTGTTTTGTTGTTGGAGTTGGTTTTTAAAAATGCAATATATTTTTCCGCTGTGTTTTTTTAAGGCAGGAATGCTTTATTTTTTTTCTTTTTTAAAGTCTGGAATTGTTATAATGATTGTGATTTATATTTTATTAAAAAGAAAGAATATTCTTCATTAAAATTATTGTTTCCCTTCTTTTTTATTCACAATTGTTTACTACAATTTTAGTAGTAATTAACATGTCTAATACTATGTGATATAAGTTATTTAACATGAAATATTTTAGTCTTATGAAGTTGATAAAGTGTATTTCATCGATTAAATGTGTAGTATATCGATAAAAGCATGCGATTTGGTTAATAATTAATGATTTAAAGCAATTTTAAAATATTAATATTTATTTTTGCGCCGCCAATTAAGTATTTTAAATATTTTAACACAATAAACATTGTTAAACATTGTGTTGATCTTTCTTTTAAATCATTGTTTTGGTTAAAATGCTAATACTAAGGATAATATCATCTAATTATGCCAAAAACTACTTTTTCTCTCAAGAGAATTTTCTTTTTTTCTCTTGTTTTTCTTTATCAAACCTTTTTATTTTCTCAAGTTGCAAACAATGTTTTATGGTTTAAGGGGGATAAGGGGGTAAATTCTCTAGCTGGTGTTCCAGCAACAGGAACAACTCTTACTACTTGGTACGATCTGTCGGGAGGTACCGCTCAAAATGGAGTGGCTGCCACAAAGCATCCAGGAGAAAATGCTGAACCTCCTCTGCCAACGATGCCAACCTATCGTTATGATGCAGGTAATAATAATATCAATTTTAATCCGGTTGTTCAATTTGTTAATAACGTGGGCGCGGGTAATGCCGTACAGATGAGTACACCGGCATTAAATAACCAAACCGTTTTTGTTGTTTTTAAAACTGCGGGTGTAGGTTCTAGTCAATACTCTACGGGATTGTTGTATGGTGGTGATATTTCCGACCCTAGTGGTAGTTCTGCGACTACTAATTCGGATATGTCTTTGGGAGTGCCTTCTACCGGAAGACTTTCTTTTGGTGGAGGATCTGAAGGCGATTATTATAACCCAGGCGATTTTAATTTGCTTACATTGCCTTCGATAGGGGTTTTAAAAAGAAATGTCGCTGGTGAAAGTTCAGTTACTTATAGCTTGTATGCAAATGGTTCTACAGATGAGGCAGTGGTTAATATTACAAATACTGGATCAGGTAGACCATTGCCTTCTATGGTAAGGTTGGGAAAACATTTCTCTGCTAGTGGTGTAGAAGGTAAATTAAATGGTGTAATTGCAGAAGTTTTAGTTTACGATAGGGTTTTAACAGAGGCTGAAAGAAAGATTGTAGAATCATATTTAGCTATTAAATATGGAGTAACCATTACGGGGGGGACTGACGTATTGGGTGCTACGGTAGGGAATTTGTCATATAATTATGTAAATTCTGCAGGATCTGATGTTTGGACATCAAATGCAACTTATAAATATGATGTCTTTGGATTAGGGAGTGATGATCTTTATGGATTGAATCAACGCATTTCAAAAAGTATAAATAACAACACAATATTAACTGTTTCTACCAACTCGGATTTAACTAGTTTAAATCTGGATGCTGCCCGAACTGCCATAAACGGCGATAAAGAATTTATGCTTATTGCCAACAACACGGGTAGTGCTGCCCTTCCTGTACAGCAAGGAACAGAATTGCCATCTTCAATTTCCACTAGATTAAATAGGGAATGGAAAACGCAGTTAAGCAATACGGATGGTAGTAATATCTCAAATGTAAGTTTGAATTTTAATCTTACTGGGATCACTTTAACGGGTGCTACCGCTTCTAATTTGGTTTTATTGATTGATACCGACGGTAATGGAGACTTTACGACAGGTACAGTAACTAGAGTACCAGTAAGTTCTTTTGTTGGTAGCCAAGCTGTATTTAATAACATTACCTTCAACTCTGGTGATGTGTTTACTTTGGGGGTTTCTTCGTGTGTAAATCCAGCGGCTCCAATAATAGGGACAATTACTCAGCCTACTTGTGCTTTGGTAACAGGAAGTGTAGAATTATATGGTTTGCCAACTACTGGAACTTGGACCATTAATCCAGGAGGAATTACGGGAACTGGCACTACAAAAACTATAACGGGTTTAGTAGCAGGAAATACTTATTCTTATACGGTTACTAATTCGGGAGGTTGTGTTTCTGCTGCATCTGCCAATGTGGTTGTAACTTCGAATCCTGCTTTAGGATTAGATACAGATGGTGATGGAATTTCAAATGCCTGTGATTTAGATGATGATAATGATGGGATTTTGGATGCTTTAGAGAATGATTGTATTCCTTCATCATCGGTTGTTATTAAATCAAGTGCTTTTGAAAACGCCGTTGTTGGTGTAGGTATTCCAAAAGGTTCTTTTTCTGGAGTTACCGGTACAGAAGGTTTTTTGGAAGGATATAATTCGGATCCAGATAATGCTAGCTCTTCTTATTCGGGAATTTTTGCTAATGTAGCTGGTTATAATGGGGCACTTACCAATGTTGCTCTTGCCAATAGAACTGATTTTGGTGATAATCTAGCAATGTCCTCCTTTGTAGTCTATAAAGGTTTAAATCTTTATGATGGAGCTAAATATACTGTAGAAGGCGATTTTTCTTTGTTTCAAAGTGACGGTTCTAATAATAATAATGAATTTGGAACTGCATTAGGTGCTTCAGGGCAAGATTTCGTTTGGGCAGATGACTATGTAGGTGCTCCAGATGCTGTTTTTATATATGGTCACTCATCTTCAGATACAAATAATACAATGGCGCCGTTAATTAGAGAGCCTAATTCAGCTTTGTCTACTATTAGTGTTCCTTCAAGAGTAGCAGGATGGTTTCATCAAAAAACATCATACTATATAAGACCAAATGCTTCAGGGATTTTAACCCTTTACGCTGATAATGAGTCTTATAGATACTCTGCCGCTGGTGTTCCAGAGACTTCATATACTGCTAATGGAATTAATTTTGGTCCTGCTAGTAATTATCCTTGGTTGTCCAATGCAGCTATAGGTGTTTCGTTTGATGAATACACGGATAATATTATAGTTTCAAAAGGAACTTGTGTTACGGCTATTGATACAGATGGTGATAGTATTCCAGATTATCTAGATCTTGATACAGATAATGATGGTTGCCCAGATGCTATAGAAGGCGCAGCTAATTTTACAGGTTCGGATCTTGTTACTTCAACTATTTCTGGAGGTAATGTAGGAGCAACATCTGGTACATATAATTTGCCTATTAAAAGTAATTTAGGTAATGTTGTCAATGCTAATGGGGTGCCGACTAAAGCTGGCTCTCCTCAAGCTCTTGGAGATAGTAAAAATCCTTTAGTTAATATTTGTTGTCCTCCTACTGCGGGAGCAATTTCAAAAGACGAAATAATATGTAATTCAGGTAACCCAGCAGCCTTTACTAGCACTACAGATGGTACAGGATTCGGAACTATCAGTTACCGTTGGGAGAGCTCTGTAAGTCCATTTAGTACTTGGAATACAATATCAGGAGCTACTTTAGCAACTTATGATGCGCCAACAGGTTTAACTGCAACCACTCAATACCGACGTATAACCGTTTCTACTTTGAATGGAGTAGATTGTGAATCAGCAGCGGCAGCGTTTGTGACAGTAACCGTAAATGCGTTGCCAGTAGTGGCAGCCATTGCAGGAGGAGCTACTACGGTATGTGTTGGAGCAACAACAGCTGCATTCACTAATACAACAGCAGGCGGAACTTGGACTATTGCAAATGGAACAGGAACAGCGACAATCAATGCCTCAGGAGTAGTTTCAGGAGTAACGGCTGGAACAGTAACGGTAGAATATACGGTTACCACTTCAGGATGTTCAACAAAAGTAACAACGCCTTTAACTATAAATGCGTTGCCAGTAGTGGCAGCCATTGCAGGAGGAGCTACTACGGTATGTGTTGGAGCAACAACAGCTGCATTCACCAATACAACAGCAGGCGGAACTTGGACTATTGCAAATGGAACAGGAACAGCGACAATCAATGCCTCAGGAGTAGTTTCAGGAGTAACGGCTGGAACAGTAACGGTAGAATATACGGTTACCACTTCAGGATGTTCAACAAAAGTAACAACGCCTTTAACTATAAATGCGTTGCCAGTAGTGGCAGCCATTGCAGGAGGAGCTACTACGGTATGTGTTGGAGCAACAACAGCTGCATTCACTAATACAACAGCAGGCGGAACTTGGACTATTGCAAATGGAACAGGAACAGCGACAATCAATGCCTCAGGAGTAGTTTCAGGAGTAACGGCTGGAACAGTAACGGTAGAATATACGGTTACCACTTCAGGATGTTCAACAAAAGTAACAACGCCTTTAACTATAAATGCGTTGCCAGTAGTGGCAGCCATTGCAGGAGGAGCTACTACGGTATGTGTTGGAGCAACAACAGCTGCATTCACTAATACAACAGCAGGCGGAACTTGGACTATTGCAAATGGAACAGGAACAGCGACAATCAATGCCTCAGGAGTAGTTTCAGGAGTAACGGCTGGAACAGTAACGGTAGAATATACGGTTACCACTTCAGGATGTTCAACAAAAGTAACAACGCCTTTAACTATAAATGCGTTGCCAGTAGTGGCAGCCATTGCAGGAGGAGCTACTACGGTATGTGTTGGAGCAACAACAGCTGCATTCACCAATACAACAGCAGGCGGAACTTGGACTATTGCAAATGGAACAGGAACAGCGACAATCAATGCCTCAGGAGTAGTTTCAGGAGTAACGGCTGGAACAGTAACGGTAGAATATACGGTTACCACTTCAGGATGTTCAACAAAAGTAACAACGCCTTTAACTATAAATGCGTTGCCAGTAGTGGCAGCCATTGCAGGAGGAGCTACTACGGTATGTGTTGGAGCAACAACAGCTGCATTCACCAATACAACAGCAGGCGGAACTTGGACTATTGCAAATGGAACAGGAACAGCGACAATCAATGCCTCAGGAGTAGTTTCAGGAGTAACGGCTGGAACAGTAACGGTAGAATATACGGTTACCACTTCAGGATGTTCAACAAAAGTAACAACGCCTTTAACTATAAATGCGTTGCCAGTAGTGGCAGCCATTGCAGGAGGAGCTACTACGGTATGTGTTGGAGCAACAACAGCTGCATTCACCAATACAACAGCAGGCGGAACTTGGACTATTGCAAATGGAACAGGAACAGCGACAATCAATGCCTCAGGAGTAGTTTCAGGAGTAACGGCTGGAACAGTAACGGTAGAATATACGGTTACCACTTCAGGATGTTCAACAAAAGTAACAACGCCTTTAACTATAAATGCGTTGCCAGTAGTGGCAGCCATTGCAGGAGGAGCTACTACGGTATGTGTTGGAGCAACAACAGCTGCATTCACCAATACAACAGCAGGCGGAACTTGGACTATTGCAAATGGAACAGGAACAGCAACAATCAATGCCTCAGGAGTAGTTTCAGGAGTAACGGCTGGAACAGTAACGGTAGAATATACGGTTACCACTTCAGGATGTTCAACAAAAGTAACAACGCCTTTAACTATAAATGCGTTGCCAGTAGTGGCAGCCATTGCAGGAGGAGCTACTACGGTATGTGTTGGAGCAACAACAGCTGCATTCACTAATACAACAGCAGGCGGAACTTGGACTATTGCAAATGGAACAGGAACAGCGACAATCAATGCCTCAGGAGTAGTTTCAGGAGTAACGGCTGGAACAGTAACGGTAGAATATACGGTTACCACTTCAGGATGTTCAACAAAAGTAACAACGCCTTTAACTATAAATGCGTTGCCAGTAGTGGCAGCCATTGCAGGAGGAGCTACTACGGTATGTGTTGGAGCAACAACAGCTGCATTCACTAATACAACAGCAGGCGGAACTTGGACTATTGCAAATGGAACAGGAACAGCGACAATCAATGCCTCAGGAGTAGTTTCAGGAGTAACGGCTGGAACAGTAACGGTAGAATATACGGTTACCACTTCAGGATGTTCAACAAAAGTAACAACGCCTTTAACTATAAATGCGTTGCCAGTAGTGGCAGCCATTGCAGGAGGAGCTACTACGGTATGTGTTGGAGCAACAACAGCTGCATTCACCAATACAACAGCAGGCGGAACTTGGACTATTGCAAATGGAACAGGAACAGCGACAATCAATGCCTCAGGAGTAGTTTCAGGAGTAACGGCTGGAACAGTAACGGTAGAATATACGGTTACCACTTCAGGATGTTCAACAAAAGTAACAACGCCTTTAACTATAAATGCGTTGCCAGTAGTGGCAGCCATTGCAGGAGGAGCTACTACGGTATGTGTTGGAGCAACAACAGCTGCATTCACCAATACAACAGCAGGCGGAACTTGGACTATTGCAAATGGAACAGGAACAGCGACAATCAATGCCTCAGGAGTAGTTTCAGGAGTAACGGCTGGAACAGTAACGGTAGAATATACGGTTACCACTTCAGGATGTTCAACAAAAGTAACAACGCCTTTAACTATAAATGCGTTGCCAGTAGTGGCAGCCATTGCAGGAGGAGCTACTACGGTATGTGTTGGAGCAACAACAGCTGCATTCACCAATACAACAGCAGGCGGAACTTGGACTATTGCAAATGGAACAGGAACAGCGACAATCAATGCCTCAGGAGTAGTTTCAGGAGTAACGGCTGGAACAGTAACGGTAGAATATACGGTTACCACTTCAGGATGTTCAACAAAAGTAACAACGCCTTTAACTATAAATGCGTTGCCAGTAGTGGCAGCCATTGCAGGAGGAGCTACTACGGTATGTGTTGGAGCAACAACAGCTGCATTCACCAATACAACAGCAGGCGGAACTTGGACTATTGCAAATGGAACAGGAACAGCGACAATCAATGCCTCAGGAGTAGTTTCAGGAGTAACGGCTGGAACAGTAACGTAGAATATACGGTTACCACTTCAGGATGTTCAACAAAAGTAACAACGCCTTTAACTATAAATGCGTTGCCAGTAGTGGCAGCCATTGCAGGAGGAGCTACTACGGTATGTGTTGGAGCAACAACAGCTGCATTCACCAATACAACAGCAGGCGGAACTTGGACTATTGCAAATGGAACAGGAACAGCGACAATCAATGCCTCAGGAGTAGTTTCAGGAGTAACGGCTGGAACAGTAACGGTAGAATATACGGTTACCACTTCAGGATGTTCAACAAAAGTAACAACGCCTTTAACTATAAATGCGTTGCCAGTAGTGGCAGCCATTGCAGGAGGAGCTACTACGGTATGTGTTGGAGCAACAACAGCTGCATTCACCAATACAACAGCAGGCGGAACTTGGACTATTGTAAATGGAACAGGAACAGCAACAATCAATGCCTCAGGAGTAGTTTCAGGAGTAACGGCTGGAACAGTAACGGTAGAATATACGGTTACCACTTCAGGATGTTCAACAAAAGTAACAACGCCTTTAACTATAAATGCGTTGCCAGTAGTGGCAGCCATTGCAGGAGGAGCTACTACGGTATGTGTTGGAGCAACAACAGCTGCATTCACCAATACAACAGCAGGCGGAACTTGGACTATTGCAAATGGAACAGGAACAGCGACAATCAATGCCTCAGGAGTAGTTTCAGGAGTAACGGCTGGAACAGTAACGGTAGAATATACGGTTACCACTTCAGGATGTTCAACAAAAGTAACAACGCCTTTAACTATAAATGCGTTGCCAGTAGTGGCAGCCATTGCAGGAGGAGCTACTACGGTATGTGTTGGAGCAACAACAGCTGCATTCACCAATACAACAGCAGGCGGAACTTGGACTATTGCAAATGGAACAGGAACAGCGACAATCAATGCCTCAGGAGTAGTTTCAGGAGTAACGGCTGGAACAGTAACGGTAGAATATACGGTTACCACTTCAGGATGTTCAACAAAAGTAACAACGCCTTTAACTATAAATGCGTTGCCAGTAGTGGCAGCCATTGCAGGAGGAGCTACTACGGTATGTGTTGGAGCAACAACAGCTGCATTCACCAATACAACAGCAGGCGGAACTTGGACTATTGCAAATGGAACAGGAACAGCGACAATCAATGCCTCAGGAGTAGTTTCAGGAGTAACGGCTGGAACAGTAACGGTAGAATATACGGTTACCACTTCAGGATGTTCAACAAAAGTAACAACGCCTTTAACTATAAATGCGTTGCCAGTAGTGGCAGCCATTGCAGGAGGAGCTACTACGGTATGTGTTGGAGCAACAACAGCTGCATTCACCAATACAACAGCAGGCGGAACTTGGACTATTGCAAATGGAACAGGAACAGCGACAATCAATGCCTCAGGAGTAGTTTCAGGAGTAACGGCTGGAACAGTAACGGTAGAATATACGGTTACCACTTCAGGATGTTCAACAAAAGTAACAACGCCTTTAACTATAAATGCGTTGCCAGTAGTGGCAGCCATTGCAGGAGGAGCTACTACGGTATGTGTTGGAGCAACAACAGCTGCATTCACCAATACAACAGCAGGCGGAACTTGGACTATTGCAAATGGAACAGGAACAGCAACAATCAATGCCTCAGGAGTAGTTTCAGGAGTAACGGCTGGAACAGTAACGGTAGAATATACGGTTACCACTTCAGGATGTTCAACAAAAGTAACAACGCCTTTAACTATAAATGCGTTGCCAGTAGTGGCAGCCATTGCAGGAGGAGCTACTACGGTATGTGTTGGAGCAACAACAGCTGCATTCACTAATACAACAGCAGGCGGAACTTGGACTATTGCAAATGGAACAGGAACAGCGACAATCAATGCCTCAGGAGTAGTTTCAGGAGTAACGGCTGGAACAGTAACGGTAGAATATACGGTTACCACTTCAGGATGTTCAACAAAAGTAACAACGCCTTTAACTATAAATGCGTTGCCAGTAGTGGCAGCCATTGCAGGAGGAGCTACTACGGTATGTGTTGGAGCAACAACAGCTGCATTCACCAATACAACAGCAGGCGGAACTTGGACTATTGCAAATGGAACAGGAACAGCGACAATCAATGCCTCAGGAGTAGTTTCAGGAGTAACGGCTGGAACAGTAACGGTAGAATATACGGTTACCACTTCAGGATGTTCAACAAAAGTAACAACGCCTTTAACTATAAATGCGTTGCCAGTAGTGGCAGCCATTGCAGGAGGAGCTACTACGGTATGTGTTGGAGCAACAACAGCTGCATTCACCAATACAACAGCAGGCGGAACTTGGACTATTGCAAATGGAACAGGAACAGCGACAATCAATGCCTCAGGAGTAGTTTCAGGAGTAACGGCTGGAACAGTAACGGTAGAATATACGGTTACCACTTCAGGATGTTCAACAAAAGTAACAACGCCTTTAACTATAAATGCGTTGCCAGCTAAACCAACTGCCTCTGCAACTTTGCAACCAACTTGTGCTGTAGTAGCTGGAACAATAACCATAACTGCTCCTACAGGTGTAGGTATGACTTATAGTATTGATGGATCAACTTATACCAACACTACTGGAGTATTCAATTTGCTTGCTGCTGGAACTTATTCAGTAACAGCTAAATCAAGTGAAGGTTGTGTTTCTTTAGCATCAGATCCTATTGTTATCTCAAATGTTATATGTGCACAAGACGATACTATTTCAGGTGGTAATGGAACGACAGGAACATCAAATGCAGGTAATGTATTAGGTAATAATCCAACCAATCCAGATACCTTAAATGGGACCGCAGTAGTTATTGGTTTAGTAAACCTAACGGTAACTACACCAGCAGCTTCAAAAGTACTTGGAGCACCAGTACCAAGTATTGATGTTGCGACAGGACAAGTAAGTGTACCAACAAACACACCAGCAGGAGACTACACAATTGTATATGAAATTTGCGAAAAATTAAATCCAACGAATTGTGAATCAGCTACCGTAACGGTAAAAGTTGAAGCTCCAACAATAGTTGCACAAGACGATACTATTTCAGGTGGTAATGGAACGACAGGAACATCAAATGCAGGTAATGTATTAGGTAATAATCCAACCAATCCAGATACCTTAAATGGGACCGCAGTAGTTATTGGTTTAGTAAACCTAACGGTAACTACACCAGCAGCTCCAAAAGTACTTGGAGCACCAGTACCAAGTATTGATGTTGCGACAGGACAAGTAAGTGTACCAACAAACACACCAGCAGGAGACTACACAATTGTATATGAAATTTGCGAAAAATTAAATCCAACGAATTGTGAATCAGCTACCGTAACGGTAAAAGTTGAAGCTCCAACAATAGTTGCACAAGACGATACTATTTCAGGTGGTAATGGAACGACAGGAACATCAAATGCAGGTAATGTATTAGGTAATAATCCAACCAATCCAGATACCTTAAATGGGACCGCAGTAGTTATTGGTTTAGTAAACCTAACGGTAACTACACCAGCAGCTCCAAAAGTACTTGGAGCACCAGTACCAAGTATTGATGTTGCGACAGGACAAGTAAGTGTACCAACAAACACACCAGCAGGAGACTACACAATTGTATATGAAATTTGCGAAAAATTAAATCCAACGAATTGTGAATCAGCTACCGTAACGGTAAAAGTTGAAGCTCCAACAATAGTTGCACAAGACGATACTATTTCAGGTGGTAATGGAACGACAGGAACATCAAATGCAGGTAATGTATTAGGTAATAATCCAACCAATCCAGATACCTTAAATGGGACCGCAGTAGTTATTGGTTTAGTAAACCTAACGGTAACTACACCAGCAGCTCCAAAAGTACTTGGAGCACCAGTACCAAGTATTGATGTTGCGACAGGACAAGTAAGTGTACCAACAAACACACCAGCAGGAGACTACACAATTGTATATGAAATTTGCGAAAAATTAAATCCAACGAATTGTGAATCAGCTACCGTAACGGTAAAAGTTGAAGCTCCAACAATAGTTGCACAAGACGATACTATTTCAGGTGGTAATGGAACGACAGGAACATCAAATGCAGGTAATGTATTAGGTAATAATCCAACCAATCCAGATACCTTAAATGGGACCGCAGTAGTTATTGGTTTAGTAAACCTAACGGTAACTACACCAGCAGCTTCAAAAGTACTTGGAGCACCAGTACCAAGTATTGATGTTGCGACAGGACAAGTAAGTGTACCAACAAACACACCAGCAGGAGACTACACAATTGTATATGAAATTTGCGAAAAATTAAATCCAACGAATTGTGAATCAGCAACCGTAACGCTAACTGTTACTGCACCAACGATCGATGCCGTAACCGAAACGACTGTAGTTATCAACGGCTTACCAGGAGGAACTACAGCGACTTTGTTAGCAAATGATACAGTAAATGGCAATCCAGTAGTGATTGGAACGAATCCAGGTCAAGTAACATTAACTTCAGTAAATGTTCCTTCAAGATTGACTTTGAATGCTGATGGTACAGTAACTGTTGATCCTAATACTCCAGCAGGAAACTACAATGTTGAGTATAAAATCTGTGAGGTGAATAATCCATTAAATTGTGATATTGTAACCAGTATTGTTGTTGTTGGAGTGGCAGAAATAATTGCAAAAAATGATGAAATTACAGTTGATAATACCATAAAAGAGATTAAGTTTAGGCCATTCAATTCGGATTATGGAAATGGATTTGACACACTTGATGGTAAGTCAATTACTTTTGATCAAATTACTGTTACAGTAACAGATATAGTGTTACCTGGTGGACAAAGTTTTCCTGTTCCAAAGGTTGATAGTCTTACTAAAGAAATTGTAATTCCAGCAAGTGTACCAGCAGGAGTTTATACCATTTTCTATACGATTTGTGAGAAATTAAATCCAACGAATTGCTCTGATGCAACTATAACCATTACGGTTAAAAACCCAGTAGTTAAAGCTGAGGATGATATTTTACCTACTGTAATTGGAACAATTGGTTCATCAAATGCTGGAAATGTATTAGAAGCTAATTCGACTAAGTTTGATACAATTAATGGAGTTTCAGCTACTACTAGTTTAGTAAATATTTCGATTGTAAGTCCAGCATTGCCTGTTGTGAATGGAGCATTGGTTCCAGTTTTGAATACAACAACCGGTAATGTAGAAGTTCCAAAGAATACACCAGCTGGTATTTACACTATAGCATATTCTATTTGTGATAAAATCAATCCAACAGTTTGTGATGAAGCTATAGTTACAATAAAAGTTGCTGCAATTGAGGCTGCAGATGATGGATTATATGAGATGGAAAGTTTGTTTGACAAAACTATAGCTAGTGTGTTGTTGAATGATACTCTTGATGGTGTTGTTTTGACTCCAGAAACGTATAATACCATTACTTTAACACCTATATCCGTTCCAGCAGGATTTACGTTACGTAATGATGGATCAATAGAAGTGAAGAAGGGAATGCCAGCCGATACTTATACTATCGTATATGAAATTTGTACTAAAAAATCTCCTATTGTTTGTGATCAAGCCACAGTCAGAATCACAGTAGTAGCACCTATAATTACAGCAACCAACGACGATTACAGCAACCAACCTATTAATTCATCCAAAGGAGCTGTTTTAGATGTTTTAGTTAATGATAGAATAAACAACGGATCGGTTAATTCAGTTCAAGTAGTAGTGAGTATTGTTGATAGTAATGGAGTAGCAGGCGTAAGTGTAGATGCACAAGGAAAAATCACTATTCCAGTAGGCACACCGGTTGGGACATATGTTTTAACGTATAGTATTTGTGATGTCATTAATCCAAACAATTGTGCTACGGCAACAGTAACTATTGTAGTGAAAGATCCGTGTGATTTTGATGACAGTGATAGTTCTTGTGATATTTTAGTGCACAATGCATTTTCACCTAATAATGATGGGGATAATCAAGTCTTTACTATTGATCGTATAGAAAACTATCCAGAGAATACCGTAGAGATCTACAACCGTTGGGGTGTATTGGTTTTTGAAGTAGAGGGTTATGACAATACATCGAAAGTGTTTGTCGGAATTTCCGAAGGTCGTGTAACGGTAAACAAAGCCGATGCCTTGCCTAATGGTACCTACTATTATGTGGTAAAATATAAAAAACCACTTAGTGGCGTGATGAAGCAAAAAGCAGGATTCCTTTACCTATCACGATAGTTAACTCAAAAAAAAGAAAAAAGAGCCTGAGAGCTTGCTCTCAGGCCAAAAATAAAAGCATATGAAAACAAGATTAACCTCTTTCATTTTATTGGTAGTAGCGGCGGCGAGCTATGGTCAACAAGACGCACAGTTTACCCAATACATGTACAATACCATTAACATCAATCCTGCCTATGCAGGAAGTCGTGGTGCCATGAGTATTTTTGCCTTGCACCGTACCCAATGGGTAGGACTTGATGGAGCACCCACGACCAATGCCGTTTCGATTAATACTCCAATTAGCAATAGCAATTTAGGATTGGGCGTGTCGTTTGTGAATGACAAAATAGGACCAACCAATGAAAACACCATTTCAGCCGATTTATCCTATAGCATTCAAACATCAGCGGATTTCAAATTGTCTTTTGGAATGAAAGCTACGGCTAATCTGTTTAATTTGAACGTGAGTAAATTGAATCCAGTGAACCAAGGCGATGCACAATTTCAAAATTTGCGAAATGTATTTACTCCTAACGTAGGAGCGGGGATTTACTACCATTCCGACAAAGCCTACTTGGGACTTTCGGTTCCAAACTTCATTCAAACCAATCGCTATAATGATAATGAAGTAGCGATTTTCAAAGAAAAAATAAATTACTATTTCATTGGAGGTTATGTTTTTGATTTGTCGAACGATATCAAATTCAAACCCGCTTTTTTAACCAAAGTAGTAGAAGGTTCGCCTTTGCAAGTGGATGTTTCTGCCAACTTTATGTTTGTTGAAAAACTTACGCTTGGAGTTGCTTACCGATGGAGCGCTGCCATGAGTGCCATGGTTGGTTTTCAAGTTAGCGATGGAATGTATATTGGCTACGGTTATGATTTAGAAACGACCAATTTAGAGAATTACAATTCAGGCTCTCATGAGATATTTTTACGCTACGAGATTTTTAAGAACAGTAACAAAATACTAACGCCTCGATTCTTTTAAAAACTTTACCCTATGAGATTACGACCATCACAAGTCACGGTTCTTATACTCATAGCTCCCATGTTGTTGTGTGGTCAAAACAATCTAGTCCCAACGATCCATTCCGATAAAGAAATTAAGTCGAAAAGGTATGAAGTAACAGAGACCATTCATTCTGGATTTGGAAGTACCAAAGTCATGTATACGGTGAGTAATAAAAACTTGATTAATACTAATGATTTGGGACCCAATAATACTAGAGAAGTTAAAGAAATCATAGTGTACAAGAAAAAAAGTAGAGATCAAGAATCTATTTACAAAACAAAAGAAATAAAAGAAGTTGTGCTTGTTGTGGATCAACAAGTTAATGCTGTAAAAACGATATCCATTGATCCCTTGGATACTTATGAAAGAATGGTAGATCAGGGAATACGTTCAGCAGGATTATTGAGTCAACTAGCCGATGCATATTTTTATAAAAATGAGTATACAAAAGCATCTCAATATTATCTTGAGTTCTTTAAAATTGGCAAAAAGATTAAACCTGAATATTACTTTAGATATGCCATGGCCTTAAAGAACATAGGGCAAGAGAAAAGATCTAAAGAATTATTAGCAACATATGAAGCTTTGTTACAAAGCGAAAACAAAAAATAAACACACCCGATTTATACCATTAGATCATGAGAAAAAGAGTACTTTTTTATTTAGTCCTAACCACTGTTTTGAGTAGCGTAAGTTATGCTCAAAAAGCCAAAGTTTCTTCGGCCAACAAAAACTACGGTAACTATGCCTATGTAGATGCTATTCAAACCTACGAGCGATTAGCTAACAAAGGATATCAATCTGCCGAGATGTTCGAGAAATTAGGGAATGCCTATTATTTTAATGCTGATTTTGAGAAAGCCTCTCAATGGTATGGACAATTGTATGAAATGGCAACAGAATTGGCGCCAGAATATTACTATCGTTATGCACAATCGTTAAAGGCCGTGGGCAAGACCAAAGAAGCAGCGCAAGTTTTATCCAAATTTGAAGCAAAAGCTAGTAACGACAGCCGCGCCAAGCGCTTACAAAATAACACGGATTATTTAGAAGACATCAAAGCCAATGTGGGAATGTATACCATTGCCAATGCGGGTATCAACTCTAAATATTCAGATTATGGCAGTGCAGTTGTGGACAATAAATTGGTTTTTGCATCAGCTAGAGATACCGGCGGAGTAGGCCAACACAAACACGCTTGGACCGGAGAACACTTTACCAATTTGTACGCAGCAGCCGTAGATGGTGAACTGGTGCCAACCCTTGCACAACGCTATGATGCGAATGTGAATTCTAAATTTCATGAAGCTACCCCTGTGTTTACCAAAGATGGGAACACCATGTATTTTACCCGAAACAACTATTTGGATGGTAAAAAAGGTAAAGATGCCAATAAGGTTACACTACTTAAAATATACAAAGCCACGCTAGTGAACCAAAGATGGACCAATGTTACCGAATTGCCTTTCAATAGCGATCAATTCAGTACGGCTCACCCAGCGTTGAGTCCTGATGAGCAAACCCTTTATTTTGCTTCAGATAGACCAGGTACTCTTGGACAATCTGATTTGTATAAAGTAGCTATTAATAGCAATGGAACTTTTGGTGAACCGATCAATCTAGGTCCCGAGATCAATACCGAGGGGAGAGAAACGTTTCCTTTTGTGACCAATGATAATCAGTTTTATTTTGCTTCAGACGGTCATCCTGGATTGGGAGGTTTGGATATTTTTACAACCAAAATCAATGCTGATGGAACTTTTGGCGAAGTAGAGAATGATGGAGCAGAGGTGAATTCTCCCAAAGATGATTTTTCATATTACCGCGATAGCGAGACCAATAAAGGATTTTTTACCTCGAATCGTGAAGGTGGTATGGGTTCCGATGATATTTATCGCTTTACCAGCAAGAGTCGTTGTCAACAAGTTTTAAAAGGAAAAATCACCGATAGCGATACTGGAGAAGTTTTAGCAGGAGCAGCAGTTACGTTGCTCAACAAGCAATACAAAGTCATTGGCACCACCACCTCAGATGATCAAGGTAATTATACATTTGCCATTGAGTGTCGACGTACCTACAGCGTAAGAGCAAGTAAAACCGACTATAAAACCAATGAAAGCAAGATAAAAATCCCAGCCACATCAGGTGAAAGTATGGTGAATTTGGCATTAGAAAGTGCTATATGCAAAGTCGCTATTGGCGATGATTTAGGGAAATGTTTTGGGATCAAAATGATTTATTTTGATTTAGACAAGTCCAATATTCGTAGTGAAGCGGCTTTGGATTTGGCCAAAATACTTGATGTCTTACAACAAAACCCAACGATGAAACTAGACATCCGTTCCCATACCGATTGCAGACAAACAGCCAAATACAACATGGCTTTATCTGAACGCAGAGCCAAAGCAACAATTGCTTGGTTGGTCTCAAAAGGTATCGACAAATCCAGATTAACCGGACGCGGATACGGAGAATCACAATTGGTAAACGACTGTGGTTGCGAACCAACAAACCAGTCTAACTGCACCGAAGAGCAACATCAAATGAATAGAAGAAGTGAATTTATAGTGACAAGCTTGTAGCTTTTTCAAAACAATAAAAATGCCCTCTGAAATACATCATGAGGGCATTTTTTATGGATTGAATTTTTTATTCATGAACTAAATCGGCAAGTAGTTTTTTATCTCCAACAATCCAAAGAATATCATCTTGTTCAAGTACAATATTCGATTCTGGATTTAATAAACGTTTGCCTCGTTTTTCAATTCCCACTACAAGTCCTTTGGTTTTTTCTCGGAGTTTGGATTCTTTGATACTTTTGCCAATAAAAACATGGTTTTTAAGTTCAATTTGTCGTAGTACAATATCGGGTTCTGAGATTTCTGGAGAAGCTTCAATTTCGTGCTGATCCAAGTATTTTTTGAATTCCTGTACTTGAGCATCGGTGCCAATAACGTTGATTTCGTCGCCAGGAAACAAGCGCTCATTAGCATCAGGAATATGTATGGTAATTTCTCCTCTTTTTATGGAAGCAATATTAATTCCGATACTTTCTCTTAATTGTAAGTTTTTTAAGGTTTCTCCAGCTATATTCGACTCAGCCGCGATATCAAAGATAGCCATGTGTCCGTCCCATGGTGATAAATCGCTTCGGCTTCTTTTGGCGAGACTTATTTCTCTATCATTTAAATTGGATAAGAAATGATTTTCTATTTTGTGATAGTGATGATTTAATCTTTTTTGAAACAGAAAATAAAGGGTAATCGCTACAACAAAAGCCACCAATGCAATTTTCGGAGAAAAGAAAATATTAAGTAAAAAACCAATATAAACCACCGCAATTAGGATTCGTAGCAGGAACAACATTGCCATCGGTCCTCTTGATTTTCGATCTTCCAATAATAGCGTTACTTCAGCAATCGCCACTCTTCTTAGCGATAAAGCCCAAAGAAAAGGAGCTAAAAACAGCAGCGTTATAAGCGCACCCAAAACGGAACCAAAAGGGAAAGTTTTTACCAAAGGTAAAATATAGGAAGACGATAGCAGTATTACAGCTATAATGATAATGGAATGTACAATAATTTGCATTAAATAAGCATTAATTACCGTTTTCCAGTTGTTTACCGTTTTGATGGCTTGCGTACTTGCACTGTATCGTTCGATTCGTTTTAGCCATTTTCGAGGTAATTTTAAGCTTAAATACTCAGAAAACGGACCAGAAAATTTAATCATATAGGGAGTCGTGAATGTAGTAATCGCCGAAACAGCAACGACTATTGGATACAAAAATGAACTCGTAACATTTAAGGTAATTCCTAAGGTGGCTATAATGAATGAAAATTCGCCAATTTGAGACAAACTCATACCAGTTCGTACCGATTCTTTTAAGGGCTGACCTGAAATAAGGGATCCAATGGTTGAACTTATGGATTGTCCAAATATGGTTACTACTGATAAAATAAGTACGGGTATTGCATGTTCTACTAGCGTATTTGGATCTATTAACATTCCGACCGAAACAAAAAATACGGCACCAAATAAATCTTTTACGGGTTTTAGTAGATGTTCAATATGTTCAGCTTGAGTAGTTTCGGCAATGATAGATCCCATAATGAAAGCACCCAAAGCAGGAGAAAATCCAACTTTTGCAGCCAAAATTACCATCATTAAACATAAAGCAATCGAGATGATTAGTAACATTTCGTCGGTTAACAAGTGTTTTGCTTTTTTAAGTACGGTTGGAATGATGAAAATTCCGCTCAAAAACCACAACACTAAAAAGAAAACTAACTTTAATATGGATTGTAATAACTCACCACCAGAAAAATTTTCGCTTACAGCTAAGGTGGACAATAAAACCATCAACAAAATCGCCACAATATCCTGAACAATCAACGAGCCAATTACATTTCCTACGAAGCGTTGTACTTTTACTCCCAATTCGTCAAAACTTTTTAGAATAATGGTAGTAGATGAAATTGATAATATCACTCCGAGAAACAAACAATCCATTTTGGACCATCCCATTAAATCGCCTATGGTATAGCCAAAATAGACCATAAAGCCTATTTGCGTTAGTGCCGTTATCGAGGCGGTTCCGCCAACTTTTATAAGCTTTTTAAAGCTAAATTCAAGTCCTAAACTGAACAACAAAAAGATGATACCAATTTCGGCCCAAACTTCGACACTTTTAATATCTTGAACCGATGGAAAAAAATCAAAGTGATTGCCAGCCAAAAAACCAGCTACTAAATATCCTAATACTAAAGGTTGCTTTAGTTTTTTAAAGATAAGTACTGCTATTCCAGCAGTCAGGAGTATTAAACCCAAATCCGTAATCAATGGTTCTAGATGGGTTGATGCTTCTGCAACTGCACTCATTGTTTTTTATTTTCAAAGTTATACAATCTCTATTTTTGCTAATTTACAAAAATCGTTTTTGAAATCCTGTTTTTGAGCTACAACAAAAAGTTAAAACTAAAAAAAAGCTATCGATTAGGATAGCTTCTTTAGGTAAAAATATTTTTTTGGACGATTAAATCCCAATAAAATTACTTGGTGTGATTTGTAGTAATTCAGCTTTTATAGCATCAGAAACATCTAACGTAGCAATAAATGCATGCATAGAATCTTTAGTAATTGCCTCATTCGTTCTGGTCAAACCTTTTAGCGCTTCATAAGGATTTGGATAGGCTTCGCGACGTAAAATCGTTTGAATAGCTTCTGCTACAACTGCCCAATTGTTTTCTAAATCTTCGTGGAATTTACTTTCGTTCAATAGTAATTTGTTCAATCCTTTCAAAGTCGCTTCAAAAGCAATAAGTGTATGGCCCATAGGTACACCAATATTTCTCAAAACCGTACTATCTGTTAAATCACGTTGTAGTCTTGACAAAGGTAATTTGGCAGACAAATGCTCAAAAATCGCGTTGGCAATGCCTAAATTTCCTTCAGAGTTTTCAAAATCGATAGGGTTTACTTTATGTGGCATAGCCGAAGAACCAATTTCGCCCGCTTTGATTTTTTGTTTGAAATACTCCATCGAAACATACGTCCAAATGTCACGGTCCAAATCGACAATGATAGTGTTGATTCTTTTTAAAGCATCGAAAAATGCAGCAAAATGGTCGTAATGTTCAATCTGAGTCGTTGGAAAAGAGTGGTGTAATCCCAAAATATCTTCTACGAATTTTTTACCAAATTGTCTCCAATCAATTTGTGGATACGCTACGTGATGTGCGTTGTAATTTCCAGTAGCACCACCAAACTTAGCCGCAAAAGGTATGTTGAACAACAAACGCATTTGTTCTTCTAAACGTTCAACGAAAACCCCAAGCTCTTTTCCTAAACGAGTAGGAGAGGCAGGCTGACCGTGCGTACGTGCTAACATAGGAACGTGAGCCCATTCTTGACTTAACTCTTTCAATTTGGCGATTAAACCAATTAAAGAGGGCATATATACTTTTTCAAACGCTTCTTTTGTAGAAAGCGGAATAGCCGTGTTGTTGATGTCCTGAGAAGTCAATCCAAAATGAATAAACTCTTTGTGAGCCGAAAGCCCTAATTTTTCAAAAGCATCTTTTATAAAATATTCTACCGCTTTTACGTCGTGATTAGTAACTTTTTCAGTTTCCTTAATCCAAAGCGCATCTTCAGTACTAAAGTTTTTGTAGATGTTGCGTAAACTCTCAAATACACTTGGGTTTACTCCAGTTAATTGTGGTAAAGGTTGTTCGCATAAAGCAATGAAATACTCAATTTCAACCAAAACGCGGTATTTAATCAACGCTTCTTCTGAGAAAAAAGGCGCTAATGCAATTGTTTTATTTCTATATCTTCCGTCAATAGGAGAAATGGCATTCAATTCGTTTAAAGTAGTCATTGTTGTGTTTTTTGTTCGAAAGGCACAAAAATAAGCATAAGTGTTCAGTATTCAGTTTTCAAGACTTAGTTTTTTTTCTCTAAATTCAATAACTTTTGTTGCAATACAAGAATTCCTTCAGTAGCCTTCATTGCAATACAAGTCAGCGGATTTTTTACATTCGAAATCTTGGTCGCTTTTGGGTCAATATAAAAAATAGGAACATTTTTTGGAGCAAAATCCGTCAGCCCTGCCGCAGGATACACTTGCAATGAAGTCCCAATAATCGCGATATAATCCGCTTGTTCTACCAAATCAATCGCAGCTTCTAGTGCAGGAACTGCCTCACCAAACCATACAATGTGCGGACGCAATTGGGCTCCGTTCGCATCACAATCCCCAAGTTGCAAGTCACCTGTCCAATCCAAAACATAGGATTCATTTCGCGTACTTCGTACTTTAAGCAACTCACCGTGCAAGTGTAATACGTTTTGACTTCCCGCACGTTCATGCAAATCATCTACATTTTGTGTGACAATATGAACTTCAAAATCCTGTTCCAAATCCACCAAAACCTGATGCGCCAAATTAGGATGTACTTCCAACAATTGTTTTCTACGTTGATTATAGAAGTCCAAAACCAAGGTCGGATTCTTTCGCCATCCTTCTGGCGTCGCTACCTCCATTACATCGTGCCCTTCCCACAATCCATCGCTATCTCTAAAGGTTTTTATGCCGCTTTCAGCACTTATTCCAGCTCCTGTTAATATCACTAATTTCTTTTTCATATAAGTTATTCTTTAATTTTTATTTGGGCGTGACCCCATCTCCCCAAAGGGGCATATAGCAACTGTGTTAGGCGCCCCTTTGCGAAGCTGCGGCCGGGCTATCCATACTACTTCGGTAGTTTATTCCTATCCCTCACGCAAAAAAAAATCATTACTCAAATAAAATCATTACTCAAATAAAATCATTTTTTCAATCAATTCCCAATTCCCAATTCCAAAACTCAAAACTCAAAATCCAAATTCCAAGAACCAAATTTCAAATACTATTCTTCAACCACTTTTCACTTCTCACTTTTCTCATTTCACATTTCACATTTCACATTTCACTTCTCACTTCTCACTTTTCACTTCTCACTTCTCACTTTTCACTTTTCACTTCCCACTTAAGACCATTCTTTTCTTATTTTTGTCCAAATAAAAAAAACGTTACATGATCGATTTAGACTATCTCCATTTTCTAGAAAATATTTTGACCGATAACCGAAAAGAAAAATTCCTAAAAGTACTTCAAGAAAGAACCAATCACTTTACAGTAGTAGTCGAAGATGTGTTTCAAATGCACAATGCTAGTGCTGTAATGCGTAGTTGTGAAGTTTTTGGCGTACAAAATCTGAACGTAATTGAGCAACGCTATGGTAAAAGTATCGACAAGGAAATTGCTATGGGCGCTCAAAAATGGGTAGATATCAACTCTTTTGATTCGGTAGGAAATTGTATTGATACGTTAAAAAATAAAGGCTATCAAATTATTGCTACCACACCACATACTGATGATTGTTTGTTAGACCATTTTGATATTTCTAAACCTAGTGCTTTTTGTTTTGGTACCGAAAAAGAAGGTTTATCCGAAGAAATCATGCAAAAAGCCGATGGATTTCTCAAAATCCCTATGGTAGGTTTCACCGAAAGTTTGAATATTTCAGTATCCGCAGCAATTATTTTGCAAAATCTAACCAATCGATTACGCAATTCCGATATTCCTTGGCAATTAACCGAAGCCCAAGTTCTCGAAAAAAGACTCGATTGGACACGAAAATCCATCAAAGATATCAAACGCATCGAGGCGCGCTATTTTGAGGAGAAAAAATAGCATTTGGCTTTTAGCTGTTAGCCTTGGAATTTGGTCCCGATAGCAATCGGTATAGAATTTGACTTTTTACCTTTACCAAAATAACAAAGGCTACCCGAAAGGTAGCCTTTGTTATGTTATATAAATTGGGTTTAGCTTACTAAAACCCAAGTTCCAGCTGCTAATAAGCTTTCAGCTTTTTTGTATTTCATCGTTTCTGTTTTACCAGTAGCTACTTCTTGAATAGTTACCGTGTCATTACGATTAATTTTAGGCTGGTCGCGAACAATAGTTTCAGTCACTTGACGGGCTTGTGTTTGCCCTGCCTCGCGATTGATACTTTCGCTGTTCTCGATTTCGTCTTTATTCAATTGGTAATCGTCTTTTGGACGTTCTACTTCTTTGGCTTCTTGAATTCTTTGGTTTTCTTGAGCAGGTAAGTCACCTTTAAACAAGAATGAAATCACTTCTTTATTCACATTATCCAACATAGAACGGAATAAGTTGAAGGCTTCTAACTTGTAAATAAGCAATGGGTCTTTTTGTTCGTGAACTGCCAATTGAACCGATTGTTTCAATTCGTCCATTTTACGTAAATGTTTTTTCCAAGCTTCGTCTACAATCGCTAAAGTGATGTTTTTCTCGAAATCAGCTACCAATTGAGTTCCTTCAGAATCGTAAGCTTTTTTCAAATCAGTTACCACATTCAATGATTTGATTCCGTCAGAGAAAGGCACTACAATACGTTCGAATTGATTGTTTGGGTCCTCATATACACTTTTGATAATAGGGAAGGCCTCTCTAGCGCTTCTTGCTGTTTTTTCAGTGTAAAAATCCAAAGTAGCTTTGTACACTTTTCCAGTTAATTCCATTTCATTCAGTTTGGCAAAATCACTTTCGCTAACTGGTGACGTGATAGAGAAGTAACGAATCAATTCAAATTCGAAGTTTTTGAAATCGTTGCTAAGTTTATTGTTTGAAACAATTAATTCGCAAGTATCATACAACATATTGGCGATGTCTAGTTTTAGACGCTCTCCATGTAAAGCATGACGACGACGTTTGTACACTACTTCACGTTGTGCGTTCATTACGTCATCATATTCTAACAAACGTTTACGAACACCAAAGTTGTTTTCTTCTACTTTTTTCTGTGCGCGTTCAATAGATTTGGTCATCATAGAATGTTGAATCACTTCACCTTCTTGTAAGCCCATTCTATCCATTACTTTGGCTACTCTTTCTGAGCCAAACAAACGCATTAAATTGTCTTCTAACGAAACATAGAATTGAGAACTTCCTGGGTCTCCTTGACGACCTGCACGACCACGTAACTGACGATCCACACGACGAGAATCGTGACGTTCCGTACCGATAATGGCCAATCCACCAGCTGCTTTTACTTCTGGTGTTAATTTGATATCCGTTCCACGACCCGCCATGTTGGTAGCGATAGTTACCACACCTGGTTTACCTGCTTCCTCAACAATTTGAGCCTCTTGTTTGTGCATTTTTGCATTCAATACGTTGTGCGTTACACCACGCATTTTAAGCATTCTACTCAATAACTCTGAAATCTCTACTGATGTTGTCCCAATTAATACAGGTCTTCCAGCTTTAGATAATTCAGTAACATCTTCGATTACGGCATTGAATTTTTCACGAGTCGTTTTGTAAATCAAATCGTCTTTGTCAATTCTAGCCATTCCTCTATTGGTAGGGATTTCAACTACGTCTAGTTTGTAGATTTGCCATAACTCTCCTGCTTCTGTTACAGCTGTTCCTGTCATACCACCTAGTTTGTTGTACATTCTGAAGTAGTTTTGCAACGTAACAGTAGCAAAAGTTTGAGTGGCTGCTTCAATTTTTACATTTTCTTTGGCTTCAATAGCTTGGTGTAATCCATCAGAATAACGACGGCCATCCATGATACGACCGGTTTGCTCATCTACAATAAGAATTTTATTGTCCATGATCACATATTCTACATCTTTTTCGAAAAGAGAATAGGCTTTTAATAATTGTGTCAAAGTATGAATACGCTCGCTTTTTACTCCAAAATCTTGGAACAATTTTTCTTTAGCTTCCGCTTCAGCATCTTTGTCTAGTTTTTGTTTTTCGATGGCGGCAATTTCAGTTCCAATGTCTGGAAGAACGAAAAAGTCTGCATCTGTATCACCAGAAAGGAATTTAATTCCATTATCCGTCAATTCTACTTGATTGTTTTTCTCTTCAATTACAAAATACAAAGCTTCGTCAACAATATGCATTTCGCGATTGTTGTCTTGCATGTATTGGTTTTCGGTTTTTTGAAGCAATTGTTTGATACCTTCTTCACTCAAAAACTTAATCAATGCTTTGTTCTTAGGTAAACTTCTGTAAGCTCTCAATAAATTGAAACCACCGTCTTTGGTGTTACCTTCTTTGATTAATTTTTTAGCTTCTGCCAAAAATCCATTAGCCAATTGACGTTGTAAACTAACTAAGTTTTCAATTTTTGGTTTCAATTCATTAAACTCATGACGGTCTCCTTGTGGAACTGGACCAGAAATAATCAAAGGTGTTCTAGCATCATCAATTAAAACAGAATCCACCTCATCGACTATGGCGTAATTGTGTTTGCGTTGTACCAAGTCTTCTGGCGAATGCGCCATATTATCTCTTAGGTAATCAAAACCAAATTCATTATTAGTTCCGTAAGTAATATCCGCTTCGTATGCTTTTTTTCTTTCTTCAGAATTCGGTTGGTGATTATCGATACAATCTACCGTCAAACCATGAAATTCGAATAAAGGCGCTTTCCAAGTGCTATCACGTTTGGCTAAGTAATCATTCACAGTTACCAAGTGTACTCCATTTCCAGTCAAAGCATTCAAATACAATGGAAGTGTTGCTACCAACGTTTTTCCTTCACCCGTTTGCATTTCAGAAATTTTACCTTGGTGTAAGACCATACCACCAATCAACTGAACGTCGTAATGAATCATGTCCCAAGTGATTTCTTTACCAGCGGCATTCCATGAATTAGCCCAATTAGCCGTATCGCCCACAATGTTGATATAGCTTTTAGTAGCGGATAATTCTCTGTCTTTTGGAGTAGCAGTAACGCTAATGGTAGTGTTTTCTTTGAATCGTCTAGCTGTTTCTTTTACTACTGCAAAAGCTTCAGGAAGAATTTCCATTAAGGTTTTTTCAGAAATATCATAAGCTTCTTTTTCTAAAGCATCTATAGCGATATAAATATCTTCTCTTTTGTCGATATCTGAGATGGTTTCTACTTCTGCTTTCAAAGCAGTGATTTTGGCATCTTTCTCGGCTCTAGCTTGTTTGATTTTTTCTTTGAAGAAAGCGGTTTTAGCTCTTAATTCATCGTGTGACAAGGCCTGTAAACTACTCTCAAAAGTTTTTATTTTAGTTAAATAAGGTTGTAATGCTTTAACGTCTTTTTGAGATTTATCGCCTACAAATACTTTTAGTATGCTGTTTATGAAACTCATGATTTATCGGTATTTCTGTTTTATTTTTTGTGTTATTTATAACAAAAAAAAAGCCTCTTTTTGGAGACTTTTTCTTGGGGTTGTTTTTTAATACTCATCCTCGTTCCAAAGATAATCTTCGTCGGTTGGATAGTCTGGCCAAATTTCTTCCATTGATTCATATATCTCGCCTTCGTCTTCTATAGATTGAAGGTTTTCTACTACTTCTAATGGAGCACCAGCTCTAATAGCGTAGTCAATAAGTTCGTCTTTGTTAGCAGGCCATGGTGCATCACTTAAATAAGATGCTAATTCTAATGTCCAATACATATTTTGTCGATTTAATTTGTGCAAAAATAAATTTTTTACGGAATAAAACAAGTAAAAAGTAATTTATTTTTGCGTAAAGTTAAGAACGTTATTTTTTAAAATTCTAAAGAAGAAAATCCAAATTCCAAGAAAGAAAATCCAAATTCCAAGAAACAAATTCCTATTTCTAAATTTAAACTTTGAAGGATTGGAATTTGGGATTTAAATTGGAATTTTAAGAAAGTTTTTACTTTCTAGGAATCCATTTTACTTCCTCAGCGTTTAAATCTAGAGTCAACTTTCGTGCCAACACAAAAAGGTAGTCAGAAAGTCGGTTCAAGTACTGAATAGCAATAGGAGCAACGGGTTCATTGTGACTCAAATGCACAGCCAACCGCTCGGCACGTCGACATACGCAACGTGCGATATGACAATATGACACGGTTGTATGTCCGCCAGGTAATACAAAATGGGTCATAGGAGGAAGAAGCGCTTCCATGGTGTCAATTTCAACTTCTAAAAATTCAATATCTTGATCTACAATACCTAGTTTTTTCAGGCGCAATTCACCATTTTTAAGTACCTCTTTTTCGGGTGGCGTTGCCAATATCGCTCCAATAGTAAACAAACGATCTTGAATTTCGATGAGTGTGTTTTTGTAGTGATTGTCCATTTCTTGGTCCCGAATTAGGCCTATGTATGAGTTGAGTTCGTCTACAGTGCCGTAGCACTCGATGCGAGCGTGATCTTTCGGTACACGGGTACCGCCAAATAGGGCTGTGGTTCCGGAGTCACCGGTTTTAGTATATACTTTCATTTTGATGGAATAGTGCTAAATGTATTGAGGATAACAATGTTTGTTAAACGCTGTAAATGTAAAAAAGACTGCCGAAAAGCAGTCTTTTTTTTGTTATTAAATGAATGTTAGAAGCCAAAAATTTCTTCTAACGATACTTTCTTTATTTCTCCTAGTTTTTTCATTTCATTCATATCAATCTTATTTTCAGAGGCTACAATCGCATAACTGTAAGGTTTGTTGGCTATGAAGTTGTTGTGAAAAGTTTTGAGGTCAGTCATAGAAATTTGATCTACGGTTGAGAATATTTTTTTTCTTGCATCCTCTTTTAGTCCAAGTTCTTTGGCGGCTAAGTAATTAAAGATGATATTGTCTTGGGTGATTCTTTCGGTTTGAATGTCTTTTTTAACTTGACCTTTGGCTAAATTTAAATTTTCGCTTAATTCGGGTAATTTGTTCAAAAGTTCATTCATGGCAGTCGAAGCTTCTTTGAATTTGTCTGCTTGACTTCCTACATAGTTTAAAACAAGATAGTTGTCTTCTTTCTTTTGAGGTTCTACATAGTATCCATAGGTGCTATAAGCTAAAGCTTTACTTTCTCTGATGGTTTGAAAAACTATAGATCCCATACCGCCGCCAAAATAATTGTTGAATACGTTTATGATAGTGTTTTTATTGGCATCATAGGTTTCCGAATTTCTTACCCAACGCGTTTCAGCTTGTACCATGTCATAATTAGTGAAAAATACTTGATTTTGGGTTTGTGCCAAAGGTTTGAAAACTTTCGTGGTTGGTGTAGCAGCAAAAGTGGCAGGAACTTTATGTAATGTTTTAAGTTGATTAACAAAAGTAACTAACGGTGCTGGTCCATAATAAATAATGGTTTGTTCGTAATTATTTAAGTTTTTCAAACGACTCATTAAGTCCTCTGTTGTTAATGATTCTAATTCAGCGGTAGTTAGAATGTTATTGAATTTATTTACAGTCCCATACGTAGCATAGCTGGTTAGTCCTTGCAAAATAGCATTTTTATTCGATTTTAAATCTTTTCTAGATTTTGCAATTCTAGCTTTCAAAGCTTTCAAAGCATTTTCATCTGCCTTGGTCTTTGCAATCACTTCTTCGTACAATTGAACTGCTTTTTCAAAATTTTCTTGTAAACCTTCAATGCTTACGGTTGTATATTCTTCGCTAGTGTTGATGTTAAAGCTACAAGCAATTTTATAAAATGCTTTTGAAATTTGTTCGGCTGTCATTGTATCTGTGCCTAAAAATTGTATGTATTGACTGGCTAAAGCTTGTTTTAAGTCGTTTAGTGTACCAATTTTGTAGCGGTATTTTAATCTAAAAATAGAGTTGTCTTTGTTTTGAACATAAAGCACTTCCGCTTTTTCAATTTTCGATTTCTGAATGTCTTTGTTATAATCTAAAAATACTGGTGTAGAAGCAATGCTTGGAATAGCATTGACTTGTTTTAAGAAGTCAGATTGTTTGTCCGCATTGGTTTCCACAGGAGTAATTTGTGGTTTTTCAATTTTAACCTTGTTTTTGTTTTCGCCTTTTCTTTTGTAAATCACTACATAATTTTCGCCGAGATATTTATTAGCAAAAGCTACAATATCTTCTTTTTTTAATTTTGACAAATCGTTTACATAGGCAACTTGATCTCTCCAGTCTAATTCTGAGGTAAAATTGCTCATCAAATTGCTAGCGCGATCTCCGTATTTTTCAGTTTCGTAGATTTTACTTTTTTTAATGTTATTGATAATCGAAGGGATTAAATCATCATCAAAGTTTCCTTTCTTTAAATTTTCAATCTCAGCTAAGACTAATGCTTTGGCTTCTTCTAAGGTTTGACCAGAAGTAGGTGCTGCTGATAAATACAGAACACTATAATCGATCAGGCTGTAGTTGAATGCGCTCGCGCGAAGCATTTTTTGTTTCTTAACTAAATTAAGATCCAACAAACCAGCTTTGCCATTAGTAAGCACTTGCCCCACTAAATTTGCCAATAAAGCATCTTTATCTTTGTTGCCAGGAAGACGGTAACCGATGGCAAAACTCTCTGCGTCTGGGCCAACAATTTCAACAGTTATTGGTGTTGTTATTGGTGCTTCTGGTTCAAAAGTATATTTTTCAATTGCTTTAGGTTGCATATACCCAAAAGCCTTGTCTATTTTTGCAATTACTTCATCCGGATTAAAATCGCCTGACATAATTACTCCCATATTATTGGGTACATAATATTTGTTGAAATACTTTCGAATCTCAATTAGCGAAGGGTTTTTTAAATGCTCAACTGTTCCAATAGTGGTTTGTAAACCATAATTGTGTTTCTTGAATAAGTTGGAAAATAAAGCTTCCGAAACTTTTCGACCATCATTGTCTAGTGTTCTGTTTTTTTCTTCATAAACCGCTTCTAGTTCAGTATGAAAAATTCTTAGAATTGGATTTCTAAAACGTTCCGCCTGTACGGCTAAGTATTTATCCAAAGAACTACTTGGAACATCATCCGTATATACTGTTTGCTCAAAAGAGGTAAAAGCATTCGTTCCTTGTGCGCCCATAGCAGACATCATTTTGTCATACTCATTGGCAATGGAATATTTACTGGCAACTCCTGAAGTTTGATCGATTTTCTTATAGATTTCTTTTCTTTCTACACTGTCTTTGGATTGATTGAATTGCTCATACAAAGCATCAATTTTGTCTAATTCAACTTTTTCTTTAGCCCAATCTAAGGTTCCGTATTTATCTGTTCCTTTAAAAAGCATGTGCTCTAAGTAGTGCGCTAATCCAGTATTGGTAGCGGGATCGGTTTTGCTTCCGGCTTTAATAGCGATGTAAGCTTGGATACGAGGGTCTTTTTTGGTAGGACTCAAAATTACCGTTAACCCATTTTTTAAGGTATAAAAACGGGCTTTGGTAGGGTCGTTGGTTACTGTTTTATACGTATATCCATTGCTAGTAGTTTCTTTCCATTCTATTTGATCTTGCGCAACCGTTGAGGCTACGCTGCATAAAATGAATAAGGAAAAAAGGGTTTTTTGTAACATAGTTTATGGTTTTTGGGTTAGTGGCTTTTTTTTATAGTTTAATGGTTAAATCGTTTAATTATTCAATCTTTTAATCATTTAGTGGTGTCGGTTTCGATTAATCCGTCTCGTAAACGGATCACGCGGTGCGCGTAGGCAGCAATATCTTCCTCGTGCGTTACTAAAATTACGGTATTGCCTTGGGCGTGAATGTCTCCAAACAATTTCATAATTTCTACTGATGTTTTACTGTCTAAGTTTCCTGTGGGCTCATCGGCTAAAATAATCGATGGTTTATTGACTAAGGCTCTAGCAATGGCTACACGCTGACGTTGACCTCCCGAAAGTTGGTTAGGTTGATGATCCATGCGGTCGCCAAGATTCACTTGGTTCAATACTTCGGTGGCTCTTGTGGTGCGTTCCGTTTTTGAATGTCCTGCATAAATCATTGGTAAAGCTACATTGTCTAGTGCGGTTGTTCTTGGCAAGAGGTTAAAAGTTTGAAACACAAAGCCAATTTCTTTGTTTCTAATTTCGGCCAATTCATCATCCTTCATTTTGCTGACATCTTTGCCGTTCAAAATGTAAGTACCAGAAGTTGGGGTGTCTAAGCAACCCAAAAGATTCATCAAAGTTGATTTTCCTGATCCCGAAGGTCCCATTAAGGCCACGTATTCGCCTTTGTTTATTTCTAAATCAATGCCTTTTAATACATAAACCGTTTCGTTGCCTAGTTGAAAATTTCGCTTAATGTTGGTGATTTTTATAAGTGGTTCTGTCATTAGAAAGTATATTAGAATGAGTGACTTTTATTTTTCCCTAAATGTAAAAGGTATTTTTGAAAGTATAAGTATCCAAAAGCTGATTTTTGTTACACCATCTAATAGCTATAGACTTACAAAATCTATTTAATGATATTGTAAACAGTGGTAATTCTTTGTAAAATGGCATCAAAATCAATTTTTAAATCTTTCAATTCCCCTGTTTTTAAATCAAAGACCCATCCATAGACCACTAATTTTCGCTCCAAATTGGCTTGCTGTATTTCGGCCATTTTTATAATATTAATGCATTGTTCTTGTACATTAAGTTCTACCAATCTTCGGTTTCTGGCTTCTTCATTAGGTATGGCTTCGAGTTCTTTAAAATGCAATCGATACACGTCTCTAATATTTCTCAACCACGGATTTAATAAGCCTAAATCCGACTGTTGCATTGCGGCAGCAATCCCTCCGCAACCATAATGGCCACACACAATAATGTGTTTTACCTTCAAATGATTTACAGCATAATTAATCACTGACATGGAGTTCAAATCGTTGTTAGGTACCAAATTGGCAATGTTGCGATGCACAAAAACTTCTCCCGGGCGCAAACCCATCAGTTCTTCTGCCGTTACTCGACTATCGGAACATCCAATATATAAAAATTCGGGTGTTTGTTTTTTAGCTAAATTTTCAAAAAAGTCAGGATCATCTTTCAAGTGTTTTTGGATCCATTCTTTGTTATTTTTAAAAAGTTGTTCAATCTTCATGCTCTTATTTTTTATTTCGATCGTGATTAGATCTCGGCTATTCACTTCGTTTCTTGTTTAAACCAAAGTTGTTGGTTTACATTTATATCCTAATTACAAAATGCTCTTTGGCTTGTTCTTTTCTAAAAAATACCAAACCCCATTGATGCGTATCAATAGTTACTGTTACTTTAGGATGATTTTGTATCATTTCCCAAGCCTCTTGCATCTCTTTTGACCAATGAATGTCGTCAAAAATCCAAACCGTTTCATTGTGAGTCGTAGGGAGTAATTGCTCAAAATACTTTACAGTTGCTTCTTTGGCATGATTTCCGTCAAAATAAATCAAATCATATTTTTTGGCAGCCAATTGTTCTTGCTGTAAAAAATCCTCAAATCGAGTAGTTATCGCTTCAATCTGATGGAAATGGAAATTTTTGAACTGGTGTTGGGCTATTTTTCCCGTTTCAGGACAGCCTTCAAGCGTTGTAATTTGGGCTTTTTTGTTTCCTAACACCATTGAAGCGGTTGCTAAACCCACGGATGTTCCTAGTTCTAAAACCGAGTGGGGCTCAAAGTAACGGGTAATTCGATACAGTAATTGCGCTCGTTTTTTCGAAATCCCAGCCGTTGCCGCAATTTGCGCAATGCTCCGAGTAGTAGATTTAAAAACTCTTGATCCCGCGCCGAAATCCGTCACTTCAATCGCGTTTTTATCGGCCAAAAGAGACGATCTGTATTGGTTTAAAACGGCATAATCAGCATGTTTTGCTTTGTCATAAAAGCATTGCGTAACCAAAGTAAACACAAAAGGCGAATGTACCCCGTGTTCATTTTTGGAGAGCCATAGAAAGTGTAGGTACGATTTGAGTTGAAAAAACATACTATTGGTTTTTTTTGAAGCAACCCACAAAAAGCTTATTTACTAGCAAAGTCCCGCTATCCGCTATATCTTTGCTTTGAAAAAAAAAGCAAAGGATGCCGCTGCTATCGGGGCTATAAACGAAGCTTGGGTGCTTTTTTATTTTCATCATTAAGTAGCAATAAAAACAACAACGCTACTGCTAAAGTTGATAAAAAAAATAAGCCATAACAAAAAAAGTAGTATGGCTTATTTATAAATGTTGTTTACAAATTAATTAATCGAAAGTAATTTCACGTCAAAAATCAAAACGGATCCACCCGGAATTGGACCGTATCCAAAACTGCCATATCCTAAATGTGCAGGAACAAACAGTTGTCCGCTACCACCTGTTTTAAAATAAGGGATGCCTTCTGTCCATCCTTTTATCACTTGATTTAATCCAAAAGTTGCGCCTTCGTCTTTGCTCTTGTCAAATTCTTTTCCGTCAGTAAAATATCCTTTATAAATTACCGTAACATTAGAAGTGGCTTTAGGATGTTCTCCCGTGCCTTCTTCATTGATGATGTAATATAGGCCTGATGAAGTGCGTTCGGCCTTTAGGTTGTTTTTGGTCAAATAATCTTTAATTTCTTGTTCGTTTTGTGCGCTGTAATCAATAGCTTCTGTTTTATCCAAGCTGCAAGAAACAAATAAGGTTAGGAGCATAAATGCTGATGCTAATTTTTTCATTTTTACTGTAATTTTTAATAGTCGCTAAAATAAGCATTCATTATTTTAAGCAAGAATCTTTAAGAAAATTTTAAAAGTGTTATCCTTCTAATTTGGCCGAAAGTTCAAACCAACGCTCTTCTTTGGTTTCGATTTTCTGAATAATAACTTCTAATTCTTTCGCTTTTTTCTCAATTTCAACCACTTGGCCATCGGCAAAAAGCTGCTCTATTTTTGCTTTTTCCAGTTCCAAATCTTTGATCTCTTTTTCAATTTTTTGAAATTCTTTTTGCTCGTTAAAAGTCAGGTTACCTGTTGGATTGTTTTGTTTCCAATCTTTTTTCTCGGCTTTGTTTTCTTCTTTTTGTGCCACATCAGCGCTGTCCTCATAGGCTCTAAAATCAGAGTAATTTCCGGGAAAGTTTTCAATTTCGCCTTGTCCTCTAAATACAAATAAATTATCGACAATCTTATCCATAAAATAACGATCGTGCGACACCACCATCAAACATCCAGGATAATCTAGCAGAAAACTCTCGAGCACATTCAAGGTTACAATATCCAAATCATTGGTAGGTTCATCTAGAATCAAAAAGTTAGGATTCTGTATCAAAACGGTACACAAATACAAACGCTTCAATTCGCCACCACTTAATTTTTCTACAAAATCATATTGTTTTTTGGCATCAAACAGAAAGCGCTCTAGCAATTGCGAAGCCGAAATAATGCGCCCTTTGCTTAGTGGAATGTATTCTCCGTATTCCTTAATAATATCTATAACCCTTTGATTGGGTTTTGGGTTGATTCCGGATTGGGTATAATAGCCAATTTTGATCGTGTCACCCACAATTACTTTTCCGCTATCCAGAGGTAAAGTACCCGTTAGAACGTTCAAAAAAGTAGATTTTCCTGTCCCGTTTTTTCCAATAATCCCGATGCGTTCACCACGTTGAAAATCAAAACTAAAGTTATCCAGAATCACATGATCCTTAAATTTTTTCGAGATTTTGTGCAGCTCAATGATCTTGCTGCCCATGCGCTCCATGTTGATTTCGAGCTCGACTTTGTTCTCTCGACGGCGACTTTGGGCTTTTTCTTTAATGATGTAAAAATCGTCTTGACGCGATTTCGACTTGGTGGTTCGGGCTTTAGGTTGCCTGCGCATCCATTCCAATTCTTTTACAAACAAGTTTTGCGCTTTGTCCACACTAGCGTTTTCAGAGGCAATACGCTCTTCTTTTTTCTCCAAATAATAGGAATAATTGCCTTTGTATTGGTGTAATTTCCCGTTGTCTAATTCAATAATTTCGTTGCACACACGCTCCAAAAAGAAACGGTCGTGCGTCACCATAAACAGCGTAATGTTTTCTTTGGCAAAATAACTTTCCAGCCATTCAATCATTTCTAAATCCAAGTGGTTGGTAGGTTCATCCAAAATCAACAAGTCAGGACGATTGATTAAAATGATAGCTAAAGACAATCTTTTTTTCTGTCCACCTGACAAATTTTTGACCTTCAGCTTGAAGTCTTCCAACTTCAGTTTGAACAAAATCTGTTTGAACTGCGTTTCAAAATCCCAAGCATTGTATTGATCCATTTGATCAAACGCTTTTTGGTAGGCTTCCTCATCTTCGGGATTTTCCAACGCTTTTTCGTAGCGTTCAATCACTTTCAAAATTTCATTATCCGAAGCGAAAATACTTTCCTCAATCGTCAATTCGTCTTGCAAATTATGATCTTGCGACAAAAACGCCATTTTAATGTCTTTACGAATCACCACTTGTCCCGTATCGGGTTCGTCCTCGCCATTAATAATTTTCATGATGCAGGTTTTTCCTGAACCATTTTTGGCAATAAAGGCAATTTTTTGGTCTTTATTAATCCCAAACGAAAGGTTTTCAAAAAGGGTTCTTTCTCCAAAAGACTTAGAGATATTTTCGACAGATAAGTAATTCACTTGATAAGGTATGGGTTATGAGTTATGGGTTAGGATTGGTTTAAGAATCGTAACATTTTGCAAAAGTAAGCTATTCTATAGCCATTTGCGAATTATTTCTCAAAGGGTTAAGGTTGTTTTTAGGGACATCGGCAAAAGGCATTGTCAGGAAACATGGGTCCCGCTGTCGTTAAGTTAAAGATTAAACGAGGAAATGATTGCTGATTTTTGATTAATGATTTTTGATTGCTGATGTAAAAAATACTGAAAATCATTTGATTTTTATTTACTTGACCAAAATCAAAAATCGTTACTCTTCAATCAAAAATCTTTTAACTTAATGACATTCGTGTTAAGGAGTATCAATGGTTTTTATACATTAGTCTGATTTGTCAGTTCGAGCGCAGTCGAGAACCAATAGTGCCTTTCGACTGTACTTCGACTTCGCTCAGAATAAACTGCTCGATGTGACTTAAAAAGTGTAGTGCTTAATTGTAGTTGTTATTCGTGTTATTACTCTTTCAATCCTTCAGCTTTACCACATGCCATTGTTGAGGAATCTTCAAAAAAGGTTTTCTGACCAAAGCTTCATTGGTTAAATAAAAGGTGTTGCCATCCATCGTAGCAATGCTCTCAATTTGATGAAATCGCATTTTTAGATTGATCCTTCTTTTGCTACCCGAAAAAAATTGATTTCCCGTAAAATCAGACAAAAGATATAAAAAAGGGCTTCCTTTTTTAGTGTAGCCACACAGTACTATTTTTTTCTCACGCTCCAAATAAGTAGCGCCAGTGAGTAAGCCTTTGCAATCCCAAGAAGCTTTTAGTTGTGCCATTTGGTGGCCTGTGGTGTTGGGCAAAGCATAAAGGTTTGTAGTCGAAGTTTTCCATACTTTAGTGAACAAATAGATACTGTTTTTCGTTGCTATAAAAGCTTCGCAATCCCACTCGGTGGTGTTGGGTTTTTGTGGATTAAAATCTGTTTGGTTACTATAAGAAAAAGTGATGGTTTCAATATGAGGTTGCTCTTTCAGAAAGGATGTCTTCTCTATTTTTAAAATACTCAAATCTTTTCGATTCCCAGAATTGTTGTTGCCAAAGTCTCCTATATATAGGTAGGAACTATCTTGAGTGATTTCTTCCCAATCCTGATTCACTACTCCGTGCAGTTTGATTTTCTTTTTGATTTTTCCTGAGGCGTCCAAACCATAAAGCGTGGTGTCGTGGTCGTCATTGTGTGTCCAAAATAAACCCTCAAAAAATACTAACCCAGAAGTTTCTTTTAAGGAATCGGATAGTGGAGCAGAATGCAAGTGTTTTGTTTTGATCCTTGAGTGCTTATTTTTTTTGTTTTTTAGGATAGCAACATCATTAAGTTTATTCGTTTGAGGGTAAACGAACGAAAAACAGCACAGTAAGTACAACAAGAATTTCATAAACATTGATGCTAAGGGAAAGGTAAAAATACGGAAATATAGTTGTAATAGACTTTTAATAACAAGAAGGATTGGTAACGCTTTTGAAAGCATTTTATCTCATTATATTTGCATCATGCAATTATCTGTTATCATTCTCAATTACAACGTGCGCTATTTCTTGGAACAATGTGTACTTAGTGTTCAAAAAGCGTTAGGAAATATCGATGGCGAAATTATTGTGGTCGACAATGCGTCCTCTGACGATAGTTGCGCGATGATGCAAACCCGATTTCCAGCCATACAATTGATTCAAAATAAAGAGAATCTGGGTTTTTCAAAAGGCAATAACATTGGAGTTGCTGCCGCCAAAGGGGACTATCTTTGTATTTTGAATCCCGATACCGTCGTAGCCGAAGATACTTTTGAGAAGGTATTGGCTTTTGTCAAAGCTCAAAAAAATCTCGGCATTGTTGGTGTAAAACTCATTGATGGTTCTGGGAATTTTTTACCCGAAAGCAAACGAGGGGTTCCCACGCCTTGGGTGGCTTTTACAAAAGTCATGGGATTGTACAGATGGTTTCCTTCTGTTTCAATTTTCACGAAGTATTATGCGCAACATTTACAGCCTGATCAAACCGGTAAAGTCGATATTTTAGTGGGTGCTTTTATGTTCCTCTCTCGTGAATTGTACTTAGAAGTGGGTGGTTTTGATGAAAATTGCTTTATGTACTCTGACGATATTGACCTATCCTATCAGGTGTTACAAAAAGGAAAAGACAATTTTTATTTTCACGAAACGACAGTCTTGCATTACAAAGGCGAAAGTACCGTAAAAGATGGTACTTACATGAAGCGCTTTCAAGAAGCCATGCGTTTTTTTTATCAAAAACATTTTAGAGTTTCCATTTTCTTTGAAATTTTCATGGAGTTAGGGATTTTTTTGTTTTCCATTTTGAAAATGTTTCAAGGAAAACCAAAACATAAAAAAGAATTCAATGCCTATTGTCTTTTTTCTGAAGATGAAAAAGTGGCGCAGGAATTACAGTTGGCTTTGGGAAAAAAAGTGGCGTTTCATGCTTTAAAAGGAGAAAAAATGGTAAATTCGTCTTCTTTTATAAAGGAAAAAGGAATCGAAATACTTCTGGATAATAATTATATTTCTTTTCAAGAATGCATCGCTTTTTTGGAATTACTAAAGAATAGAGGATTTGCTTTTAAAATTCTTCCTAAAAGTTCTAATTTTTTAATAGGAAGTGATAATAATAACGAAAGAGGTACGGTTTTGAAAATTCCGAATAATTTATATAAAATGTAATTTACATTCGATTTATTTGTTAATTTCGCAAACAGAAAATAAAAAACACCGTTTAGGTTACTGATATGGCAAGATTTGAATTAAAACTTCCAAAAATGGGAGAAAGTGTTGCAGAAGCAACCATTACCAATTGGTTGAAACAAGTAGGGGAAACAATTGAAGCAGACGAAGCAGTATTAGAAATTGCTACAGACAAAGTGGATAGCGAGGTGCCTAGTGAAGTTTCAGGGGTATTAGTAGAACAATTGTTTCAAATTAATGATTTGGTTCAGGTGGGTCAAACCATTGCTATTATTGAAACCGAAGGTGGTGCAGTTGCAGAATCTGTTGTTGCTAATGCAGTTCCAGAAGAGGTGGTAGCAATCGAAAAGTCAATTGAATTGGCTAAAGAAGCCGTGCTTGCTCCAGTAGATTTTACGGAATCGGATAAGTTTTTGTCTCCTTTGGTAAAAAATATTGCCAAAGAAGAAGGTATTTCTGTTGCAGAATTACAAACTATTTCTGGAACAGGTAAAGAGGGTAGAATTACCAAAGTTGATATTTTAGAGTATATTAAAAATAGAGGGAATCAACCTAAAGTGGTTGCTACACCATCATTAATGGTGGATACAGTGTCGTCTGTGTCGCCAATTCCTGTTGCTACAAAAGCTGCTCCAGTTTCTGTTAATGGTGGAGACGAAATTGTAGAAATGGACAGAATGCGTAAGCTAATTTCGGGTTATATGGTAGCTTCTGTTCAAACCTCGGCTCACGTACAATCATTTATTGAGGTTGATGTGACGAATATTGTAAAATGGAGAGATCGTGTAAAAACTGCTTTTGAAAAGAGAGAAGGTGAGAAATTGACTTTTACTCCTATATTTATGGAAGCTGTGGCGAAAGCTTTGAAAGATTTTCCAGGCATGAATATTTCGGTGGATGGTGATTTTATTATCAAAAAGAAAAACATCAATTTGGGTATGGCAGCAGCTTTACCAAACGGAAATTTAATTGTTCCTGTTATTAAAAATGCCGATCAATTGAATTTGGTAGGTATGGCGAAAGCAGTAAATGATTTAGGAAATCGTGCGAAAGCTGGAAAATTAAAACCAGACGATACACAAGGAGGAACTTACACAGTTACTAATGTGGGAACTTTTGGTTCTGTTTTTGGAACACCGATTATCAACCAGCCACAAGTAGGTATTTTGGCACTAGGGGCTATTCGAAAAGTGCCAGCGGTAATCGAAACACCAGAAGGTGATTTTATTGGAATTCGTCAAAAAATGTTCTTGTCTCATTCGTATGATCACCGTGTGGTAGATGGAGCATTAGGAGGAAGCTTTGTGAAAAGGGTAGCAGAATATTTAGAGGCATTTGATCCAAATAGGGATTTTTAATAAAAAACTAACAATCCAAAACCGACATAATGTATTTTATGTCGGTTTTTTTATTTTAATTTTTTTGTAAAGATTTGGATTTCATTCTGTTTGTTCCATTTTATTAAAGAGAAGTCTTTTTAGTCCTGCTTAAAAAAGTATATTTGCAATTGTAAATAATAGGATGAAATGGAACTGAAATTAAATAGACCCATTTGTTTTTTCGATCTTGAAACAACAGGTATTGATATTGGGAAAGATCGCATTGTAGAGATTTCAATTTTTAAAGTTTTCCCCAACGGAAACAAAGAAAGTAAAACCTGGTTGGTCAATCCAACCATTCCTATTCCTGCTGAGACAACTGCGGTGCATGGGATTACTAACGAAAAAGTAGCCAACGAGCCCACCTTCAAAGAATTGGCCTCGCAGGTATACAATTTGATAAAGGATGCTGATTTGGCTGGATTCAATTCAGATCGTTTTGATATTCCTTTATTGGCTGAGGAACTGTTGAGAGCGGGAGTTGATTTTGATATGAAGAATAGAGTTTCTGTGGATGTACAGACTATTTTTCATAAAATGGAAGAACGTACGCTAGCAGCGGCATTGAAATTTTACACCGGTAATTCACTCGAAAATGCTCATTCAGCCGAAGCAGATACGATGGCTACTTACGAAATTTTAAAAGCACAATTGGATCGCTATCCTGAGTTGGAAAACGATATGAAAGTGTTGTCCGAATTTACGACAAGAAAAAAAATAGCCGATTTCGCTGGAATGATTGCTTTTGATAAAGACGATGAAGAGATTTTTACTTTTGGAAAGCATAAAGGTGTTAAGGTTGAAAAGGTATTAGAGTCGGAGCCTGGTTATTTTAGCTGGATTCAAAACGCTGATTTTCCTTTGTATACCAAAAAAGTACTTACAGCCATTAAATTAAGAAGGTTAAACACAAAATAGAGTGATTAGTGAAAAGTAATTAGTGAATAGTATGTGTTTGCTAATTACTTTTTACTAATTACTATTCACTTAAGTTATGAAAATAATTTGCATTGGCAGGAACTATGTCAACCATATTGAAGAGTTAAAAAACGAACGTCCAGAGGAGCCAGTGGTTTTTATGAAGCCTGATTCGGCTATTTTGCTAAAGCAGCATCCTTTCGTGATTCCAGAATTTTCAGAGGATATTCATCACGAAATTGAGTTGATTGTAAAAATTAGTAAAGTTGGAAAATACATCGAACCTAAGTTTGCACATAAATATTATGAAGAAATTAGTGTTGGAATCGATTTTACGGCAAGAGATTTACAGGAAAAACTAAAACAAAAAGGATTGCCTTGGGAAAAAGCAAAGGCTTTTGATGGTTCGGCAGTGATTGGAGATTTTTTGCCTAAAACTCACTTTAGTTCACTTGAAAATCTTACATTTGAGTTAACTAATAACGGACAAAGCGTTCAAAAAGGTTGTTCTAGTCATATGTTATGGTCTATTGATGAGTTGATTGCTTATGTTTCGCAGTTTTTTACGTTGAAAATAGGAGATATCATTTTTACGGGAACACCGGCTGGAGTTGCTGCTGTGCAACCCAATGATGTTTTAGAAGGATTTTTAGAAGGACAACAATTATTTAGAATACAAGTAAAATAATGGCTTTAAAATACAACCTTTCCAAAGTGTATGCGCTTTCGGACAATGATCCAGAATTTGTGTTGCAAATTTTAACTCTTTTTGTTACTGAAGTTCCAGAAGATTTGAAAAAAATCAAAGAAGGAATTGATGAGAGCGATCATAAATTAGCATACGCCTACGCGCACAAGACCAAACCTACTCTTGATTTAATCGGATTAAATGTCGCATTTGAAGAAATTCTTCAAATAGAAGCTTGGACTAAAACCGAAGGTCGAAAAAAAGATATTATAGAAACTTTCAAGAGCCTCAAAAAAAGAGTAAAAGATGCTATTAAGGAAATCAAAAAGGATTTTGACTTGTAACAGCTGATTCGAAAAGGATATTCATTTCAATTTTATTAGTATATGAAAGCAGCCATAATTACTATCGGTGACGAAATTCTTATTGGGCAAATTATTGATACCAATTCAGCTTACATTGCAAAAGCACTGGATCGAATAGGGGTTGAGGTTAAAGAGATGCTTTCTATTAGTGATGATAGAAAAGCTATTTTGGATACGTTTGCTTCTTTGCAGAATAAGGTGGAGTTGGTGGTGATTACTGGTGGTTTAGGGCCGACAAAAGATGATATTACTAAAAAAACGATTTGTGATTATTTTGAAGATACGCTTATTCGTAATGTTGAGGTTGAGTTGCATGTTGTAGCTTTAATTGAAAAAGCATTACAGCGAAAAGCTTCGCAAATGAATATCGACCAAGCTTTGGTGCCCTCGAAGGCTACGGTATTGCATAATGAAGTGGGTACGGCTCCGGGAATGTGGCTCAAAAAAGAAAATACCGTTTTTGTATCGCTGCCTGGTGTGCCTTATGAAATGAAGTATTTGGTGGATTATCAAGTGGTACCTAAAATAGTTAGCGAATATGAGCGTCCCTTTATTATACATAAAACGGTGCTTACTTATGGTCAAGGCGAAAGTTTGGTGGCTGAACGCATTGAGCAATGGGAGGATGATTTGCCTAACTTTGTGAGCTTAGCGTATTTGCCAGCTCCAGGTCGGGTGCGTTTACGGTTGACGGCAAGAGGAAAAGATAAGCATTTTTTGGAAGCGGCGTTGCACGATTTGTTGGCATCTTTACAAAATCTTATTGGTGATATTATTGTGGGGTTTGATGAGGAAGAAACTTTGGAAGTTGTTGTTGGTCGTATGTTAGTTCAAAAAAATAGGACAATCGCTACGGCTGAAAGTTGTACGGGAGGTAAAATAGCACAATTAATCGCAAGTGTTCCTGGTGCTTCTGGTTACTATAAAGGGAGTGTGGTGGCATATGCTACTGCGATGAAAATTAAGTTGTTGGAAGTGTGTCCTGAGACGATTGAACAGCATAGTGTGGTTAGTGGAGAGGTGGCAAAAGAGATGGCGGTGAATGCTCAAAAAATATTCCAAACGGATTATGCTATTGCGACTACTGGTAATGCTGGACCAGCAAAAGGTGACTCTGAGGCTAGTGTTGGTAGTGTTTTTATTGCCTTGGCTACACCAAATGGTGTACTAGTGGAAGCGTTTAATTTTGGTCAGCCCCGTGAGAAAGTTATCGATAGAGCGGTAACTAAGAGTTTGGAAATGATGCAAAAAGAAATTTTAAAAAATGTGTAATAATTTTTTGTTTCATCCGTTTATTTTTCTTTTCTTTGCACCCTGATTTTGAATAACGATAAAAGATAAGATAATGTCAAGAGTTTGTGACCTTACAGGTAAAAGAGCGATGGTAGGAAATAACGTTTCTCACGCTATGAATAAAACTAAGAGAAAGTTTTCTGTAAACTTAGTGAAAAAGCGTTTTTATCTTCCAGAAGAAGATAGATGGATTACTCTTAGAGTAGCAGCATCTACGATAAAAACAATTAATAAAAATGGAATTGCTGCTGTATTGAAAAAAGCGCAATCAGAAGGATTTATCAAATAATCTTTTTCCAATAATAACTATATAGCAAGATGGCAAAGAAAGGTAATAGAATCCAAGTAATTTTAGAATGTACTGAGCACAAAACAACTGGTGTTGCAGGGACTTCAAGATACATCACAACAAAGAACAAAAAAAATACTCCAGACAGATTAGAGATTAAAAAATTTAATCCAATCTTGAAAAGAGTAACTGTTCACAAAGAAATTAAGTAATAACAAGTGGTTTTAAAGTCTCAATTGTTTAATTAGAGATTTTTAAAATACAAATAACATTTGAATCATGGCAAAGAAAACCGTAGCATCGTTACAAACCGCTTCTAAGAGATTATCAAAAGCCATTAAAATGGTGAAATCTCCTAAGACTGGTGCATATACATTCGTAGAATCTATTATGGCTCCTGAAGCAGTTGATGAATTCTTGAAAAAGAAATAATTTTCATACAATTTATATAAAAGCTACTTTCTTTCGGAAGTAGCTTTTTTATTTTTTATATTTACGCTTTCAAATATTGCAGTGATTTTTTTCATGACCTACTTAAACTAACCCAAATGAGTTTTTTTAAACGTATTTTTTCCTCCGATAAGAAGCAGTCTTTAGATAAAGGACTCGAGAAAACAAAGACTAATTTTTTTACAAAATTAACAAAAGCTGTTGCCGGTAAGTCAAAAGTAGATGATGATGTGCTTGATAATTTAGAAGAAATTTTAGTAGCTTCAGATGTTGGAGTTGCTACTACTTTGAAAATTATTACACGTATTGAAAATCGTGTTGCAGCAGATAAATATTTAGGGGTTGATGAGTTAAATGCGATTCTTCAAGAAGAAATTGCTGGCTTGTTATCTGAAACTAATAACGGAGAAGCTTCAGAATTTGTAGTACCAATCAATACTAAACCTTATGTATTGATGGTGGTAGGCGTAAATGGAGTGGGTAAAACCACTACTATTGGTAAATTGGCTTATCAGTTTAAAAAGTCAGGATACAATGTTGTTCTTGGAGCGGCGGATACTTTCCGTGCGGCAGCTATCGATCAGTTACAAATTTGGGCAGATCGTGTTGGAGTGCCTATAGTGCGTCAGGAGATGGGAAGTGACCCAGCTTCTGTAGCTTTTGATACTTTGCAATCAGCGGTGGCACAAAATGCCGATATTGTGATTATTGATACCGCTGGACGTTTGCATAATAAAATCAATTTAATGAATGAGCTATCAAAAGTGAAACGTGTGATGCAAAAAGTGGTTGCTGATGCGCCTCATGATGTACTTTTGGTATTAGATGGTTCTACAGGTCAAAACGCTTTTGAACAAGCCAAACAATTTACGGCTGCTACCGAAGTTACTTCTCTTGCGGTTACTAAATTAGACGGAACGGCCAAAGGTGGCGTTGTTATTGGTATTTCGGACCAGTTCCAGATTCCAGTAAAATATATTGGAGTAGGTGAAGGAATTGAAGATTTACAAGTCTTTAATAAGTATGAGTTCGTAGATTCTTTCTTTAAATAGTTTGATGTGAAAAATTTTAGCCCTTTATATTTGTACTTCATCAGTATGATTTGTCTTGTCTTGGCTAATTTTGTTAGAGGTAAAATGGATTATGCGTATGGCTTTTTTCTAGGAGCTGGCGGGGTTCTTTTTTTAATTGGTATTTACAAGAAGTTTAGTGCTAAGTAAAATTTGATAAAAGCTGATTTTTCCTTGCTTTTTCTATACTAATTTATTGTTTTTCCATCTTTTTAATTTTCTTTTAGTTGCTTTCCTTTTTGTTTTAAAATGTGGAATGCGAACTGTTTTTCTTTGTTTCTTTACTTGATTTACGCGTACTTTGTAATTAGAGTAGACGTGTTGTTGTACACTGTTTTTCTAGCCCTGATGGGAACGGCATCCTTGTGGTCCCGGGGTTCGGGACGACAAGATATAGTGGACAGCAGGAAATAGCTCCTTATAAAAATTAAAAATATTCTATGAAAAAAGTAGTTGTAGTAGTAACCCTTTGTTTGTTTTTTTTAGGGTGTCAATCTAAAGTTGAGAAAGAATCGGTGACTTTGTTGAATGGGTATTGGGAGATTGAGAAGGTGGTTTTTGAAGAGGGTGCGGATAAAGAATACCCGAGCAATGATAGTTTTGATTATTTTGAAATAAAAGGCGATACTGGATTTAGAAAGAAAGTAATGCCGCAATTGGACGGTACGTTTCAGGCGAATGATTTGGTAGAAACGATTCGTGTTCGAGAGAAAAATGATCAAATTTTTCTAGATTTCAAGACTGATTTTGCGCAATGGTCAGAGGAATTGATAAAGATTGATGCAAAGGAATTGGTCTTAAAAAATGCAGAGCAAAAAGAGTATCACTATAAAAAAACAGGTCCGATAAAAATTATTGACAATGGCAAAACGACTAAATAATCAGAATACGGTAGGGGATGTGTTGAAGCATATTATTGAGGCGAATAAATTGCAAACAGGTCTTAATCAGATTGATGTTCGTGAGGCTTGGAAAAATTTGATGGGCAATGGTGTAAATTCATATACTCAAGATGTGGTTTTGAAAGGTAATATATTATATGTTGCCTTAACGTCTTCAGTACTGAGGGAGGAATTGAGTCACGGGAAATCGAAAATAATTGCCATGATTAATGAGGAATTGCGTCGTGATGTGGTTAGAGATGTGGTGTTGAGGTAGAATGTGAGTGTTCAGTGGTCAGTAATAAGTATTCAGTTTGCTGTAGCGACTATATACTCTTTATTGAATTATAATTTTCAGGTAATAAAAAATCCCATTTTGTTTATAGCAAAATGGGATTTTTTTATGAGATAATTATTTTTAGTGCATTTTACTGCCCACTAAAAACTGTTTACTGAACACTGATTTAGAATTGCTCTCTTCCAGCAAAGTGGAAAGCACTTTCGATAGCAGCATTTTCGTCGCTATCAGAACCGTGAACAGCATTTTCACCGATAGAAGTTGCGTAAGCTTTACGGATAGTTCCTTCTGCAGCTTCAGCTGGATTAGTCGCTCCGATTAAAGTTCTGAAATCTTCCACTGCATTTTCTTTTTCTAAAATGGCAGCAACGATAGGACCACGAGACATGAATGCTACTAATTCTCCGTAAAAAGGTCTTGCAGCGTGTACAGCGTAAAAAGCTTCTGCATCAGCAACTGTTAATTGCGTTAATTTCAAAGAAACAATTTTGAAACCTGCATTGGTAATCATTGCTAAAATGTTTCCGATGTGTCCGTTTGCTACAGCATCAGGTTTGATCATTGTGAATGTTCTATTCGTAGTCATTATTTGGTTTTTTTTAAATTCGGAGCAAAAATATACTTTTTTATCAATTCCGATTAGTAAAAGACGAATTTAATTAACAATCTATATGCTTTAGAATGTTATTATTGTGAAATGCGTTGCTAGTGGCTGTATTTTTTGGATCAGTTTTGGAAGTAGTTGTTCACCATTTTCTAAATAAAATTCAGCAAAATTAGCTTGACGTTCTTGCAAACTTTGGTTAGGAAAAAGTTCATTTTGAAGTGCTGTGATTCGGCTCAAACTATCGGCTAATTTTCGTTTTTGTGCTTTTAGCAATCGTTTTTCAAGTTGTTCTAGTCCTTTGGTTTGTTTTACTTCTTGCGCTTTTACGGCGCCTTCAAAAGTTCGGTCGGTTTTGTAAGCGAGTTCATTGAGAGCTTGAAACTGCTGTTGTAATTGCTGTTTCAAATCGCTCAAATCGATGGCGAATTCGGATAATTGTTTGGTTTTGTTGTTGATTAATTGCGCTTGTTTTTGGAATAAATCGCTCCAAGTCAAGGCTAAGGCATCGGCTTTTTTTAGCTGTTTTTCAGTAGCCAATACTACGGAGTTACGTACAATGAGTATTGGAAAAGTCACCTCTACTGCATCAAAAAATGATTTCAATTCTAACCAATACGCTATTTCTCCACCACCACCAATATAGGCTAGATTTGGTAGAATAACTTCTTGATATAAAGGACGCATCACTACATTGGGGCTGAATTTTTCAGGATGGAGTTCCAATTCAGCGAGTAGTTCTTGTTCTGAAAACTGAATTTTAGTATTGTTTATTTTGTACAATCCGTCTTCAAAAATAATACGCTCTCTCAAGTTGTCTTCTATATAAAACAAATTGATTTCACGAGGATTGACTTGAACGGTATAATTACCCATTTGATGGATAGTTTCATTCACTTTTGAAAAAGCCGTTTGATTAAGTATCTCTTCCTTAATAAACGGAATAAATTGTCTTTTTAGATTGGCATCATCAGCATCTAAAATGACTAATCCGTAATCGCTAAATAGAGCATTGGCTAAATATCTGGTCGCATCAGCTAAATTGGGATGCTTCAAATAAGCTTCTTGAAATAGTGTTTTTAGCTTTTCGGCATTGGTACTGCTTCCTAATTCTAGCGCAAAAATGGTTAAAAAATCTTCAAGACCTTCTGTAGATAATCGGCCTACTGGTCCAGTACTTTCTTTGTTCCAACAGAATTTTTTTCCTTTAAAAGTAAAGTAATTGATTTCTTCAAAATCGTGGTCTTCGGTAGCCATCCAATATATTGGAACAAAATTTTGTTCAGGATATTTTTGTTGTAATTCCTTAGTCAGATTGATGGTTGAAATGATTTTATATAGAAAATACAAAGGCCCAGTGAATAAATTCAGTTGATGACCTGTTGTAATCGTAAACGTATTCGATTGGTTTAACAGTTTAATGTTATGAAGCGTAGTCTCAGAAGCATTTATTTTGGCATATTGGGATTCTAGAGAAGCAACTAAAACAGCTCTTTTAGAGTCATCAAAGTTGGCTTTCTTTTCATCTATTTGAGTGCCAAAGTTTTCAAGAGTTGGGAATCGATGGTACAAAGGCTGTACGTTTGGTTTTTGGTCTAAATAGTCATTGATTAATGAGGAAAAATACCCAGAATTTTGAAAGCTGATACAGTCGGATGGCATAATATTGTTATTTGATGCTAAAATATCAAAAAATATTATAAGACATTGTAAAAAACTTCTCTTTAATAGGAGTGCTTATTTTAATTCATGAATATTTATTTGAATCGTTTACTGTGAAGTTGCTTCTTCTAAGTTAAGTTTTATAAATTGTAAAAATTGATTCATCAGATAAGATTAAAATAATAAAGCAACTCAATTTGAGTTGCTTTATGTGTATTAGTACATTTGTAAAAATAAGCCCGTAAATATTAAATTTATTTTTGCGAGCTTATGTTTTTTTTATTTTTTAGCAGTAAAGTTTAAAAAAAATAATCATAGTAAAAAGTAAAGCTTAATACTTTTTAATCACCTTTTTTGATTTTTATATGCTAAACATTTTAAAATATTAAAGGACTCCATCCTGGATTGCCCCCAAAGCGTAAAATTAAAATTTGTAAAAGGCTTAGTCCTTCAACTTCTTCAGCTGAAGGTGAATATTCCAAAATTTTAGACTCTTCAGGCGGATATAGATATTGATTTGGTTTTGTTGAGTTTGTACCGAACCCCGTATTTGATTTCATTAAGAATCCATATTCGGAGCATTTAACAGCAACCCATTCTGCTTTTTCTCTATCAAAAGCAAGACAATCTTTTGAGTCATTATTAGTTTGTTGAGCAAAAGAATTTATCCAAATTAGGATACTAGTTGTTAAGATTATTTTTTTCATAATTTTTTATTTAAGATTATAATTTATTGAAATGGATATACCGTCATTCTAAAAGTGCTATTAAATCCAGTCAACGTAAATGCAGGATAAGGTAGTCCACCTTGTTTAATAAAATACAAACCGTTTGGATTCATTAATTGGTCATCTAGTTTTTTTAGAAAAGCAGGTGCTGTAATTACAGGCGCAGTACCCAGTGTACTAGTTTTCCATTGTAAAGGATTTAGGATAATAACTTTATTTGTAGCGTCTTCTTTAACAGTAAAATAATGGTAATATCTGGCAATAGTTGCTCCTGTAGCATTTCCAAAACGATATTCAATATAGTTACTACCATCAGGATTATTAAACCAAGGCTGTATTCTAGTTAGTTGAGCTCCGGCTGGTAAACTTAATTTAAGTTCGGTCAAAATGGTATTGAATAGTAATGAATTAGTTGAGGCAGTATTTGTTAAGTCGTAAATATATGCATATACATTATTCGGATTTCCTGCTAATAACTTTTTGTAATCATCTGTTATTATTAATGGTTTGTTACTATACTTGATGGTTGCAGTAACATTGTTTGTTCCTGTGGCAGTAAAGGCTCCGCTCGCACTATCATAAGTAAAGTCGGTTAGTTTTTGATTACCAACTTTGACAGGCGGACTTACAATAATACCAGTTGGCGTGTAAGCGATACCCATATTACTAGTCATGTTAGAACCTGATTCTATCGAATTAGCTGTTGCATACCTAGTGGCTCCAGTGAAATTAAAATCAAATTGACTTGTTTTTGAACCATCGAAAGTTTCGAGAAGCCTGAATAGAGGTCTTGTGTTACTACCAATAACATTAGGGATCATAGCGATGTTTTTAGCTAAGTTTGACCAGTCTTCGGCCGTAGCTTTTACAAAACGCAATTCTTTAAAACTTCTATTCGTTTTGAAAATGATTTGATCATTCTCTTTACCATAATAAAGGAATTGAAAGTCTCCTTTGTACCCCTTTCCTCTCAAACTTGCTACAGGATAATTGTTAGAATCAGACAATAAATGTATTCTGTTTTTTGTTGTAAAAACAAGACTTACTGTACTTCCTAATTCGATGCTGTATTCGCTAGAATACGTTCCAGTATCGCTATCGAAATCTGAGGCCATGTCTACTTTTCCCTGTTTAAATTTAAATAAGTGTGTGTAACCTCCCAATTGTGTAGTATCTGTAAAATAAACAGCTTTCCATCCATATTGTGCGGATTCTAATAGGTCATTAAGCTCTTTTTGTTGTGCATTTAATCGTTCCGATGGAGTAGCGTTAAATGGAGAATCTAGTGATTCTTTATTATCACAAGAAAGAAATTGGAATACTAAGAAAGCAACCAATAAGTGATTAAATATTTTCTTTAATTTCATAATTTTTAAATTTATATTTATAAATTGTGTAGTTGAAATATGTTTTTTGGTTAAACAAATTGTGTTTAGAAACTAACATTATCCATTAATTACCGCATTAGTGTTTTTTTCAGCTTCATCTCTAAGTTTGTAGAAATCAATACCAAAAGCATCCTTGAAATACTTTACTACAACAGCTTCTTTACTTTTTATACTAGCTTTTGCAGTGCTGCTTGTTATGGCATTTAGTATAGCTTCGTATTCTGCTTTTGAGTTAACCAACATAATAGATGCCATTTCTGCAAAATCTTCATTAATGTTTGACCTTGCATAATCTGTTATAAAACCTTGTTCTCTAGCTACAGCTGTAGAAGTCGCATACCAGTTAGAGGTATATCCTGTAGGTGTAATTTTTGAAAATGTTTTTTCATCAAAAGGTTTAGTCTGGTTGAGAATATGTATGTATTCATGCTGTATTGTATGAATAAAACGTTTCACGTTTTCACGATTTTTTTTGTTGACATTGTCGGTTTCAAATAATGTAATGCGTTGACCACCTTCAGCTAAACCTAGTGTTATGGTTCCTGTAGTATTTAAGTTAATTCCCCCACAAGCACAAACTCTCTTGGAGCTATTTTTTTTACAAAATCAGGGCCTGCGATGGCTTTATAGCTTTCCAACCAGATTTTTTGAACGATTTCTAGTGCAGGTTGTACTTTTGTTTGCAAAGGAGGGTATAAAAAACGATTATTATCGACTACGTTTTGATTCCATTTATAAATAATATTAATGTTATATGTATTCAAATAATTAGTATCAATCCAGTTGTCTAATTCTGATTTAGCGGGTGTTGACAAATCTAATTGACTTTCTTTAAGGCCTTCCTCGCTTGAACAGGCATTAAACAGTAGCGCTACTAAAGTAAGTAATGCTATTTTTTTTACTTGTTTTAATATTTTCATAGTTCTGTGGTTTTGTTAACGTGGATTTTTTTCGATTCCTGTATTAGATACGTGTAATGGGATTTGAATAGCTTTTCGTTTATCGTCTTTTGTTAAAATATTATCCGCTTGATTATATGATTGATGGGTTACTTTTAAAGCAAACCTTTTAATATCAAGCCATCTTAAGCCTTCGTGAATAAACTCTCTTCTTCTAATTTCAGCAATTGCTTTTATGTAAGAAGTTTGTATTGGAGTTAGTGAGTAAAACGGAGTGTATTCATTTTCTATGACCGGATACTTGGCTATAACTTTAGCTTGTGTAATTTTGTCAGTAGTGGCATTATAATTTTTTACACGAATAGACATGAAATAATCTAATTCTTGATTGGCTAAATCGATTTGATTCGTCATAATCAGTGCTTCGATTCGATTGAGGTACAATTCGTCATTACTTAATAATACAAGACCGGTAAACGGAAGACCAATTCCAGCATTTGCATTGGTGTATCTGAAGTATTCAGTAAATTTAGGAACGAAAATAGTGATTTGACCATTATACGATAACGGGCGATATAAATATTCTTTGTTTACTAAATTCGTTGTTGTTCCAAAAAGCTCGTCTCTATTGGCGCCTGTTAATTGATATCTGTTTCGTCTAAAACTTCTAGAGTAAGTAGATGAAGCAGAAACAATCAATAGGTTAGTGTTTTCACTTTCTTGAGAATATTTTCTTGTACCTGTTTCAAAATCAACATCTAAATAGGATTGATAGTTTCTTAATTGATCAATTTTATTTGAAGATAATTCATTAGAAACTTCTAAAACCTTATTCCATTCGCCTGTAATGGCATAAAAACGACTTGCAAAAGTGTTTGCTGCAGCTTTGTTAAAGTGGAATTTTGGCAATTTGTAATCACTATTGACATATTTAAGGCCTTCTGCTAAATCTGCTTTAATGTAATTGAAAACTTCTTCTACGGTATTCCTAGTGTACTTTTTTATCAATACGTCTTCGGGTTCTAATACATATGGTATTCCCAAATCAGTTTTTGCTGTTGCAGGATTATACCTTTGAGAGAAAAAGCTAACAAGCATAAAGTGAGAATAAGCTCTGGCAATAAGTGCTTCTCCTTTTTGAGGATTTAAATTACTTGGGTTGCCTAATTTTTTTATGGCATCTAGTGCTTGATTGGCATGTGCAATAGCATCATAACAAGCATCCCAATAAAAAGAAGGAGTGTCTCTTTGAATATCATCCTGCATTTCCCAGTTGTAATTTTGACTATTTTTTATAGTTGTCAGTGTTAAATCACCACTGTCAAAAACATTATCCGTCATTGTTTCAGCAAATTCCATATAGTTGGCTTGTGGATATGCATTAACTAATATTTCAGATATTTTTTCTGGTGTATTTAATTGTGTTCTGTTGTCAGGAATCTCAGAAAGGAAATCATCGCAACTAGTTGAAAGTACTAATGTCAATAAGAGACTTAGTGTTATATTTAGTTTTCTCATTTTTTTGGTTTATTAAAAAGATACGTTAAGAGAGAATGTATACTGGCTAGTTATCGGCTGAGATACTCCACCAGATCTGTAAAATTCAGGATCTTGTCCGTTTAGTTTTTTGTCAGAATAGATTAAAAGAGGGTTAGCAGTTGATGCTTTCATGGTAAAAATATTAAGTCCTAATTTTTTCTTTAAATCTTTAGGGAATTCATAGCTAATTGCTACATTTTTTAATCTTACAAAAGTACCATCAGCAACACGTTCGTCAGAAAAGTTATAGGCATTGTATGCTCTTGTTAAATCTTTTGATTCAGCCGCATAGTTGGCAATTAATCGTTTGTCAGCAATAACTGGAATTGTTGTTAATGCTTCATCACCTGGATTAATCCATCTATTTGTGAATTCTTTAGTAAAAACAGTTAAATCGTCATAACTGTCAGAGTATATAGGATTCAAACGAACTTTGTTTCCTCCTGCTGCAACAATAAGAACACTTAAAGACCAATTGTCATAAGTAAAGGTGTTGGATATACCTGCAGATTTGTTAGGTTCAATGGATCCTTCGTATTTTAAATACTTAGTTACATTATCTGAATCTTGAAAATTTGCTCCAGATACATTATCTAATTGACCTTCAGGCATGATGAAAGTAGGCAATCCTTGGCTGTTTAATCCTGTAAATTGATAAGAATACAAGGCATTTCTTGGATGACCTATTGTGTTTCCTCCAGTTCCATCTACTAAACCTAATACTGATGGTGTGTTTTGTAATTTTGTAATTTCTTGATTAAATATGGAGAAATTAAAAGAAGTTGACCATTTTAGTCTAGTATTGTTTAAGTTTCTTGTTGTAATGGCAAGCTCGATACCTTTAGTTTCCATATTGGCATTATTTCCTTGCTTTAATTTTTGACCTCCAATACCGGAAGTAGTAACAAAATCAACTAAATCAAACGCTTTACGTCTGTAAACATCAGTTGTGAATTGTATTCTATTATTAAATACACCCAAGTCTAAACCAATATTGGTTTCAAATTGTTTTTCCCAAGTTAAGTCTCCGTTTTGAAGTTCATCAATATTCAAACCAGTTTCTCTATCTCCAAGATTAAGACGGTCAGTTACAAAACTTCTATAGATAGCTAATGAATTTGTTGCTGGTCCAGCCGTAGCAGTTAAACCATATGAACCTCTTAAGCTTAGGGTGTTCAATTTTTCCATATTTTTCATGAAGGATTCCTCCTTAATATTCCATTTTCCACTAAAAGTATAGGTTGGCAGCCATCTAGAAGAACCGCTATTTCCTTGTCTATTAGAACCATCATATCTTCCTGTGATAGATGCTGTATAACGTCTATCGTAAGTGTATCCTACTTTTCCGAAGAAACCAACGGTTCTCTCTCTTTCTTCATTAAAACCAAAATATGATTCGCCACCATTTATTAGTTTTTCTAATATTCTAGGATCTGTAAATGCGGTTAAACCTTTATTATATTGTATTCCGTATGATGTGAAATTGTTACTATTTCTATCAACAGATCTAAGTTCTTGACCAAATAAAGCATCAAATTCATGAATCTCATTAAACACATTTTTGTAGCTAAAGCTATTACGAATATTAAATGAGGTTAAATCATTAGAAAATTTTCTTAATATTCCTCCATTTGGTAATACTGAAACTTTTGGTGCTGTTAAGTTGTCTGGATCTTGGTACAAAAAGATGTTTTGATCTCTTACAATAGTAGTTTCTTGAGCATTATAAGCACCAACTATATTAGATTTTTCTAAAATATTATGTTCTCTTGTTGTATTAGCACTTCTAATATTTCCTGTGAAATTGTAAGTGAATTTTGGACTTATTTTGTATTCTAAATCTGCTTGAAAACGAATGTCTTTCACCTTGATGTCCATATAATTGTTTTCTAATTCTTCAATTATATTTATGGGCGCCCAGTTGTTTCTATAGTACTCATAATTACCATTTTCGTCATATGGTCTTAAAGTTCTGTTGGTATTCAATACATAATTAAATGGGTTGATATCAAAGTCTCTTGTTGTGCTTCCGCTTACGCCATCTCTGAGGCTGTCATAACTTCCTGGCGCAGACTGGTTCCTCAAAGAGGCTTGTGTTGATAATGTAAGACTTAATTTATCATTAATAAAAAAAGTGTTTTTAATGTTTGAAGTAAATTGTTTTACATTGTCTGCTAATGTCCATCCAGGATCATTGTAAAATCCAAGTGATGCAAAATAAGAATTGTTTACACCTCCTCCAGATAAGTTCAAAGAGTGATTTTGTGTAATTGAAGGTCTGAATAAAGCGGCGAACCAATCTGTATTTGCTAATTCATACTTTTGTAAGAAAGCATTTCTGCCTGCTGCATCATTTTTAACTCCAAAAGTACCATTAGTTGTGTTGTAGGTATTAATTGCTCTAGAAAGAATATTATAAACACCTCCATATCGGCCTTGAGAAGTCGAAGGTAAGTCTAGGAACCCTTTTGCTTCAATCTCTTTAAGAATACTCATAGTTTCTTGAGAATTTAAAATGTCATATTGACTATAATTAGGTACTGTTCTTACAGTTTGTTCTAACGAATAGTTTATGTTTAATGGAGATTCTCTTTTTCCTTGTTTAGTGGTAACTACAACTACACCATTTAAGGATCTTGAACCATAAATAGAAGTTGCAGAAGCATCTTTCAAAATTTCAATACTCAAAACGTCATTAGGATTCAATCCAGCTATTGAAGAGCTTAGTAGTGTTTCTGAGTTACCAGAAGCTAGGTCTTGAAAAGATAGATTCACAATATCTTCCTGAACAATACCGTCAATTACCCAAAGTGGTTTTGTGTCACCAAAAATAGATGAAGATCCCCTAACTGTAATTTTTGGAGCAGTTCCAAAAGTTCCAGTTACGTTTTGAACTGTTACACCAGCTGCTTTTCCTTCAATCATTCTGCTGATATCAACAACTCCTTCAACTAATAATTCTTTTTCAGTGATTTTACTTACTGCACCAGTAAATGTTCTTTTAGATGTTTTTTCGTATCCTGTAGTTACAACTATTTCTTTAAGTTTTTCACCAACTTCTTTTAGAATAATAGTTGGAGGTAAGTTGTTTATGCTTACTTCTTTTGTTTCCATTCCAATATATGAAATGACAAGTGTAGTGTTGTTTTCAGGTACTGAAATCGCAAATTTACCATCATAGTCGGTAAGCGTTGTAATTTTAGTTCCTTTAACTAGAATGGTTGCTCCAGGTAGAGGGTTTTGGTCTTCGTCTACAACTTTTCCTTTAATGGTTCGCTTATCTTGATTAGTCGAATTCAATATTTCAAATTCAGTTGAACTTACTTTTTGTGGTTTGTTTTGTAAGATGATTTGATTGCTGACCTCAAAGTATTCTATATCAAGAGGACTTAGAATATTTTTTAGTACGCTAGAAAGTGACTCATTTGTTGCTTGGTAATTTACTATAGAGTTAAGTTGACTAATTCTAGAATTATATGAAAACTTTACATTGGCGGATTTTTCTAGTTTCTTAATTACTCTGTTTAAGTTCATGTTATTTAGGCTAACAGAAATCTTAGTGTCTAATTTTTTTTGTCCTTTAGCACTATTTGCAAGGGTAATTGTTGAAAACACAAATGCTAACAGGATTTGATATAATGTTATTTTCATGATTCGATAAAGTAATCGTTGTTTAACAACAGGTTTTTTCATAATTTTGGTTGGGTTTTTATTAGTACTTATTACGGGTATTTTAAACTCTTTTAATTACTTTTTACAGAAAGTAATTTAGTTTTTTAACAGGTGTCAAAATGTTACAGCATGTTGGCACCTTTTTTTTATAAAAATTTCACATAGGCATTAGTTTAATTACAACCCTCGGTTGTTATGATTATTTGATTTTCATTCATTACGTAGCTGGTATTTTTTCCTAATGCATTGCATATAATCTTAAGTTTTTCCTGCAATGGTTCGTCGCTAAGGGATGTGGTAAGAAAGCAATCTTTAAGTTTTTGTTTTGGATAGACTATCTTAACTTGATAAGCTTGTTCAATAGTGTTGAAGATTTGAGAAACCGGAATGTCATTAAATTCAAAACTTAGTTGTTCAATATTTGTACTAGATTGAAATAAAGATTTGTCTTTAATGATATTAGTAACTTTGTTAAATGTTGCATCCTTTTTAGTAAAACGAACTGCTTCATTAGGTAATAAAGTGATTTCTTCATTTTTAATAGTACTATTTTTTTGTGACTTCACTTTTACTTTACCAGTCCTAACTAAAACTTCAATGTTGGGTTGGTTTTCAAAAGCACTAATTCTGAAGCTTGTCCCGACAACTTTTGTAACAATTTCATTAGCAAAAACAAGAAAGGGTTTCTTGGGATTTTTACTAATTTCAAAAAAACCTTCACCCGATAAATAAACTTTTCTTTCATTTCCAGTAAAATGTATTGGATAGCTTAGTTTACTGTTGGGCTGTAGTAATACTGAACTTTTATCAGATAATGTTATGATTTGAGGTTTGTTACTGTTGTTAATTTGCACAATAATGCCGTCATGAATGTTTTTTGTTAAAACATTATCGATTTTTGAAGCAGTATTTTTAAGATGTAAATTGTAAAAGCTGTATCCGAGAAAAACGAAAAGTAAAAGGGATGCTGCTAATTGTGTCCATTTAATATGTTGTATATTGAAGGTTCTTTTGCCTTTTTTTTGCTTCTCTTTTATTTCAATTTTGTCCCAAGTAGAAAGTAGTGCAGATTGCAGTTCTTCTCGGGTCAGTTTTTGTTCATTAGTTTTTAATGCTAAAATCCAAAGCCTAGATTCTTCTACTAATTTGGCTCGTTTTGGGTTTTCTAAAGTCCATTCTTCCCAGTTTTTATTGTCTTGGTTGTTATGTACCCATAACTTGAATGATTCGTCCATTAAAAAATCATCAATCTCAGTATAAAAGTCTCTTTTTTGCATCAGTGAAATATAGTTACTAATACATAAAGGGTAATATCTTTAAAATATACTCATCAAATTGTGAAAAAAAACAAAAAAAATAATATTATTTTGAGAAGTTGTTGCAGATAGGTTTTTTTTGAGGAAAACACTGATATTTGGTTGATAAAGATTTTACCTTTTCTAGTTTTTTTAAATTAAAACAATAAGATCTTGATTTGAATTTTTAATATCAAATGTTTTTTACTAAAGGATTTAAGAGTCTCTTTTTCTTACAAAAGAGAAGAAATTTTTGAGAAAATGAGTAAAGTATAAATAATGGAACTCCAATCTTTACGAAGTTTGAGTAGCGATCTATGTAGTAAATTGCTTGTTGATTGATAGTTGATATTTAAAATTTCGGCTATTTGATCAATACTTAGTTCTTGATGATATCTAAGGTATAAAACTTCTTTCTGTTTTGAAGGAAGTAGGTTTATTAATTTGTTTAATTGAATTACTTTGTTTTTACTATCCTCATCTATAATTAGCTTGTGTTCAACAGAAAAGTCGAATAGAAATTCTAATGTTTTTGTAGAAGTAGCTTTTGTGAAAATTCTATCACGTCCGTGTTGTCTAGCAATTCTTTTGCGTACACAAGATAAAAGATAAGTTTTTGGAGCAATATTTTCATTTAAAGAGTTTCTGTACAACCAAACATCAACGAAAACGTCTTGTATACAATCTTTTACTTTTTCTTCATTTGAAGAAAAGGAATTTCCGTACAAAACTAATTGGTTAAAGTATTTATCAAACAGAGTTGAAAAAGCTTTTTCATTGCCATTAATTAATTGTTTCCATACTATTGCATCGTCAATTTCTTTGATATGTTCGGTGGTTGATTTCAATTTTACTTTTAGTATTTAGTGTTAGGTTTTTGTTAATATTTTGTAATAATACAATTAATATCAAAAAAACACAAATTAAACTATTTTTGTGTGTTTGTAATTTAAAATAATATATTTTTCTAATACTAATAATAGTAATACTGCTAATTTATTATTGTTTTATTAATAGTGTCTGCAATAGTGCTTTTGTAATTGATTTTAATAACATAGTTTAGCATAAACAACTATTTAGGCTGGAGCTTTATTGATGGAGCGTTTTATTATTACTTTTGATTAGGTTTTAGAAGTTTTTTTAATGTTAAATTTTGTTATTTTTTTTATCATATGAATTTGAAACCAGAACATTGTCGGAAAAACTCGTTAAAACATGTACTTTTTGGCAGTTTGATAGGAACGACCATTGAGTTTTTTGATTTTTATATTTATGCTAATGCCGCGGTATTGGTGTTTCCCCAACTTTTTTTCCCGAGCACAGATGCTACTATGGCTACGTTGCAGTCACTAGCTACGTTTTCTATTGCTTTTTTATCAAGACCCTTGGGTTCTGCTTTTTTTGGACATTTTGGGGATAAGATAGGTCGTAAATTTACCTTGGTAGCCGCATTACTAACGATGGGAGTTTCTACTGTTGCTATTGGTTTTCTTCCAAGTTATGCTAGTATAGGTATTGCCGCACCTTTGTTGTTGATGCTGTGTCGTTTTGGGCAAGGCGTTGGTCTTGGAGGAGAGTGGGGTGGTGCTGTTTTACTAGCCATCGAAAATGCGCCACCGAATAAAAGAGCTTGGTACGGAATGTTCCCACAGTTAGGTGCTCCTATAGGTTTGTTGCTTTCGGGAGCTACTTTTTTGCTTTTAACAGACAGTATGAGCAACGATGATTTTATGAATTATGGTTGGCGAATTCCTTTTATCGCTAGTTCACTTTTGGTAGTGGTTGGTTTTTATATTCGGACTAAAATTTCTGAAACACCTTCTTTTGAACAGGCTAAAAAAGTAGCAAAAGAAGTGAAAATCCCATTTCTTACGTTACTCACTTCTTATAAGAATCAATTGATTTTTGGAACATTGGCGGCAGTGACTACTTTTTTGGTTTTTTACTTAATGACGGTATTTACGTTAAGTTGGGCGACTTCTGATTTAGGTTTCACAAAAAGAGATGCTTTGTTGACTCAGTTGTTCTCTGTGCTCTTTTTTGCGCTGTTTATTCCTGTTTCTGCAGTGGTTGCAGATGCCATTGGGCGTCGCAAAATGCTGGTTTTGGCTACTATTGCCATAGCTGTTTTTGGTTTTTTCTTCCAATTTTTTCTCAGTTCAGGAAGTGCTGTACTAGTAACTGTTTTTGTTTGTATCGGAATGGCGTTGATGGGATTCACTTATGGCCCTTTAGGCACCTTTTTGTCGGAGTTGTTTCCCACACAAGTCCGCTATTCAGGAGCTTCCTTGACCTTTAATTTAGCAGGAATATTTGGTGCCGCTTTTGCTCCTATGATTGCCATTTGGCTGGCTACGGATTATGATATTTCGTATGTAGGGTATTATTTGACGGGGGCTGCTTTGTTGAGTTTAGGTTCTCTTTTTATGATTTCTAGAAAAAGTCATCAGTTTTAGTGTCAGATAAAGTTTAGTTTTATGAAAAGTTAGGTTTTCATTGCATTGCTATCTGCTTTTTTGCTCTTACTTTTGCATCAAAATAATACCGTCTTGAAACCAAAACTCTTCCTCATCACGCCACCGTTTACGCAACTGAATACCCCATATCCAGCGACGGCGTATATCAAAGGATTTTTGAATACCTTTGAAGTGCCCTCAGAGCAAGCGGATTTGGGTATTGAGGTGATTTTGAAATTGTTTTCGAGAGAGGGATTGCAAGGAGTTTTTGCTCAAGCAACAACAAACCATAAACCAAAAACCATAAACAGTCAACGTATAATTGCTCTACAAGACGAATATCTCAAAACCATAGATTCAGTGATTGCTTTTTTGCAAGGCAAAAATCCAACCTTGGCTTTGCAAATTTGTCAAGAAGATTATTTGCCAGAAGCGTCACGTTTTGCGCAATTGGAGGAGTTGGATTGGGCTTTTGGTACGATGGGAACACAGGATAAAGCCAAACATTTGGCAACTTTGTACCTTGAAGATATTTCGGATTTTATAGTGGAATGTGTCGATGAAAATTTTGGTTTTAGTCGCTATGCCGAGCGTTTGGGTCGAAGCGCCAATTCATTCGACGAATTATACGAGGCTTTGCAAAAGGAACCTAGCTATATTGATGGTATTTTACTATCTATTTTGGAAGAAAAAATAGCCAGAATTCAGCCTGAATTGTTTCTGATTTCTGTGCCTTTTCCTGGGAATTTGTATAGTGCTTTTCGTTCGGCACAGTGGGTGAAAAAGCACTATCCGAATATCAAAATTGCAATGGGAGGTGGTTTTCCTAATACCGAATTGCGCTCGCTTTCTGATGCTCGAGTGTTTGAGTTTTTCGATTTTATTACTTTAGATGACGGGGAGCTTCCGGTTGAATTACTAATTTCTAATATTCAAAATCCAAATACCAAAGAATTCAAACGAACTTTTATTCTAGAAGAAGGAAAAGTAGTTTATAAAAACAATGCTTCAAGACCTGATTATAAACAATCGCAAGTTGGTACTCCAGATTATACGGATTTGCTGTTGGATAAATACATTTCGGTAATCGAAGTGGTAAATCCGATGCATCGGATGTGGAGCGATGGGCGTTGGAACAAGTTGACGATGGCGCATGGCTGTTATTGGGGCAAATGTACTTTTTGTGACATTTCTTTGGATTACATCAAAATCTACGAACCTATAGCTGCCAATTTGTTGTGCGACCGAATGGAAGAAATGATGACACAAACAGGTCAGAATGGCTTTCATTTTGTTGACGAAGCAGCCCCACCAGCTTTAATGCGAGCTTTAGCACTCGAAATTTTACGCCGAAAATTATCGGTTACTTGGTGGACGAATATCCGTTTTGAGAAAAGTTTTTCGGCCGATTTATGTCGATTACTCAAAGCTTCAGGTTGTATAGCGGTTTCGGGTGGTTTGGAAGTAGCTTCTGACCGATTGTTGCAATTAATTGATAAAGGAGTAACGGTTGAGCAAGTGGCCAAAGTGACTCGCAATTTTACGGAATCAGGTATTATGGTGCATGCGTATTTGATGTACGGGTACCCAACCCAAACGGTTCAAGAAACGATAGACAGTCTCGAAATGGTGCGTCAATTGTTTGAAGCGGGAGTGTTGCAATCCGGATTTTGGCATCAGTTTGCCATGACTGCCCACAGCCCCGTGGGATTGTATCCAGAAAAATTTGAGGTTACACCAGAACTCCTTCCATTACAAGGTTCAGAGAAAGGAATTTTTGCCATCAATGACATTAATTATACCGACAAAACAGGTATTGACCACGAAAAATTTAGTTTCGGACTGAAGAAATCGTTGTTCAATTTTATGCATGGTATTTGTTTCGACTTTGAGCTGCAAGAATGGTTTGACTTTAAGATTCCAAAAACCAAAATTCACCCTGATTTTATTTTTAATGCACTTCAAGAAGAAGAAAATTTCACCACAAAACCTACAGCCAAAGTAGTTTGGTTGGGAGGAAAACCTTCGGTTGAATATTTTACTAAATCCAAAAAAGGCAATTCTTGGGAACTCACTAAATTGACTTTTCACGATAAAAAAGAAAGTTTTGCTATTCAAACCAATAAAGCGGAAGGCGAATGGTTGGTTGCTATTTTAGATAAAATTGCGGTTTCACAATCCAAAGTGTATTCTTTTCAAGAGATTAAAACTGATTTTGAACAACATTTACCCGATTTTGAGTTGTTTTGGTACTCAAAGCCGATGCAAACGTTGCGTGCCTTTGGATTGTTGATTTTATAGAGAGAACATTTTTCCTTTGAATCTATTATATATACCCATACCAATCAAAGCAGTTTCCTTGCTACCACGAAAATGACGGCGATTTTTTCAAATCAAATTAAAAGATATAAAACTGCTGCTGGTTTAGTTATTTATTTGATTTCTCTTATTGGGCAAACGCTTCTAAAACAGCCGCTAATCCGAGGGTCGTACCAAAAGGAATTGCAGATAAATCTACCCAAAAATCTGGATTATGATTCGAAAAAGGGAACTGTTTTCCTTCTTTCATTGCCTTTTCAAAAACTTCATGATTAGCAATACCAACAATAAAGTAATTGTAAGGTACTTCTGGATGGTCTTTTAGTAATTCTTGAACATCTTCCGATCCCATAACTGGCGGAATGGATAAATTCTTATTCGGTCCAGCCATTTTCTCTAGCGCACCGTTAATTTTAGCTGTCAATGCCTCATTATTTTTCAACGTGCCAAGGTTTTGTTTGATTACTGTTTTGGGATATAGATCCTTAGGAAGATTATTGGCAACGGCGATACCTTCGTTTATCTCACTAATTCTTTTTAATAGAAGTTCTTTGTCTTGTTGTCTATACCAACGTAGGTTCAATTTCAATAACGCTTTATTAGGGATTACATTGTTGTCTATTCCTGCTTCAACAGCGCCAACCGTTAATACTACTGGAAATTGAGGGTGGGAGTTTCTGCTTACAATAGTTTGATATTGAAGAATAGCATTAGCTGCCATAACGATAGGATCTTTAGTTTGTTCGGGCGTCGATCCATGTCCGCCAACTCCAAAAAAGGTAACATCTAATTGTACTGCACCTGCCATTCGCTCACCCGGTCTGTTCAAGTACACTCCTACTGGGGCAGGGCCTGTGTGCATACCTAAAAGTAAGTCTGGAACTGGGACTCCTTTGGTATACATTTCATTTGCCATGGCTATTGCACCAAATCCGTTTTCTTCAGCGGGTTGTCCAACTAATACGAGGGTGCCTTTCCATTTGTCTTTTAACTTTACCATTTGTTTGGCAATGCCTAGCATCCAAGTGACATGAGCGTCATGCCCGCAAGCATGCATTACTGGTAGATCTTTACCCTCTTCATTTTTTCCTTTTTTGATGCTTTTGTAGGGAAGATTTGTTGCTTCTTCGACTGCAATACAATCCATGTCAGCACGATACATAATCGTTGGTCCATTACCGTTTTTCAGGACACCAACAACGCCAGTTTTGCCAACTTTTTCTGTAATTTGAAAACCTAATGCTTTTAACTCTTTAGCAATAATTCCTGAGGTTCGCACTTCCATAAAAGGAAGTTCTGGATTGCTGTGTAAATCTTTAAAAATAGCCTCCAATCTTGGCGTATCATTTCTACAGAGCTCTTTTAATTCTGTAATCGGAATGCCATCGATAGTCGCTTTTGAAGTTTCTGAATTCGCGGTCTGACTAGCTGAAAAATACGAAACAAAGCAAAAAACAAAAGTGGAAAGGATGGTTTTCATGTTTATTTTGGTTTTAAGTTATTGAAAGTTAGTAAATTATTTTTATATATAGAAAGTCAAAGCAAATTTTAGTTCAGTAAATTGAAAAGAAAATGGAACTTATAAGGGTAAGTTGTTTTAGATAATTACAAAAAAAGAACTACTTAAAAATTCTCTGTGTTGAACTTATAATAACAAAGCAGGTAGTTTTGTATCTTCTGTTTTATACTCCTTTGGATTATTAATTTTGTAATTTATTTACATTTTTCTTTCGAAATCTATCGTTAGAAAAACCAATTTTCATTATTTCTTTTAAAACAGTTTGCTACTTAGTATTTTTTGTATAAAACTTACTTCAACTGTGTTACGAAAACGTTTTCTTTAATTACATTTACCAGTACTAAAAACGTAAACATGAGTAGTAGTTATCAACTAAAAGTAAATGATACTTTTCATTTCGAATGCGATGCAGCCTCAGCCAATGCGCTAGATGTGGTTGCGACAACTGACAATCAATTTCATATTTTAAGTGAAAACAAGCGGTATCAAGCTCAGATTATAGCTGCTGATTTTCATAAGAAGGAATACACTATTGAAGTGAACAATTCAGTGTATACTGTCGCCATTGCTGACGCTTTGGACCTTTTGATTAAAGAAATGGGATTTGATACCAGCACGGTACAAAAAGTAAATGCCATCAAAGCACCTATGCCAGGTTTAATTTTAGAAATCAATGTGAGTGTGGGACAAACCGTTCAAGAAAACGATAATTTACTCATTTTGGGAGCGATGAAAATGGAAAACAGTTTTCAATCGCCACGAAATGGAGTAATCAAATCGATTGCTGTAGCTGTTGGCGATGCTGTAGATAAAGGACAATTGTTGGTAGAATTTGAATAAAGAATATAGAGCATAGAAAATAGAATTAAGATTAAAGAGCATAGAAAATATATTTTTGATTTGAATGTTTTTCTTTGGTAATGTTCTCAAAGCTTCTTCCTTTTTGTCTTTGTTCTCTATTCTATTTTCTTTCTTCTAAAAAAATAATTATATGAAAAAAATACTAGTTGCCAATAGAGGAGAAATCGCGATTCGCGTGATGAAAACTGCTCGAAAAATGGGAATCAAAACAGTAGCGGTGTATTCTACTGTAGACCGAAATGCACCTCACGTAGCCTTTGCAGATGAGGCCGTTTGTATCGGTGAAGCGCCATCTAACCAGTCCTATTTGTTAGGAAATAAAATTATTGAAGTGGCCAAAGCGGTACAAGCTGATGCCATTCATCCAGGCTATGGTTTCTTGAGTGAAAATGCTGAATTTGCCGAAGAAGCCGAAAAAAACAACATCATCTTCATTGGTCCAAAATCCAAAGCCATTCAAATAATGGGTAGTAAATTGGCCGCCAAGGAAGCCGTTCTACAATACGATATTCCAATGGTTCCAGGAGTGGACCACGCGATTATTGATATTGATGAGGCTAAGCGAACTGCGAAAGCAATTGGTTTTCCTATTTTAATCAAAGCTTCTGCAGGAGGTGGAGGTAAAGGAATGCGTGTGGTGGATAATGAAGCCGATTTTGAAGCGCAAATGAACCGCGCCATTAGCGAGGCAGTGGCTGCTTTTGGAGATGGAGCGGTTTTTATTGAAAAATATGTGGCGTCGTCAAGACATATCGAAATTCAAGTGATGGCGGATAGTCACGGCAATGTGTTGTACTTGTTTGAAAGAGAATGTAGTATTCAACGTCGTCATCAAAAAGTAGTGGAGGAAGCACCCTCTGCGGTTATCACGCCTGAAATTCGAAAAAAGATGGGAGAAGCCGCGGTATTGGTAGCCAAATCTTGTGATTATTTAGGTGCAGGAACGGTTGAGTTTTTGGTGGATGAACAGCTGAACTTTTATTTCTTAGAAATGAATACGCGTTTGCAAGTAGAGCATCCTGTGACTGAAATTATTGCTGGAGTTGATTTGGTCGAAATGCAAATTCGTGTGGCGAGAGGCGAAGCGCTTACATTGCAACAAGAAGATTTGAAAATTCACGGTCACGCTGTAGAATTACGTGTGTATGCCGAAGATACTTTGAATGGGTTTTTACCGAGTGTAGGTAATCTAGAAGTGTACCAATTGCCCGAAGGCGAAGGTGTCCGAGTGGATAACGGATATGCTCAAGGAATGGATGTCCCTATTTATTATGACCCGATGTTGGCCAAATTAATCACTTACGGAGCTACTCGTGAAGAAGCTATTCAGCGTATGGAGCAAGCTATTGCGGATTATAAAGTGGTGGGTGTGCAAACGACCTTGCCATTTGGTGCTTTTGTAATGCAGCACGAGGCCTTTCGTTCTGGAGATTTTGACACCAATTTTGTGAAAAAATATTACAATCCTGAAATTTTAAAAGAGCAAACCCAAAAAGAAGCATTGATTGCAGCAAAATTGGCGTTGAAACAGTATTTACAGGACCAAAAAGTGCTTCGATTGCCTAATTAAATAGGCGATAGGTACATTTTAATAACAACAGAAAAGTATGGAATCTAGAATTAAAGTATTAAACGAAAAAATAGCACTAGCCCAATTGGGCGGTGGCCAAGCGCGAATTGATAAACATCACGCTAGTAAGAAACTAACCGCAAGAGAGCGTGTTATGTATTTGTTGGACGAAGGTTCTTTTGAAGAAATTGGGATGTTGGTTACCCACAGAACTACCGATTTTGGAATGGAGAAGGACTTGATTTACGGTGACGGTGTAGTTACGGGTTACGGAACTATTAATGGCAGATTGGTGTATGTTTTTGCACAAGATTTCACTGTTTTTGGTGGGTCTTTGTCCGAAACGCACGCCGAGAAAATTTGCAAAGTGATGGATATGGCCCTCAAAGTGGGTGCGCCAATGATTGGACTAAACGATTCTGGAGGTGCCCGAATTCAAGAAGGTGTCCGTTCTCTGGGAGGTTACGCTGATATCTTTTATCGCAACGTACAATCTTCTGGGGTTATACCTCAGATTTCTGCGATTATGGGACCTTGTGCGGGTGGTGCGGTGTATTCCCCAGCGATGACCGATTTTACTATGATGGTAGAAAACAACAGTTATATGTTTGTTACAGGACCTAATGTTGTGAAAACGGTAACCAATGAGGAAGTAACTTCAGAAGCTTTAGGTGGAGCCGTAACGCACGCTTCCAAATCGGGAGTGGCACATTTAACAGCTCCCAACGGAGTGGCTTTGTTGAACAGTATTAAAAATCTTTTGAGCTATTTGCCACAAAATAATAAAGAAACGACTCCAAAAGTTCCTTATGTTTTGAGTGATGAAGTACGAATGGAATTGGCTACAATTATTCCAGACAGTGCCAACAAACCCTATGATATGCACGAAGTGATTCGAGGAATTATTGATGCCGATTCTTTTTATGAAATTCATAAAGAGTATGCCGAAAATATCATTGTTGGTTTTGCCCGTTTGGGAGGAAGAAGTATCGGAATTGTAGCCAACAATCCAATGTTTTTAGCAGGTTGTTTGGATGTGAAGAGTTCTATCAAAGCTGCGAGATTTGTTCGTTTTTGCGACAGTTTCAATATTCCGTTGTTGGTGTTGGAAGACGTTCCAGGTTTCTTACCAGGAACCGACCAAGAATGGAACGGAATCATTGTACACGGTGCTAAATTATTATATGCTTTTAGTGAGGCGACCGTGCCAAGAGTGACGGTGATTACTCGAAAAGCCTATGGAGGTGCTTATGATGTAATGAATTCAAAACACATTGGTGCCGATATGAATTTTGCTTGGCCTACGGCAGAAATTGCAGTTATGGGTGCCAAAGGAGCCTCTGAAATTATCTTCAAAAAAGAAATTAGCGAAGCCGAAGACCACGAAGCGAAGTTATTAGAAAAAGAAGCTGAATATGCGGAATTATTCGCCAATCCGTATACCGCAGCACAACGTGGATTTATAGATGAGGTTATTCTTCCCGAAGATACCCGTCGAAAGTTGTTAAAAGCCTTCAGTATGCTCGAAGGAAAAACAGTCAACAGACCAGACAGAAAACACGGCAATATTCCGTTGTAATGTTTTGTTTGAAAGATTACAATTGTGAGCGTTTATTAGTAAAAAATCCAAAGCTACTTTTTTCCTTAGCTTTGGATTTTTCATTAATATATCAATTTGAAATTGTTGACCAATAAGGTACTATTTGTGCCTCCTTCTAGCTGGTCACCATTAAAGCTTGATGAGAAAACTACTGAAATGTGAGTGACCGCTTCGTTTGCATTCGCATACAAACCGTTTTTAGGTTTTTGATAGGCTGGGAAAGAGCTATTTAATTCGCCATAGGTTATTGCTATGGTGATGGTTTTAAAAGCGTCGATTACTTTTTCCTCTGAACGAAACCAACCTGTAGCTACTCTTTTGACTTCTGTTCCACTTCTGTTTTCTAATAAAACATAAATATCGCAAGCATCTTTAGTGGTTAAAGTTTGTCCCTTTCTATCTAAATAAGGTGTTCCTGGGCTGTAAGCATATTCCACAGAGAATTTTTTAGGTCTAGCGGCAAATGGGATTCCAAATTTTGCAGAATTTATTGGATTCGATAGATCTAATTCAAATTTACCCGTAAACATGGAGCCAGCAGCCATTCGTTGGTTGACTAATCCTGCTAAACTTCCCATATCTTGGGTAACCAACTTAGCTGCCAAATTGGTTCCATTAATAGTGAAAGGACTAACATTTGCATTTCCTAATGTTGTAACTCCAGCATTTCCGCTAGTCCATACGGAGTTGGCGTCTTTTCCGGGTTCGTAATAGTTTTTCGGTGTCATATACCAATCATCAAAAGTGCTGTTTTCCAGTTGAGGTTCGCTTCCTTCTTGTTTTACGGTTACAGTATAGGTCTTGGTAGAACCATCTTCGGCTGTTGCTGTATACTTTACGGGGTTAGTAAAATCTACTGTTTCCTCGATAGTTGGGCTAATTGTAGCAAAGGTAGAGAGTACAATTTCTTGAGGTTTTAGTTGTTGGATATTTGCAGTAGCGGCAACATTTATACTGATAACTCCCGTAGATTCTTCTATAATGGTATTGCCTACTTGGTTCATCAAAACGAAGCTCAATATTTTTTTTTGATCTGAATTTCCAAAATAATCTTCTGAGACGCAGTTGGACAAAACAAGACAAATTAGGGTTAAGAATAAAAGTTTTGTTCTCATATGGCTAGGATTTGAAGAAATAAAAAAAGCTAATGTTTAACGATAAAATGTTTAGTTTTAAATCTAAATCATTGCTTTTGATAACTGTGTTTTCTACTTCGTTTATTGTAGTCCTTTTATAGGTATGCGAAAGTCCTGCTAGATTTACTCCTACTTCAGTCGCAAAACCTTTAATGATAAATACTTGTATCCCAGGATTGATTCCAAGATTGTAATTGTTGGTAACAGCATAATAACGGGTTAATACATCATTGCTGGTATTTTCGGTTACTTTATTCTCTTTGTTCATTCCAAGGCTCACCACATTAAAAAGATTAAATCGCCCGTTGGGAGTAATGGGGATATAGTTTTTAATGAAGAAATATCCGCCAAGGCTACTTTTGGCTTCTTTGACAAAGGTTTGAACGCCATCTGTGTCTTCTAAAATCTGATTGAGTTTGGCCCAGTCATAACGCAAGGCAGTTCCAATGGCAAATGTTTTACTTAAAAAATAACCACCATTAGCTTGAATATTGAATCCATCTTTTTGTTTATCAATGACATTGGTGATTAAGAAATTTTCGTTTTGACTGGATCTGGTATTGGCACCTCCTGTAATTCCTATAAATGCCAATCCTTTTTGTAGCGAAGTAAAAGGTGAAATTTCCATATTAGCAGTAGATTGAGCAATGCTTTCGGAAGAAAAAAATAGCAGTTGAGCAGCTAGGAATAAAAACAAGATGTTATTTTTAAATGGCATCATTAGAGGGATTTTGTGCTGTTAATCTCCAAATTTCCAAAAAAAAATCGAACAATTGAATTTATTCATCCATAAATCTAAATCCTATACCATGGATGTTTTCAATAGTAATGTTGTTTTGGTGTATTAAAATTTTTCTTAAGCGAGATATAAATACATCTAAACTTCTGCCCATGAAGTAATCATCATTGCCCCATAATGCTTTCAGAATTTCCTCTCTTTTCAGTATAACATTTTTATGGTCTAAAAAATACTTCAATAGTTCGGCTTCTCTTTGGGTTAGTTTAATTTTCTCAGTACTATTCCAAAGCAAGTAGTTTTTGGTGTCAAAAGCATACTTTCCTAGGTGATATTGCTCTTTTTTGGTTTGCGTTGATTTTCGACTTCTTTGTAAGAAAACTTCAATTTTGAGCAATAATTCTTCAATGCTAAAAGGTTTCACCAAATAATCGTCGGCGCCTAGACGCAGTCCTTTGATGCGGTCTTCTTTGAGCGTTTTGGCCGAAAGGAAAATAATGGGAATATGAGTGTTGATTTTTCGTATGGCTTCGGCCAATTCAAAGCCATCTTTTTTGGGCAACATGATATCCAAAAGGCATAAGTCAAAAGATTCTTTTTGAAAGTATTCCAGAGCCATTTCTCCATCGCTACAGTGTTGTACATGGTATTGATGTTGTTCTAAATTGTCTTTTGTCAAAAAAGCCAAAGTAGCATCATCCTCGACATATAAAATTTTTGGATTATTCATTTTTGATTGGCAATAGTAAAGTTATGGTTGTTCCAAAAGGCTCGTTATTGTGGGCACTTATTTTCCAATGATGCAAGTTGCAAATTTTTTTCACATAATACAATCCGAGTCCAAAACCATTGATTTCATTGCTTTTTTTGGATGGAATACGGTAGAATTTATCGAAAATAAAAGGAATTTTTTGAGGTTCAATACCGATTCCGTTATCGATGCAGTCTATTTGTAAATGCTGTTTGGTATCGGTAAAACGAAGAGTGATTTCGGGTGTTTTTTCGCAATATTTTATGGCATTATCGAATAGATTATAAATGAGGTTCGAAAAATGAAAAACATCTGCATTTAGTTGATTTTTGGAACTTTGATTGTCTAATCGAAACACCACTTTAGGATGTTTAAGTTGGTAATTTTCGATGATTTCTTTTACGATAGGGACAAAATCAAAATTAGTTTTTTGAAGTTGTAACGGAGTAGCATCCGATTTTGCAACCGTTAAAATTTTCTCGATATGCTGGTTGAGTTTGTTACTTTGTTCAATGATGATTTGGGTGTATTGTTCTAATTTTCGATCGTTTGTAATGGGTTTTTGTTGTTTTAAATAGTTCGAAGCGATTAGGATGGATGACAATGGTGTTTTGAATTCGTGAGTCATGTTGTTGATGAAATCACGTTGCAATTCGGAGTATTTTTTTTGTTGCAAAAGTGTGTAAATCGAATAGACATAGATCAAAAGTATCAAGATGAGCGCTAATGATAACACAAACCAAAATTTTAACGAACTGAATAAAAAATTAGTTTGGTTGGGGAAACGTATGGCAAAGTAGTATACTAAATTTTTGTGCTTAGAAAAATGAATGGAGTGCGTAGAACGGTCTTTGTTGTCCAAAGAAACGTAGTTGCCATAAACCATTTCGTCGCTTTGACAATTGTAAATGGCATATTCAAAATCGGTAGTAAGGCCAATTTTTTTAAATTCTGATTTGAGGTAAAATTCTAAAATGGAGGCTTCGAAATCATTCTCAACATTGACAATATAATAGTCATTTGCGATTTTTTGAACCGGATTTTGCACAGGGATTTCTTGGTTGTTGCCTTTGTATATTTTTTTGGCCACTTCATAAAGTGCGATATAGGCTTTTTGATTGAATTTTTTTTCTTCAATTCTAAAGGCTTCTTTCGTCCATAGCAATTGCGCCAATAAAATACCAATAATGGCTAGTAATCCTATTACAATGATGCTATTAAGGTGATTGATTTTCACAAATGATTTTTTAATTCTGCTGTAATATTAAGTAAAATTATATTTAAATTTGGCCATTAACAAGTCGTTAACAATCATTTGAAAGTGTTTAACAGCCACATGAAATAGAGTGAGTATATTTGAATCGAATAAAAATAGCATATTAAACAATTAAATATTAAAACTATGAAAATTTTAAAAATCTCCTTAATGGCAGTAGCTTTTGGATTAATGTCCTTCACTACTAGTGCTCCGGTACAATCTATGGTAAGCAAAGTGGCAGGTTATGCTAGCGCTTTGGTTTGGAAATCAGAAACGATTGATGTAGGTTCAATTCCTCAAGGAACACCAAAACCGATTGTTTTTGAGTTTAAAAACACTGGAAAAACGCCTGTGATTTTAACTAATGTACAAGGTTCATGCGGATGTACAGCTACTAATTATACTAAGGAACCAATCGCTCCAGGTAAATCAGGAACTGTTACAGCTACTTACAATGCAGCAGCTATGGGTGCTTTTACCAAAACAGTTACTGTAACTTCTAATGCAGAAGCGACTCCAAAAGTATTAACCATCAAAGGAACAGTAGTTGCAGCTACAGCAAAAAGCTAAGACGAATTATTTATAATACAAAAAGCCGTTTCAAAACTGAAACGGCTTTTTTATTGAAAACAATGTGGTATTTAGTAAGCGTACATGGTTGCGCTTGATTCTGATCTGTTTTTTTCAACGATAGCAACAAACGGAAGTCCTTCTTTAGCTGCTTTTCTCTTCAGTGCAACGATGTTTTGTTGTTGAACTGATAGAGGTGTTTGTCCTTTTATTCTATTGGATACTACAGTATTTTTGGTAGTCGTTAATCCAGTAGATGCTTTAGGGGCAATTACCATTACTTTGTTGTAATCTTGCTCACCATTAATTACAATCTTATCTGAAACTTTAGTAGATTCATTAGTTGCGTTGTTAATGATTTCGGCAACAGCAAAAGCACTTATAGTTTGCTCTACTTGATCTTTTCCAGAATTAAAATAAAGCGTGTTGTTTTCGTTTTTGATGTAATTAACATTTAATTTTTCACCGTTGTGTTTAACTATAACATGTGATTGAGCCATTACTGTTAATGAGAAAGTAAAGAATAAAAATGTGATAAAATTTTTCATTGTATTATATGTATTGAGTTATGTATATTTTTTTGTTCTAAATAAGTGTTGCGTGTTGTTTCCTTTTCTTTCCGGTGGCGGATCATCTTTTTTTAGGAGTATACCTGTTAGTTGTAATGTGTTCCAAAAAGCGATTGGCTTTTGCTCTTCTTTTAAATGGTATCCAATAGCAAAAAGTGATTCAGTTCCGTTAATGTACAATGTTTCAAGTTCTTTTTCCGAATTAGTTTCACCACTAAAAGACCATTCAGATTGGTATTTATTAGTGAGTTCAAAATAAGAGCATATTGTCCATATTAAGGAATATGAAAATATTAAGGTTAAAATCGCTATTTTTTTTGCTTTTTTCACATTGTAAAGGTATATAATTCGTTAAATGTGTACAATTTCAAAGTGGTTAAATATTAGTTAATCTGTTTCGGTTTTTCGATTTTTATTAATAAAGGTTCGATTTTTGTTTAGGGGCTCTTTAAGGGGGCTGAATTTGAAAAAACATCAATTTCAAGAATTTTTTGTCTTACTTATAGGGTGGTATAATACTTGTGAGTGTATTTTGCTTTGTTTCAATAAATTGTTGATTTGGACTTCTGGACTTCTTACTTTTTATAATTTTTTGTTAATGCTTTTTAAAGCTGTTTTTTTTCGTCTAGAAAGTAGGGAATGGGCATTCAAAAGCGTTGATTTTGAATTCTATAATGGAGTTTATTCGTGGTGTAGTAGGATTGATGTTTTTTTCTCTCGTTAGAGTGTTAGAACTGTTAAAATGTTAAGTATTTTCTAATCCATTAGTATAAAATCAGAAATAGATTAGTTTTGTAGACGGTTATGTCATATTTTTTTAGATGAATAGCTCAGTAATGATTAAAGATGTAAAGTATATGAAGAAAATCATATTCGTTTTTTTATTATTTGTATTGGCCTCCAACGGTTATGCACAAGTGGAATTTGGACCTAAGTTTAAACCTATTCCTCCAGCAAAGTTTCCTGCGGCTCCTAAGAAAAAAGTAATTCCTCCTGCTGAGTTGCCTAAAATTGATCAACCCAACGTTTTTAATTCACCTGAAAATCCTACTAAAACATCTACGACTATATCGAAATCAAATGATGTGTCGATGTTTCCAAAAGAAAAATTCATCAATCCTGGAGAAGAATATCTCAAGAAGATGCAAAAGGATGTAGATAAAACCTTGAACGAAAATAACATGCCGTTATTACGACGTAATTTTGATTTTGGACAAATCCATACCAAATCGAAATATGTGATTGTGAAGGTGAGAGATTATATTTATGTAGATGGTGATTTGCTGCGTATTTACCAAAATGCTACTATATTAAAAGAAGAGGTGTATTTGGGTGGCAATTACACGGAAATAAAAATTTTATTAGGCGAGGGCTTTAATAAATTGGATTTTGAAGCACTCAATACAGGGACAAGTGGTGGAAATACGGCTGAAATCATCATAATTGACGATCAGAAAAAAGTACTTTCTAAAAACTATTGGGACAATTTAGCGGCTGGTTTTAAAGGAACTATACTTTTGGTAAAAGAATAATTTTTGTGGTTTTCTAAAAAAATAAAAATTTTCAAAATTCAACTTTTCATTTCCGAAATTTAAAAGTATTTTTGCGCATGCAACACAACGTACTTATTTTAGATTTCGGATCGCAATATACTCAACTTATTGCGCGAAGAGTTCGAGAATTAAACATATTCTGCGAAATCTTCCCTTACAATCACTTTCCAAGTGATCTATCTCCTTACAAAGCAGTAATTCTTGGCGGTAGCCCATTTTCTGTTCGTTCAGAAGATGCGCCTCACCCTGATTTATCTCAAATTAGAGGAAAACTACCCTTGCTTGCCGTATGTTACGGAGCACAATATCTTTCGCATTTTAGCGGAGGTGAAGTAGCTGCTTCAAATACAAGAGAATATGGTAGAGCCAACTTGTCTTATATCAAAGAAAATGAAGTCTTTTTTGAAGGCGTTTCTGAGAACAGCCAAGTGTGGATGAGCCACAGTGATAGTATCAAAGCTTTGCCTACAAACGGTGTTAAATTAGCAAGTACGCACGATGTTGAATTTGCGGCTTATAAAATTGAAGGCGAAACTACTTATGCGATTCAATACCATCCAGAGGTTTTTCACTCGACCGATGGTTCCAAAATGCTAGAGAATTTCTTGGTAAAAATTGCTGAGGTCCCTCAGAATTTCACACCAGGTGCTTTTGTTGAAGAAATCGTAGCGGAAATGAAAGAGAAAATCGGAAACGACAAAGTTGTTTTAGGACTTTCAGGAGGAGTAGATTCAACAGTAGCAGCGGTTTTATTACATAAGGCTATTGGTAAAAATCTATATTGTATTTTCGTAAATAACGGATTACTCCGTAAAAATGAGTTCCAAAGCGTTTTAGATCAATACGAAGGAATGGGATTGAATGTGAAAGGAGTAGATGCTTCTCAGCGTTTTTATGATGCCTTGGCTGGAGTTACTGATCCAGAATTAAAAAGAAAAGCAATTGGGAATGCCTTTATCGAAGTTTTTGATGATGAGTCACACAAAATTGAAGATGTTACTTGGTTAGCCCAAGGAACTATATATCCTGACGTAATCGAGTCGGTTTCTGTAAAAGGACCATCAGCAACTATCAAATCACATCATAATGTAGGTGGTTTGCCTGATTATATGAAATTGAAAATAGTAGAGCCTTTGCGTATGCTTTTCAAGGATGAAGTACGTAGAGTTGGTGCTACTTTAGGAATCGACCCAGAACTTTTGGGAAGACATCCTTTCCCAGGGCCAGGTTTGTCGATTCGTATTTTAGGCGATATTACCCCAGAGAAAGTACAAATTTTACAAGATGTTGATAAAGTATTTATTGACGGTTTAAAATCTTGGGGCTTATACGATAAAGTTTGGCAGGCAGGAGCTATTTTGTTGCCTGTAAATAGTGTTGGTGTAATGGGTGATGAGCGTACTTACGAAAAAGTAGTGGCGCTTAGAGCGGTTGAATCTACCGATGGTATGACGGCAGATTGGGTTCATTTGCCTTACGAGTTCTTGATGAAAGTTTCTAATGATATTATCAATAAAGTAAAAGGAGTGAATCGAGTGGTGTACGATATTAGTTCGAAACCGCCGGCCACAATTGAGTGGGAATAAAAAGTTTTTCTTTTTTACCACTATATAATTTAGTTGTTTAAATACAGTTACGGTGTTAGATTTATATAAAATCTAGCACCGTTTCGTATCTTTGAAAGTCTTTAATTTTTTAATGTAATCCAATGAATCGTTTTTTTGCTTTTTTATTAAGTTGTGTGTTTTTTGGCACTGCTGTGTTTGCTCAAGAGAAGGTGATTACTCATAAAGTAGCCAAGGGAGAAACTATTACTCAAATTGCACAAAAGTACAAAGTGAGTCCTCATGAAATTTATCAATTGAATCCAGATGCACAGTCCGGAATTAGTACCAATATGGTATTGTTGATTTCAAAAGCAGCCGTTAAAAATGATTCCAAAACTACTGCCAAGCCAATGGTTGCAACCAAAACAATCATGCATGAGGTTGTGGCAAAAGAAACGTTATTCGGTATTCAAAAAAAATATGACATTTCTGAAGCTGCTTTGTTTAAAGCAAATCCCTTTTTAGAAAAAGACGGCTTGCAAATAGGTCAAAAGTTGTTGATTCCTAATGCTGTTATGGCTAAAGCTGCTACACCAGCCACAGTAAAAGTTGTTGCTCCTGTTTTGCATGTAGTACAAGCTCAAGAAACTAAATTCTCTATTGCTAAAAAGTATAATATTACTATTGAAGAATTAGAGAAAAAAAACCCTGAAGTAGCTACAAATCTTCCTATTGGATTTACTTTGTTAATTAAAGGGAATCGACCTAAAGAAATAAAAGATGTCTCCGTTACTGCTTCTAAAATAGAACCAGAAAAAAATGATATCGATGCTAAAAACACAAGCCCTTTAGTGTATCAAAATTATACGGTCAAGCCCAAAGAAACCTTCTACAGCTTATCCAAATTAACAGGGTTGTCGCAAGAGGAATTAACAGTTTTGAATCCTGATTTGAAAAATGGAGTACAAGAAGGCATGCTTTTAAAATTGCCTTCGAACGTAAAACTTGAAACGGTTCCGTTGATTCAAAAAAACAAGACTCAATTGAGTGTGCAAAATGCAGGAACTGCTAAAAAAATAGTGTTGTTATTGCCTTTTAATACCGCTAAAATTGCAAATGACACCGTAAATTCAAGTATTGAGCGTTTGAAAAAAGATAAGTTTTTAAACATGACTTTGGATTTTTATGCTGGCGCTTTGATGGCAATTGACTCAGCAAAACAAATGGGAATTCAGGTTGATGTACAAGTTTTTGATTCTCAAGAAACTAAAAACAGTTCTCAAGTTCCTACGTTAATAAAAAACCATTCAATTAACACAGCGCAAGTAGTAATTGGTCCGTTTTATCAGAATAATGTTGAAAAAGCAGCTGAATTATTGCTGGATGATAATATAGCAGTGATCTCTCCTTTGTCTAAGGAATTTGGTAAATCGTATGCTAATTTATACCAATCTATTGTTTCTTCTGATGAATTGAAAAATACCGCTTTTGATTTTATGAAAAAGAAAAACGGGAATATGATCGCAGTTATTGATAAGAAAAAAGAATCGTCTAGGATTTATTTTGCTCAACAACAGAAAGACGTCAAAATTGCACCTTTGACTCCAACAGGAGGTGTGAATGTAGAAGCACTGAAAAGCTTGTTGAGTTTGGATCGCATGAATTATGTAATTCTTGAAACCGGCAGTACAACTATGATTAGGGCGACAATTGCTGCCATGATTTCAGTAATGAAAACCCATAAAGTGCAATTGGTGATCTTGGAACCTAACCCTACTTTGGATACGGATGAAATTTCATTTGCAAATTTAGTAAAGCTGCAATTGTTGTATCCTTCTGCAATTAGAGAAAATAATTCGGATGAAGCACAAGTTTTTGCACAAAAATACCGTAAAGAAAACAATGTCTATCCTAGTTCATTTGCTACTCGTGGATTTGATGTGACTTTTGATACACTGATGCGTATGGCGCAAGATGTAACTTTCCAAGAAACTATGGAGAGTACGGCAACGGAACAAGTAGAAAATCGATTTGATTACTCTAAAAATGAGGGTGGAGCGTATAATAATAAAGGGGTTTACATGCTCTATTATGATGCGGATATGACCATCAAACAAGCCAATTAATCGTTTTGGATCAAAATCAAAAACAACTCATCAAGTTGGCTCATACCAAAATGCCTTTTGGTAAATACGAAGGCTGGCATCTTATTGACATTCCAGAATATTATATCGTTTGGTATAGTAATAAAGGTTTTCCAAAAGGAGAATTAGGCGAACAACTGCAATTAATTTATGAATTAAAACTCAACGGTCTCGAAGATTTAATTCGCAATATCAAAAAGAAATATCCAAAACCGTGATCTTACTATTAGGAGCAACGGTTTTGAATATTTGCAAAGTATTCTAATGATTGGTTCAAACAAGGCTTTTGAAATTCTACTGAAACAAGCGCTAGTGTATTCCAATTAAATTTGTACTTTTGCCACGTTTTTTACACAACTACTTTACAAATACAACAGAATGAATCAAACGAAATATATTTTTGTTACAGGCGGTGTGACTTCTTCTTTAGGAAAAGGAATTATTGCAGCTTCATTGGCAAAATTATTACAAGCAAGAGGCTACAGGACAACCATTCAAAAATTTGATCCCTACATTAATGTCGATCCTGGTACTTTAAATCCTTATGAACATGGGGAATGTTATGTTACCGATGATGGAGCCGAAACAGATTTGGATTTAGGTCACTACGAACGTTTCTTAAACGTGCCTACTTCTCAAGCGAATAACGTTACTACGGGTAGAATTTACCTTTCGGTTATTGAAAAAGAAAGAAGAGGAGAATTTTTAGGAAAAACGGTTCAAGTAGTACCTCATATCACCAATGAAATTAAAGACAGAATGCAATTGCTAGGTAAATCTGGCGATTATGATATTGTAATTACAGAAATTGGTGGAACTGTAGGAGATATCGAATCTTTGCCATACATCGAGTCTGTTCGTCAGTTGGTTTGGGATTTAGGAGAAAACAATGCTATCGTTATTCACTTAACCTTGGTGCCCTTTTTAGCTGCCGCTGGTGAGTTAAAAACGAAACCAACACAGCATTCTGTAAAAACCCTAATGGAAAGCGGAATCAAAGCTGATATTTTGGTGTGTAGAACTGAGCATGAAATTTCAGACGAAATTCGCAACAAATTGGCTTTGTTTTGTAATGTAAAAAGAGAAGCAGTTATTCAATCTATTGATGCTTCTACTATTTATGAAGTGCCTAATTTAATGTTAGAAGAAGGTCTAGATGTAGTAGCTTTAAAGAAATTAGACTTACCTAAAAAAGCAGCGCCAGATTTAAAAAATTGGAACACCTTCTTGAAACGTTTAAAAAATCCTAAGCATACCGTAAATATTGGTTTGGTTGGTAAATATGTCGAAATGCAAGATTGCTACAAATCTATTTTGGAAGCCTTCATTCACGCAGGAGCGGCAAATGAAACAAAAGTAAATGTGATTTCGATTCATTCAGAGCATTTGGACCCTTCAAATATTGCTGAGAAATTAGCTGGTTTGGATGGGGTTTTAGTGGCGCCAGGTTTTGGTGAAAGAGGAATCGAAGGTAAAATAGAAGCGGTTCGTTATGTTCGCGAAAATAACATTCCATTTTTTGGTATTTGTTTAGGAATGCAAATGTCAATTATAGAATATTCAAGAACTATTTTGGGTTACAAAGACGCCAATTCTACTGAAATGAATGAGAATACGCCTCATCCAGTTGTGAATTTGATGGAAGATCAAAAAACAGTAACGGATAAAGGTGGCACCATGCGTTTAGGTGCTTGGAAGTGTGAAATTAAACCAGACTCGTTAGCGCATAAAATATATGGTAAAACCGAAATTTCGGAGCGTCACCGTCACCGTTATGAGTACAACAGTGCTTATGTAGAGCAATTGCAAAAAGCAGGTTTGATAGCTTCTGGAGTGAACCCTGATACTGGTTTGGTAGAAATCGTTGAGATTGAAAATCATCCGTTTTTTATTGGTGTTCAGTACCACCCAGAGTACAAAAGTACGGTAGCTAATCCGCATCCAATTTTTGTGAGTTTTGTAGCGGCGGCGGTAAAAGCTAAAAAGAAATAGTGCAATAGCTGTAACAAAGTATTTGAGTTAGATTCTAACACTAAGCAGGGGTAAACTACTCCTGTTTTGAATTTTGAAGATAGATTATAATGGAAGAAAAAAAGATTGACATTAATTCAATTATCGGTTTTATACTGATTTTTGGTATTTTGGTTTGGATTATGTTCCAAAACCAACCTGATCCTAAAGTGGTGGCTGCTGAAAAAGCCCAAAAGGAATTGGTTTTAAAAGCGCAAAAAGCAAAAGAATTGGCTAATAAAGCAGTTGAAAAAGCAACTGTTGCTGTTGCCACAGGTGATACTACTCAATTGGTTGCTTTGCAAAAAACATTAGGAAATTTTGCTTATTCTGCGACTTTGCCTTCTGCAAAAAATGATTTTACTACGATTGAAAATGAAGTGATAAAATTAAAAATTGCTAATAAAGGGGGATACATTGCCGAGGCAACTTTGAAAAACTTTGAAAAGTTTAAAAAAGGTTCTGGTCAGTTGGTAGAATTGATAAAAAACAATAATGCTAATTTGAATATTGTTTTGCAAACCAATGACAACAGAACTTTAAATACCAAAGACTTGTTTTTTGAGCCTACTTTAACCAAAATAGGAGCGGATCAAGTGTTGTCTATGAAGTTAAAGTCGGGTCCAAATTCATTTTTGGAATATAAATACATAGTGAAGCCAAACGATTATATGATTGGTTTTGATTTGCGTTCTCAAGGCTTGAACCAAGTATTGAATACAGCTAAGCCTTTGGATTTAGAATGGGATTTGAAAGCTTTCAGAAATGAAAAAAGCATATCTTACGAAAATAAATACACTGAGATTTATTTTGAACATAAAGAAGGTAAGGTTGATTACGCTGGCTTAGGTGCAAAAGAAGAAGAAACTCTTGAAAAGCCTACATTTATAGCTTTTAAACAGCATTTCTTTGCTTCAATTTTAGTATCCAAAACGCCTTTTGAAAAAGCACAATTGGTTTCAACTAATCTTATGAATGATGAAAAAGTGGATACTACTTTTACAAAATCATTCAAAGCGAATTTACCTTTGACTTTTACCAATGGTGAGTTGGATCATAAATTAAGTTGGTATTTAGGGCCATCTGATTATGAGACTTTGAATAATTATGATCAAAATCTTGAGAAAATCATCTCTATGGGTTGGGGTATTATTGGTTGGATCAACCGTTTTATCTTTGTGCCTTTATTTGGTTTATTAGGTTCTTTCATGGCGTATGGTATTGCGATTATTCTTTTTACTATTTTAATCAAATTGGCAATGTCGCCTATTACTTTCAAATCATTCTTGTCACAAGCCAAAATGAAAGTATTGCGTCCTGAAATTACTGAGTTGGGTGAAAAATTCGCCAAAGATCCAATGAAAAAACAACAAGAGACGATGAAGTTGTACAACAAAGCCGGTGTAAATCCAATGGCAGGTTGTATTCCAGCTTTGATCCAAATGCCGTTCTTAATGGCTTCGTTTCAATTTTTTCCTTCGGCTTTTGAGTTAAGACAAAAAAGTTTCCTTTGGGCAGATGATTTGTCTTCATTTGATGAGATCGTGAAATTGCCTTTCCATATTCCATTGTATGGAGATCATATTAGTTTGTTTCCAATTTTGGCGGCCATCGCAATTTTCTTTTACATGAAAATGACTTCAGGTGATCAACAAATGGCAGCTCCACAACAAGAAGGGATGCCTGATATGGCGAAAATGATGAAGATTATGATCTATGTTTCGCCATTGATGATGTTATTCTTTTTCAATAGCTATGGCGCTGGATTGAGTTTGTATAACTTTATTTCTAACTTGGTAACAATTTTGATCATGTTGGTCATCAAAAATTACTTCATTGATAGCGATAAAATTCACGCACAAATTCAAGAAAATAAATTGAAAGAACCTAAAAAACAAGGTAAGTTTCAAAGAAAGTTGCAAGAAGCAATGGAACAAGCTGAAGCTCAAAAAGCAGCTCAGCAAAAGAAAAAATAATATAGTATAAATTTTTTTGTATATGAAAGAGGCTGTCCAAGTTAGGACAGCCTCTTTTTGTATAAATCATTTTAATAAGTATTGCAACTAATTTTATTATTTTGGCAACAACACTTTGTCTAATACGTGAATCACACCGTTTGAACATTGTACGTCAACAGCAATAATATTGCAGTTTCTTGCACTTGCATCTTGCAATCGAGTTGGAGTAAATTTTACCGTTACATTTTGACCGGCAAAAGTATTAATTACCTGATCGTTTGTTAACTGCGTTGATAAAACGTTTGCACCAGTAACAACATGGTATTTCAATACAGTTTCAAGCAGAGTTGGAGGTATTGCAGCTAGACCAGAAAATTTAGTTTCGGTTAAAAATGATGCAAATGCGTCATTTGTAGGTGCAAAAACGGTGAAAGGTGAACTAGCTGTACCCGATAAAGTTGCTGCAAAACCAGAAGCTGGGTTAAAAGTAAGAGCAGCAACTAATGTAGTAAAGTTTGGATTTGCAGTAGCATGCGTAACAATGGTTGGTAGATTGATTACAGCGTCTACGATATGAATCACGCCGTTCGAAGCCATTACATCAGCTGTAGTAACTTTGGCACCGCCATTCAATTTCACACCCGAAGTAAGGTCTACATACATACTCATGGTATTGCTTCCTGAAGCCGTACTTTTTGCTAATGTTTTAACGTATCCAGTAGTCAATGCTGTTGATTTTACAGTACCACTTACTACATGGTTTAATAAAATTTGTGTCAAAACATCTTTTGGTACATCAGCAACAGAAGCAAATTTGTTATCGGTTAAAAATTTTGTAAAAGCTGCATCTGTTGGAGCGAATACAGTAAAAGGACCAGCGCCTTGAAGAGTAGCGGCTAACTCAGCTCTTGTTAGCGCTTGTACTAAAATTTTTAAGTTGGAATTGTTCACCGCAATACCAGTAATAGTATTGTCTACCGGTTTTGGATCATTATTATCATCATCGTCGCAAGAAACTGCGAATGATAAAAATGCAATACAAGCCAAAGCCATTTTTAATTTTGATGCAATTTTCATAATCGTTTTTTTTTAATTGAGTTACAGTTAATGTTTTTTTGTTGTTCAAATATATTTACAAAAGACTAAACAAAATTACCTTTAAAAAATATTTATAATTTGTTGAATTGGTATAATGGATTGATAATGCATTGAATAAGCTTTTTTTGTTCAACTTAATAGTGTCAGTATTAAACAAATCTTAGAACAAAGGTTGGTTTTGTTATTTCATTTCATCTGAATAATTTTTAGGAAAGAAAGTAGTTGTACCTTTGCGTTCATTTGGAAAATATGAATTTGTATTTTTGATGTTTGAAGTAATTGATTTTTTTACATTACAATAAATTTTAAATAGTATGATTAAGAAAGTATGGCTTTTGGTTTTCTTTATACAGGTTTCAGCTTTGTTAGCGCAAACTGCGATTACAAATCAAGTTGATAGTGATGGTAAGAAAAATGGGCTTTGGAGAGGCTATTATGAAGAATCCAAAAGGTTGCGTTATGAAGGAACTTTTTTACACGGTAAAGAAGTAGGCGTTTTTAAGTATTTTGATGATACGAAAGCAGCCGATGTGATTGCCACTCGAGAGTTTAACGAAAAAGACAATTCGGCGTATACTATTTTTTACAATCAAAATAAATTTAAGGTAAGCGAAGGCAAGGTGGTGAATAAACTTTTTGAAGGAGAATGGATTTATTATCATTTCAAGTCGAAAGTAATAATGACGAAAGAGTTGTATAAAATTGGTAAATTATCAGGATTGAAAACGGTTTATTTTCCTGATGGCAAAGTGGCTGAAGAGACCCATTATGTTGATGGGCTAAAGGATGGAAGTAGTAAGATTTATTCAGATAAAGGTATTGTTTTAGAAGAAACAGTGTATCAAAAGGGGCAGTATAACGGACCAGCTATTTTTAGGGACACTAATGGTTTTATTGCTTCCAAAGGGAATTTTGTATGGGGTAAAAAAGAAGGGGTTTGGGAGTTTTATGAAAAAGATAAGTTGATAAAAAAACGAAATATGAGTTTTCAAGAGCCACTATCTAATCGCAAAACGAATTAACTTTTGCTTGGATAATTTCTCAACTAAATCTTTTGTAACTTTGCACCCTATTTTAAAAAAGGATTCTGATGAAAAAGAGAGTGGTTGTTGGTCTATCAGGTGGTGTAGATTCTAGTGTTGCAGCTTATTTGTTGCAACAAGAAGGATATGAAGTTATTGGGCTATTTATGAAAAATTGGCACGATGACTCTGTAACGATATCCAACGAATGCCCTTGGTTGGAAGATAGCAACGATGCTTTGTTGGTAGCCGAAAAATTAGGAATCCCTTTCCAAACGGTTGACCTTAGTGAACAATACCAAGAAAAAATTGTGGATTACATGTTCAGTGAATATGAGAAAGGACGTACTCCAAATCCTGATGTATTGTGTAATCGCGAAATTAAATTTGCTGTTTTTTTAGAAATTGCGTTGAGTTTAGGAGCAGATTATGTGGCCACTGGTCATTACTGCCAAAAGCGAACTACTGAAATTGACGGTAAACCGTTGTATCACCTTATTGCAGGTGCTGACACTAACAAAGATCAATCGTACTTTTTATGTCAATTGTCGCAAGAACAGTTGGCTAAATCCTTGTTTCCAATTGGTGCATTAACGAAACCTCAGGTTCGTGAAATAGCAACTGAAATGGAATTGGTTACTGCAGAAAAAAAAGATTCTCAAGGTTTATGTTTTATTGGTAAAGTACGTTTGCCAGAGTTTTTACAGCAAAAATTGCAACCCAAAGAAGGTCAAATTATACAAATCGATAAAAATCATCCTATTTATACTTCAACAGATGAAGCTGAAACTTTAGCTTCTTTGTCTCATAAAATAACCTATACTCCAGATATGGGCAAGGTAGTTGGAAAGCACCAAGGCGCTCATTATTTTACGGTGGGTCAACGAAAAGGGCTTAACGTAGGTGGAACTACTGATCCATTATTTGTTATTGCTACTGATGTGGTGACCAATACAATTTATACTGGTTTATCTAGCAATCATCAGGGATTGTTTAGAAGAGGATTGTTTATTGATGCTTCTGAAACGCATTGGATTCGTACCGATTTAGCCTTGTCAGTGGGTGAGTCTAAAGAAGTAATGGCGAGAATTCGTTACCGTCAGCCGTTGCAAAAAGCTAGGTTACATCAAGAAGAAAAAGGAATGTATGTAATTTTTGACGAACCGCAATCGGCTATTACTGAAGGACAATTTGTGGCTTGGTACCAAGAGGACGAGTTGTTAGGTTCTGGGGTTATAGCTTAGTTTTAGTTCTTAGTCTTTAGTTCTTAGTCTTTAGTTCTTAGTCTTTAGTTCTTAGTCTTTAGTTCTTAGTGATTGGTCTTTAGTAAAAACTATAAAAAAATCTTCTGAAAAAAAAGATAGTGTCGCCTAGCCCCGATGGGAGGGAATATCCTTTTTATCCTTTTTCGGGATAAAAAGATAGGAAGGACAGCGGGAGCAAACGTGATGAAATCCCAAATTTTGTGCTCCTAAAAACGCTTGAAATTATAATTTATAATGTTTTTTTGAGTACATTTCGGCATGAAAAAAATAGTTTTTTTATTTTTCTTATTCCAATCTTTTTTGGTTTTTTCACAACAAGATGCTTGGGTGTATTTTGTGGATAAAACCAATGTTCAGAACTATTTGGACAACCCTCAATTGATGCTCTCACATCGCGCTATTGATAGAAGAACGCGACAAAAAATCGCTTTGGACAGTAAAGATGTTCCCATTCCGGCTTCGTATATAAAAGCTGTAAAAGCGTCCGCTGGAATTACAGTTATGGGGCAATCAAAATGGTTGAATGCGTTGCATGTTCGCGGTACTCAAGTGGATATTACTTCCTTAAAAAATTTAGCTTTTGTTGCTAAAATTAGCTTCGCAGATAAGTCCTTAAATGCGACAGAAAAGACAACTGCTGTGTCAAAAAATCAGCAGGTTCAAAAAAAATACAACACCGCAATTACTTATAATTATGGCGCTTCAGCCAATCAAATCCAGATGTTGAATGGGCATTTATTGCATCAGCAAAATTATACGGGGAGTGGTAAAATCATTGCTGTTTTAGATGCGGGTTTTCCTGGCGTGGATACCCAATTACCGTTTAAAAAATTGAGAGATAATAATCAGATTTTGGGCGGTTATAATTATGTAAACAGAAGTACGAATTACTATATTGGAGACAATCACGGTACATTAGTGCTTTCGACTATGGGAGGGAATCAAGACCAAGCTTTGGTCGGAACGGCTCCAGATGCGTCTTACTATCTTTTTGTTACCGAAAATGATGCTTCAGAAAATCCTGTTGAAGAGACGCTTTGGGTAGAAGCGGCAGAGAAAGCGGATAGTTTGGGTGTAGATATCATTAATAGTTCGTTGGGCTACTTTGATTTTGATAATTCTAAATATAGCTATACTTATGCCGATATGAATGGCACTACAACTTTTATCAGCCGTGGGGCCGAAATTGCTTTTAGTAGAGGAATGCTTGTAGTGGCTTCTGCAGGAAACTCGGGGAACACAACTAATCCCAATATTGCTGCACCAGCAGATGCGGTTTCTGTTCTTACGGTAGGTGCAGTTAATGCTTCGAAAACTAGAGCTGTATTTAGTTCAATTGGCCCTTCTTTTGATGGTAGGGTAAAGCCAGAAGTTATGGCACAAGGAAAATCTTCTGTGGTTTCTAATGAATTTGGAAATATTGGTACAGCCGACGGAACTTCTTTTTCGAGTCCAATTTTGGCTGGAATGGTGGCGTGCTTATGGCAAGCTTTACCCGATAAAACCAACAAAGAAATTAGAGATTTGATTATTCAATCTGCTGATAAATATTTTACACCAACGCCACAACTAGGCTATGGAATTCCGGATTTTAGTGCGGCAGTAAATAAAGGGCTTCTAGTTACAATAGACAATCAAGATGTTTCATTTTCGTTGTACCCCAATCCTAGCAAGGGAACGGTTTATATGACTTTACCTTCAACAGTAGAAGAGGTGCAGCTTACAATTTATTCTTTATTAGGAAAAAAAATAATGGAGGTGCCTTTTTCAAAATCAACACCTTCTTTTTCTGTAGAAACCTTGTGGAATGGAGTATACTTGTACACTATTCAAGGAGGAAATTTTTCAGCTCAAGGAAAAATCATCAAATATTAATTTACAATTCAATGAATTCAGTTATACAGCTTTTTGGCATTCAATATCCAATTATTCAAGGAGGAATGATTTGGAACAGTGGTTATAAATTGGCAAGTGCCGTTAGCAATGCGGGAGGATTAGGCATTATAGGTGCTGGTTCTATGTATCCTGACGTACTTAGGGAACACATTCAAAAATGCAAAAAAGCGACTAATAAGCCTTTTGGCGTGAATGTTCCAATGTTGTATCCGAATGTGGAAGAAATAATGAATATCATTGTAGAAGAAGGTGTAAAAATAGTTTTTACTTCAGCTGGAAATCCCAAAACTTGGACCGCTTTTTTGAAAGAAAAAGGAATAACAGTGGTGCATGTGGTGAGTAGTTCTGTGTTTGCTTTGAAAGCACAAGATGCAGGAGTAGATGCTGTTGTTGCCGAAGGTTTTGAAGCTGGAGGACACAATGGTCGAGAGGAAACAACGACATTGACTTTGATTCCGATGGTGAAGCAAAAAATCAGTATTCCGTTGATTGCTGCTGGTGGAATTGCCACAGGAAGGGGAATGCTTGCGGCAATGGCTTTAGGCGCCGATGGTGTTCAGGTGGGAAGTCGTTTTGCTGCTTCGGTTGAATCATCAGCTCATGATAATTTTAAAGAAGTAATTGTGAATGTAAAAGAAGGGGATACCCAATTGACATTAAAAGAATTAGCGCCTGTTCGTTTGGTGAAAAATAAGTTTTATAATGACGTTCAGGAATTGTATGCAAAATGTCCTACCAAAGAAGAGTTAGTTACTTTGTTAGGTAGAGCTCGAGCCAAACGCGGGATGTTTGAAGGTGATTTGGTCGAGGGCGAATTAGAAATTGGTCAGATTGCGGGATTAATTACCGAAATTCAACCTGTAAAAGAAATTATTGATACTATGATTTCCGAGTTCAAGCAAGCCCAAATTGAAATCGGACAACTCCAGTTTTAACTCCAACCCCAAACGCCTCCCATGTCAAAACCTACTATTTTATTTTTGTCTTTTGTCCTGTTTTTTTGTTTTCAGCTGTCGAATGCTCAAACCTATAAGTTTCAAACTTCGGGTTACAGTGTTCTACAGAAAAATGAAAAAGGAAAATGGGGAGATTGGTCCGAATTGGATTTAATCAATATTCCAATTACGTTAGATACATCTAAACATCGAATTGTGGTCTATACCCCAATGCTTCAATTGTACAACATTCTTTCGTATGCAGAAATTGAAGAAAACAAAACCGATATCATTTATTCTTTTGAATGCAAAGACGAAAATGGTGATGCCTGCACTTTGATGATTATTACTCGCAAACAACAAGACAATCGCAAGCAATTGTATATCAATTATGAGAATAGGATTTATTTGTATAATATTTAGTCCTTAGTTATTAGTGAATAGTAATTAGTAATTAGTCATTAGTGAATAGTAATTAGCTTAGAAACCACAAACCAAAACCCTTTACCCTTTTTCAATATCTTTTATAAACTCATCATATTCGAGATAGAAAAGTTCTAAAGCATTCATTTTTTCGAAGAAAAAGTCAAAAATGTAGTCCCAGTGATTGCGATTACTTATACTGTGCCCATTTTTTTCAACCCAAATGCGGCTGATGGTTTTGCCATTTTCTAAAGTGTAGTCTTTTTCAAAAACCAAATCTTTGATGAATTCATCTTCCAAAATAGCTTTCAAAGCTTCAAGTTTTTCGAAATATTGAGAACGTAAGTCATCATTTCGATGCTCGATATCAATGAGTACTTGGGCTTTTTTGTTATCTGCGAAAAATTTAAAAGAGAAATCTTTAATTTTTGTATCATACAATACCCATTTTCTGGGGTATTTCTCGGCGAAGGCTACCCAAAAATCGTGTTTTAACCGCTGATTTTCTGCTTTACTGTACATTTGAATTGAATTTAGAAAGTTTGGTTTGTATTCCAAACAAAACTATAGTATATTTATTGGAATGCTTGCAAAAATAAGTTTTACCTATGAATTTTCAAGATTTTCAGCAATATATCCCTCAAATACTTGAGGCTCCGCTTCCTGCTTTTGCTTCACATATAAAAATGGCGCCAAAAGAACGAATCGAATCGTTGAAAGCGTTTAGTTATACAGATAAAAATCCACGAAAAGCTGCGGTTTTGATGTTGTTGTACCCAAAACAAGAGCAAACGCATTTGGTATTGATTGAAAGAAATTCTTATGAAGGCGTTCATTCGGCTCAAATTGCTTTTCCTGGTGGTAAGTTTGAAAATGAAGATGTGGAATACGAAACTACAGCTTTGAGAGAGTCCGAAGAAGAAATTGGAGTATCGCGTGAGCAAGTAGAAGTAATCAGACCTTTTTCTCCTTTGTATATCCCGCCTAGTAATTTTTTAGTGCATCCTTATTTAGGTATTGCCGTAGAACCTTTGCAATTTACTTTAGACTCCAAGGAAGTAGCTAGTGTTATCGAATTACCTTTGTCTGATTTTTTAAGTGATGTGCTTTTACATGAGACTAAACTGACGACTTCTTATGCTACTAATATTGCAATTCCAGCATTCAAAATCAATGACCATATCGTTTGGGGAGCTACAGCTATGATGCTGAGTGAGTTAAAAGAAGTCTTGTGTTTTGTGCTTAAAAAATCATAAATAAGCGCTGTTTTTCTTGATTTATTGTAAATTTATTGCAAGTTTAGCGTTTTCTAAACGTTAAGAAAATATGTCGTATCTTTGCACTCCAATTTTAAAAATAAAGTATAATGGGATTATTTAAGAGAAATCCTTTTGGTCACATTCTTTTTATCAAGAAATGGTTAATTCGAATTTTTGGGGTTATTACCCACCGACGATATAGAGGTTTTAATGAATTGCAAATTGAAGGTTCTGAAATTATTCGCAATTTACCCGATAAAAATGTGCTTTTTATCTCTAATCATCAAACCTATTTTGCCGATGTTGTAGCCATGTTTCATGTGTTCAATGCTAGTTTAAGTGGTCGAGATGATAGTATTATTAATGTGGGGTATCTATGGCAACCCAAAATGAATATTTATTATGTAGCTGCCAAAGAGACCATGAAAGCAGGTATTCTTCCAAGAATTATGGCTTATGTAGGTGCGATAACCGTAGAACGCACTTGGAGAGCTAAAGGGAAAGATGTGACAGAAAAAAGAGAAGTAAATCCTAATGATACAGAGAATATAAAGATTGCTTTGGCCGATGGCTGGGTGATTACTTTTCCGCAAGGCACTACCAAATCTTTTAAGCCTGTTCGAAAAGGCACTGCTTATATCATTAAAGAACACAAACCTATTGTGGTACCCATTGTGATTGACGGTTTTCGACGTTCTTTCGACAAAAAAGGGTTGCGATTAAAAAAGAAAGGCATCCTACAATCGTTTATCATCAAAGAGCCCCTCGAAATTGATTATGAAAACGAAACCATTGATGAAATTGTAGAAAAAGTTGAATATGCCATTGAACAGCATCCATCGTTCTTAAAAGTAATACCCGCAGAGGAGTTAGAGGCGGAAAACGAGTTGAACAAATTGAGAAAATGGGAATATTAATATAAAAAAAGCGGTCAAAATTTTGACCGCTTTTTTTTATAAATCTATTTTCTTTAATTCTTTGTAATTATCTAGTAATCGTTTCAATAATCGTCCATATATAATTCGGTACAAGAACCAAAAAACGACCAAAAATAGCGCGACAAAAAGTATTAAAAATAAGAATGTAACTATCGTGATTGTCATGTTGTTTCCAATTTTGTTAGTGAGTTCAATCGTTTCTGGATTGTATTTGAAAGCAATATAAAAACCAATGAAGAATGCTAAAACTATTTGAACCAATTTGTAATATACGTAATAGTTGACCGTTTTTCTAGTTTTAATAATGTCTAGCATCAGCTGTTTGGTAGATGCTGTACTAGTTATAGTGCGATAATTTTTATAAAATAGATAAATAAATACCAATAAAACAAAGTAATCGAAATAATCATACATCTTAAAATACAATGTGAATTCTTCGTGTTTCATTTTTTTGAAATAGTCATCTATATTAACGCCTATAGATAAGAGTGACCATAGAACCAGTTCCAAAATACTCAATATCAAAATCCACTTTACAGTTGAAGAAGATTTTCTATGAATCATGTTGTAAATGTCCTTTTCACTAACTTGTACAAAAGAAGCTTCGTTCTTTTGCCAGTCTTTTTTTAACAAATCCAGTTCTTTCATTAGGCTAATGGATTTAGTATTTTTTTTAATTTTCCTTTAATTCTATTCATTTTTACTCTTGCGTTGACCTCGCTAATTCCCAATGTTTCGGATATTTCAGTATAATCTTTGTCTTCAAGATACATAAAGATTAAAGCCTTTTCGATATCGTTCAATTGGTAAACTGCTTGGTACATTAATTTTAATTGTTCTTCCTCTTCATAGTCATATTCAACTTCTGGAGTATAATGTTGCCTTGCTTCAAATTCTGTTGTAGTCACTGCTCTTTTGTCTTTTCGATACAGCGTAATGGCGGTATTAAGAGCGACTCTGTATGCCCAAGTAGAGAACTTACTGTCGCCTCTAAACTTTGGAAAAGCTTTCCATAACTGAATGGTAATTTCCTGAAACAAATCCTTATGCGCATCCTCACCAGACGTGTACAACCTACAAATCTTGTGGATGATATTCTGGTTTGCTTGCAATTGCGACACAAAGGATTGTTCTAAATTATCGGCCATATAAACATTAGTGGTTCAAAACCAATTTTTGTTACAAATAAAAAAATTTTTTAGTAGGAGCACAACTTTTAGGAGTACAAAAACGAGTCGTCCCGCTATCCGTTACAATCTCTAGTGCCATACCCTGGCACTAGAGGATTTTCACTGCTATCGGGGCTAGGTTAGAACATTTTGTTTTCATAAGAAATACGAGTTACAACGAATGCTGCTTAAAATAATTAACCATCAAATCCACATATTTACTGTAGCCTTCCATACCGTCTTTTTGTTGGTTCATTTTTAGGAAGTTGTCGTAAAAAATATGAAATCCTTTGTCGATAAAAGTGTCGTATTGTTTCCAAAAGGTTTCACTTTCTTTAAAGTTGGCTACTACTCCAGGATGTATAGTTTTTAAAAATTGCGCCACTTTTTTTTCATCACGTGCTTGCCAATTTCGCAAACAATAGCGCAAGGCCAAACTGTATCCTGAATATTGAATGTAAGCATCTTCATTTTTAATCGAAGCCAAAAAACCAATGAAATTGCACTCACTTTCACTGGCAAAACCTATTTGATGCGCCATTTCGTGATTCGCAGTCATCGGAAAACTGTACAAAGGGCCCAAACCATTCACTTGCGCTTCATTGGTAAACGGATTCAAATAACCACCAAATCCCATATACGTCAGCGGAATGCTAAAAAGCGATTTTTTGATACTCAAATGGCTGTATCGAAACATCGAATGTTCTCGAGCCAAGTTTTGGTATCCATTCGTATTCATTTGAAACAATTGAGATTTGGAATAAGGGACAATTACTTTACGATTTTTGTCTTTCATTAGTTTCAACTGAATCGCATTGGTTTTGGTAATTAGCTTTTGAGTAAAAAATGCTAAATCTGCATCAGAATATTCTCTTTCAATTTTCATTTTTTCATATAGTGGTTCTCTGTAGTAATTGAGTCCCCAAAGCAAATGAAAAAGAAAATAAACCACCGATAAAAAACTTAAAATAGAAAGCGATATGGCTTTCCATTTTTGTCTTGGTGCTAAACTTTGTATGGTTTTATTTTTTTTGAACAACCAAAACCAACGAATTGCCCAAATAATTAGCAAAGCATACAAAACATCGCCCAACGAAAAAGGAACTTTCCCTAAACTGATTCGTAAACTATTCGAGATAAAGACATAGAGGCTATTGCTGTACCAACGTTCGATGAATTCTGGAAAAAATCGGATGATTTTTAGTACTACAATCTGAAATACGAGGAATAACGGTAAAAGGTATTTTCTTTTCAAGGCTTGACTTTTGGCATAAAAATAAGGATTAAATCCGTCGTGCACTTTCTTTTTTTGTAAATTTGAACCTTAAAATACTTCACTATGGAAACTATTGCTGATAGAATTACAATTGACGATAGAATTTGCAACGGAAAACCTACCATAAGAAACAAGAGAATTACCGTTAATACTATTCTTGGGTTTTTGAGTTCTGGAGATTCTAGAGAAGAAATTTTGTTGCAATATCCAAGCCTCGAAAACGAAGATATTGATGCCTGTCTTAAATTTGCATCCGAATTAATGAACAGAAATTTTACTATTAAAGAGGTTGCCTAAATGCTAAAATTTTTAATAGACGTCAATCTACCGTACCACCTGTCCATTTGGAATTCGGATAATTTTATTCATCAAAAGAATATAAACGATGAATGGTTTGATGAACAAATTTGGGTATACGCTAAGGAAAACAACCTGACTATAATTACTAAAGATGTTGATTTTTCCAATAAAATAATGTTAAACAATCCTCCTCCAAAAGTAATTCATATCCGATTTGGAAATATGAAGATGAAAGATTTTCACGAGAACATTAGCAAAGTTTGGGATAGCGTTCTAGAAATGAATGCTGCTCACAAATTAGTCAATGTTTTTAAAGATAGGATAGAGGGAATCGAATAAGTAACACTACAAAATAATGAGTCAAGAAATAAGAAATTTAGAGCCTAAAGCACTTTGGAATCAATTTGCTGATTTGAATGCCGTACCACGACCTTCTAAAAAAGAAGAGCAAGTGATCCAATTTATGAAAGATTTTGGGAATCGTTTGGGGTTAGAGACCTTTGAAGACGACATCCGAAACGTAATCATTCGCAAACCGGCTACTCCAGGAATGGAAAACCGTAAACCTATCGTGTTGCAAGGTCATTTGGATATGGTACACCAAAAAAACAATGATACCGTTTTTGATTTCGAAACTCAAGGAATCGATATGTATGTTGATGGCGACTGGGTTCGTGCTAAAGGAACTACTTTGGGAGCCGATAACGGTTTGGGTGTAGCTGCAATTATGGCTGTTTTAGAAAGTACTGATATGCCACATCCTGCTATTGAAGCCTTGTTTACTATTGATGAAGAAACAGGAATGACAGGTGCTTTGAACCTGCAAGGCGGGATTTTACAAGGTCAAATATTATTGAATTTAGACACCGAGGAAGATGACGAAATCGACATTGGATGCGCAGGTGGTATCGATGTAACCGCTACAGCCGAATACGACGAAGAGGATACGCCAGAGGGTTCTGTTGGCTATAGTATTACGGTAAAAGGTTTGCAAGGCGGACATTCAGGTATGGATATTCACAAAGGGTTGGGGAATGCTAATAAAATAATGAATCGTTTGTTGTTTGACGGCTTTGATAACTTCGGATTACAAATTGCTTCGATAGCTGGAGGAAGTTTGCGTAATGCGATTCCAAGAGAGAGTGTTGCCAAAGTGATTATTGCTGCAGTTTATGACGAAGCCTTTGTTTTTGATATGCAACAAATCGTGAATGAGATTAAAACCGAGTTCAAAACGACTGAGCCTAACTTAGAAATTGTTTTTGAAAAATTGACTGAGGTACCTGCCAAAGTAATGCCTTCTATAGCGCAGTTTTATTTTGTACGTTCGATGTATGCGGCGCACAACGGCGTGTATCGTATGAGTGCTGATTTTGACAATTTAGTAGAAACTTCTAACAATATTGCCAAAGTAATTGTAGGCGAAGGACAGTTAACTGTACAATGTTTAACCCGTTCTTCTGTTGAGTCTTCTAAAATGGATTTAGCGAATGCTTTGCGTTCTGCCTTTGAATTGATGGGATGCGAAGTAGAGTTTTCTGGAGCTTATCCGGGATGGACACCTAATCCAAAATCTGAAATTTTGGATGTTTTGGTTGGTGTTTATGAAAAACAAAACAATGCTAAACCTAATGTAGTGGCTTGCCACGCAGGATTAGAGTGTGGAATTTTAGGAACCAATTATCCTGAAATGGATATGATTTCTTTTGGACCAACGATTCACGGAGCCCATTCGCCAGACGAAAGAGCAAGTATTCCTTCTTCTCAAAAATTCTGGAAATTCTTCTTAGAAATTTTAGCAATTATTCCTGCGAAATAATTAGTTTTTCAGTTGTATAGTGTTCAGTGAATTGCTGAACACTATAAACTGATAACTGAACACTAGTTTAGTCCCTTTTGGGACTATTTTTTTTATCTCGTTTTTCTTCTTTCTTTTCCTTAGCCGTTTTTAGCGGTTCTTTTTTTGCTGTTTTTTTAGCATTTAGACTTTTTGCCATAATTACTTTCTTTAGTGAATCAGGTAAAGGTAGGTTAATTTAGTGCAGTTAGTACAGATTAAGAAGAACCTAATTTGAAAATGAGATTGGGAAAGAAATTTTTTGTAAATGTAATTATGGTTATGTTTTTTATAAACTATAATTCAAGTGAATACTCCAACGATAATTGGCTTCCATTTTACTATTGGCCAAGTGTTGATTGATAGGGAGCATAGCATTAATTCCAAGAGAAAAATTGTCTTTTCCTAGTTCTACACCAAGTTTGCTAAACAAAACGTCTCCAGCAGTATTAGGTAAATTCAACCCATACTGTTTATTGGTAGCATAAACTTCTCCTGCAATTCCTAATTGTGGTACAAATTGAACAGTGGAAGTATCAAATAAATAAAACAGCGTGCTGCCATAATTGAACTGATTTCCAAATTGGTATTGCTTTTTGTTTTCTGTTTTTACGGTATAATTGGCCATAGTATGCAATCCTAATTTCCCTTTTTTGAGGATGTATTCTGTGGCAAACAAAAAATCCCAACTTCCAGTTCCGACTTGAAAACTTTGGTTGATATTTCCAGCATTGTTAGTTTCATTAAACTTCCCAGTGGGCATTTTTACCCCACCTCCAAGCTGTAATTTATGAATCAAAAGAGTGCTGTCTTTGTGTGTTTTATAAATAGTATACAATCCCATAAGGGTGATGTCGCCCAAACCTTTGATGGATTCGTTGCCAGTGGTTCTCTCTCTGTTGTGAAATTGGTACGGAACCAATAGCGAAAGTTGTAATTGCTCTGTAACGGGAATTTTACTCCAAATTTGAAGGGTATTAAAGTGTTCGTCTACCCAAGGCGAATTAGCAAATATGCCGTCTTGGCTAGCGTAACTTTGATAAAAATACCGAATTCCTACAAAATTAGAGTTCAGCATAGAACTGAAGCCCATACTTCCACCACTTGCTGAACAGCCACAAGCATCACAAAAATCATCATAGCTTTCTATGAGCTTCTTTTGAAAAGTAAATCCCGAAATTGGGTCTTCTGTCGTTGCACTAAATCCTATTTGATGGCATAAAATAAGAAGTAATAGGAATATTTTTTTCATTCTTGATGGGGTGTTTTTATGTGTGTTGACAATTTTTACTAACTTTTTAAAATTCCGAGAATCGTTTGTCGGTGAGGTATTCGTAATCGGTTAATGTTTTCAAAAAGGCAATAAGTTGTTCTTTTTCTTGAACAGAAAGTACGATACCTATTTTTCCATTTTGTTTTAAAATAGGATCCAAAGTTGTTGCGTTTTCGACTCCATTGGCATAATGATCTAAAACGGCTTCTAGTGTACCAAAGCGTCCGTCGTGCATATAAGGTGCTGTTTTTTCGATGTTTCTTAAACTTGGTACTTTGAATTTGTATAAATCGGTGGCTAGTTCTGTCACTCGGTAACGTCCCACATCGTTTACTGCTGGATTTACGGGTAGGCCATTGTTTCTAAAAGAATGGTCGGTCATTAAATCTGTAGCGTGACAAGAGGCGCATTTGGCATTAAAAACAGCATAGCCCTCTTTTTCGGTCGTGCTGAGTGTGATGCCTCCTTCATTTCTTCTGAATTTATCAAATTTTGAATTGCTTGAGGTAACCATTACCATAAATTGTCCCAAGGCTTTTAGCATATTTTCAGCATTAATTAATCCGTCAGTGAAAGCGGATTTGAATAACTTTCGGTATTCAGGGTCATTTTTCATCATTGCAAGCGCTTTGTTGAAATCGCCATTCATTTCTATTGGACTGGTAAAAGGGATGATGGCTTGTAAGTCCAAATGATTGGTAGCGCCATCAAACATAAAGGTAGTTTGATAGGCTAAATTTTGAATGGAAGGCGTATTTCGTGTGCCTACAGCGCCGTCTACTCCGTGACTTACGGTGTGTCCGTGGTGCGTAAACGCTGTTTCTTGTTCGTGACAAAAACCACAAGAAACGATTCCGTCTGAAGCCAATCGTCCGTCATAGAATAATTTTTTTCCTAATTCGAATCCTTTTTTTGTCAATGGATTATTGGCAAAATTATAGGCAACTGGCGGAAAGTTGGAGGGGACTTTGAAGTCGATAGGTACATTTTGATAGTCTTCGTCGTTGTCGTTGGAACAACTCAAAAGAATAGGAAAAATGAACAACAATAGGTATTTTGCTTTCATTTGTATGTGTACATTTTGTTGTTAAAAAGGGAATCTCGATAACTTGGGTTAGCGATTTTGGTGAAAAAACGATTGAAAGCAGTTTTCTTTTGAATGTTTCCAAAACATCCTAAATGTTGGTCTTCTAGCCCCGACAGAAGGGAAAAACCTTGTGAGCTGGCGTTCAGCTCACAAGTTTTGGAATGATGGCGGGAATCTTGTTGACAAAAATGCCTGATGATTCGCTCCTTATTCTTAATAGATAAAGACTTTCAATCGCTTTTTGTGAAGTGGATTAGTCGTTATGAACGTGATCTACTTTGAACATTTGGTTAACATTAGCGGTGATTAAAGCTAATTTTGAACCACTCATAATCATAGCGCCCATACCACCCATATTGTTGTCTGTCAATTTGATGGTGTTGGTTCCGTCTACCACTTTAGAGATATCTGTGATGATATGTACTTGAGGGGTAATGTTGGTTCTCACTAATGCTTTGGTAGCTAAATCCAAAGTGATTTCAGTGTAGTTGTAATCGGTTCCTGTTTGTCCAGTGTGAATCATAAACGAAGTAGGAGTTGTTACTGTACTTGAAGTAAAAGTACCTTCGAAAGCTAAGAATTTGTATCCTGCAGTCCAGCTCCACATCATTTTTGCTGCTTGTGCTTTGGCTAAGAAATCGCCTTGTCCTGTGGCACCAAGTTCCCATTGTGCTTTGTCTACTCCAATTCCGAATTTTACTTTGGTGTAGTTACCAGCTGGAATGTTTTTTAATTGAGCTTCTAAACTAGCTGGAGTAGCTTCGTCTATAATGAAATAGCTTTCGCTTTTTGGGTATGTGAACGTTGTTTCGTCTTCTTTGGTCAACACAATGTTACTAACGATGTATTTTACTGTGCTGATTTTCAATACTTCGTTGTTGGCTGTTGTATTCGCTTGTGAAGTTAGAATAAGGTCATTTGCTTTGAAAGCGTTATCAAATTCAAGTGTTAAAGCTCCTGTTCCTGTGATTGCTTCGTCGTTATCGTTAGAACAAGCTGTTATTGTAATTATTGCTGCTAAAGCTAAAGCTGCTTTTAAAATATATTTTTTCATGAGTTGGTTTTTACTATTATGATATTCATTTATTTTTTTGCATGATTGTATTGAAAAAGAACTTGATATATGTTCTTTTTTGAAATGATTATAGCGCATTTTCGAATTAAAACGCATGAAATCTTTCAGAGGCAATCATTGCGAGACATTGTATTTTCATACAAGGCGATCTATTTCAATTGAGATTGAAATGAATGTTGAATAAGATTATAGTAAAAAGGAGGGAGGTCTGAAAGTTGAATTTGTTTTGGAAATGGTTTTTCCAGACGTATGAAAAACGTTCAACTTGGTTGTTGAAGTTATCAGAGTGTTACTTACAAATGATGTAGGTGTTGAATGAATGAGATAAACGAAATCTGCTTTTTCTTTCAGAATATTTTCCATTTTTTTCTCATTCTCATCAAATTTTTTTAGGCTTTTTTGTAATTCACAACGACCATTACAAGTATTGTTGACTAATTTTCGCTGTACACAAATGGTTTTGATGATTTGCTCTTGATTGGCTTTAAATTGGGTGTATATTGCTAGATTCCCAAAAATAGGGAATAGCAATGTAAGAGTTAAAAGATGTACGCCAATTTTTTTCAATTGCAAAAGATGGAATAATTATGGCGCAAATGTAGAGCAACAATTTAGAAAACAAAATTTTTTTTACAAAAACTTTATAGAGGTCAATATTTAATTACATATAATTTGCTTATGTGTAATATTGTCAGACTTGACCATTCTTTTGATTAAGTTATTGAATATTGTGTCTTTGTTTTGTGAACGATTTATTCTATAACAGAACTCATTGAAATAGCGTTCAATATTTCCCTCACTAACCCATGAATATGTTGTCCTTATCCAAGTTTTAATTTGATGTATCATCGTGTGTAAAGCTTTGAAGTTTTTACCTGATTCGCTCGGGATTTGTGTGATATTATAATCCTTTGCAATCGGTCTATACCCTTTCCAATTGTCAGTGGTTATTTTTGCTTCTTTACCGATGTGATTCTCGAATATCTTTCTGAGTGATTTTGCCGAAAAATCGTTTATTTTTAAAGCATAAAATCGTTTCACTTTCCCCTCAGGGGTTAATTCTACTGCACAAACGGACTTTTTCTTTTTACTATCGTAACTTCTTCCTTGTTTAGATTCTTCATATCCTCCAACCACAAATTCATCTACATGAACAATCCCATCAATGGGATTATTACCACTGGATTTCATAGCTTCTCTTACTTTATGCATAAATAATCGGGCCGTACTTTCCTGAACACCATAGCGCACACTCATCTGCATTGCCGAAAGACTTTTTGTGGTGGTTCCCATTTCAAAACAAATGAAAAATGCTTTTCGTAAACCAAATTTTACTTTGTGAAATAAGGTATTTGCAGTACTGGATTCTGTATCACTACATATGTTACATGTTCTTGAAAAATCCTTACGGATTTGACTCTTTTTATGACCGCATTTTCGACAAGTATACCCATTTTCCCATTTCAAAACAGACAAATATTCTTTGCAATTCTCATCTGTTTTGAAGCGTTCAGCAAACTCTATGAGGTTTTGTCCTTTAAAAATATCCATAAAAAAGCTTTTTTGTTGACTTCAAAGATATGAAACTAAATATTGACCTCTAAAACTTTAATACTTTGAGCGAGTGAAAATTACAATTATATTAACAATAAGTTTTTAATAAATGATATAGTACTTATGTTTTATTGATAGATAAATTGGTTAAATTTAGCTCAAAATAAATAATACCACACTTTATTTCCATATAAAAAATGAATCACTATTCTGTAGTTATTGTTGATGATGAAATGATCAACATTGAAATTTTAAAAAAGATAATATCCACACATTGTTTAAAACTTGAAATTGTTGGAACAGCCAAAACAATTGAAACTGCTATGCTTGAAATCACTCAAAAAAAGCCTGATATTGTTTTTTTAGATATTAATATCCGTGAAAAACAGATATTTGAGTTATTAGATCAACTTGAAGAAGTTGATTTTCAAATTGTTTTTGCTACGGCATTTCCAGGTTATTTTTTTAAAGCTAAGGTGTATGATCCTGCTGATTTTATTCTTAAGCCATTTAGTGAAACAGCAGTGGTAGATGCTGTTAAAAAAGTAGCAAAACGAATTAAGAAGTTGCGAAAAGCAGTGGGGGAGTAATTACTTTTTTTTGAGTATTTTATATTCTTCGTAGCAACCACTTATAGCATCCATAATTTGTAAGTCGTTAGCAGTTTGTATGAATGAATCTGAGTAACTGCAACGCTTCAAAATATCAGGAATTTCATTTTTGTCAATCCCTAATAATGTAGCGATCATTTCGCGATCATATTTGGATTCCAAAGCTTTGCGCACGGTATCGTCCTTTTTTAGTTCCTTTAGACGTTTTAATTCTTTAGGTTTTTTTCCGAAAAAATTATACAGCATATCTGCTGGATTAAAAATTGAACCGAGTACTTTTCCAAAGGCATCTGGTGAGTATTGGCCTCCTTCGTATCCTGCAGTTAGTCCTGAGATACTGTATCTGAAGTTTTCTTTGATGGGTATTAATTTAGAATCCACCTCTAAATATCCTGTTAGGTTAAAAGGGCGTATGACTACTTCTTCTAAAGCAATCGCTTTTTCGGTAAGTTTGATGGTTGTAGTTTTGTTTTTTACCCAGTCGTTAGTAACACGAACTTTAATGGATTGAAAACCAAGTAACGAAACGTGTATTGTGTCACTGACTGAAATCTCAATTTCAAAATTTCCTTTGGTATCAGTAGTTGTTCCTTTTACTTTGTTGACATTGATGATGTTGGCATACGACAAAGGTTGGTTGGTATTGTCATTCACAATAGTTCCAGAAACTTTTAAAGATTCATTAGATTCTTGTCCGAATCCGATAGCGGTAAGTAATAAAAAAAAGAAAACTACAAAATGTTTCATATACGAATTTAAAGTTTTAAAAGTAGTAAATCGCAATTGAATATTTTGTAGTTTTCTTGGATATTTATAAGAAAATTAACAATGCATTATTAATCTCTTCTTGGTCTTCTTGGGCGTGGTGTGTCGCCAAAACCTTCAGATCTTCTAGGGGCTCTTCCTGATGCGTCACCTTCTCTTCTTGGAGCACTTCCTCTTTCGCTTCTGAATCCTCCCTCTCTTGGAGCTGAGTTTCTGTCGCTACGGAATCCGCCTGATCCTTCTCTTCTTGGAGCAAAGCTACCTTCTCTTCTTGGAGCAGCACTTCTACCGCCAAAACCTCCAGAACTTCTGCCATTATGGTCGCGTCTTCCACCACCATCATTTTTAGAAATCTCTACATTGATACGACGTCCTTCTAATTGTACATTATTCAAGATGTCCATTACTTTATCAGTATGTTCAGCATCAGTATTAAAGAAAGAGAATCCTTCTTTTACATCTACTTTGAATACGTCATCGCGACCTAAGTCTAAAGTCTCTTTTAAGAAATCTTTCAAAGTCATCCAGTCAAAGTTATCTCTAGAACCGATGTTTACGAAGTAACGAGTAGCACCGCTATTGTTTTCTCTTGAAGCACCGTCTCTATCGTCACGTTCACGTCGGTCTGAGCCTGATGATTGGCTAGATAAATCTCTGTTTTTCTTATAGTAGTTGATAAAACGGTTAAATTCTACCGATACCATTTTCTTGATTAATTCTTCTTTGCTCAAGCCTTCTAATACATCATTGATTGCTGGAAGGTAGTTGTCAATTTCGTGATCTACTTCCGTTTCTTTGATTTTGTTGGCTAAGTGCAATAATTGAATTTCGCAGATTTCAATTCCAGATGGGATTGTTTTTTCTTCAAATTTTTGTTTGATGATTCTTTCGATAGAAGAAATTTTGCGCAATTCACTTTTGGTAACAATTACAATCGATGTACCTAATTTACCAGCACGACCGGTACGGCCAGAACGGTGGTTGTAGGTTTCGATTTCGTCAGGAAGTTGGTAGTTAACAACGTGAGTTATGTTGTCTACGTCAATTCCACGTGCTGCTACATCGGTAGCTACTAGCATTTGGATTTGTCTTCCTCTAAACGATTTCATTACCCCATCACGTTGTGCTTGTGATAAATCTCCGTGTAATGCTGCAGCGCTGTATCCGTCTTCGATTAATTTTTCAGCTACTTGTTGCGTATCTCTTTTGGTACGACAAAATACTACTGAGAAAATGTCTGGATTAGCATCGGCTAAACGTTTCAAGGCTTCGTAACGATCTCTTGCGTTTACCAAATAAAATTCGTGTGATACTGTTGCAGAACCTGAGTTCTTAGTTCCCACTGTAATTTCAACTGGGCTGCTCATGAATTGTTTTGCAATTCTTGCTACCTCGGCTGGCATGGTTGCAGAGAATAACCATGTGCTTTTTTCGTCTGGAGTATCTGATAAAATAGAGCAAATGTCTTCGTAGAATCCCATGTTCAACATTTCATCTGCTTCATCAAGTACACAGTAATCAATGTTTTTGATGTTTACCAAACCTCTATTGATCATGTCTTGCATTCTTCCTGGAGTAGCTACAATAATTTGTGCTCCTCTTTTAATTTCTCTAGCTTGCTCTGTAATACTAGCTCCACCATAAATAGCTACTACGTTGATACCTTTTTCGTATTTTGCGTAGTTTTTTAACTCGTTGGTAATCTGTAGGCAAAGTTCGCGTGTTGGCGATAAAACTAATGCTTGTGTATTTCTGTTGTCGGCATCAATTTTTTGGATTAGCGGAAAACCGAAAGCTGCCGTTTTCCCTGTCCCTGTTTGAGCCAACGCAACCATATCTGTGTCTTTTTCCAATAATAGGGGAATCGCCTTTTCCTGTACCTCTGACGGATTTTCAAATCCTAGATCTAAAATCGCCTTCAGTAACGATTCATTCAATCCTAATTGTTCAAATTTGTTCATTATGTATTTTTAAAATAGGGTGCAAAATTAGTGTTAATTTATCAGATTAACTAATGCTATTTTAAGTTTTAATGAATTATTATAAATTGATTGTCAGAAAGTTAGCTTTTTGATTTTTGATTTTTATGTTTTAATAGTCTTTTTAGATGTGAAATTACAGCAAGAAATTGTAAAAAATGTTATAAAAAAAGGTACAATTTTGATTGTTAATGAGTTGTGTTCAGAAAAGTAAGTAAGGATTGTGTGGCGATACCTCGGTGACTGATTTTGTTTTTAGTTTCAAGTGAAAGTTCTGCAAAAGTCTCTTTGTAATTTTCAGGCTGAAAAATAGGGTCGTATCCAAAACCACCCTCACCTTTTTTTTCTGAAGTAATGTTTCCTTTGGCAATGCCAGTGAATAAATATTGTTCTCCTTTAAGATTCAGGCAAATCACCGTTTTGAATTGAGCGTTTCTGTTACTTTTATCATTTAAAAGATGTAATACTTTGTTCATATTGTCTTCAGCGGAACGTTGTTCTCCGGCATAACGAGCAGAATAAACCCCAGGCTCGTTGTTTAAAGCTTCTATTTCAAGGCCAGTATCATCAGCAAAGCAATCATAACCATATTTTTCGGTGATGTAATTCGCTTTCATAATAGCGTTTCCTTCGATAGTTTCTGCCGTTTCTGGAATTTCCTCAAAACAACCAATGCTTTCAAGACTCACAATCGTGACGTTATCGGGAAGCATACTTTGGATTTCTTTGATCTTGTTTTCGTTGTTGGTGGCGAATACTATTTTCATTTGGGTTAAGATTTATAATGATTTAATAACGAAGCCTTACATAGACGTGTTTAATTCCTTTTTTATCAGAATCTCTTTCGTCGATTTCGAGAATGTCGGTTAGGGATTTGAGCATTGGGGTAAGTTTGCTAAAGCCATAACTTCTAGGGTCGAATTCGGGTTTGTTTTTGACGATTAGATTTCCCACATCGCCTAAAAATGCCCAGCCATCATCATCGCTTATGGCGTCTATAGCATCTTCAATAAGGTCAATAGTTGGATTGTCTATTTTGATAGTCGTTTCTTTTTCTACTACTTTTTTGGTGTCAGATGGAGTGGTAGTGGTAGTAGCTTTTGGTTTTTTCTTTTTGGTAGCGCCTTCTAAAACTTCTATAAAGACAAAACGATCACAGGCCACAATAAAGGCATTTGGTGTTTTCTTTTCACCTATACCAATGACTTTCATACCTGATTCTCGTAACCGAATGGCCAGACGGGTAAAATCACTGTCACTTGAAACAATACAAAAACCATCAACTTTATCGGAGTACAATAAATCCATTGCATCAATAATCAAAGCGGAATCGGAGGAATTTTTTCCCGTGGTATAACTATATTGTTGAATAGGTGTAATGGCGTGTTCTAATAAGACCGATTTCCATCCATTAGAATTGGGTTTTGTCCAATCGGCATAGATGCGTTTGGTGGTTGGTGTGCCGTATTTGGTGATTTCTTCCATCATACCTTTGATGTTGCTATACGGAACGTTGTCGGCGTCAATAAGGACGGCTAGTTTTAATTCTTTGGTGTTGTTTGACATTTTTGATGCTTTGGTGTTCAAAGATACAAACTTTATGGTTGGTGCTTTCTGTTGATTGGTTCGAACAGATAAAATTTTTAAATACTGATTTTGAAATTAAATTATCGGATACAAAAAAAAGAAGAATAGTTTTTAATGTAATCTTAATTCTTTTGATTTGTAAATCAGGTAATTATACTTATTTTGTGTTTGTAGTTTAAATTTTAGTTTTGAAATATAATATCAAATCTATTTAATTAACCTTAAAAAAAAACACTATGGAAGATTTTACAAAAACAAAATGCATTGATCTCCAATTAGTAGGAGGTGATGGGGGAGGAGTATTTGACAACTTCAAAGAAGATGGAAGTCTTATCTCTCGAATTGATACCTGGGCAGATGTTGGAGGTAATTGGACCGTGCCACTTAGACTACGACGTTTTTTCACAATGAATTTTCGGGATATTTTTTTGGGATGTTTAGAAGAATAAAGCATTTAGGCTTCAAGTCTTTCGATTGGGAATCGTAGAAAGTTCACTTTCAATACGTTTGACAACGTAAAAGACTTGGCTAAGTTATCGAAAATAAATGACAAAGTCAATACTATATTTATTTTTGCTAACTTAAACATCACCAAGAAAATAGAGCCCTAAAACCCCTATTATTGACTTCGCCTAGCAGGCTTGCTAAGCGCAATAAATAATTGGTTTCATTGAATAGCATTGTGTTGAAAAAAAAAGAGAGGAGTAGTCTATCCAACTCCGTTACTTAATTAAGCGATGGTTGTGCATAATTAAGTAACTACCCCCAACAGCGGCTATGCAAAATGCCTTCCGCTTTTTTAGATAAAAATAGTACAAATTAAAAAATTTGGCTATTTTAGCTATCATTAGTGAAGCGGCGAAAGAAGGCACTTCGCATAGCCGCAAACGATAATCGAATGCGTGGGATTAAAATTTATTATGCTAATTCAAGGAATGGATACAGTGATAGTGATGAGAGTTTTATGTTTGGACAACAAGCAGGAGGACAACAAGGTAGTTTTATCTTTCAACCAGGTGAATTGATTAAATCACTTTCGATTTGGAATACAAAATGGGATGGTAATACATTTGTTGGTGCATTTAAAATGGTAACTTCTTTGGGTAATGTTTTTTATCCAAAGGAAAAAACCAGTTCGCATAAGGAATATGTTTTGAATGTAGGATATGGAGCGGTTGTAGGTGTTGCAGGAAGATCTGGGAATGCTTTAGATAAATTAGGTTTTTATCTTATTAAAGATGCAAGAGCTCTTGAACTTTCTGATGTGATTTATGAGAAAAAAGAGCTTCCGGAACCTAATAATGTTGACTTAACAAATATTACATATAATAATGACACCTCTGAACCACAAGAGTATGAGTATAGCTATTCTTATACTGAGTATGATAGCTATAGTTGGGAATCAAATAGTGGTTTTGAACAAAGTTATTCAGTATCTATTTCTGCTGAAGTGCCCGAGCTTGAAGTTGGTGCAGAAGCTACAGCTAGTTGGGTTTATTCATACGAGACTATGGAAAGCACAGAAAAATCTACCACCAAGGAAGTAAATTCAGTCTATCCAGTAATTGTTCCTCCATACACTTCTGTTTCACTTGAAATGAGTTACTATAGTGGTCATTGTAAGTTATCGTACACAGGGCTTGTAGAAATTACATTGGTAGGAGGAAATGAAACTTTTAGCTATTATACTTACGGAGAATATGCTGGAGGTAATACTACAGATATTATAGTGACTGTTATAGAAACTCCAATAGATGCGGAAGGAGATGCCGTTGGAGAGAGTTTAGAAAAAAGCATGGTTGTTTAATTAGCTTAATGGCTATATAAAATTTTATGAATTGACAATTTTTAAAATTTAATATTGTTACATTGAACGAAAATAGATTAATTTGATTAGGCTGTCCAATAGTAAGGACAGCCTTTTTTTATGCAAACTATTAGGTTGTTTGTGTAAATAAAATTTTATAAATGTGAAATTCTCTAAAGTTGCATTTGTTTTTTTTGGAACTCCAATTTTTAATATAATGGAATTTATTATTAGTATTTTAATTTAAAAAAGGAGATAATTTGTGGTTTGAAGAATGAATTTTTATGTAGTATAATCCAAGGGTATTTCTTACGATTAATTATTTGTAATAAGAGTATTTTCTATATAGATAATATGGGGTAAAAATTTATTGTTAAATAAAAAGGTTTCTTAAATTAAGCTTTTTTTTTAAATAAAATAAAAGGAGTTAGGGAGTAATTATAAATTTTAAATATTTAATTTTGCGCATTAATAAAAATGTAGTATTAAGTCATTATATTATGGTAAAAGATTTATTCGAAAGAATCCAAAACAATAAAGGGCCTTTAGGGAAATGGGCTTCTCAGGCAGAAGGTTATTTTGTTTTTCCTAAACTAGAAGGAGAATTGGGACCAAGAATGCAATTTCAAGGAAAAAATATATTGAACTGGAGTTTGAACGACTATTTAGGTTTGGCCAATCATCCAGAAGTGCGTCAGGCAGATACGGATGCTGCTATCGCTTACGGTGCAGCTTACCCAATGGGTGCGCGTATGATGAGTGGACACACGAAATATCACGAGCAGTTGGAGCAAGAATTAGCTGCTTTTGTGATGAAAGAATCGGCTTATTTGTTGAATTTTGGTTACCAAGGAATGGTGTCTATTATTGATGCTTTGGTGACTAAAAACGATATCATTGTGTATGACGTAGATTCACACGCTTGTATTATTGATGGGGTGCGTTTGCATATGGGGAAACGTTTTACCTACAAACACAATGATTTAGAAAGTATGGAGAAAAACCTGCAACGTGCTACTAAAATGGCGACAGAAACAGGTGGAGGAATTTTGTTCATTACTGAAGGTGTTTTTGGAATGCGTGGACAACAAGGTAAATTGAAAGAAATTGTAGCCTTGAAAGAAAAATACAATTTCCGTTTATTGGTTGATGATGCACATGGTTTTGGAACGCTTGGAAAAACAGGTGCTGGAGCAGGTGAGGAGCAAGGTTGTCAAGACGAAATTGATGTGTATTTTTCTACGTTTGCTAAATCAATGGCGAATATTGGTGCTTTCGTTGCAGCAGATAAAGACATTATCGATTATTTGAAATACAATTTGCGTTCTCAAATGTTTGCCAAAGCGTTGCCAATGATCCAAACTATTGGTTCGCTGAAACGTTTGCAATTGTTGCGTGAGTCTTCTGCGATTAAAGATAAATTGTGGGAAAACGTAAATGCGTTGCAAAACGGATTAAAAGAAAAAGGCTTCAATATTGGAGATACTAATACTTGTATTACTCCTGTTTACTTAGAAGGAAGTATTCCAGAAGCGATGGTGATGGTGAACGACTTGAGAGAAAACTACGGTATTTTCTTGTCGATTGTTGTGTATCCAGTAATCCCGAAAGGCATTATTTTATTACGTATGATTCCAACGGCTTCTCATACTTTAGAAGATATTGCAGAAACCTTGGCTGCTTTCGAAGCGATTCGTGAGAAATTGGTTAACGGTACGTATAAAGAAATTGCAGCACGCACTACAGTAGATATGGAAGCTTAATTTTTTTAGGTTTTCACTTATATAGAAAATCCATTCGTTTTGGCGAATGGATTTTTTTTGTTTTACTGAGGTTAAAACTGACCACTGAGGACTGAAAACTGACTACTTTTTTCTTAAAGAAGTTCTTTTCTAAACGTTTTTCTTCTACAATGAATGGTGGGGTTGAAGTTTTTCCATAGCAATTGAATGGCTAGATTGTCTGCCAATTCAGGAGTGCGGATGCAGTTTTGAATACCTTTTTCGGTAAAAGTGGTATGGTATTCTTTAAAAATAATAGCGTGAACTCCTTTGTTTTGGTAGTCGGGATGAACGCCAATTAAGTAAAAAAGAACGTCTTTGCTGTTTTTTCTTGCTTGTAATAAATGAATGAAACCAAAAGGAAATAATTTGCCTTTAGCTTTTTGTAGCGCCTTTGAAAAACTTGGCATTACTATGGCAAAAGCGACTAGATTTCCGTCTTTGTCTTCTACATATTTGATATATTCTGGATTGATGAAGTTGATGTATTTGTTTTTGAAATATTCCTTCTGAATATCTGTAATCGCTACAAACGAGGAAAGTTTGGCATACGATTCATTGAATAAATCAAACATTTTGTCTACATACGGAAGTACATCTTTGGTTTTGGTAAAATTGATGGCTTTTAATTGGTATCGCTTTCTAATCAATTCCTCTGCTTTCTCGAAAGTTTCTGGTTTTACATTCGAAAAAGGGAATTTGTTTTCTACATATTCTTTTTCGGTAACGAAGCCCAATTGTTCAAAATGTTGCGCATAATAAGGATGATTGTACCAAGTAATCATCGTGCCAATTTCTTCGAAGCCTTCAGTTAGTACGCCCACTTTGTCTAGATTAGAAAAACCCATTGGGCCTTCTACGTATTCTAGGTTGGTTTTGCGCCCCAATTCATACACTTTTTCAAGTAGCGCTTGGGTTACTTTTATGTCGTCAATAACGTCAAACCAACCAAAGCGCACCTTTTTTTTCTGTTGATTATTGACTTCATCCCAATTGATAATAGCAGCGATTCTTCCAACAATTTCTTGGTTTCTTTTGGCTACAAAAAAATAAGCTTCGGCATTTTCAAAAGCAGGATTTTTTGATTTGTCAAAAGTTTCTAATTCATCTGCAATTAGTGGTGGTACCCAATATTTGTTGTCTTTATACAGAGAAAAAGGAAATTTGATAAACTTGGTAATTTCTTTTTTGCTTTTGGCTTCGTGAATCGTAATCATGTGTTTTTAATGTAATGTGCAACTGCGAATATAGCTTTTTGTTCTTGAAAAAAAGCCCTATTTAGGGCTTTTGAATTAATTAAACTGTGATTTTTTTTTCTTGGTTTGAGAAAGGTGTTCTTTTCGGTCTTTTGCTTCTGCTTTTTTGTAAAAGCCATCATAACGCCAAGAAACCCCAAATCCACCATAAACAAAGGAAGGTGTGTCTTTGAAAGTGGTGCTTACAGAGGCATCAATTTGGAAGTTGTTGTTCACTAGATACGCTGCTCCACCACGAACAATCATGTCGCTATAAAAATCGGAATTGTAGCCTTGATTCTCAATAAAACCGGACCATCTTTTACTGAATCCACGAGTTAAAGTGACTACGTAGCCATAACTTGGATAGTCTGTACCTATGTAATCGGCAATGATATTAGTTACAAAAACCCAACGACCATCGCCAAAATGATTTTGAGTAATCAGCATGGCTTTTGGAGAAATGCCAGATTCCAGTGAAAAAGCATATGGATTTCCCTCGAACACAAAATTGGCGCCTGCATACACGGAAACTGCAGGTACTAATTGCCTCCAATTAAATCGTTGGTTGGCTTTCCAGCTGTATAAATTTATTTTTTTCTCGTAGTTTTTAAAAGGATCATAAATTAAATATTTCGCTCCTAAATTGGTTTGTCTGAAATTGGCTCGGTTGATCGTGCTAAAATTAGTCACATATTGGTCGTTTTGGTATTGTATATCAGCAATAACTTCTAATCGTTCTAAAAAAGCTCCCCAACGTAGAGTGGCATCTATACCAAATCCATTTACATCATAATTTAGTAAACTATGATTGGAAGTGATACCATACACACCCGTTTCTATTTGAATAACATGTTTTCCTACGCCATAAGCCGACATGGTTTCGCCAGGACGATTGGAGTTAATTTGATCAGTATATTGACCGTACTGTAAAAAAGGAGTAAGACTACATGCGAATAAAAGTAACGTTCTAAATGAATTCATAGTGGTCATTGTTTTATTGTGAGATAACGTAATCAAATGTACTATATTTTGGTAATTTTTTTAAAAATATTTCAGAAGCTGTGCTCTACTCTTTTTTTGACATAAAAAATGCCCGCAGCAAAAACCGCAGGCATTAAATTTTAATATAAAAAACTGTTATAATCTGTATTTCAAGGTCGCCATAACTTGAGTTGGCGCAATTGGATTTATACTATAGTTTTCGTGTACGGTGTAGTTCAATTCGTTGGTGATGTTGGATACTTTGCATAACAATGAAACTTTTTTCCATTCATATCCTATCGATAAATCTACGGTAGCATAACCTTCCAAAGGAATATCTCTATCTTCGATAGTAACAGTATAGGATTTTGGATTTGTTGCTGGCTTGTTTTCAGTCCATACGTAACGGTCATTCCAACCTCCTACACGGTCACCAATATAGCTGGCCATAGCGCCTAAGCTTATACCTTTAAAAAAGCCTTCTTGAATTTTATAAAAAACGCTAAAATTAGCCGTATGCTTTGGAGTTCTGGTTAATAAATCTCCCTCTATTAAACTTCCACTTGTGCCTGAAGTTTTGGTGATTTTTGTTTCATTAAAGCTGTATCCTGCCATCAAGTTAAGTCCTTTCATCGGATTGGCATTGATATCAATTTCAATTCCTTTTCCTTTAGTTCCACCAACTAATTCTTTTAAATTGGTATTTACGTTTGGTGTAACACCATCTGAACCAAATGCTGCAGTTTGCGCTAGATTATTGTTTTCTATAATGTAAGCAGTTACATTTGTAGTAATTAAACCTTTCATAAAGTCTTTTTTGATTCCAACCTCGTATTGGTCAATAATTGAAGGATCAAGTGGTTTTAAATCTACTGTCGTACCAGTGTTTGTTGTGAAGGAGTTGGAATAACTAGCAAACAAACTTGTTGTTTTGTTAGGTTGAATTACAATACCACCTTTTGGCGAAAATGCCGTGTTGATTGTTTTTGCGCCTTCTACAGGTTTTGCGTTTTGGTATGAGGTGGTAATGGTATTAACATTGTTTATTTTTTCGATAGTTTCTTTGGTAGTCGTAACATAATTTTCTTGCCATGACCATCTAATTCCAGCCAAAACTTTAATATAATCATTAATCGTGATTAAATTTTGCGCATAAACACCAAAACGTTGAGTGAAGGTTGTAGCTAGCTGTGTAATTCTGCTGTCGTAAGGTACATTTCTACTTTGAGTATTGTAATCGTAGTTTAAGATATTAATAGCAGTCGATTCAGTTGTTATTAAGTCAGCAGGTTTTGAAGGGTTAAAGAATCCAAAAGTATAATTAGGTGCCATTGAGTCTTCGAAATCTGCACCTGTAAAAATTTGGTGTTTAATTTTTCCTGTTTTAAATGTTCCTTGTAAACTCAATTGATTTCCAAATATATTTTCTGAAGCATCTAAGCGAGTTAAACCACGTTTCCAATTTACTTCTTTTACTCCAGCAGCATTTGTAGTGTATACTAAACCAGACATTTGAGCTGTAGATAGTTGCATTCTTCTGTAGGTTTGATAGGAACTATTGAAATTCAATTTCCAATTGCTGTTAAAATCATGTTCTACTAAAACAGAAGCACTTGAGGATTTCGTATTTCCATTGGACCATTTGGCGCCAAAGAATTGATTTCTTGGTAAATCTAAAATTTCTTTTCCAACCAATCCTGTTCCAAAATCCGGTGTCCAATCGGCACTTAGATAATCTCCCTGTAATGTAATTTGTGTTTTTTCAGAAAGTAAAAACAAGAACGAAGGATTAAAATAAATTCTATCATTAGTCACAAAATCTCTAAAACTTTCTGATTTTTCATAAGAACCATTGAAGCGATAGGCGATGGATTGATTCAAAGGACCATATACATCAAAGGCTGGTTTGTAATAATTGTAGCTTCCCATTTGCATAGAGAATTCCCCGCCTTCATTAAATTTTGGTGTTTTGGTAATCATGTTTAGGATACCGCCTGGAGCTACATTGCCATAAAGTAGAGCTGCACCACCTTTTAAGAATTCTACTTTTTCAAGTCCTGAAATTTCTGGTATAGATCCGCCGTTAAATCTGAATCCGTTTTTGAACATATTGTTCGCGGTCATATCATAACCTCTGGACCAAAATGACTCTTGTGCTCCGCCTCGTGCTGATCCAACATAAATACCATTAGCATTTTTGATTACATCACTCATACGAATGGATTGTTGCTGCTCGATAATTTCGGCTCCAATTACCTGTACCGTTTGTGGATTATCCATAGGTTTTAAACCCGAACGGATAGCAGAAATGGGCTTTCTTTGTTTATGTGCCGTAACGATAACTTCGTTCAAAGTACCACCTTTCTTGTTTTTTACCGTATCATTTTCAAACTCGTACGATTCAATTTCAGTTTTTTTATCGGCTGTAGTAGCCTGTGCTTGATTTGTATCTTGTGCACTACTAGCAAAATAGCTTAATAGTATTGCGGGGAGTAAAATATATTTCATTTTGTTTATTTGGAATAATTAAAAATAACTATGCAAATATAAACTCCTTCTATGAAATCACAAAGCTTATTTAGATTAAATATCAATAAAAACTTAAAAAATATGTAAATTACTGATTAGTAACAGTTTGTGAGGTTGTGTTCTTTGTTGAGTTGAATTTTATAGTAACGTCATGTCTCTTTTTTATGATAAAAGATTGCTTTTTTAATGCTTAATTGAAATGAAAATGGCTACAATCGCGTCTTCAATTTCTTTTTGAAGTTTTTGGACCGAATCGCTTTTCCGTTATCCGTAATCATAATGCAGCTGTAGTCCGCGAATTTTTCGAGCAAAAGCAATCCTTTTTGTTGTCCCAAAACCATAAGCGAAGTGCTCAAACCATTCGCAGTTTCGGCATTGGGACCAAAAACGGTTACGCTACACAAACCCGAAGCAGGATATCCCGTGGCGGGATTAATAATGTGTGAATAGCGTTTGCCATCAAAAACGACATATTTTTCGTAACTCCCAGAAGTGGTTACGGCTTCTTGCCTTAAGGGAACAACTGCCATAATTTTTTCGGGACGAAAAGGGTTTGTAATGCCAATATTCCAAGGTTTGCCATTAGGCTGTATTCCCCACGTACTCATATCGCCAGAGCCATTAATGATTCCAGCGGGAATGCCTTTTGCAAGCATCATAGCGCGACATTTATCGGTGGCGTAGCCTTCGCCCAAAGCGCCAAAACCAATTTTCATTCCTTTTACTTTCAAGAAAATGGTCGATTGAACGGAGTCTAATATGATGTTTTGGTAGCCCACTTTTTCAACCGATTTTTTAATGGCTTCTGCCGTTGGCATCTCGGTCATCGACCCGTCAAATTTCCAAATCCTATCCATAGCCGCAAAGCTAATGTCAAATGCACCCTTGGTAATCTTTGAAAATTCAAGCGCTCTTTGCGTCAATTCAAATACTTCTTTGTCGACTTTTACGGGGCGAATACCCGCATTTTGATTCACTTCCGAAACTTGAGAAGTGGGTTTCCAGTCCGAAATCAAATGCTCAATACGAGTGATTTCGGCAACAACAGCATCGATATTTTCTTTTGCCGTGGCCGAATCTTGGGCAACAATCGTAATGTCAAAACGCCCGCCCATAAGCAAAGTCGTTTTTTTTCGTAGCACCTGACTGTGACACGAAACACTCCAAACGAGTAGCAAAAGGAAAAGATTTTTGAGTGACATATTTTTTATTTCAGATAAATATATTGATTTTGGGTGTGCCCCTCCCGAAAAGGTCGGGTCGGGCTGTACGTTCCCGCTTTTTTTGAGCAAAAAAAATGCTCAAAAAAGAGCTCCACTACCATCCCTCACACAACCGTTCCTAAAGAAAATGAGTTGATAACCATTCGAATTGTATCGAAAAACGGGACGATGTAAAGCGCTAAAAACTATCATAGACGCTCCTTATTTTTTGTATTCCTGCAAGGTCTTTTTTTGATCTTGTAGGTATTTCAATTAAACAAAGATACCTACAAGGTTTTGAAAACTTTGCAGGAAATTGTTACAAAACGATTAATCTTTAAATAACTTCTCCCGTTCCTTTGTAGAGGGTCAGGGTGAGGCATTCTAATAACAATCGGTCAAAATTTGCCCTTTGGCTTTATAATCTGAAACGCTTCTATTGGATTCCTCTAAAATGGTTTCGAGCACTTTTTCTACATCTTTTTGCATCGCCAAAGAACCGCAAATCATTATAACGCCATTTTCATTCAACAGCGCTTTGAAAAAAGCGGCATCACGTTCTATCAACTGTGTCACACGACAGCCGTTTACTGTTCTGGATAAGGCCAAATTAAAGCTTTGGAGCTTTTGTTGGTTCATCATTTCTTGTGCGAGTTTTGTATAGCTTGTAACGCTTTTAGTCTCGGTTCTAAAACCGCAATACAAATGCGTTTCCGTTTTGGGTGTCGACTCTTGAATCATTCCTAAGAACGGTGCAATTCCAGTTCCATTAGAAATTAAAGCAACTTTGGTAGCTTGTTTAGGGAAGTGAAAAGCGGTATTCGTGATTACTCGTGCTTTTATTTTGGTACCTATTTCAAGTTGATTCAAATAACCCGAACCTAATCCGTATTCGTGTAATTTGACCACCAATTGTAGTTGTCCTTCGTGTTTACCGATGGAGTATAAACGTTCTCTACTGTCGTTAGCAGGATAGATGGCTAACAAATCTCCCGATTGGAATTTGTTCCATCTAGAGGATTTGAAGCTGACCAAAAAGGTGTCTTCGTCCGTTGATACTTGTGTTTTGGACACAACTTCAAAAGTCTGTAAACCCTTTGGTATTGCATTGTATAGCGATGGAGTAGTAGCGAGCGGTAAGGAAGTTGCGGTATTCCATAACTGAATCCAAGCCACAAATTCTTCTGTAGATTTGTCGTTTACGGTATGTAACGGCACTATGGTTTCGCTCCAATTTTGTTTTGCTAATGCAGCTTCTACATCATAAGCAAAACCACAAAAATCCGCATAGGATTTAGACCCAAAACCAATAATAGCGGTTTTGATTTTTTGTTTTTGTGTAGTTTTGCTCAGTAATTCAATAAATTGATTCGCATTAGATGGAGCATCGCCCATACCGTGAGTTGCAGCAAAAACTAGCAATTGTTCTGCTTTTGGAAACAGGGTATAGGAATTCATCTCGGCGAGATAGGCTTTTTTGCCAAGAGCAATAAATTGCTGTTGCACGGCATTAGCAAATCGCAGGGTACTTCCATTTTCGGAACCTACAAGGAGAATGATTTCGCTGTCTTTGGTCTTGAATTTATTTTTGATGCGACTGGCTCTGCGTCGCAACGTCATCGCAAATCCAGAATAAATAAAGAACAATAGATTGATACTAGCCAAACCAAGAATTACAGCCCACAGAATGTTGGTTCTGCCGGTGTGTAAATCGAGACTTAGGTCTTTAAATTGTGTGGTGGTTGCGATTGCTTTTTCGGTGACTACAGCTCCAGTTATTTGATGTACTTCTATTTCTTTATCTTTTAGATGAATGATAAAGTATTCTTCAGGATCATCCGAAAAAGGAAATTCGATTTTGGTGACATCGGACAAAAGTGTGGTGTTGAATATAGAAGTATTTTGTTTTTTGGACGAAGGCAGGGCTACCGTTTCGGTTGCTGAAGCATCGTTTTCTATAAAAAAATGAAACTTTTCAAGGGTAAGATACGCACCAGTAATCGCAATGATAAGTATTGGAACTAGCGCTAATCTTCCAGTAATAATGTGATAATATTGGGCGAAGTTTTCTTTTACAACTTTTGAAAACACACTTCGAATGCTTCTTTGACGATTAATGATTAACGCCAATCCAGAAAGCGCAATAAGCGCCAATAAAAATGAAATAAAACCAACGATAAATCGTCCAGTTTCTTTTAAAAACAAAGAGCGGTGTAAAGCCGTAGTCCATTTAATGAATTCGCTTTTTGGACTTGGTTTCCCTAGAATTTTACCATTGGTTGGATCTACAAAGGCATTAATATCATTACCTTCTTGATCGATACCTTGTAAAGTAACAAATTGATTGTGATCTACACTTACCGCTGTTATTTCAGGATAGGTTTTTCGTAAAACAGGAAGCGTTTCTGCTAACGTAATTTTATCGAAGTTACTAACCTGGTAAGAAGGGATCTTTTCTTGAATGGCATCTACAGCTAGAATGGTACCTGTTACGGAGGCTAGTACTAAAAAAAGAGAAGAGAAAATCGCTAGGACCAAATGGGCGTAGCGCCAAAAGGAAAGAGTCATAGAAAAGGACTTTTAGTTTTTATGATGTACAAAATGAAAAAAAACGAAGTCAAATAAGATTAAGGTTATTCCTCAATCTTAAATGACTTTGCCTATTTTTTACAAGATGTTTTTAGATTTTATTGAAACGTACGTAGCGGATATACCCTTTACCATCTGTTTTGACTGTTAAACCTTCGGATGTTAATGGGATTTCGGCATCGGTAACATAGTATTTATTATCTTCTACGGCGCTTTCAAAACGGAGTTTGTAGCCTTTGTTGATTTTAGCATCTTCTATCTCGATAGTGGTAATGCTACGGTCTCCACCAGTTACAGAAGCTCCAGTTTTGGCACTAATGTTTTCTTTTTTCTTTGATTGGTATTTATGCCATTCTTTTAGCGTGTTGTACCATTTTTTATCATCACCCATTACATAAAGGGTTTTTTCGTATTCACCTTTTGGATTGATTAACGATACAACAATGTAAGCTCCTTCACCCACATAATTTGACATTTGCAACATGCATTTGTATTTGCTAGTTTGGGCTGTGGCTTGAAACGATAAAAAACTAATTAGTATGAGTAAACTTATTTTTAAAAATGATTTCATTATGAGGGTAAATTATGAGTTATGAATTATGTTGTTGACTTTACTTGCTAGTTACTAAGGACTAATCACTAAGTACTAACTCAACTATTTCAAAAACTCTAAATCGATGTTCTTTTTGGTTAACGTTTCGTTTTCTTTAGCTAGTAAATATGCAGTTTCGTCAAATTCTGTTTTGCTGTCTTTTTGTGCACCGTTAGCAACTAAGTATTTCAAGATGGTTTCATCTTTGGCTAGCATAGCGGCTTTGTGTAAAGCTGTTAAGCCATCATTGTTTTTTGTATTAATGTCAATTTTTAGTTCGGCCAATTTTTCAATCAAAGCTAAATCATTTTTGACAACTGCAAAGTGATATAAGGTACTTCCGTCTTTTTGAGGACTAGCCAAATTGAATCCTTTATCTTTAAAAATAGTGATTTTAGCTTGAAACGGATCCGATTTTGACTCATTTCCAGTTTGCGGGCCTCTTCTTTCTGTTGACTGTGGACGATAGGATTGTATTAAATAGTATCCTAAAGTGTATCCGTCTTTATCCACCACCGAAAGATCAGCACCTTTGCTTAGTAGATAATTGAAAATTTCTGGTGAACCCGATTTTACGGCTAACGTTAGTGCAGATTCTTTTTTAGCGTTTTGAGCATTAATGTTGTTAGTAGTTATAGAAAATTGTTTTACCACTTCTATGTCATTGCCAGCCGATGCAAGGAGTAGAGGCGTGTTGCCATCATTATCTTTTGCATTCGGATCCACTCCTTTTGCTGTAAAATAATTGATAATTTCTAATTGATTGGATTTGTTAGCTACCAAATGCAACACGTTTTCGTTGGATTTGTTTGTAGCTTTAGGATTGATTTTTAGTTCCTCTACCAGAAATTGATAAGCTGCCAAAGGTGTTGTTTCTCTTCTAGAACCCTGCGCCGCTATTAAAAGGGCCGCTTCAGTAGGTTTAACTCCTTTACTCAAAAGTGTTTTCAAGAAAGGAATATTTCCTGTTCTTGCAGCATAATCAAACGCTGTACTTCCGTTATTATCCGTGTCGTTTAGTGAAAGACCTTTGGTGCTTAAGTAATCAGCAAGTGTTAAATTTGTATCAGAAGCGATTGCCTTTAAAAGTAGGGTAACGCCATCTTTATATTTTTGTTTAGGATCGATTCCTGCTTTAAAGAAAGCGTCATAAATTTTAGGATTCGTTTGTCCATTTGAAGCAGCAAAAGTCAAAGGTGTTTCGCCTTTACTATCCTCTAAATTAATGTCGGATCCTTTTGAAAGTAGATAGTTTACAATATCAATATTACCTTTATTAGCTGCCCAATGAAGATAAATTCTGCTGTCGTGAGTGAGCTTGGTAACTGGGTTTCCTTTTTGTTCTAATAAAAATTTGACAGTTTCTGTGGGTGCATTCGAATTGATAGCGATAGTGGTCACATCAAAGGCGTTTGCATTATTTGCTGCAGGGCTGTTCCCTTTTTCAATTTCGGCTTTTACCGCTGCAACATCTGGTGCGTTTTTCCAAAAGGACTGATCGAGTAAGCTATTTTTTTGTTGGGCACTGCATAATAAAGTAACAGCAAATGCTAATGGAGTTATAAAGTATTTTTTCATATTTGGAAAAGTAAAACGATAGGGTTAGAGTATTATTTAGAATAAATAAAAATAATAGCAAAAGTAAAAATAAAAAATTAGCTACCAATATTTATTTGTCTTTTATGCACCGTTTTTTATATGCTTGTTTAGATGCAAATAAAGGCAAAAGGTTTAATGGAGTTTCATAATTTAAAGCGAAATATTTGTTTTATTTAGCTTTTTTCTGCCATACCAAATCAGGCAACCTGTAATGGGCAATGTGGCGATTAATAAACTAATCAAAAAAGCAAAAACTTTACCTGCTAATCCCATTATAGCTCCTGTGTGAATATCATAATTCATTCTCAGTAATCGGTCTGATGTATCTGCTTTAGATAATTTTCCGTAGATGTGAGTTACTTCTTTTTCTTCTAATGTATTTTGGTCAAAATAGCGATAATCGGTTTTCCAGTAGGTTCCTTTTTCTAAGTTAGCATTAGTAGTTATAGCGCTTTTTCGGTTTTCAGGTGGATGTACTTCAATATAAGCGGCCTTCGGGTATTGTTCTTGCATGAGCAGAAATACTTTGTCCAAAGGGTTCTCTATTTTTTTTGCTAGTGTTACTTCTTTTGAGACGGGGTCTTCATAGAGTAATGACTTTTCTCCTCCTATTATTTTGTAATAGCCATAAGCAAACCAAGGAAATCCCCAAACGAGTCCTGTTATGGCAAAGATTAGACCGATTGCTGAAACATAAAATCCCGTAATATTATGTAAATCGTAGTTTTTTCGTTTCCATTTTAGACCTTCTTTCCATCGAAACCAAAAACGTTGTTTGGCTGCTTTCTTGTTTTTTGGAAACCATAAAATTAAACCAGATACAAGTAGTACAAGGAAGATAAGAGTAGCAGAAGCAACTACAACTTGTCCAATTTCATGAGGTAACCACAAGTAGAAATGACCATCTAATATAAATCTAAAAAAGCCATCTTCCATATTGGCTACTTTTAGTACTTTGCCCGAGTAGGGGTTCAAGTATACCACATAATGATAGGTAGGTTCATAATTATAAAAGATAGCTTCTATAGCTTGGTCAGGAGTATTGTATTTTAAGGCATGTAAGACTTTGTTAGGCAATTCTTTTTTAGCAATTGGTAGTAATTGCGAGGGCAAAAGAAAAGGTGCTTTTTGTTTTTCTACAAAGCGGTATTCTTGTGTAATGTTCTGAATTTCTTCCTGAAAAGCATACAAACAACCAGTTACAGCTATGATAAATACAATAATTCCTGAACCCAAGCCCAGCCAAAGATGCAGTAGTCGAATGCTTTTTTTAAAATTAATTTTTTTCATTTTAAATGATTAAAACTCCCCATCGAAATGAGGAGTTTTGTTAAACAAAAACAATTATGAAAACTAAAACTTATATGATAATCCAGCGGTAAGGCTTCTTAATCGTTGAGGGGTTACCGTTGACCAACCAGAAAAATACTTCTCATTCAATACGTTATTTAATTTTAAAACAAAATTGAATTTATCGTGATTGTAAGACAAAGCAGTGTTCAACACGGTGTAATCTGGTAAAGCAAAAGTGCCTGTAGTACTTCTGTTTAATGTTTTGTATTCGCTAGCATAATTTCCGCCAAGACCAAAGCCAAAGCCTTCTAATGCGCCAGATGGAATGGTATAATTTGCCCAAAGATTGATTAATGTTTCTGGTCCCGCTTCTTCTGGTCTAAATCCTAAATAACCATCTCCAGGGTTGTCTTTGGTTATTTCACTTTTATTGTTGCTCACGCCAGCGATGATGTTAAGTCCTTGGGTTGGATTTGCTGTAAAACTAATTTCTACTCCTTTGCTATTCACTTCACCGCCCTGAAAAGAATCGTTGATGTTGTTTGGATTGGTCATTAGTTTGTTTTTTACATCAATATTGTAGTAACTAATCGATGCTGATATGATGTCTTTGTACAGATTGGTTTTTAATCCAAATTCATATTGATTGGCGTGTTCGGGGTCGAAAGATTTCATTCTTGGATTACTTCCGTCAACATTGCTAACTTCTTTTGGAGCCACGTTGGTAAATCCATTCATATAATTTCCAAAAACAGAGACTTTGTTTTCAATGATTTGATACACGGCGCCAAATTTTGGAGAAACAGTTGTTTGAGAATTACTTTCATTAGCTGTTGACGATTTGAAATTATCAATACGTAAACTTGCCATAACCGAAAGTTGATCTGTAATATTTAAAACATCAGAGGCATATGCACTCAAGACTTCGGTTTGTGCATCTGTGTTACCTTCGAAAGAACCCACGAGTAACTTATCAACGCCTGCTTGGGTAACATCTCCTGTATCGGTTTGATTCACAAGTGATACTTTACCATTGCCAACCCAACCAGTACTTCCGTTGATGGTATTGATTTTTAAATAATCAGCACCAACGACCAAACGATTTCTTAAGGAGCCAATTTTAAAGTCTCCGATGAAATTTTGTTGCAAGTCCGTGCCTAAGGTTTCACCATTTCTTTTTGAAATGAATCGGGTGAATTCATTTCCATTGGCTGAATCCCACAAATAGGAATAATAACCATTTGTTTTGCTATTATTTCTTGATAATACAGTTTGTGAAGTCCATTTTTCAGAAAGCTTATACAACATTTGTGCTTGTAAGTTGAAACTGTTGTTGTTGATCGTTAACTCATTCGAAGTATATGATTTTTTGTAATTGTCTTCAAAAATAGCTATCGAATTAAATGACAAAGGCGCAAATCGGCTTAAGAAAATCATTGGTGCATTGGCAGAAGTGCGATTGGTAAATTCGGTTGTAATTAAGAAAGACAATTTATCATTTATCTTATAGCTCAACGAAGGTGCTAAGAAAAAGGATTTCGCAAAACCTGCATCTTGAAACGAATTCTCTTTTTGATGAGCCGAAGTCACACGAATTGAAGCGTCTTGGTTTAATGGGATATTTACATCGGCAGTTACTCGATTGAGTCCGTAGGATCCTGAAGTATAGCTTACTTCTCCGCCAAAGTTTTGAAATGGTTTTTTGGTCACTACATTAATCAACCCTCCGTAAGAGATGAGGCTGCTTCCAAATAAAGTTCCAGAAGGTCCTTTTATCACTTCGATATTGTCGATGTTTATAGGGTCTATGGTTCCGTTATTAATCCCTGGCAGACCATTAATCATTGTGGGTTGCACAGCAAATCCTCTCATCGAAAAGTACTCAGCACCATCGCCTCCTCTTCCGGTTGATTCCCACAAACGAGAAATTCCTGTGGCATTTTTTAACGCATCATTAAAGTTGGTAACCAATTGCTCTTTCATCAACTCACCAGTAACGGTGTTGTACACTTGTGGGTTTTCGATATTATTCAGTGGCATTTTAGCAACAGTCGTACTTTTCTCCCTTTTGTATTTGTACTTGTTGCTAATTTCTACTGATTTTAATTTGTTAATGGTATCTTTTTCGGTGATTTGACCATAAAAAGCATTGCTTAGTAACAATGCGGTTGTGGCTAGTAGTATTTTGTTCATTTTATTTAGATTAATTAAAAATAATAGTGCAAATATAAAAGTCTCTTTGGTAAAATCAAAGTTTATTTAGAATAAATAAAAATAAAACAGATACAGTCTTCTATCCGTTTCAACAATAGTATTTTACGGATAAAAAAAACCTCGATTTTTTAGAATCGAGGTATGAAAAGAATAGGGATAGTGTTATTTTACCTTTTTCAGGGTATAGGTTTCAGCCGAAGGTTTCCCCGCTTGAATCCCTGATATCTTGGCGATCAAAGTCGAATCTTTTGCTAATTGATATGTTATTTTTTGAGGGTAATCGTGTTTAGGGTTTTCGAATACCAAGTTTTTATCTGTAGCTGAAGTTAACGGAAACGCAATGGTTTGGTCATTGTTTTGACCTTTGATGGTGGCTTTGTAAATAAAATGAGGGCCATTTTGTTGCAACACAATAATTTCGTTGTGCAATGTATCTTTCCCTTTTATAAAATACGAAGTGCCTTCAAAGGTGCTGTCGTTTACAGATTTCCATGTTTCTTCTAAAATCCCTTGTTCAGATTGCTGGGTCCAAGTGCCCAAGAGCCATTGCGAAGCTTTGATTTTTTCATTTTTGTTCGCGTTGTTGTTACAGGACGCAAGCGCTACAAAGACCAATAAAAGTGTCGTTTTTTGAAACATGATACAAATTTTTTGTTTGGATTGATGGCGCTAATTTATGAAAAAAGTTTGCGTTCTTAACCGCAAAGATCACAAAGTTAGCGCAAGGAACGCAACGCTTAGCGAACTTTGCGTAATTCTTTGTGAACTTTGCGGTTGAATAGAATTAAATGCTTTTCTCTAAAATAGAATGTACCAGTTCTTTTGTCGGTTTTTGATCTTTTAGTTTTTCTCTAACCCTTTCAAAAGTAACTTTAAAATCACAACCCAATTTATAATCGCTACAACCGTAAGCCGTTTTTCCTTTTAGCACTGTTCCTTTTTTGCATTTTGGGCAAGTTAAAGTATCAAGTGTCTTTTTTAATTCGGTTTTCTTTGGTTCTAATTTGAGTTTGAAATTTTCTTCAAAACGGATTAAACCCTCAACTGATCCTGCATCGGTTTTAAAGTCTTTTAAATTTACAGTTGATCCTTTTTGAAGCAAGCGCAAATATTGACTTTCAGAAATCTTTTTACCTTCAAAAACATAGGGAAGTACAAAATCGCAACCCGATTTATATTCACTACAACCATAAGCCGATTTTCCTTTAATCAAATTTCCTTTTTGACATTTAGGACAGATTGCTGCCAAAATTCCTGCCGCTTTCTTTTTCTCTACAACAGTTTCGATTTTTGGGACATTTTCGGCGTGCGAAATATTGGCACGTCTGGTTTCGCTTCTCACTTCATAGACTAAATTATCCACCATTTGCTTCATGTTTTTTATGAAAGCCGAAGCTGTATAGGTGCCCTTTTCAATATCGCGCAATTGCTTTTCCCAAGTTCCTGTGAGTTCTGCTGATTTTATCAATTCATTCTGAATGGTATCAATCAATTGCACTCCTGTTGGTGTGGGCAAAACTTGTTTTTTATTGCGGACTATGTATTTTCGTCTAAAGAGCGTTTCAATAATATTCGCGCGAGTAGAAGGACGACCAATACCATTTTCTTTCATTAATTCTCGTAAATCCTCGTCGTCTACTTGTTTGCCAGCGGTTTCCATTGCTCTCAAAAGTGTAGCCTCGGTAAACTGATTGGGCGCTTTGGTTTCCTTTTCTAAAAAGGAGGGTTGGTGTGGTCCTTTTTCGCCAACCACAAAATTCGGAAGGAGGTCTGCTTCTTTTTCTTTGGCATTTGGGTCTTCAAAAACAACACGAAATCCTTTCTTTAAGATTTCCTTCCCAGTAGTTTTGAAATGTACCTCGGCTGCTTTACCAATTACGGTAGTGTTAGCCACCAAACAATCGTCATAAAACACAGCGATAAAACGCTTTACAATGCTATCATATACTTGCTGCTGATTGAATTGTAAATGGCTCTGCACGCCAGTAGGAATGATGGCGTGGTGGTCGGTCACTTTTTTATCGTTAAATACCTTGGGCGATTTTTTTATCTTTTTTGCCAACAGCGGTTCAGTCAGTGCAGCATATTGCGTTAAGTTTTGCAAAATAGCGGGTACTTTTGGATAAATGTCGTTGGGCAAGAAAGTAGTATCAACTCTAGGGTAAGTAACTACTTTTTGTTCGTATAAAGTCTGAACAATTTTAAGAGTTTCCTCCGCCGAAAAGCCAAATTTGGTATTGCAATACACCTGTAATCCCGTTAAATCAAAAAGTTTTGGAGCATATTCATTGCCTTTCTTTTTATCGATACTAATAATTTCGAAATCACTTTCTTTAACTTTGTTGGCCAAAACCGCTCCCTCGTCTTTATTCAAAAACCGCCCTTCTTCATAACTAAAAAGCGTTTCTCTGTACAAGGTTTGCAATTCCCAATAGGGCTGAGGTTTAAAATTTTCAATCGCTTTGAAGCGTTCTACAACCATCGCCAGCGTAGGCGTTTGCACCCGTCCAATTGACAATACTTGTTGGTAACCACCGTGTTTTACGGTGTACAAACGCGTGGCATTCATCCCCAACAACCAGTCGCCAATGGCTCTAGAGAAACCAGCATAAAACAAATTATCATATTGGGAAGCAGGTTTTAGGTTTTGAAAACCTTCTTTAATAGCCTCTGCGGTTAGAGACGAAATCCATAAACGTTGTACTTCGCCTTTGTAGTTCGCTTCGTTCATTACCCAACGCTGAATGAGTTCTCCTTCTTGTCCAGCATCACCACAATTAATCACAACTGTAGCTTTGTCAAACAAACTTTTGATGATGTTGAATTGCTTTTGAATTCCCGAATTCTGCACCAATTTAGTTTCAAATTTTTCTGGAAGCATCGGTAAGTTATTCAAATCCCAACTCTTCCAGTGAGGCCAATAATCGTTTGGTTCTTTTAAGGTACACAAATGCCCAAACGTATACGTTACCGCATAACCATTACCTTCAAAATACCCATCGTGCTTGGTATTCGCGCCCAATATGGTGGCAATTTCTCGAGCAACACTGGGTTTTTCGGCAATACAAACCTTCATTTTTTCTTTATTAATTTGAAGGCGCAAATTAGGAATTTAGAAATTGAGAAACCATCAAAACAGCCAGGAGTTATGAACGAATCTTTTGGTTGTATTTAGGAGCAGCAACAATAGCGCTATCCTCACGAATCCTCCTGCTGTACGCTATATCTGTGGCTCTGAACCCCAGAGCCACAGGATGCCGCTCCCATCAGGGCTAGGCAAGAACGTCTCCTTTTCATAACATAAAAAACATTTTTTTTTTTTGTAATAAAGCCTACATGATAGCGAACTGACGAAGTAAATCCCCGCTATCGGGTTATGTTTATGTGTTGATTAGTTGTTCAATACTTAAAAAAAAATAAATAGTTTGCAAATTGAAAACTTTTGAGTACATTTGTTAAATGAAAATCCTTGTAAAGAAAACCGTTTTATTTTACACCGAAAAATATCCCATTTCCAAAATGCCATTATTGATTTGGTACAATGAATTTTCCAAACAAGATTTTCAAAATTTCAATGAGCTCAAAAGAGTTTATGGAAATGCGAGTGTAGTCAATAACGAAAGGGTTGTTTTCAATATAAAAGGGAATGATTTTAGATTAGTGGTTTCGATTAATTTTCTTCAGACCGCTTGTTATGTAATTTGGTTTGGAACGCACAAAGAATACGATAAAATAAATGTTGCAACTGTTGCTTTTGACACAGCAATTTTGAACTATAAAAAGCAATAAAGATGAACTGGAAAGTACTAAAAACCGAGGAAGATTATACAAAAGCATCCATGCGATTGATGGAGCTATTTCACGCGAAACCAAATACAGCAGAAGGTGACGAACTCGATTTGCTACTGGTTTTGGTCAAAGATTATGATGAAAAACACCATCAATTACCCGAATTGGATGCATTGGAAGTAATTAAATATAAAATGGAAGAAATGGGAATCAAAGCCAAAGATCTCGAGTCCATTATTGGAAGCAAAGGACACGTTTCAGCCATTCTTTCTGGAAAGCGTGAAATTACCTTGAAAATGGCGCAAAAGCTTAAAATTTTTTTTAGCCTTCCAGCCGAAGTTTTTTTTGCATAACGCTTGAAAATTGATAGGTTTCAATAGCGTTACGGCTATTGGTAACGAGTTTTTATAAATAAAAAAAAGCTGCAGGAATTGTCTCTAGTAGCTTTTTGTTTTTTATGCTTGAAGTTGTAGACAAGGATTGCTCCCAAGCGATAGCGAACTGACGAAGTAAATCCCGCTATCGGGCGCGAAGTCAGAGACGTTCGCACTGCACACGCAAGAAATTTATTAGTAAATAAGAACACTTCGGGTACTATTAGTCGTAATGATGTCTACATTTGACAATTTGAATTTCATCATCAATAAACCTGTAGATTAATCTATGTTCATCATCAATTCTTCTTGACCAAAATCCTGCATACTTGTGCTTCAATGCTTCGGGCTTTCCTATTCCTTCAAAAGGATTTCTAGAAATATCTTTGAGTAGGTCATTTATTTTTTTAACTTTCTTCTTGTCTATTTTTTGCCAGTATAAATAATCTTCCCAAGATTCATCAACAAAAACATATTTCATTTTAATCCTCAATTAAGTCTTTAGAAAATGACTTACCACTTTTAAATTTATCAATTGCAGAATCTAACCTACTTTCATTAGTTCTGTTTGATAATTCATGATTTGTTGCAATCAGTGAATTGTATTCTTCAAGTGAAATAACAACAATCCCTGAATCTTTTCCACGATTTATAATTAGAGTTTCAAAGTTTAATGCTACTCTATCAAAGTAAGATTTAATATCTTTTCTGAAATCTGAAATATTTGCTACCAACATAATTATTGTAATTTGTACAAATGTATGTACAATATTTGATTTTACACAATATTTGTCAAATTATTGCCGCCAACGTAAGCCTGTGAAAAAACTTCGTTTATTGATATAGTAAAAACGTAGTCAAAAATATTTAGGGATTTGGCACGTAAATCATTCTAAAGCTATTCCCTTAAAAAGTCAGGAGACTTTTATCACATTTACGGTTTACAACATCATTTAAAACGGCGCGAAGTCAGAGACGTTCGCACAGCACACGCAAGAAATTTATTTATACACAAGAACACTTTGGAGAGCGGGTGGTAGGCACGGATTGCAAATCCGCGCTATCGGGTGCTGCGGGGGATCAGTTTTAAGTTCTAGAAGCTGCCACAGTTTGGATAAAACCACTTTTCGCATTTAATTCCAAATCAAACTTATCTGCCTTTAAAAACATTTCCATTAGTGTTTCTGTTTCGTATTTAGAAATGAATTGCGTGTTTAGGTCGTAAACCATTATTCCTTTTCCTTGGCCAGTAGCTTTTACATTGTATTTTGTAATGTTTGAATCCAATGTAAAAATTAAGTCTACATCTAGACTTGCTTTGTTGTTGGTTATGCTTAACAATTTATAAGTTGTAGTGATTAACATTTTTATGCTAACATCTGCAATTGGCATTGTTAAAGGAGTTTTTTGAGAAAAACTATCACCAATTTTCATTTTTTTTTCTGGAAATGATAATTGAGAAAATGTGCTTTGTAAAGTTTGAAGTAAAGCTTTTTTGTAATTTTCATCAAGATTTTTTGAAACAATAGAGTCAAGTCTAGGCAAATCATCAATTGTTCCGACACCATAAATTAGTGTCCCATCAGGAATAGATTTTTTTCCGTCATTACTAGTTGTATTAATAAATTCCATAGTTATTGGAAAACTCTTAGCATTAGATAATTTTCCAGTTCTTAAAACCATTTCAATTTTTGAATTAGAGCTTGTAATTGTTGGATTTTGAATTCCATTTTCTTTTAGTTTTTGAAGAATATCTTCAGATGTTATGTATTTCACACTCATTTCTGAAGTTTGTTGTACGGTTTGGTTATAATTGGTTTCTGGGTTGTAATGTATTTTAAAGTTTAGCTCCTTTTGAGCATACGTAAAAGTGTATTGAAGTATAGAAAGTAGTAATAAAATTTTTTTCATTTTTTTAATTGTTTTTTATCATAGGATGCGCAGCACATACTTTTATCACATTTACGGTTTACAACACGATTTAAAACGGCGCGAAGTCAGAGATGTTCGAGCAGCACACACAAAAAGTTTATTCGTAAGTAAGAACACTTTGGGCAGCGGGATCAGGTTTTATTCGATTTTATAGGCAAAATATTTTTTTTCACCTTTATAAAAATAAGGTTTCACATAAAGTGTTGCTTTTTTGGTAATCTCTTTTGTATTATCGTCAAAGAATATATAATTAAACGTATTATCATTTATAGGGAAATTTTTTTTCAATGAAGTATCATAAACACTACTGGTAATTTTCTTTTTACTAATCTTAAAAATACTTGCAATACTATCTATTTCTTCATATGATATGCCTAATTTTCCATATGAAAAGTTTTCAATGTTTATTGTTTCAAAATTGCTTGTCTTGTTTTGTTTCAAACTACAAGAGATAAATATAAGCAACAATAAATAAAATGTTTTTTTCATAATTATAAAGGTTTACTTTTTCTAATCATTTTTATTTTATAAGGATTTAAGGCATTATCAATTGCATAATTCGTCATTGAATAGCTTTGCCAAGTCTCCAAATACAAAACCAACTTTTCATTAAGTCAATTGATCAAATCTGTTGCAGTTGCTATTTTAAAAAGTTTATTTAGTAATCAAATTATTGGTCGGAAGTGTAATGTTTTTTACAAAGATTAATCCATCATACATTTCGGAAAATTTTTTTTGATACAAATTATTTTTTTTGGGATTAAAACCTCCTCCACCAGCAACTATTTGTTTTGCTTTCTTTTTGAAAAATTCCGAGGAATTACCATTTAAAGCTGTAGACATATCAATAAAGTAAATTTTATCTTTAGCCTCAATAAGTGTTTCGGCATAAGTTTTTGCAAATGGTTTATTTAATTCAACTTTTTTCCAACTAGGTTTATCGTCCGAATTAGAAAAATAACCAGCTTGTGTACCTGTGCCAAAATCAAAACCAACACTATAATAATCGTTTTTATAATATTCTTTCATATTTCTTCCGAAATTATAAATGTTTCGATTACTATAATTGCCAAATCCTTTATTATTAATGTGCTCGTTATGAGCCCAAATAAAAGCTTTCCCGTTTTTTGATTTATTTTCTATTATCCATTTAGCATTTTCAAACATCTTTAAATCTCTATCTTGACTATAGTGATTTTGTACGTAGTAGGTGTATTTTATTAAATAATTCAAGGCTCTTATTGTTGAATTGAACTCATCAATATTCTCGTCTTTAATACCTTTTCTAAAATCAAGTAAAATACTCAGAATTTTATTTAGCTTTGGAGTTTGAATTTCTGACCAATCTGTTGATACACCGTATTCTACTTTTTTTTCTACACAATTGTCTACTACTAAAAGAAATTCTTCGCTTACAGGAATATTATATTTTTTTACTAAACTTCGAATTTCCTCATTTATTTTTTTTACGTTTTGAATGTCCATACCATAAAAGCGAATTTGCTCATCCTTACTTTTATTGAAGTTATAATTTCTCATCCATTCCAAAAGATTGACCACTTCTTTGCAATACCAAAATCCGAGGCTAAAATTGTTAGCAATAGTTTCTGCGTTTCCTTTTCCACCGCTAATCCATTCATTGATAGCTGCTTCGGAAGTATAAGAGTCCTCAATAATAAATATTTTGACATTTTGGTTTTGAACTAAATATTTGAAGAATTTAGCCTTTAAATCGAAAAATTCTTTCCCTTGATGAGTAGTTTCTCCGAATCCGAAAATTTTTGCATCTGCAAACTTTTGAGGGATGTTATCATTAAATATAGTAAGGTTGGTGTCTGGATATGCATCTTCAATTTTAATTGTATTTTCATTAATCCAGCTTACAGTTTTTTGATTTTGGGCATATGTATGAAATAATAGAAAAAATGAAATGGCTGAAATAAATGTTCTCATATGCACAATGTTTGTTTTAAATGTTTTACAACTAGTAAATATGTTTGACAAAATCACTCAAAATCACCTCGTTTTGAGAGATAATTGTGATAGACGTTAAATATAGGTTTCTCAAATATATACAAATTTCATTACAAAATTTATTGTCTTTGGTTTGTTTCTGAAGTTTGGGATAAAAAAACACACACCCCCAGCCCCTCTCAAGAGGGGAGTAGTTGCGCGAATTTTAGAGCTTTTATAATAAATTCTTATTTATTGGAATTTGGAATTTAAAATTTGGAATTTCTATTCGTGTCGTGTTACCATTTCTAGCCCTGATGGGAGCGGCATCCTGTGGCTCTGGGGTTCAGAGCCACAGATATAGTGGACAGCAGGGCACGAGCGAAGCGAACTGGCGAAGCATTTAGCTCCTAAAAAAATCTGAAAAGGGGTTTCTGTAAATTGCTTTCTTTTTTGTATTTTTGCCGTCCAAAATATAAGGACAAGAATATGTTAGATAGACTTCAATATGTAAAACAGCGTTTCGACGAGATTTCGGATTTGATTATTCAACCCGATGTGATCGCGGATCAAAAACGTTATGTGCTACTCAATCAAGAATACAAAAGCATCAAAGCGTTGGTTGAAAAAAGAGAAGAATACATTATAATTTTAGCCAACATTGACGAGGCGAACGAAATCATAGCTGACGGCAGTGACGCTGATATGGTAGAAATGGCTAAAATGCAATTAGACGAAGCCAAAGAACGTTTGCCACAACTGGAAGACGAAATCAAATTTATGTTGATTCCAAAAGACCCAGAAGATGCGAAAAACGTAATGGTCGAGATTCGTGCGGGTACGGGTGGTGATGAAGCGAGTATTTTTGCAGGAGATTTGTTCCGTATGTACACTAAATATTGCGAAAGTCAAGGTTGGAGAACCTCAGTGGTGGATATGAACGAGGGAACTTCGGGTGGTTTCAAAGAGGTGATTTTTGAGGTTACAGGAGAGGATGTGTACGGAACTTTGAAGTTTGAAGCGGGTGTTCACCGTGTGCAACGTGTACCACAAACAGAAACACAAGGACGTGTGCATACTTCGGCAGCCACAGTTATGGTGCTTCCAGAAGCAGAAGAATTTGATGTGCAAATTGATATGAACGATGTTCGTGTGGACTTTTTCTGTTCGTCAGGACCTGGTGGACAATCGGTAAACACGACCAAATCTGCCGTTCGTTTGACGCACATTCCAACTGGTTTGGTGGCGCAATGTCAGGATCAAAAATCACAACATAAGAATAAAGACAAAGCGTTGAACGTATTGCGTTCTCGTTTGTACGAAATGGAATTGGCCAAAAAACAAGCCGAAGATGCTTCAAAACGTACTTCGCAAGTGAGTTCAGGTGACCGTTCTGCTAAAATTCGTACTTATAATTACGCTCAAGGTCGTGTAACCGATCACCGAATTGGTTTGACCTTATATGATTTGGGTAACATTATGAACGGTGATATTCAGAAAATTGTAGACGAATTACAATTGGTGAACAATATGGAAAAACTCAAAGAAGCTAGCGAGGTTTTTTAATAAAGAGCTGCTCAAAAAAAAGATTAACATTTACTTAATTTCATTTAAGTAAATGTTTTTTTTGTGCCTATTATATTTAGATAATCTAAATCTTATTAAATATTACATAATTTAAATTTTAATCAATTCAAAACCAATTCAATGAAAAGAAAATTACTTTTTTTTATCTTATTGTTAGCTGTATCGTCTGCTAATGCGCAATCTTATGTAGGATATTCTTCGGATAATTATACTGGAATTCATGGAGTGCTTTTTAACCCAGCTTCCATAGTGGATTCACGTTTCAAAACGGATATTAATTTGTTTTCCATTAGTACTGCTGTAGGAAATGATTTGTATGGGGTGAAAATCACCGATATCTACAAAGAAAATTATGATTTTGACCGTCAATCAAAATTTACTCCTTCATTCAAAAACAATGCGGTTATCAATGTTGACTTTTTAGGGCCTTCGTTTATGTTTAACATTGCGCCAAAGCATGCTATTGCTGTTTTTACTAGAGTTAGATCCTTTACCAATGTAGTCAATGCAAATGGTAATTTGATTAATGAAGTTAAGGAAGGGCTTGACTCTTCGAATGATTTTGCTTATTCTGTTGGGAGTTTAAACACTGTTTCAAATACTTGGGGAGAAGTTGGTTTGTCTTACGCAGGTGTCATTTTGAATAAAAGACAAAACTTCTTGAAAGGTGGTTTTACGATTAAATATTTACAAGGTGGTGTAAACGGTTACGCCAATACTAAAGATTTATCAGCTGCTTTTGTTAAAAATTCGACCAATCCAGATTTAAGTGTTTTGGCCACAAACGGTTTAGTAACTATTGGGGGTAGTCAGGATTTTGAAAACAATTCGGAGGTAGAATTCGATACCAACTCAAGTGGTTTAGGATTTGATTTAGGATTTCAATATGAATGGAGACCTAATTATGATCAATATGACGTAAGTAAAGCTAAAGCTGTAGACAATAAATTCAAGACGTTGAACAAATATAAATTACGTTTTGGTTTTTCTATTACAGATATTGGATCCATAAATTATTCGAAAGCGAAACAAGATACGTACAATGTTACGGGTGTTGTAACACAAGAAATGATCGATAATATTGGGGATGTGTATGAGTTTTTAAATGCTAATTATACTAAAGTTTCTTCTACAACGGGAATCAAGACTAATTTACCAACTGCTTTACATGCAAATGTTGATTGGCATATTCATAACAAATTCTATTTGAATTTGAATAGTGATATTAGTTTGGTGAATAAAACGGCTGTGAATACAAACAGTATTGCAAATGCGGTGGTTTTAACGCCTCGTTTCGAGACTAGATGGTTTACCTATGCTATTCCAGTTAGTTATATGCAATACACAGGGACACAAGTAGGATCTTCTTTGAGATTTGGACCTCTTTTTGTAGGTTCTAGTTCTGTTTTGACCAATTTAGTTTCTAGTAATTCAAAAGGGTTGGATTTTTATTTAGGTTTTAAATATCCTGTATTTCAAAAGAAATTTAAAGATAGAGACGGAGATGATGTTTTAGATAAATTGGATAAGTGTCCAAAAGTTGCGGGACCAATTGAAAACAAAGGCTGTCCATGGCCTGATACCGACGGAGATTTAGTAGTAGATAAAGATGATAAATGTCCAACCGAAGTGGGTCCTGTAGAAAACAACGGTTGTCCATGGGGTGATGCGGATAAGGATACGCTTTTGGATAATGTTGATGCTTGTCCAACAGTAGCAGGACCAGTTGAAAATAAAGGATGTCCTTGGCCTGATACCGATGGTGATTCAGTTCTTGATAAAGACGACAAATGTCCAAACGAAGCAGGATTAGTCGAAAATGCAGGATGCCCAATTTACGATGCGGATAAAGATGGAATAAATGACAAAGAGGATGAATGCCCTACTGTGGCTGGACCAGCAAGTAATAAAGGTTGTCCAGAAGTTACCAAAGAAGCATTGAAAGAACTAAAAGTTCAGGCAAGAGCAGTGTTTTTTGTAACCGGAAAAGCGGTGTTACAAAATACAGATAATGGCGCTACCGACGGACGTTTGGATGCTATCAAAGAAATTATTAAAAATTATCCAAATGCAAAATTCTCTATTGAAGGGCATACGGATAATGTAGGTAATCCAAAATCCAATCAGAAACTTTCTGAGGCAAGAGCCAAAGTGGTGATGGATGCTTTGGTAGCCAAAGGAGTAAATCCAGCAAATTTAACTTATGTAGGTTATGGTGCGACTAAACCTGTTGCTAGTAACAAAACAGCAAAAGGTAGAGCCGAAAATAGAAGAACCGAAGTGATTCACGTAGGGACTATCTATGAAGGAAAATTATAATTTTTGTAATTCTAAAAAAAAAGCCATTCTTAATTGAATGGCTTTTTTTATTTTTGCACCACTTCTCAAAAAGTACCATTGTTCTTCAATTAACGCGCTTAAAATAAAATAGAAATGACAACATCACAACTACTAGAACAAATCCAACTCAAAAAATCATTTCTATGCGTAGGCTTAGATGTTGACTTGAATAAAATACCTTCTCATTTATTAGCAACGGAAGATCCAATCTTCGAATTCAATAAAGCCATTATTGATGCGACTCACGATTTATGTGTGGCCTACAAACCCAATACGGCTTTTTTTGAAGCGTATGGCATAAAAGGTTGGCAGTCGTTGCAAAGAACCATTGAATACATCAATGCCAATTATCCTGAACTCTTTACGATTGCAGATGCAAAACGTGGCGATATTGGGAATACGTCTTCAATGTATGCCAAAGCCTTTTTTGAGGATTTGAATTTTGATAGTGTCACGGTGGCACCGTATATGGGAAAAGATTCGGTAGAGCCATTTTTAGCTTTCGAAAACAAACACACCATAATGTTGGCCTTGACGTCTAACGAAGGCGCTTTTGATTTTCAAACCTTATCGGTAAATGGTATAGAATTGTACAAACAGGTTTTAGAAACCTCAAAATCGTGGAAAAACAGTCATAACTTGATGTATGTGGTTGGCGCGACCAAAGCAGAATACTTTACTGAAATTCGTAAAATTGTACCTGATAGCTTCTTGTTGGTTCCTGGTGTTGGCGCACAAGGCGGCAGTCTGTCTGAGGTTTGCAAATACGGATTGAATAGTCAAGTTGGTTTGTTAATCAACTCATCTCGTGCTATTATTTATGCTTCGAATAAAGAAGATTTTGCCGAAGTTGCAAGAAACGAAGCGTTGAAAATGCAACAGGAAATGGAGGAGATTCTTAGGTTAAATGTTTAAAGTTTAAGGTTTAAAAGTTTAAAGTTTAAAGGTTTAATATTGTTTGTTTAAACCTTTGCGTGCTTTGCGGTTATTTTTTTAAACATATAAGGCATATATGGTCATTGAAGTTTTTTCTTTGCGACCCTTGCGTAAATCTTTGCGTCCTTTGCGGTTAAATTTTTCAAACCATTTAAGGCATTTAAGGTCATTTAATTTTTTTTGTGAACCTTGTGTAAGTCTTTGTGCTCTTTGTGGTTAAGTTTTTCAAACCATTTTAAGGCATTTAAGGTTATTGAAGTTTTTTTGCGACCCTTGCGTAAACCTTTGCGACCTTTGCGGTTAAGTTTTTTAAACCATTTAAGGCATTTAAGGTCATTGAAGTTTTTTCTTTGTGAACCTTGTGTAAGTCTTTGTGCTCTTTGTGGTTAAGTTTTTTACCACGAAGAAACACTAAGAACTCACGAAGCAGCACAAAGCTATTATTTTAAACTTTGCGGCCCTTGCATAAATCCTTGCGTCCTTTGCGGTTAAATTCAATCAGTATGAAACAACTAACAGATCAAATCGGTACTTCTCATTTTTTGGAATCTACACCTCGTCGAATTGTATCGTTGGTTCCCTCACAAACGGAGTTGTTGTTTGATTTAGGATTGGAAGACCAAATCGTTGGAATCACCAAGTTTTGCGTGCATCCAAAACATTTGCTTACAACCAAGAAAATAGTAGGAGGAACCAAACAAGTTCATTTTGATAAAATAAAAGCCTTACAACCTGATATCATTATCTGTAACAAAGAAGAAAACACGCTGGAAATGGTGCAAGAACTTTCAGCAATTGCGCCAGTTTGGGTGACGAATGTGGTTACGATTGCAGATAATTTTCAAATGATAACGGATTTTGGATTGCTTTTCGATACAACTGGTGAAGCCAAAATTTTGAATGAAAGTATCCATTTGGCATTGGCTGATTTTACAACTTTTATAGCAACTATTCCTACTCAAAACGCAGTCTATTTTATTTGGAAAAAGCCATATATGATAGCAGGTTCAGGTACTTTTATCAACGAGTTGTTACAATTGAATCGATTTGATAATTTTTTTGGAACACAATCCCGTTATCCCGAAATAGCTGTTGATGCGTCAACTCGATTTGATGCTGTCGATTTGGTGCTGCTTTCTTCGGAACCTTATCCATTTAAGAATGAAGATGTAACCGAATTCACTTCATTTTTCCCTAATGCCAAAATACTTTTAGTCGATGGTGAATATTTTTCTTGGCACGGCAGTCGATTGTTGAAGGCGATCTCTTATTTTAAACTATTTCATCAAACGATCTTAACGGAGTAAGAATTCTTGGCGTAAACCTTATGTTTTACCGAGTTTTGCAGTGTTTATTAGCGTTATGCATCGTGATGGGTTTTGTGTTTTATGGTGTATTGTGATGTTGGGATTGGTTTATGAAAATATTATTCTATTTTTACCAAAAAAAGATATATGCTTAACTACACGCTATACAAGAACGATACAACTACGCAATGGGTAACTTTTGTTCATGGAGCGGGAGGTAGTTCTTCGATATGGTTTAAGCAAATTCGAGATTTTCAAAAGCATTACAATGTTTTACTTTTGGATTTACGTGGTCATGGGGAATCTAAACCCACACTTAAAGCGGCTTTTAAACAGAAATATACTTTTTCGGCTTTGGCGAATGATATCGTGGAGGTTTTGGAGCATTTAAAAATTGAACGTTCTCATTTTGTAGGCATTTCATTAGGAACGATTTTGATCCGTCAGTTGGCCGAAATGTATCCTGAAAAAGTACAAAGTATGATTTTGGGTGGTGCCATTTTGAAAATGAATTTCCGCTCACAAATTTTGATGCGTTTGGGGAATGCTTTTAAGTATGTATTGCCTTATTTGGTCTTGTATCGTTTTTTTGCTTTTGTCATTATGCCTAAAAAAAGTCATAAACAATCTCGTATTATGTTTATCAACGAGGCGAAAAAATTATACCAAAAAGAGTTTATAAAATGGTTTAAATTGACTGCCGAAATCAATCCAGTTTTGAAATGGTTCAGACAAGTTGAACTAAATATTCCAACACTTTACGTTATGGGAGAAGAAGATTATATGTTTTTGCCTTCTGTTCGAAAAGTTGTCGAAAATCACTATCGCTCTTCAAAGCTTTTTGTGATAGAAAAATGTGGTCACGTGGTGAATGTTGAGCAACCTGTAGTATTCAACTCGGCAGTCCTATCTTTTTTAACTTCAGCGCAATAAAAAATGCCGACATCCAATGACGTCGACATTTTTATAACTAACCAAAACCAAATAATAAATAACCAGTTTATTACTCTGCAAAGATCGACATAAAGTCGAGGTGATGTTGTTAATTTTTTGTTATTACTTTGTTGTCAATAAGTTAACCTTTAAAAAGGGTTTTTTTTTAAGGTATTTTTTCTTATTATAAAATGTTAATCTTGTAATGAAAACACCTTTATTAATAGAGGTGAAGTCCTTGATTTTAAGTTAGTTCTGATGTTTTTTTCCTCTACAGCAATCATTTTGAATACTCCTTCTAAGGTTTTGTTGGTAACATAGTCATTTAAGTCAGGATTCACTTTTGAAACCAAGGGAACCGTATTGTATTTTTGAACGATTCCATTCCAAATTTTATCGGCACCAACCTTTCCGATGGATTGTTGTACTACAGGAAGGAATTTAGCATATAATTCTTTGTTGGTAGATTGCTGTAAATAGGTTGTTGCTGCATTTTCATTGCCCATCAAAATGGTTTTGGCATCTGCAATTTTGATGTTTTTTATAGCAGCTACAAATACGGGAGTTGCTTCTTTTACGGCATCTTCAGCGGCTCTATTCAGGGCTTTAATTCCGTCATCTGCAAGCGAACCCATTCCTAGTTTACGTAATGTTTTGTCGACTTTGGTTAACTCTTCTGGCATTACGATTTTGACCAATTCATTTTTGTAGAAACCGTCTACTTGCGTCAATTTCGATACCTGTTCGGTGATTCCTTTGTTTAAAGCTTCTTTTAGTCCAGCAGCAATATCTACAGTTCCTTTTTTGTTTAAAAGGCCAGTTGCCGTTTCGGATGATTGTTTTAGAATATTTTTGAGTTGAGCATTACTAATAACAGGGAATAAAATAAGTAGGAATAAAAATTTCTTCATTAGGATTTTTTGGGGTTTTTTAATTGAAAAGGCTACAAAAATACTACAGTTTTGTTGTTATACACCATAGTTTTTCGTTCTGCATGCAATTTAATGGCTCTTGCCAAAACCATTCGTTCTAAATCACGTCCTTTCATAATAAAATCTTCTATAGAGTGGCTGTGGGTTACACGGGCAATATCTTGTTCGATAATTGGGCCTTCGTCCAAACCTTCGGTTACATAATGACTAGTAGCGCCAATGATTTTTACTCCGCGTTTAAATGCTGAATGATAAGGTTTAGCCCCAGGAAAAGCGGGTAAGAAAGAATGATGGATATTGATAATGTTGTTTTGGTACTTTTCAATCAGTTTAGGGGTAATGATTTGCATATAGCGCGCCAATACAATGAAGTCGATATTGTATTGAGCTAATAACTCTAATTGTCCTTTTTCGCCTATTGCTTTAATTTCTTTGGTGAAAGGAACGCAATAAAAAGGAATAGCAAATTGTTCGGCTACTTTTCTTAAATCTTCGTGATTGCTAATGATTACAGGGATTTCAAGTGGTAATTCACTAGCGCTATAACGTCCCAAAATATCGTATAGGCAATGATCGTATTTAGAAACAAATAGAGCCATTCTCGGTTTTTGCTGTTGCGGATAAATTTTCCAATCCATATCAAATGGAAGGGCTAGATTGGTTTCAAAATCAGCTTTTATGGCGTCGATAGGCCATTTTTCTGACTCTAATTCACATTCCAATCGCATAAAAAAAACATTTTCATCGGCATCCACGTGTTGGTCCAAATAAATAATGTTTCCTTCTATCGAAGCAATATAATTGGTAACTGAGGCTATAATTGACTTTTGATCTTTACAATGTATGAGGATGGTAATTTTTTGCATTTTTTCTTTTAATTGTGCTTTATTGCTAGGTTTTAAAATGTTTTTATCATTAAACGTACTGAATGACTATTTTTTTGTTTATTTGAGGACAAAATCTTGTTTGTTTTAGAATCAAAAGAAAACGTTTTCTTTTGATTCTATTGCGATTAGTTATCCTTTTTTACCAAAACTAACTTATTTTTTTTAAGAAATAGCAGCATTTAGTTGTTTTATAGTAATTCAATAAAATGCTAATTTTTATTTTAAAAAATGTGTAATTTGGCGCTATTAATTATCATATTCATAAAATGGAACCACAAAAACCTTATATTCCTGTTAATAAAGTAAGAATTGTTACCGCAGCCTCACTCTTTGACGGTCATGATGCCGCTATAAATATTATGCGTCGTATTATTCAGTCAACTGGAGTAGAGGTAATTCATTTGGGGCATGATCGAAGTGTAGAAGAAGTAGTAAATACAGCTATTCAAGAGGATGCCAATGCGATTGCAATGACTTCTTATCAAGGGGGACATAACGAATACTTTAAATATATGTATGATTTGCTTCAAGAAAAAGGAGCAGGGCATATCAAGATTTTTGGCGGAGGCGGAGGCGTCATTTTGCCTTCAGAAATTGAGGAATTACATCAGTACGGTATCACCAGAATTTATGCTCCAGATGATGGACGCGCTATGGGACTGCAAGGAATGATTAATGATTTGGTACAACAGTCTGATTTTCCTATTGGGAATCAATTGACCAATGAATTGGATTTGATAGAAAATAAAACTCCTACAGCTATTGCAAGATTAATTTCGGCTGCTGAGAATTTTCCTGATATTGCAAAACCAGTTTTTGATACAATTCATACTAAAAATGAAACTTCTAAAATTCCTGTTCTAGGAATCACAGGAACTGGAGGTGCAGGAAAATCCTCTTTGGTAGATGAATTGGTTCGTCGTTTTTTAATTGATTTTCCAGAGAAAACCATTGGATTAATCTCTGTAGATCCATCAAAACGTAAAACAGGTGGCGCCTTGTTAGGCGATAGAATTCGTATGAATGCAATCAATAATCCTCGAGTTTATATGCGTTCTTTGGCGACACGTCAATCTAATTTGGCTTTGTCTAAATATGTAGCCGAAGCGATTCAGGTGCTTAAGGCAGCGAAATACGATATTATTATTTTAGAAACTTCAGGAATTGGGCAATCGGATACTGAAATTATGGACCATTCAGATGTTTCATTATACGTAATGACACCTGAGTTTGGTGCAGCTACGCAATTGGAAAAAATTGACATGCTTGATTTTGCCGATTTGGTAGCCTTGAATAAATTCGACAAGCGTGGTGCTTTGGATGCGCTTAGAGATGTGAAAAAACAATACCAACGCAATCATAATTTATGGGATGTAAATCCAGATGAAATGCCGGTTTTTGGAACGATTGCTTCTCAGTTTAACGATCCAGGAATGAACACGCTCTACAAATCAATTATGGATAAAATTGTAGCCAAAACGAGTTCGGACTTAAAATCGACTTTCGAGATTACTCGTGAAATGAGCGAGAAAATTTTTGTCATTCCACCACATCGTACTCGTTATTTATCTGAAATAGCGGAGAACAACCGTAAATATGATGAAACCGCTTTAAGTCAAGAGCAAGTGGCTCAAAAGTTATACGGAATTTATAAAACAATCGAAACGGTTTCTAATAAGAAGCCAGAACTCAATAAAGCTGGAATTGATGACGCGTCTGTATTGCCATCGGCTACAGCGCCGCATGATGAAAACCGCATCTTTTTGAATTTACTTTTGAATCAATTCGACAAAGTAAAAATGGATTTAGACCCTTACAATTGGGAAATGATTCTGACTTGGAATGAAAAAGTAAATAAATATAAAAATCCAGTCTATACCTTTAAAGTTAGAGATCGTGAAATCAAAATGGCGACGCATACCGAGAGTTTGTCGCATTCACAAATACCTAAAGTTGCTTTGCCAAAGTATAAAGCTTGGGGTGATATTTTGCGTTGGTGTTTACAAGAAAATGTTCCAGGAGAATTTCCATTTACTGCAGGATTGTATCCTTTCAAACGCGAAGGTGAAGATCCTTCTCGAATGTTTGCAGGTGAAGGTGGTCCAGAGCGAACTAACAAACGTTTTCATTATGTAAGTGCAGGTTTACCAGCCAAAAGACTTTCGACAGCTTTTGATAGTGTGACTTTGTACGGAAACGATCCACACATTCGTCCTGATATTTATGGTAAAATCGGAAATGCAGGAGTTTCTATTTGTTGCTTGGATGATGCTAAAAAACTGTATTCGGGTTTTGATTTAGTGCACGCTATGACTTCGGTGAGTATGACTATCAATGGACCAGCGCCTATGTTGCTTGGTTTCTTTATGAATGCTGCTATCGATCAACAATGTGAGATGTATATCAAGCAGAATGATTTGGTGGATGAAGTAGAAGCTAAGATAAAAGCGATTTACCAAGAAAAAGGAGTAGAGCGCCCAAAATATCAAGGTGATTTACCAGAAGGTAATAATGGTTTGGGATTACTACTTTTGGGAGTTACGGGCGATCAAGTGTTGCCATTGGAAATTTATAATGAAATAAAAGCCAAAACATTAGCGCAAGTTCGTGGTACCGTTCAAGCGGATATTTTAAAAGAAGACCAAGCGCAAAACACTTGTATTTTCTCTACGGAGTTTGCCTTACGTTTGATGGGTGATGTACAAGAATATTTTATTACTAAAAATGTTAGAAATTTTTATTCGGTTTCTATTTCAGGATATCATATCGCCGAGGCAGGAGCTAATCCTATTACTCAATTGGCTTTTACTTTGGCCAATGGTTTTACATATGTAGAATACTACTTGAGTAGAGGAATGAACATCAATGATTTTGGACCGAATTTATCCTTCTTTTTCTCGAATGGTGTGGATCCTGAATATGCAGTTATCGGGCGTGTAGCTAGAAAAATTTGGGCAAAAGCCTTGAAAAATAAATATGGAGCCAACGAAAGAGCTCAGATGTTGAAATACCATATTCAAACCTCAGGTCGTTCTTTGCATGCTCAAGAAATTGATTTCAATGATATTCGTACGACTTTACAGGCTTTGTATGCGATTTATGACAACTGTAACTCTTTGCATACCAATGCGTATGACGAAGCTATTACAACGCCAACAGAAGAATCGGTGCGTAGAGCGATGGCTATTCAGTTGATTATTAATAAAGAGTTAGGTTTGGCTAAAAATGAGAATCCAATTCAAGGTGCTTTTATTATCGAAGAATTAACTGATTTGGTGGAAGCAGCCGTTTTACAAGAATTTGATAGAATTACAGAGCGTGGTGGAGTGCTTGGAGCTATGGAAACCATGTACCAACGTTCTAAAATTCAAGAAGAAAGTTTGTATTACGAAACATTGAAACATACAGGTGAGTTTCCAATTATTGGGGTAAACACATTTTTAAGTTCTAAAGGATCTCCAACGGTAATTCCAGCGGAAGTGATTCGAGCTACCGAAGAAGAAAAGCAATACCAAATCACTATGTTGAATAATTTGCAAAAAGCCAATGCTGATTTGGTTGCTCAACATTTAAAAACCTTGCAAGAAGCAGCTATTAAGAATGAAAACATCTTCGACCATTTGATGGAAGCAACAAAAGTATGTTCTTTAGGGCAAATTACCGCTTCTTTGTTTGAAGTAGGTGGACAGTACAGAAGAAATATGTAATCCTAATTTATTTAAATACAAAAAGAAAGGCTGTCAATACTGACAGCCTTTCTTTTTGTATTTAAATAGATTTTAAAATCTAATACTAGGATACATGCTCTTTTTGGAACAGAGTCTGTTTTTAATGTGTGAAAATAAATGGTAATTCTAGTCAATGCCTTATTGAATCATTGTTTTTTTTAAAAATTTAATTTAGTTGTGTTTTGAATTTTAACTACGCATCAATATAATTATGTCTAAAATTGGTTTGTAATTTTTTTCGGAATGATGTGGTATATGTCGTTGAGATTAAGTGGACTAAAATATGATGTTTGATGAAGTATGTGTGTTATAATTAAAATAATTAATTATATTTGCTTTACTGTTAAATTTTAACATAAATTTCATTACAATTTACTAGAAAATAAAACTTTTAATGTTTTGTTAGTCAGGGTGTTGTGTGATTTTTTTTTGAATTATCTTTAATTATGAAAAAAACTTTATTGCTAATGTTTTTGGTTTCTCAATGTATCTGGTCACAAAAACATGATCCACGTCAGGATATGATGAATTTTACTCCGGGAAAGATCATCGTTAAATTAAAAGACAATGTCAATGCAAAAATTTCCTACACGAGCAAAGGTATAGGTTCTACTAGTGAAAACATTGGTAAGCTTCTAGGGATTGAAAATAAAGTAGTTACAACAACTGTTATGTTTAGCCAGCAATCTGTTGAAAAAAGCGCGATGCGAAAGCAAGCTGGTTTTAAAGACAGTAGATTAAAGGAAGTACATTCTTTAAAAAATACTTTTGTACTCGATTTAAAAGACAAGCAAGAGAATGTTTTAGCGCTTGCGGAAAATCTTAAAGCAAATTCAAATGTAGAGTATGCCGAACCGGATTATAGCTATAGTGTAAATGACTTTACAGTTGATTCGAAAATCTACACGGAAGCCGATTTAAAAAATACAAAAGCAACAACTACACTTGTTACTCCAAACGACCCTTTGTTTAGCCAACAATCGAACATTACTGCAACACACCTTAACGAGGTTTGGGATACCTATGGTACAGGTAATGGTTCCCAAACCATAGCCATTTTGGACACAGGAGTAGATTACAACCACCCTGATTTGGAACCTAATATCTGGACAAATACCAAAGAGTTGAATGGTATTGCTGGATTTGACGATGACGGCAATGGGTTTATAGACGATATACGAGGCTGGGATTTTATCAATAATGATAATGCGCCACTTGACGATAATATGCATGGGACGCACGTAGCAGGAATAGCTGGTGCAGTAGGGGGCAACAATCTTGGAGTGGCCGGTGCTGCATGGAATGTCAAACTGATGCCTCTAAAAGTTTTTCAAAGCAATGGTGAGGGAAATGCAAGCACCATTGCTTTAGCTGTGCAATATGCTAGTATTAATGGTGCAACTATCATTAACATGAGTTTTGGTTCTTTTGCTGAATCGATAACCTTACGTAATGCCTTAGAAAATGCCTATGCCACTAGTGTATTGGTTGGGGCAGCAGGGAATAATGCAACTTGCATAGGTCCTGGTCTATGCCCAGATAAGTTACCAGGAGTTCCATTTTACCCTGGGGCGTACTCTTTTGTTTTGGGAACGCAAGACATCGCTCAATATTCAAACTATGATCAAGATGGATCCATCTTTTCGAGCTATCCTAATTTGTTAAATTATGAAGTTAAGGCTCCGGGCTCTGGGATCATGAGTACGGTACCCAATGGAGGATATCGTTCTTTGACAGGTACTTCTATGGCCGCTCCTTTGGTTTCTGGTGGTATTGCATTATACTTGCAACAAAAACCGAACGATAGTAAAGAATTGTTGTTTGGTAATTTAATAAATACATCGGCTTCGTTTGTGAACTTCAAAGCAGCTATGGAGGTTACTCCAACGCCCGAATTGAAAGTTTTGTCTGCTATCAACAAGGACAATAGCAATGGGCAAAATGGAAATGGCTTCTTGGAACCGAATGAAATTGTGGATGTTTTTCCACTCATTAAAAACTACTGGGGTCCTACTAATGATGTGAGAGTAGGGATTGAATTTGCTGAATTTGAAGACCAATCCAAAGCCACTATTCTAGTACCCGAAATCGCTATTGGCTCCATAACGGCCTATGCAAGCCTGCAAGACTTAACAAAAGCCTTGAAAATACAAATTGCTTCCAATGTAGCCAATAATGTCAATATCAAATTTGCTCTAAAAGTGTGGTCGGGCCCAAATAAAGAGTTTCTAACTTCTACGGAATATGTGATTACTGTAAAGAATTCTATTCTTTTATTTGGGATTATCAATAAAGATATGACTTTGTACGCCAATAAGGAATACTTGGTGTCCGACAATGTCATTTTTTCAGAAAATGCGACCATAACTATTGAACCTGGAACGACTATTAAAATTGCTGATAATAAAAAAATTTCTTTATTTGATAATACTAGATTGATTGCCAAGGGAACTAAGGAAGCCTTTATTACTTTTACAAATGAAAATAGAGGTTGGGGCGGTTTTATTTTTGGCAGCAATAATAGAAATCAATCAATTCTTGATTTTGTGCGAATTGAAGGTGTATCAATTAATTCTAACTATTTTTATTATAACATATTCTCTACAGAGCAAAGTGCAGCCAAAAACCTAAAAGGGACTAATTTAATCATCAATAATTGTAATATAGCTGCTGCCTTTGTTATTGGTGAAAATTCATTTATAAGCAAGTCAAATGTAATTCATAATTATTTTACAATGATTACATCACAAAGAAATTACTACAAAAACATGAATTTCATCAACAATGATGTTCAAATTGGTATGAGAATATTTAGTTATTTTACCGAACCGATATTTACCGAAGAAATTAATATTTTCGATAATGTAGTTTCCTACTCAATAGAAAGTTTAGGTACAACAACTCCAATTTTTGCTTATCTTGGCTCATCTTCACCCTCAAAATATAAAAGAGAAGTCCAAGACGCAGAAACTAATTCATTTAAAGCTGGTCTAATGAATATGAGTAGTATTTCCAAAATCCCTTATGAAGAAAACCATGGTATAGTTTGGAAAGTACTAGTAAATGGTAAAGATGCCCAAGATGAGTATGAGCAAATGGATCCAGTAGGAATAGGAACGCATCAATTTGACATCTATTTTAACAGAGCAATGGATACCAACTATCCTCCTCAAATAAGTTACGGAGTAAAAGAACCATACACACAAAAAATAATTGCAGAAAAAGGGACATGGTCGCCAGACGGCAAAATTTTCAGCGTAACTCACGAAGTGAAAATTGGAGCTGCTGATGGGATTAATAGAATACGCGTGCAAGGGGCTAGGGATTTGGACTATTTTGATATTCCTGTTGAGGATTATCGATTCAATATGTTGGTGCAAAGTGCTGGTTCTGCCTCTGTAGGTTTTGAAGCTACTCCGGGATTGGGGAAGATTGCCTTAGATTGGGAAGCGCCAACCGATACTGTTCTCAAAGATGTTTTGGGTTACAATATGTATCGATACAAAGCCAATACAAATGGCTCTTTTACAAATCCAGTAAAGATAAACCAAAATCTTATTCCAACCGCAACCTATACTGACTTTGATGTGGTAGAAGGGCAAAACTATTACTACCAATATAAAATACTTAGAACCAATCTGGAAGAAACCGATTATTCGAAGGTGGTGGCTTCTAGTCCACTGACCTCTAAGCTCGGAGACGGTAATGGTGATTTCGATGTGAATGTAATGGATCTAGTGCAATCTGTGGATTATATTTTGGGTAACAACCCGACTCCTTTTATTTTCAAAGCAGCTGATGTCAATGCAGACCAATCCATCAATGTTTTAGACATTGTTGGAACGGTTGATATCATTTTAAAACCTAAAACAGGAAAAACAGCGTCTGCCAAAAACAACATCACCTTTTACTCCAAAGAAGCTGTTGGTGAGGCATTGTTCTATTGGGAAGGAAATGATTTGTATGTAGAATCAAAAAAAGCTATTGGAGGTGTTCAACTTGCGTTCAATGCTGATTTCGATTATACAAAATCAGCTGCCTTTTCTGGTTTTGAATCGATTGCTTATCCACAGGACAATCAAAAAGTTATTATGATCTATAGTTTTAATGGTACTGCGATTCCGGCTGGAAAAACCAAGCTTTTAACCAAAAATGCGGCTGTAGGAGGAGATTTAGATATTAGCAAAGCGGTGGTAGGAACACCAAATGGTAGCAAACTAAATGCACTATACAATAAAAACGCAATACCTGACATTAACGCACCTGTGCAAACCAATTTTTCTGTCATCACTAGTCTGTCTCCTAATCCAACCAAAGGGACAGTGAACATAGAATACTACTTGCCAGAAAAGATGGATGCCGTTTCATTCAGTGTTTTTGATTTACTAGGTCAAAAAGTATGGAATCAAGGTAATTTTAAAAACACCTCTGGTTATGGCACGGCCAATCTAGAATTGAACAGTCTTAGCAGCAATGTGTATATTTTGGTCATGGATGTGGAGAGAAATGGAGAGCTAAAAGATAGAATTGTTAAAAAAATAATTGTTAAAAAATAACAATGAAATGTAAACTATTTTTCTTACTGGTCTTCGTCAATTTAGTGCCATCAACATTATTTGCTCAAAATACGCTTTCCTTTCAAGCTGTTGAAGTGGGAACTGGTTCTGATTTTGAGATAAGCATTTCATTGCAAAATCAAGATAATATTGCTGCTTTGCAATTTGACCTGAATTACAATGCAACTGCAATTGAATTATTGAGCGGTCATGTTTTAACTAGTATGGCCCCTAACCATTCCCTTTCCGTAAGCAAACCGTCGCCTGGAATAATACGAGTTATCATTTATTCGGCATCCAACGCAGTCTTAAATCAGAGCTTAGGTCAATTGGTGCATCTTAAAATGAAATCCAAAACGGTAGCGGGTACTTTTAATTGTAGTTTCAGTAATGTAATTGGGTCCTCTCCACTAGGGGCTGCGATTCCTATCACAGGTAGCAATCAAAATGTTGTAGTAAAAGGCCCGATGCTCAGCCTTTTGAGCAACAGTATAGATTTTGGTAAAACTCCAATTGGGAGTACTCCAACACGCCAAATTTCGATTCAAAACACCGGCAATCTCCCTTTGGTACTTAGCGGAAATTCCTCGATTGCACCTTTTGCTGTTCTTGATACGTATCCTGTTAGCATAAGTCCAAACGAAACCAAAAAACTAACAGTTGGGTTAAATACCGCTACCAAAATAAATACCACGTTGCATCTTGGGTTTCAAAATAATGACCCAGATCCGATCAGAAACATACAAACTATTGCCTTAAGTTCAACAGTTTATGCTGTTAATGAAATTCATATTGGTAACGGCAGTGGCACTATTAATACCGAAATTGAGATTCCTGTTTATGTCAATAATATGGAAGCTTTTAATGGTTTTCAATTAGACGTCTTGCTTCCCGCTGATATCGCCTATGTGAATAATTCTGTTATACAATCCTCACGGTTTAATGGTCATAGTATTAGTGCTTCTGTTGTAAATGGGAATACCTTGCGGTTTATCGCATTTTCAAGTTCAAACAAAGAGTTCAATGGAAACAATGGCGAATTGTTTCGATTCAAATTAAAACCCGCGGTATCGTCTGGGATTTATAATTTGAGTATTTCCAACCCGATACTTACCAGTACCACATTGGGTAATATTGTGTCGGATGCATTCAATGGTTCTATACAAATTAGCGCATCAAATCTAAGTTTAAGCACTAATTCCATCTCTTACGGAAATATTCCTATTACAGAATCAAGAACAACTGATGTGACTTTATATAATACAGGTTCTTCGCTTCTGATTATAGATTCGATCGTAACCTCTTCTAGCCAAATGGTCATTAGCACGCCTTTGCCAATTGAGATTTTACCCGGTGCAAGTAAAATGGTGGAGCTCAAATATAAGCCAACGAATAATGGTTCTTTTTCTGAAACAATTTCTTTTAGATATAACGGTCCCGATTTACAAAAAATAGTAAATGTTCAGGCTTCTGTTTTTTCTCCTAATTATGTAATGATTCAAAACCAAGTGGGGATTAAAAATCAATTGAATAATTTTTCAATCCTACTCAAGAATAATGATGCCGTAAGAGCTGTACAGTTTGACGTTGAACTTCCTTCTGGTTTTATCTTACAATCCTCAAATCTCACAACTACAGCGAGGTCAGCAGGTTTTAATGTGTCGGCTTCATTATTAAGTGGAAATAAATATAGGATTTTGTTATATAGTTTCTCTAGTGCATCTATAAGTGCAGGTAGTGAATCAATATTAAACTTCCCTGTGTTTTTAAATGCTAATCTCAGTTCCAGGAATTATTTTTTTGTTTATTCCAACGTTATTTTAAGTAACACTTCAAATCAAAATATCGCTAGTATAGCATTAGAGGAAGGGAAAATAACACTCAATGACGCGCCAATAGCGGTTGCCGATCAAATCGCAGTTGCCGAAGCAGGCACAGTAACTACTCTTGTTGGAGGTGCAACTAGTGTGTTGACCAATGATACCGATGCCGAAAACAATCTACTTAGTGCGGTCTTGGTATCAGGTGTAAGCAACGGTACTTTGACTTTGAACAGCAACGGTACATTCAATTATGTACACAATGGTTCTGAAACAACTTCAGACAGTTTTACTTATCAAGCAAATGATGGAAATTTAAATAGCAACACAGTTACAGTTAGCATAACAGTTAGTCCAGTGAATGATGCTCCAATAGCAATTGCCGATCAAATCACAGTAGCCGAAGCAGGTGCAGCAACTACACTAGTTGGAGGTGCAGCTAGTGTGTTGACCAACGATACCGATGCAGAAAACAATCCACTTAGTGCTGTCTTGGTATCAGGTGTAAGCAATGGAACTTTGACTTTGAACAGTAACGGAACTTTTACTTATGTTCACAACGGTTCTGAAACAACTTCGGATAGTTTTACTTATCAAGCAAATGATGGAAAATTAAATAGCAACACAATTACAGTTACTATTACAGTTAGCCCAGCGAATGATGCTCCAATAGCGGTTGCCGATCAAATCAAAGTGGTTGAAGCAGGCACAGCAACTACTCTTGTTGGAGGTGCAATTAGTGTTTTGGCCAATGATACCGATGCCGAAAACAATCCACTTGGTGCGGTCTTGGTATCTGGTGTAAGCAATGGAACTTTGACTTTGAAAAGTAACGGAACTTTTACTTATGTTCACAACGGTTCTGAAACAACTTCGGATAGTTTTACTTATCAAGCAAATGATGGAAAATTAAATAGCAACACAATTACAGTTACTATTACAGTTAGCCCAGCGAATGATGCTCCAATAGCGGTTGCCGATCAAATCACAGTGGTTGAAGCAGGCACAGCAACTACTCTTGTTGGAGGTGCAATTAGTGTTTTGGCCAACGATACCGATGCCGAAAACAATCCACTTGGTGCGGTCTTGGTATCTGGTGTAAGCAATGGAACTTTGACTTTGAACAGTAACGGAACTTTTACTTATGTTCACAACGGTTCTGAAACAACTTCGGATAGTTTTACTTATCAAGCAAATGATGGATACAGGAATAGTAATGTTGTGATAGTGTCAATTTCAATTACAAAAAATCTATCAACAGATTCCTATGAAAAAACAATCGAAGTCGTAGCGCATCCAAATCCAACAAGAGATATTGTTGAAATCGCAATACCTGAAGAATTGGTTTTGGAAAAAATTGAATTGTATAATAGTTCAGGGGAATTGGTAGGGCGATATAGTACAAATGTAATTCCGTTTCAAAGTTTTGCTGCTGGAAATTATTTTTTAAGAATATTTACATCGAAAGGGAGTATTTCAAAAAAAATAATTAAGATATAACTATTGTCGTTTTCTGAAAGTAGTTAAATAAATAGTGACAATGCCAAAAGTAATTCGAGCTACCGAAGAAGAAAAGCAATACCAAATCACTATGTTGAATAATTTGCAAAAAGCCAATGTAGATTTGGTTGCACAACATTTGAAAACCTTACAGGAAGCAGCTATTAAGAATGAAAATATCTTCGATCATTTGATGGAAGCGACAAAAGTCTGCTCTTTAGGGCAAATTACCGCTTCTTTGTTTGAAGTAGGAGGGCAATACAGAAGAAATATGTAATGGTACTCAATAAAGTAAAAAAAGGCTATCAGTGTTTGCTGAAAGCCTTTTTTATGTAATAATAGGTTTTTTTTAATCCTCTTTCTTGGCTTTAATCACAAAAAACAAACCAACGACAATAAACGGAATACTTAACCATTGTCCTGTTGATAATATGTTGCCTAGATTACTTTCAAAACCGCCTTGACTTTCCTTAACCGATTCTACAATAATACGAACGGTAAATAAAAGTATTAGAAATAAGCCAAATAAAAACCCTGGTTTTTTACTAGCATCTGTTTTCCAATACAAGAAAAACAGAATGGCAAAAACAAAGATATAACCAAAAGCTTCATACAATTGTGTAGGGTGTTTTGCTGGTACTTGTGCTAGTATATCCGCAAATTTTGGGTCGGTAGCAATAGCAGTATAGGCTTCATTTGGATTGGCAATTCCAGTAGCATTCACCACCTCTCTTGGGCTGAATTGGTCTCTCAAAAAGCGAATACCAAAAGAAGATGTAGTTTCTTGACCAATGATTTCTGAGTTGAAAAAGTTACCCAAACGCACAAAAATAGCTCCACTAGCCACAGGAATCACCACACGATCCAAAATCCATAATTGTGGGCGTTTCAAAATATTTTTGCTGTAAAAATACATGGCAATCACAATAGAAATAGCAGCACCATGACTTGCTAATCCTGTAAAACCAGTAAACTCCCAGCCACTAATAAACCCTAATAAATTTCCGTTAGCATTTTCTCGAATCGGAAGGGCAATTTCCATCAAATGATTGCGATAGTATTCCCAATCATAAAAGAACACATGCCCCAATCGTGCCCCAGCTAAAGTAGCCAATACGGTCCATATAAAAAGCGAATCTAGTTTTTCGATCGATTCTCCTTCGCGTTCAAAAATATGTTTCATCAGGTACCAACCCAATCCAAAAGCCACTACAAACATGAGGCTGTAGTAACGAATCATGAAAAAGCCCAAATCAATTCCTTCAGTTGGATTCCAAACAAGGTGCAAAGCGTGTGTCATTATGTTTTTTGTTTTTCGTAAAAATAAAAATTTAATATGATAAAAATGTCAAATATTTATTACTATTAGTGTTTGCATTTTTTTTCGGGCACGGGATCATAGCCCTTTCCACCCCACGGATGGCAACTCAAAATCCGTTTGATACCTAAGTAACCGCCATAAAAAAAACCATGAGTCTGCAAGGCCTCAATCATATAGCTTGAGCAAGTCGGTTCGTAACGACAGGCCGCAGGTGTAAAAGGGGAAATGGCTCCTTGATAAAACCGAACCAAAACAATCAGCGGATAAGTAAGTATTCGATTCAACATACATTCAGATTTAAAAAAATAGAAAAATAAGCAGTTTTAGGAGCAGCAAACAAAGGGAGTTTCTGTAAGCATGGGTCCCGCTGTCCGTTATATCTTCGCCTTTTTTGTTAAAAAGGCAAAGGATGCCACTCCCATCGGGGCTAAGGACTAAGATGTTTTTTGTTCACGCAGCATTCAAATTGCTAACACCACACCTCTCACTGTTCACTTTTCACCTCTCACTTTTGCATTATAAACTAAAAGTAGTTCCTTCTTTTCCGTCTTTTAACTGAATGCCTAGCGCCAATAATTGGTCTCTAATTTGGTCCGAAAGCGCAAAGTTTTTGTTTTCTCTGGCTTGCTTTCTCATGTCAATCAATAACTGAATGGTGCCTTCTAATTTATCGTTACTGCTATCTGAAATTTTTTCATTTTCAAGACCTAAAACCTCAAATACAAAAGCTTCTATAGCGGTTGTAAATGAAGCCAAATCTTCTGCTGTTATGGTTTCCTTGCCGTCTTTGATGACATTAATATAACGAACGCCTTCAAATAAATGCGCAATCAAAATTGGTGTATTGAAATCATCATTCATCGCGTCATAACACAATTGTTTCCAATCTCCGATTGCAATAGACGACTGAGCGCTTGTAGGCAAGTCTTTCAATAACGAAAGAGCTTCCATTAATCGTTTGTATCCTTTTTCGGCAGCCACAATAGCATCATCCGAAAAATCAAGAATACTTCTATAATGCGCCTGTAACATAAAGAAACGCGTCACTGAAGCAGAAAACGGTTTGCTCAAAATAGTATTGTCTCCGGTCAAAATCTCTCCTGGCAAAATATTATTTCCAGTCGATTTTGCCATTTTCTTACCATTCAAAGTAAGCATGTTGGCGTGCATCCAATAATTTACAGGCGTGTGGCCTGTGCACGCTTCATTTTGAGCAATTTCACATTCGTGATGTGGGAATTTCAAATCCATTCCACCACCGTGAATGTCAAAATGATTGCCCAAGTATTTTGTACTCATAGCAGTACATTCTAGGTGCCATCCTGGGAATCCATCACTCCAAGGCGAAGGCCAACGCATAATATGTTGAGGCTCTGCTTTTTTCCATAAAGCAAAATCTTGAGGATTTCGTTTGTCGGATTGACCGTCTAAATCTCGAGTATTAGCCAACATATCTTCGATGTTTCTACCACTCAAAATACCATAATGATGGTCTTTGTTATATTTTACCACATCAAAATAAATAGATCCATTGGCTTCATAAGCAAAATCGTTGTCTATTATTTTCTTGATAATTTCAATTTGCTCAATAATATGTCCAGTAGCTGTAGGTTCAATACTTGGAGGTAAAAAATTAAAAGCACTCAAAATACGATGAAAATCAACAGTATAACGTTGGACCACTTCCATCGGTTCCAATTGTTCTAATCTCGCTTTTTTAGCAATTTTATCTTCTCCTTCATCTACATCATCTACAATATGACCTACATCGGTAATGTTACGCACATAGCGAACTTTGTATTCCAAATGCAATAAATACCTGAAGATTACATCAAATGACATAAAAGTTCTCACGTTGCCCAAGTGAACATTACTGTAAACTGTGGGACCACAAACATACATTCCTACATTTCCTTCGTGAACGGGTACAAATGGTTCTTTTTCTCCAGATAGAGAATTGTATATTTTGAGGGGTTGATTACTATATAAAGGCATTTTTGTTTATTGTTTATCGTTTATTGTTTATTGTTTGTTGTGTAGATTGAATTATTTGAATTTGAGACCTTTCATCTCACAATTATTTAAATAGTTCATCATTGCACCGATTTTGTTATTTTCTAATTCAACTATTTCATTCAATTTGAAATGCTGTTCTTTCGTGATTAGATTTTTGTCAAAAGCTCTGTAGGATTGTGATTTTACTTCCCCAGCAGAACCTTTTGCAATACTTAAAAATTGAATAAACTCTCGATTGCCGTTTCGCTCAAAACCTTCGGCAATATTATCCATTATTGACCCTGAACTTCTATCGATTTGGTTTCTCAGTGAATAATTAGTTTTTAAGTTGGTGTTTTGAATGAGAAATTCAACAAGCTGGCAAATTTCTCGTGCCAAACTCCAAATTTCTAAATCTTCAAATTTTTGAATTTTTCCAATCAGAACTATGAACTAAGAACAACAAACCATAAACTCTTAGAATTTCGTTTCTAGTTTAATGTAATCCAAGAATTCTCTTCTGGTTTGAGCTTCTTTGAATTTTCCACCAAATTCTGAGGTAACCGTACTACTTTCGATATCTTTTATTCCTCTAGAATTCACGCAAAGATGTTTGGCGTCAATTACACAAGCAACATCTTCGGTACCTAAAGCTGTTTGTAATTCTTGTACAATTTGCATGGTCAAACGCTCTTGTACTTGCGGTCTTTTGGCATAGTATTCAACGATGCGATTCATTTTGGATAAGCCAATTACTGTTCCATTTGAAATGTAAGCCACGTGAGCTCTTCCTATAATGGGTAATAAATGATGCTCGCAGGTGGAGTACAAGGTGATGTTTTTTTCTACTAACATTTCACCATACTTGTAGTTGTTGTCGAAAGTAGAAGCTTTTGGTTTTTTATTTGGATTTAAACCGCCAAAAATTTCTTTCACAAACATTTTTGCTACACGATTTGGGGTGCCTTTTAAGCTGTCGTCTGTTAAATCCATGCCTAAGGTAAGCAACATATTTTCGACGTCTTTTTTGATACGTTCTATTTTTTCTTCATCCGAAATGGAAAAGGCATCGTCTCTAACTGGGTTTTTTGCACTAGTGCTAATATGGTTGTTTCCAATCTCGTCGTGGAATTCTTCGTTATTTATCATTAAAAAGTACTATTTATAGGTCTATTTTTTTTAGAGGGTAAAGATAAATAATAAATAACAACAAATTCAATCAGAATATCGAATTAATTGATTTGTTTATTACGCTATTTTATTGGCTTTAATAAGATAATGTACGTACAAAATAGCGTAATAAATTTTAATCTTAGGCTGTAATTTCTTGGTATTGCTGCAAGCCTTCTTTTAAGATGTGAATGGCTTTTGTTAAATCCTTTTTGTTCAAAACGTAAGCAATACGTATTTGGTTGAGTCCCATGCCTGGTGTGGAGTAAAAACCTGCAGCTGGAGCGACCATTACCGTTTCGCCATTCAATTGATAGCTTTCTAATAGCCATTGTGCAAAATGATCGGTATTGGCAATGGGTAATTGTGCAATGCAATAAAAAGCGCCTTTTGGTGCTGTGACTTGTATACCTTCTATTTTTTGTAGTTCTTCAATGACTGTATTACGTCTTTCTCTGTATTCATTAATGACCTCTTCAAAGTAAGCTAAAGGGACATCGATGGCGGCTTCACAGGCAATTTGCTCCACAGTTGGCGGACTCAATCGTGCTTGTGCAAACTTCATCGAAGCGGCAATTACTTCTTTGTTTTTCGTTACCATACATCCAATTCGAGCGCCGCACATGCTGTATCTTTTAGAAACCGAATCGATCATGATAACATTCTGTTCTAAACCTTTGAGATTCATCACCGAGTAATGGGTGTCACCATCATAAATGAATTCACGGTACACTTCGTCAGCAATCAAGAATAAATCGTGTTTTTTGACTAAAGCGCCTAACTGCTCGATTTCTTCTTTTGAATACAGATATCCAGTTGGGTTATTGGGATTACAAATTAAGATCGCTTTGGTTTTATCCGAAATTAATTTTTCGAATTCAGAAATAGGAGGTAAAGCAAAACCTGTTTCGATGGTTGAATTTACAGGAACGACTTTAGCGTCAGAAGCCGCTGAAAACGCACTGTAATTAGCATAGAAAGGTTCTGGGATAATTACTTCATCATCTGGATCCATAATACTGCCCAAGGCAAATAGCAAAGCTTCTGAACCTCCTGTGGTAACAATTATATCTTCGTAATCTACTGCAACATTTTGGTTGGTGTAAAAAGTAACTAGTTTTTTTCTATAACTTTCATAGCCTGCTGATGGGCTGTATTCTAATAAATCTAAATCAATATTTTTTATAGCATCAATGGCAATTTGTGGACTCTTAATGTCTGGTTGTCCAATGTTTAGATGGTATACTTTTAGTCCTTTTTTCTTAGCGGATTCGGAATAGGGAGCCAATTTTCGAATTGGTGACTCTGGCATTTGTCTGCCTCTGTTGGATATATTTGGCATTTTGTAATGATTGAGGTGCAAATTTGCAATTTTTTTCTAAAATAAATGATTTAAATCACTCAATTATATATCAAAATCCAAAAAATATGTTGCATTTTTTGTAATATTACACAAACCCATTTCAAATGAAAGTTAAATTCTTCTTAGTCTTTTTTTTAATTCAGTATGTTCCTTTTCAGGCTCAAGAAGGTTTTCGTTTTCTCTCCAATCCAACTAAAACGGAAGTCCCATTTCAATTGATCAATAATCTTATTTTTATTACTATGGAGGTCAATGGTATTCCCTTAAATTTTTTATTAGATAGTGGGGTTGAAGAAACTATTTTGTTTAGTCTTGATGAAAAAAAAGAATTGAATTTATACAATGTTGAAAAAGTTTTACTTCGAGGGTTGGGCAGTGAGGAATCTGTAGAGGGTTTGAAATCTACCAATAATAATTTGTTTGTTAATGGTTTGGTAGCAAATAAACAGTTGTTTTATATTATTTTAGATCAAAAATTCAATTTATCCTCTCATATCGGTATTCCAGTTAACGGTATTATCGGTGCTCCATTTTTTAGGAATAATTTAGTTGAAATTAACTACATTAAGAAGAAATTAGTAATTACTAAACCTTCCGCTAAATACCTACAAAAACTAGAGAAAAAATTCACTAAAATTCCTATTACTATTGAAAATGCTAAACCTTACTTGACCGCAAAATTAAAAATCGATAGTATTGTTAAGGAAGCAAAAATGCTAATTGATATTGGTAATAGTGATGCGATTTGGGTTTTTCAAAATCCGACTGTAGGAATAAAAGTGCCAACGAAGCATTTTGACGATTTTTTGGGTAAAGGATTTAGTGGTGATATAGAAGGCAAACGAGCTAAGATTAATGAGGTTCAATTGGCTAATTTTAATTTCAAAACACCGGTTGTAGCTTTTCCCGACTCAAGTTCCTTAAAGCATGTACGAATGGTTCCGAATAGAGTGGGATCTGTAGGGGCCGAAATTTTTAGAAGGTTCAAAGTAGTTTTTGACTATCAAAATCAAAACATCTATTTGAAAAAAAATCACACTTTTAAATCGCATTTTAAATACAATAGAAGTGGAATCGAAATTGAACAAAATGGTTTGCGATGGGTGCAAGAATACATAAAGCTTGAAAACAATCAGCTCGTGTCGTATGCCAATAGCGGACAGCAAATAGCTAAAAGTTTCAATGATTTTCAGTATAAATTTGAATTAAAACCCAATTATTTTATTTCAAATATTCGAAAAAAATCGGCAGCAGAAAAGAAAGGATTACTAGTGGGTGACGAGATTCTTTCAATTGATGGCGTATCGGTTTACAAATATACATTGCAAAAAGTGTTAAGTCTCTTTATGGTAGAGGAAGATAAGCAAATCACGATTGTTGTGCTGCGAGAAGGAAAAGAGTTAAAGTTCACTTTTAAACTTGAAAATGAACTTTAACCTTTTTTACTTATGATTTTTAGATGACTTCGCCTTTTATTTTCAAGGCTACTCGTCCATTTTCTTGATTCACAGCATTAGTTTCAACAGTGATGGTTTTTCTAATTGGACCTACAGCCATGTTGTATTTTACTTGTATTTTACCAGACTGTCCTGGCTGAATTGCAGCGTTAGGTTTACTCAAAATATTGCATTCTTTTGTAGAAAAGATATTGATGATTTCTAGTGGAGCATCGCCTGTATTTTTAAATTCAAAAGTACGAATACCGTTATCTGCGTTTTTATTGACTTTACCGTAATCGATAGTATTATCTGGTGCGGAAAATTCTATTTTAGGACTATTTTGTCCAAAGCTTGTCATTGAAATAAACAAGATCGCTATGATGGTAAGGAGATTTTTCATGTTGTTTACTTTAGTTGGGCAGAGTAAATATAGTTTCTTTTAATTAAGACACAAATTATTAAATCGTTTTTTATACTCTACTTTATTAATTACTTTTGTCCACAATATACAACAAACATTGAACCAGAAATTAATTTGTAATTTGTAAGTATCTTATGGCTTGTAAATCAAGAACTAAGAAGTTTTGCAAACGTTAATAAAAAAATAGATCCCTTTAAAATGAATATTCCTGCACAATTTGACGCTAAAACTATTGAAACGAAATGGTACGACTATTGGATGAAAAACAAGTATTTTCATTCAAAACCAGATCACAGAACGCCTTATTCTATTGTAATCCCACCTCCAAATGTTACGGGAGTTTTACATATGGGGCATATGTTGAATAATACGATTCAAGATGTGTTAATCCGAAGAGCTCGTTTGAAAGGTTTTAACGCTTGTTGGGTGCCAGGAACGGACCACGCATCGATTGCAACTGAAGCAAAAGTAGTGGCTAAATTAAAATCAGAAGGCATCAATAAAGCCGATTTGACGCGTGAAGAATTTTTGAAACACGCCTACGATTGGACAGATAAATATGGTGGAACCATTTTAGAACAATTGAAACAATTAGGTTGCTCTTGTGATTGGGATAGAACCAAATTCACAATGGATCAAGATATGTCGGCTTCTGTTATCAAATCTTTTGTGGATTTGTATAACAAAGGAATGATTTACCGCGGCTACCGAATGGTAAATTGGGATCCTGAGGCTAAAACTACATTATCTGATGAAGAAGTAATTTACGAAGAACAACAAGGAAAGTTATTTTTTCTAAAATACAAAATTGAAGGGTCGGAAGATTTCTTGACGGTAGCGACTACGCGTCCTGAAACGATTTTTGGAGATACTGCAATTTGTATCAATCCAAATGATGAACGTTTTACCCATTTAAAAGGAAAGAAAGCGATTGTACCAATTTGTGGCCGTGTGATTCCAATTATCCAGGATGAGTATGTAGATGTGGAGTTTGGTACTGGTTGTTTGAAAGTGACACCAGCACACGATATGAATGACAAAACCTTGGGTGAGAAGCATAATTTAGAGATTGTCGACATATTCAATGAAGATGCGACTTTAAATAGTTTTGGTTTACATTACCAAGGCAAAGATCGTTTTGTAGTTCGTACCGAAATTGCTCAGGAATTAGAGTCAATTGGTGCTTTGGCTAAAACCGAGATTCATTTAAATAAAGTAGGAACCTCTGAAAGAACTAAGGCCGTAATCGAACCAAGATTGTCAGATCAATGGTTCTTGAAAATGGATGATTTAGTAAAACCAGCGATTCAATCTGTTTTAGTTGATGGCGAAATTAAATTGCACCCAGCACGTTTTAATAATACCTATGCGCATTGGTTGAACAATATTCGCGATTGGAATATTTCTCGTCAATTGTGGTGGGGACAACAAATTCCTGCCTATTTCTATGGTGATGGTAAAGAAGATTTTGTAGTAGCTGAAAATATTGAAGAGGCTTTAGCCTTAGCCAAAGAAAAAACTTCTAACTCCTCACTTCTAACTTCTGACCTTCGTCAGGATCCTGATGCTCTTGATACTTGGTTTTCTTCTTGGTTATGGCCAATGTCTGTTTTTGGTGGAATCATGGATCCTGAAAACGAAGATTTTAAATACTATTACCCAACCAATGATTTGGTTACAGGGCCAGACATTTTATTTTTCTGGGTAGCTAGAATGATTATTGCAGGATATGAATATGCTGGTGAAAAACCATTTACGAATGTGTATTTAACAGGTTTGGTTCGTGATAAACAACGTCGCAAAATGTCTAAGTCTTTGGGGAATTCACCAGAGCCATTGGAATTAATTGAAAAGTTTGGGGCCGATGGTGTTCGTGTAGGATTGCTTTTGAGTGCTTCTGCTGGAAACGACATTATGTTCGATGAAGAATTATGCAATCAAGGAAAAGGTTTTTCTAACAAAATTTGGAACGCTTTCAAATTGATCAAAGGTTGGGAAGTTTCTGAAACGATTCCACAACCCGAATCTTCAAAAGTTGCCATTGAATGGTACGAAGCGAAGTTGCAACAAGCCTTAGCTGAGATTGAAGATAATTTTGAAAAATATAGAATTTCAGATGCTTTGATGGGAATTTATAAATTGGTTTGGGATGATTTCTGTTCTTGGTTCTTAGAAATGATCAAACCTGCTTATCAACAACCAATTGATAAAGCTACGTTTGATAAAGCCATCGAAATGTTAGAAAACAATATGAAATTGTTGCATCCATTTATGCCTTTCCTAACAGAGGAAATTTGGCATTTAATCGCGGATAGAACCAAAGAAGAGGCTTTAATTGTTTCGACTTGGCCAGAAATTAAACCATTTAATTCGGCATTGATAGCTGATTTTGAAAATACAATCGAAGTAATTTCTGGAATTAGAACCATTCGTAAAGATAAGAACATTCCGTTTAAAGATACTATCGAATTGAAAGTGGTGAACAATGATAAAGCTTCTACTTATTTCGATGCAATAGTAACTAAATTGGGGAATATAACTTCATTAGAATATGTTTCAGAAAAAGTGGATGGCGCTTTGTCTTTCCGTGTAAAATCCAACGAATATTTTATTCCGATTACTGGAAATATTGATGTAGCAGCAGAAATTGCTAAATTGACAGAGGAATTAAACTATACCAAAGGCTTTTTGAAATCGGTTCAAGGAAAATTAGCGAATGAAAAATTTGTGGCTGGTGCACCTGAGAAAGTAATTGAAATGGAACGTAAAAAAGAGGCCGATGCCTTAGCCAAAATTGCCACTATTGAGCAAAGTTTGGCGGGATTAAAATAATCTTTGGTTTTTAGTCATACAACAAAAATCCCATCTCAGTATTTTGAGATGGGATTTTTGTTGTATATACGAATGTGTCAGACTTTACTTTTGTAAAGAGTGATTTTTGACTGAAAGGGAGTTAATTATTGCTTTCCGTAAAAATATTTCTGAAAATAGTATTGATTAATATCTCAAAAAAGTATCCCCAGATTTTAATCCTAAAGCCAATTCTTCTAAGGTGGTAGTTTCTAACATTTCACTCAATCCGTTGCGAATGGCTTTGAATTTGTCATGAATAGGGCAGGGGTGCTCTTCGGAACAATCGGATAAACCTAATCCGCATCCGGTAAAAACACGATCACCTTCTAGTGCATTCACAAGCTGGGATATCTTTATTTTCGAAATACGATCCAGAGGAATTTCAAATCCTCCTCCAACGCCTTTATTGGAATCGATTAATTTATTTTTGGTTAAAATTTGCATGATTTTGGCGGTAAACGCCTCGGGAGAATCAATTTTTTTGGCTACTTCTTTTAATCCTACTCTTTTATTTTGATAAGATTCGGAAGCAATAAAAATTGCCGCTCGAATGCCGTATTCACAGGTTTTTGAAAACATACTTATAATTTTAGTGTCACTGAGTCAATGCCATAATATGGTAGATTTTTAGAAAAAAACACACATTTAGTCAGCTAGTAAAAATCGTGCTGTATTATGTGTACACAATAGTTGTGTTTCTGCAAATTTATTTAAATTAATCTAGATTGTTTTGAGCTTTTATCGCAAAATAGATTATTATTTTATTGATAATTATTGCTGGCTACGTAAAAAAATAATACAAACTGAAAAACAAAAGTTTATAGAAAACACAAAACCCTAAATGCAAAAAAATGTATTTATCGCATTTAGGGTATTTTTAAAATAATTCAACTAGGCTACAAATTTTTTCTCAAGTTCAGCAGCAGCTGGAAATAAAATATTGTTTTCAAGGTGGATGTGTTTGTGAAGATCCTGTTCAAATTCCTGAAGCATGGCAAAGGTTACTTTAAAAGTATTGCAAGCATAGGAAGGAGGCGTGTAATTGTTGGTCAATTCAGCAATTTTTCTAAAGCGATCGCCTTCGTTTTCATGCTCATGCATCATCATGGCAATTGGATTTTCCACGGTTCCAAAATGGGGTTGTTCCAATAATTGATCAGTTAAAGTAGCATTGACCATTTTCTTAATGAAAGGAAATAAGACCAATTCTTCTTTTTTCATATGTTGTGCCATATCTGCAGCGCAACCCAAGAATAGGGTATTAATTTCTAATAATTCAGGATGACTAGGTCCATGAACTTTACATAATTTATCTAAAAAAGGAAGCAATACATTGGTCTTTTCAACTACAAAAAGGTGATGCGTCTTTTCAATATAATCGGCTAATAAATCCAAAGGCCAAGATTTGAAATCAATTGTCGTATCGGTTGTGTTGGCTAGAACAGCTTCGATTTCATTTATTATAGTTTGGCTATCAGCCCCTTTTTTTTCGCTGGCTTCTGCTATAGTTCTGTTGCCTTTACAGCAAAAATCGATTCCGTATTTAGAGAATACTGCAGCGGTCCTAAAATCTTTTGCTACAAATTCTCCTATGGTAGTAGTGTTTGTTGTGTTCATACTATTTGAATTAAAATTGGGTACAAAGGTACTTATTTTTCAATAAAAGACAAATTTATCTTTAATTGAAATTTTCAAGTGTTAATTAATTACAAATAGCTACTAAATTTTTATTAAAATGATAATTATCATAAAAAGACAAAAATGTCTTTAATATTTTTGTTTATAATAAAGTAATAATTAGAATTCAAACGACTAACAAAAATGAAAGCACGATGGATTAGAAGAATGTATCCGCCACCAGAATGGCGCCCTGCAGTATTGTTGCTAATAGGGATTATTCTTGGTTTGGGATTGTACATGCTAAAAATTGGTAACGTGGCGTCCTATGCCTCTGATGATCCAAAGGCTTGTATTAATTGTCATGTTATGAATACAGAATATGCTACTTGGATGGTGTCTTCTCATGCCAAAAAAGCAACTTGTAATGATTGTCATGTACCTCACGACAATGTTTTTAATAAATATTTCTTTAAAGCGAAAGATGGTTTGTATCATGCCTTTGTGTTCACCACCCGAACGGAACCCGAAGCCATAATCATGCACGAACCCGGTCAAAAAGTAGTAAAAGAAAATTGTATTCGTTGTCACGATAGACAATTAAAAAATCCAAAACAATCTAGCCTAATGGCAGATTATGATGTACATAGAACCGACAGAAAATGTTGGGATTGTCATAGAGAAATGCCTCACGGTAGAACCAAAAGTTTGTCAACCTCCTCCATGCTCGGAAAAAAAACAACCGAAGAGGATGATAAAATGCCAGAATGGTTAGCAAAACAATTAGAAGAGAAAAATAAAAAATAAATAAATAGCACTTAAAATGGATCCAATCAAAAAAAGAAACATAAGAAATTGGTCGTTTCTTATCGGTACAATCCTAATCGTATTTGTATTAGGAATTTTAGCCTCATCAATCATCGAACGAAAATATGAATCTCGATTTGCAGGCTTAGAAAAAAAGGATATCCACGAAAATGACCCTCGTAATGCAGTGTGGGGTGAACAATTTCCGCAGCAATACGAAACCTATATGGCTACACAAGACACTTCATTTAGAAGTATGTATAACGGTAGTGCCATGATTGATGAATTGGCCGAAAACCCAAAATTAGTGATTTTATGGGCGGGTTATGCTTTCGCAAAAGATTATACACAAGGTCGTGGTCATGCCTATGCGATCAAAGATATTCGAAATACGCTACGTACCGGCAATTTGTATCCAAACGATACGACCAAAGGGATGCCAGGAACTTGTTGGACCTGTAAAAGTCCTGATGTGCCTCGTATTATGGCCGAAAGAGGAGTAGCTGAATTCTATAAAACTTCTTTTGAAAAATTAGGACCAGAAATTGTAAATCCAATTGGTTGTGCGGATTGTCATGATGCGAAAACCATGAATTTGACCATTACTCGTCCTGCTTTGATCGAAGCGTATGCCAAACAAGGAAAGGATATTAAAAAAGCTACGCATAACGAAATGAGATCGTTGGTTTGTGCGCAATGCCACGTTGAATACTACTTTGATAAAAAAACAGTAGAGAATCCAAAAGTTCCTTATCTGACTTTCCCATGGGAAAAAGGAATGACGGCAGAAGCGATTGAGAAATATTTTGATGAAAAAGGCTTTGAAGACTGGGTACACCCAATAAGTAAAGCCAAAATGATTAAAGCGCAACACCCGGATTACGAAACCTTCACTACAGGTATTCATGCCAAAAAAGGGGTTTCTTGTGCAGATTGTCACATGCCTTATAAAACAGAAGGAGGAACCAAATTTACCGATCACCACTTACAATCTCCTTTAAACAATGTTCAAAATTCTTGTCAGGTTTGTCATAGAGACGATGCCAATTCTTTGATTGACGATGTGTACACCCGTCAAAAAAGTATTAAGGAAAATGTAACTTCTTTGGAAGAAAATTTAGTAAAAGCACATATTGAAGCAGGTCAAGCATGGAAATTAGGAGCTAAAGAGGCTCAAATGAAAGATATCTTGATGGATATTCGTCACGCACAATGGCGTTGGGATTATGCTACAGCTGGTCACGGTGCATCTTTTCATGCTCCAGTTGAAATTGGTCGAACTGTTTCCTCTGGTTTAGCTATAGCCATCGATGCTCGTGTAAAACTAGCGAGAGTTTTGGCTGCTTTAGGTCAAAAAACGCCAGTACCAATGCCTGATATTTCTACAAAAGCTAAAGCTCAAGAATACTTAGGGTTGAACATGAAAAAATTGCATGCCGACAAAGAAAAATGGAAAAAAGAAGTATTGCCAACTTGGGATGCTAAGGCAAAGGAAAGAGAAAGTAAGTATGGAAAATAAAACTAGAAATGAGACATCATGGGGGTATAGAGAGTCCATCATTGTGGGTGTTACGCTATTCCTTTTGGGGGTTGTTTTGCAAATAGTACTCGGCAACAGTCTTGAGTTACGTTTGGAATGGCCTTTTAACATGATCTCTTTTGTGATTCATATCGTGTTTTGCACCATGAGTTTTGTTCTTTTTAAAAGTTCAAAACTCATCAGGTGGATCACTCGTGTGCCCGCTTCAATGGTAGCTATTGTGATGGTATTGCTATTGACAATGCTAATAGGAACTGTACCTCAAATTCCTGAAAACGAGCCAAGTTTTGTTACCCTTTTGGGATTAAATAAAATCACACAAACTTGGTATTTCTTACTTTTAGTTTTCTTTTTTTCTACCGCTTTGTTAATGGTTAGTATCAAAAGAATCAGTTTGGGAATTCGTTCTAATTTAGGTTTTTTGGCCAATCATTTGGGGCTGTATATAGCTTTAAATGCTGGGATTTTTGGTTCGAGCGATTTGATTCGTTATACCATGGAGCTCAAAGAGGGTAAGATCTCTTGGGTGGCTAATGACGAGAATAATAAAGCTGTTGTCATGCCGATTGCTGTGGTTTTGGAAGATTTTGTAATGGAAGAATTTGCACCCAAATTAGCTCTGATCAACCAAAAGGGAGAACTGATCAAAGAGAAAGGTAAAAATTTGATTTTAGTCAAAAAAGGTGTCAAGGCCCAACTAGAAAATAATTATGAAGTTGAAGTTGTCGACTATATTCCTGATGCCGTCCGCTTTGAATCTATGTACCGTTCCGTAAATCAAGAAGGCGCTACTCCAGCGGTATATGTTAAAGTGGTTAATAAAAGTAGCGGTTTTAAAAGTGAGGGTTGGTTAGCCTCGGGGTCTTTTTTGTACGATCAACAATCTTTGAATTTAGATCAACATCAATATTTGGTTTTAACGAAACCGGAGCCTAAAAAATTCAGTTCAAAAATAAAAGTGTTCACCGTTGACAAGGAAGAATATTCGGCTGTGGTAGAAGTAAACAAGCCTTTTGAGGTCATGGGTTGGAAAATGTATCAATTGAGTTATGATGATCGATTTGGAAAATACTCAACCACATCAACTATTGAGTTGGTAAAAGACCCTTGGTTGCCTGTAGTATACACAGGAGTCTTTATGATGATTGCTGGAGCAATTTATCTCTTTTTTATTGGCAATGTAAAATCTAAAAAAAATGATTGATTATAATTCATTTTATTATGTCAGTGGAGTATTATGGTTGTTGTCCATAGTATTCTTACTGTTGTCGTTTAAAAACTCGAATACTTTTTTAAAAGTAGGTTTGGTTTTTAATGCCATGGCAATACTAGTTATTATTGGTTTTGTAGTTTATTTATGGCAGATGTTAGACCGTCCACCCATGAGAACTTTGGGTGAAACCCGATTGTGGTACGCTTTATTTTTGCCCATTATCGGAACCGTTTTTTATCTGAGATGGAAATACATTTGGATATTATTTTACACTATTCTTATGGCATTTTTGTTTCTTACTTTAAACTATTTTAATCCTGATATGTACTCCCAAACGTTAATGCCAGCGTTGCAAAGTCCATGGTTTGTACCTCATGTTATAGTGTATTTGTTTTCTTATGCTGCGCTTGGTGTTTCTTGTCTTGTTGCCATTAAAGAAATTCTAAAACCATCCAGTAATAGCCTTCAAATGGCTGATAATTTGGTGTACATAGGCACTGCTTTCTTAACTTTAGGATTGTTATTTGGGGCGTTATGGGCCAAAGAAGCTTGGGGCATTATTGGACTTGGGATCCAAAAGAAACTTGGGCCTTTTTAACCTGGATCGGTTATATTCTTTACATTCATTATCGATTCTACCATCCAAGAGAAGATAAAAAAGCCATGTATTTATTGGCATCTGCCTTTTTGATCTTGTTAATCTGTTGGTTTGGAGTGAATTATTTGCCTACTGCACAGAATAGTGTGCATACTTACACTAATTCTTAAATTAAGCCTGTTTTTGATTTAATTATTAAAAACTTACAAAGCTTATAAATATTTTTAATAAATTTAACATAAAATGATTTTTATCATAATAAAAGATAAATATGTCTTTTATTTTTGAACAGTAAATTAAATACATTTAAAATGAATACTCTAAAAAAGTTTTTCCTTGTCGCGATAATCGGTTGTAGTCATCATGTTTTTTCGCAAGAGTTTGATGTTGATCTTCAGTTACGACCTCGATTTGAATTCAGAAATGGTTTTAAAAGTCCTCTTTTAGATTCGGAAGATGCCACTTCGTTTATCTCGCAACGCTCTCGTGTTAATTTCTCTTTTCATCAAGATAAATTAACAACCAAATTAAGCGTTCAAGACATTCGTACTTGGGGAGATGCTGCCACAACTGCCACTGCTGGTAAAAACGGTTTGGCTGTTTTTGAAGCTTGGGCAAAATATACTTTCAATGACAATTGGTCGACCCGATTAGGACGACAAGTACTTTCGTATGACAATGAAAGAATTATGGGAGGTATTGATTGGTTGCAACAAGGACAAAGTCATGATGCGGCATTAATCAGTTATAAAAAAGGTAAAAGCCAACTCGATTTAGGGTTTGCTCTAAACGCTAATGCGGAGAATTTGGTAGAGCCTAAAACGCCTTATACCACCAATTACAAATCGATGCAATATGCATGGTTTCATAATAACTGGTCAAAAATCAACATGAGTTTGTTGTTTTTAAATACAGGGTATGAATTTCAAAAAAATCCAAACGAATTAGAAGTAGATTACAAGCAAACCTTTGGGACCTATCTTACTTATAAAGAAAACAAGTGGGATGCTAATTTAGGATTGTACGCGCAAACTGGACAAAGTGCAGGCAAACAATTGAGTGCTTGGTATGCTTCAGGTTTTGTAAATTATGCTATAGCGGATGGTTTTTCAACAGGATTAGGGTATGAATTTCTTTCAGGTAAAGATCAAAATGATACCGATGCTAAGCTGAAATCATTTACACCATTGTTTGGTACCAACCATGCTTTTAATGGTTTGATGGATTATTTTTATGTAGGAAATCACCAAAATAATGTAGGTTTACAAGATGCTTATTTGAAATTGAATTATAAAAATAAGCAATGGCAATTTACTTTAGTACCTCATATATTTAATGCGCCTAGTAAAGTATTCGATGCTCAAGGCAAAAAAATGGATAGCTATTTAGGGACAGAAATTGACTTTACCGCCTCTTATGCCTTGCAAAAAGACATCGTTTTAAGTGGTGGTTTTTCACAAATATTCACCTCATCTACTTTAGAGCGAGTTAAAAATGTTACCAATGCTGCCGATGCCAACAACTGGGCTTGGGTAATGGTTTCTTTCAGTCCAAAATTATTTAGTACAAATAACAAATAGGTCTAAAGTGTTGATGTTTAGGTTTTTTTAATTAAATTAGGGGGTTAAAATCCCCTTTTTTTTTTGAAAACAATAAGTTTCTTGTAATAATTGATATAAAACAATTTATGAATAATTTAGTACAATCTCACAAAATCCTTTTTCTAAATACCTTGGCTTTTACCATTTGCTTTGCTTGTTGGACACTCAATGGTGTATTGGTTACTTTTTTGGTAGATAGAGGTATTTTCAACTGGAGTGTGGTACAAGTGGGATGGTTGCTTGGAATTCCTATTTTATCAGGATCGATTTTCAGACTACCAATAGGTATTTTGACCGATAAGTTTGGAGGTAAAATAGTTTTTTCTCTGTTATTATTACTTTGTGCGGTTCCTCTTTTTTTATTGCCCCTAGCAACTAGTTTTTGGAGTTTCGCTGTTTTGAGTTTTCTTTTCGGAATGGTAGGGACTAGTTTTGCCGTTGGTATTGGGTATACCTCTGTTTGGTATCCGCAACATTGGCAGGGAAGAGCGTTGGGTATATTTGGGATGGGCAATGCAGGTGCTGCGATCACTACGTTTGTAGCGCCGACTTTGTTGACCAATTTTTCTCAAGATAATCCTTCTGAAGGTTGGAAAATGTTACCCATTACCTATGGCGTTGTTTTAGTAATAATGGGTTTATTATTTATCTTCTTTGCTAAAAATAAGAAATCAGCTGTAGAAGCGAAGGAGCTTAAAAATCTTTTAAAACCTCTTAAATCCGTTCGTGTTTGGCGCTTTGGCGCTTACTATTTTTTAGTTTTTGGTTGTTTTGTGGCCTATTCTCAATGGTTATTACCCAATTTTATGAATGTTTATCAAACTTCATTAGTCATGGGCGGTATGTTTGCTACATTATTTAGCTTACCTTCTGGAGTAATTAGAGCCTTTGGCGGTTATCTATCTGATAAATTTGGGGCACGAAAAGTAATGTATTGGGTGTTGGGTTCTTCAATCGTAATCAGTTTTTTATTGATGTTTCCCAAAATGGAGATTTTCACTGCAGGACCAGGAGTTTTAGCCACTGATAGTGGTGTGGTTACCCAAATCACTTCCAATGAAATAAAAATTGATGATAAAGTTCACACTATAAACAGCAAAAAAAATGTTGAAACTGAAAAAGCAGCTATTTTTCCCGAAAAAACTTCTTGGCAGGAAATACTGGTGCAACAAAATCAGGCGGTCAAAAAGAAGGAACTCATTGCTAAAGGAATTACCCAAATTAAGTTTGAAGCCAATATGTGGGTATACCTAGTTTTAGTCATTTTGATTGGGATTTCATGGGGAATTGGTAAGGCGGCGGTGTACAAACACATACCAGAGTACTTTCCTAATGAAGTGGGTGTAGTAGGAGGAATGGTTGGGTTAATCGGAGGTTTAGGCGGTTTTTTGGGGCCTATCATTTTTGGGTATTTGCTCAGTACAACCGGTTTGTGGACGAGTTCTTGGATCTTCATTTTTGCTATTTCAACGATTTGTTTACTATGGATGCACAAAACCATCATCAAAGCTATCCGAGTACAAATCCCTCAGTTTTCTAAACATATAGAACATGAATAATAGGTGTTTTATTTGCAAAAACATCGAAAATTTATAAATAATCATTTTTTAAAAGTATTGCTAACATAAAAAAAAATCACACATGAAAACATGGCTAGATAAATGGGAACCAGAAGATAACGAATTTTGGAACAATACAGGTAGCGCAATTGCTTGGAAAACGCTAACAATTACCACACTTTCATTAATATTGTCCTTTGCCTCATGGTTTATGATGAGTGTAATTGCTGTAAAATTACCAGGCTTAGGATTTTCTTTTTCAAAAGATCAACTCTTTTGGTTGGTGGCTATACCAGGATTAGCTGCAGGTTTTTTAAGGATTGTACACACCTTTATTTTACCAATTTTTGGAACAAGACACGTGGTAGCTTGGGCGACCATCATAAAATTAATTCCTGTTGTTGGAATTGGTTTTGCGGTTATGGACAACAGTACTCCTTTTTGGGTATTTGCGGTTTTGGCTTTTACTTGTGGTTTTGGTGGAGGTGATTTTTCGTCATACATGCCAAGTACGAGTTTGTTTTTTCCAAAAAGGCTCAAAGGAACAGCGTTAGGGATTCAAGCGGGTATTGGTAACTTTGGTGTGTCTTTGGCTCAGTTTGTAACACCTCTTATTTTAAGTGTAAGTCTTTATGGTGCAGGTTCTATTTTTACAAGTATTGATGCCAAAGAAGCTTTAAGTGTTTTTAAAACTGTGGACGTTGCCAAACAAAAAGAGGTTTTTGGTACACTAGAAGTTGAAGTGCAAAATGCTTTATTATCTTCTATAAAACCTACTGTTTTAGATTCTGTGAAGGCTACTATTGCTTCAGCTGACACTGCTACACTTTTATCAGCCTTACCTGCCAAAGCCAAAGCCAAAGCTATAGCTAATGCAAATCCAAAACTAGCGGAAAAAATCTTAAATAATTTAAGTTCAGATAATAAAGCGGTTGTGAATAAGCAAATTTTTATTCAATCTGCAGCCTTCTGGTATGTTCCTTTTTTGGTGCTTCTTGCGATTATAAGCTGGTTGTATTTGAAAAGTATTCCCATGCATTCTTCTATAAAAGAGCAAATGGATATTTTTGGTAACAAACATACTTGGTATTGTACTATTACTTATGTGATGACTTTTGGAACTTTTGCTGGACTATCAGCTGCATTTCCATTAATGATTAAGTTCTTATATGGCGATTTTCCTAATGCTCCGGATCCTTTAGTATATGCTTTTTATGGCCCATTAATTGGTTCTGCGAGCCGTGTAGCCTTTGGTTTTGTAGCCGATAGAGTGGGTGGTGCTATTTTGACTACGCTTACAGGGGTTGGTATTATTGGTGGCTCAATTATTTTGATTGTTCAAGGTCTTGTCGCTCCTACTAGTTTAGATCAGTTTCCGATGTTTGTTGGGGTAATATTAGTGATGTTCTTTTTTACAGGTGTTGGTAACGCTGGTACCTTTAGACAATATCCTATTATTTTTTCACACGATCCGCGTCAAGCTGCCGGTGTTATTGGGTGGACTGCTGCTATAGCTGCTTTTGGGCCTTTTATTTTCTCAAAATTAATTGGAAATAATTTATCTTCTAATGGTACTGTAAATCAATTCTTTATTGGTTTGATTTTATTTAGTATCTTAGCTACAATCATTAATTGGTGGTTTTATAATAGAAAAGGTTGTGAAAAACCAAGTTAATTGAAAGTCTTGAGTATTTAATTTGTTATAAAATATAATGAAAAATAAAAATCTTAATACCAAAGCATTACTAATTGCAACAGGGCTTTCTATAGTTATGATCGCCTTGGTGTTTTTTGGTTCGAGAAAACTACAAAATTTCGATGCGGCTTTAATTACCTATTTATTTGGAACCGTTTTTGCGTTTTTCGGAATTGTCTATCGTTATTCGGTGTGGTTACAACGCCCGCCGACATGGATTTATTTCAAAAGGGGAATTACTTATTTGGTAACCGGTAAAGTGTTTTCTCATTTTTGGTTTGCCACGAAGGAATCAGTTGAAAATATCGCGTTTCAAAAATTTATTTATCCAAGGGGTAAATACCGTTGGTTAGCACATTTTATGATTGCCGTGGGCTGTACCTCTGCTTTTTTGATTACCATTCCACTCACCTTTGGTTGGATTCATTTCGCAATGGCGCCCAATACGATTTCTACCTATGAGGCCTATTTCTTTGGTTTTAAAGTAATGGATTTTGAACTCGATTCTATTATGGCTTTTCTAACTTTTCATGCTTTGAATTGGTCCTCGTACTTGGTGATTTTTGGGTCTTTATATTATTTAAGAAGACGTTTAACCAATCCAGGTTTAATTGCTACCCAAACTTTTGAAGGTGATTTATTGCCATTGATTTTGTTAATTGCTATTTCAGTAACGGGTTTAGGTTTGACCTATTCTTATCAATTCATGAAAGGTTTTGCCTTTGATTTCTTAGCAGTTTTACATGCTGTTACGGTGATACTATTTTTGATTTGGATTCCCTTTGGAAAGTTTTTCCACATCATTCAAAGACCCGCTCAAATTGGGGCACATATCTATAAAAAACAAGGTATGAAGATGGGTATGGCGGTTTGTCCTCATACTGGGGAAGAATTTGCTACCAAATTGCACATTCAAGATTTGAAAATGGTAACAGAGGAGTTAGGTTTTGATTTTTCTCATGAAGACGGTACCTCTCACTTGGACTTGAGTCCTGAAGGAAAGAGATCTCGATTGGCACAAGCTCATTTGAAAGCAAGACAAGCTGGAGGGAATTTGTTTGGATAAAGCCCCCCAACCCTCAAAGGGGGAATTGTTGAAGATAAAATAAGGAATTTAAGAAAATAAAAAAAATCCCAATCACTAATTCCCCCTTTGGGGGTTAGGGGCTAATAATATATAAAATGGCAAAATTACCTACAGCAGAAGAAAATATCATTGCCAAGTTTGGGCCACATTTGAATTATGCTCCCAAGGATGGTTACGACGGTAAAGACGAACCTGACAAAAATGTAAAAACCCATTGTTGCTTTTGTGGTATGCAGTGTGGCATTGAGTTATTGGTCAAAGACAATAAAGTGGTTGGTTTTGAACCTTGGATGGAATTTCCATTTAACGAAGGAAGATTGTGTCCCAAAGGTGTACAACGCTATTTGCAAAACAATCACCCAGACCGATTACTTTCTCCACTTAAAAGGGTAGAGGGTAAAGGATTTGTGCCTACTTCTTGGGACGAGGCTTTAGGTACAACCGTTTCAGAAATACAACGTATTCAGGAAAAATATGGTAAAGATGCTTTTTCGATGCTTTCAGGTGTTTCATTGACCAACGAAAAAAGTTATTTGGTTGGAAAATTTGCTAGGGTAGCTTTAAAAACCAAAAACTTAGATTATAACGGTCGTTTGTGTATGGTGAGTGCAGGAGCGGGTAATAAGAAGGCCTTTGGTTTGGACAGAGCTTCAAATAACTATTCTGATTTAGAATATGCCGAAGTCATTATTGTGGCTGGAGCCAACATTAGTGAAACGTTTCCTACGCTAACCCATTGGATTTGGAAAGCACGTGATCGTGGTGCTAAGATTATTGTTGTCGATCCAAGGATGATTCCTTTAGCAAGAACAGCCGATATTCATTTAGATGTTCGTCCAGGAACGGATTCAGCTTTGTATGGTGCTATGTTGAAATATTTAGTAGATTATGATCTTTTGGATCACGATTTTATTGATAATTACACTTCTGGATTTCAAGAAACCATTGATGCGGTTAAAGAGTATACTCTAGAATGGGCAGAGGAAGTGACCGGAATTGATCGAAATAAAATAAAGGCTGCAGCAGAATTATGGGGCAAAGCAAAAACTAGTTTTTTATTACACGCACGAGGAATTGAACACCATTCTAAAGGAGTAGACAATGTGGTAGGCTGTATTAATTTAGTATTGGCAACAGGTAGAATCGGGAAACCTTATTGTGGTTACGGAACGATAACAGGGCAAGGAAATGGTCAGGGAGGAAGAGAGCACGGTCATAAATGCGATCAATTACCTGGAAATCGAGATATTGAAAATCCTGAACACCGTAAGTATATTTCGGAAGTTTGGGGAATTAATGAAAAAGACTTACCCGGAAAAGGTTTGTCTGCTTATGAAATTATCGAAGCCATTCACCGTGGAGAAATTAAGGGATTGATTTCGATTTGTTTCAACCCTCTAGTGTCATTACCAAACAGTAATTACGTACGTGAAGCATTAGAGAAATTAGAATACTATGTTTGTATTGACTTTTTCTTGAATGAAACGGCTCGTCATGCCGATATGATTTTAGCGGGTTCCTTACAAGAAGAAGAGGAAGGCACTACTACTTCGGCAGAAGGTCGCGTCATCCGTATTCGTCAAGCAGTAACGCCTCCAGGTGATGCGAGAACGGATACTTCTATTTTATTAGAGTTGGCGGATCGCTTGGGAGCTAAGGATAAATTTACTTATGAAAATAGTGAGGCAATTTTTAACGAATTACGAGTAGCGTCTAAAGGAGGAACAGCCGATTATAACGGAATTACCTATAAAAGAATAGAAGATAATATGGGTATTTTTTGGCCATGTCCCACCGAGGATCATCCTGGAACTCCAAGACTTTGGGAAGATAAAAAATTTAAAACTCCAGACGGTAAAGCGCATTTTAATCCTGCACCATATAAATTACCGGGCGAAGTAGTTGATGCAGATTATCCAGTGGTTTTGACTACAGGCCGAGTGGTTTCTCAGTATTTAAGTGGTACGCAAACTCGACGTATAGGGAAATTAGTAGATCAATTTCCAGAACCGCTGCTAGAAATTCATCCCAAATTGGCTGAGCAATATGGTATTCAACAACGAGAATTAGTAAAAGTGTCTACTCGAAGGGGTGAAGGAATTTTTCCTGCGAATATAGTTGAAACCATCAGAGAAGATACTGTTTTTATCCCTTATCATTGGTCAGGAAAAAAATCAGCGAATCAGTTAACACCAGGAACTTTAGATCCCGTTTCTAAAATACCTGAATTTAAAGTTTGCGCTTGTCATTTGGAACCCCTAAAAGAAATAGCTGGACCTTCTAAAGAATCAACTGCATTTGCTAGTGTTTAATCTATAAAAAAGAAATATGAATTACACCAGTTTCAATACAAACGAGGAATTTTTTGTAGATATGCAAAGATGCATTGGTTGCAAAGCTTGTGAAATGGCTTGTGCCGAATGCGAGACTAATGGACAGGACTCTATGATTCATGTCAATTATGTAGATAGAGCGTCGACAATCCAAACCACAGTTCAGGTTTGTATGCATTGCGATGATCCAGTGTGTGCCAATGTTTGCCCAGCCGATGCCATCTCAAAAGACGAGTTCGGTATCGTGCATACCGCCAATACTGAACGTTGTATAGGTTGTTCCAATTGTGTGATGGCTTGTCCGTTTGGCGTGCCCAAAAAAGAGGAATCCTACGATTTGATGATGAAGTGTACCATGTGTTATGACCGAACAAGCATTGGTAAAAAACCCATGTGTGCAACTGTTTGTCCTAGTGGTGCTTTGTTTTATGGAACCCGAGCCGAAATAGAAGAAATGCGTCCCAATAGTAGTCCAATCAATACTTTTATTTTTGGAAAAGAAGTGGTCAATACCAAAGTTAATATTATGATGCCTAAAGGAAGTACGGAATTAATCATTTATTAAAAATTCCCAACTCCAAAGGGGTAACTTCATAGCACATTAAACACCAATAACCGACAACTCATAACTGATAACCGAAAACAGATAACTGTCTTATGTCAAAAGAAGATAATTTAAATAAAAATTGGAAAAAAGATTTTCCTATTCTCAAGCAGCAAGCGAGTAATGTTAGCCGACGAGATTTCGCTAAGTTTCTTACGCTAGTTTCTGGCGGATTAATGGTAGGAAGTGGACTAGTAGCCGCAAAAGCTTACATACTTCCAAAAGAGGAAGTAGAAGGCGAGCATTTTGTGTGTAAAAAAGACGAAATTCCTGTAGGTGGCACTCGTGCATTTGTCATTGAAGGCAGTACTATTCCCTACATTTTGATACATTTAGAATCAGGTGAATTCAAAGCTTATGAACAAAAGTGTACTCATTTGTCTTGCTCTGTTTTTTATAAACCGGGTACAAATGTAATTTATTGCCCTTGTCATAACGGCTCCTTTGATGCCAATACAGGAGAAGTGTTAGCAGGGCCTCCACCAAGAGCATTACCAAACTTAGAAGTTTTTTTAATAGGAAACGATCTCTATGTAAAAGCAGGGCAACAGGAAGCTAAAGTAGTTTAAACTAACAAAAATATTATGAGCACTTTTAGAACCAGTCAGAATCAAGCCAATCCCAACAAACTTAATAATATCCTTTCTACGTTGATATTCATTTTGATATTGAATGTCACCATACAAATTTGGTTGTTGTATGCCGCTTTGAACAATGCATTAGAAAACAATCGAGAGATATTAATTCCTGCTTTTATAGCATCTTTAATTCTTTTTTTAATCGGTTTTGGATGGTTGTACTATTTGCCTTCAGGGAATAAACAACAACAATAAAGACGATTTATGCTACATTCTGACACAGTAAAATCAATTCGGAATTGTATTTTTGAAAGCATCAAAAACTGATTTTTATGATTACCGTTTCAGAAGCCTTCTCAATTTTACAAAGTAATATACCAACTCCTCAAGAAGAAAATTGTTCTTTGCTTGAAGCTAGAAAAAAGATACTTTCACAATCCATCCTTTCACCAATCAATATGCCTCCTTTTCGACAATCGGCTATGGATGGTTATGTGGTTTGCTTACATGAAAGTTTGAGATATCAAATTATTGGTGAAATCAAAGCGGGTGATGCCGAATCTTTTGTATTGCAACCAGGTCAAGCTGTAAAAATATTCACTGGCGCTCCTGTACCTGATTCGGGACAAGCCATGATTCCGATTGAGAAAGTTTTAGTTGAGCAATCAGTTTTAACCTTGCAAACCATTCCAAAACTCCATGATAACATTCGACCTATAGGAGAGCAAATTAAAAAGGAAGATCTAGCTCTTGAAAAAGGTACGTTACTAGATGCTGCAGCTATAGGTTTTTTGGCTGCTTTGGGGGTAACTAGTGTGCCGGTGTATAAAAAACAAAGTGTAGGTATAGTGGTAACAGGCAACGAATTGCTTGCTCCTGGTTTGCCTTTGACTTACGGGAAAGTGTATGAAAGTAATGGTGTAATGTTGGAAGTCGCCTTATTAGATGCTTTTTATCAAAATGTGACGCTGTATTCAGTAAAAGACGATTTTGAAAGTACTAAAAATACCCTTCAAACCGCAATAAGTCAGCACGAGGTGGTTTTGGTTTCTGGTGGGATTTCGGTAGGGGATTATGATTTTGTAGCGCAAGCACTTCAGGAATTACAAGTAAAAACCTTGTTTCATACAGTGAATCAAAAACCTGGGAAACCTCTTTTTGCAGGAAAAGTAAATGAAAAGATGATTTTTGCATTGCCTGGAAATCCTGCGGCTTGTTTGACCTGTTTTTATGTGTATGTGTTGCCAACATTGCAAATGATTTCTGGTGCATCTGCTCGGTTTGATGCTACAAAACGAATAGGTATCAAAGATAATTTAACGGTAAATGCTACTCGTTCTCAATTTTTAAAAGCTTTTGTTACTGACGAAGGGGTGAAGATTTTATCGCATCAAGCCTCGTCAATGTTGAATTCTTTTTCGCTTGCCAATGCGTTGGTTTATGTACCCGAAGGCAATTATGAATTACAAAAAGGAGATATGGTACAGGTCTATTTGCTCTAGTCTGAATTTCAGTATTTCACATCAGCATTTGATAGATAAGAATACTTTATGATGTTAAGTAGGGTGGAATACAATACATTTCGTTATATTTGATAAAAGATAACGAAACGACAATTGAAAATTAAAAGTAAAATTTGGATTGAATCCGAGGATGGAATTTTGATAAGCGAAGGTCGCGTAAAGCTGCTAAAGCTTATAGACGAGACAGGCTCGTTGAACAAAGCCGCAAAAGCCATGAATTTGTCGTATCAAAAAGCGTGGAAGTTGGTGGACGAATCTAACCGATCAGCACCTAGCCCTTTGATAACAACTCAAGTTGGAGGAAAAAGTGGAGGAGGCTCGGTTTTGACTCCTTACGGTAAATCTTTAATCGCTTCATTTGAAGCCATCAATCGCTCTTGTTGGACATTTTTAGACGAACAATTAAAACAATTATAGTATGACGGTTGCTTTGCTTTTTGATTCACCACTCTTGTTACTACTTTTGCCCATTGTGGCTTTTTTGTACGCTAGTGTGGGGCATGGTGGAGCAAGTGGCTATTTGGCTTTGATGAGTCTTTTTGCCTTGCCCATGACGTTTATGAAACCAACCGCTTTGGTGTTGAATATTTTAGTTTCGGCGGTATCTTTTTATTTTTATTATAAAGAAAAAAAAATGAATTGGTTGTTGTTTTATCCTTTTGCAATTACCTCGATTCCGTTTTCTTTTTTAGGTGGTTTTTTGACGATTAATGCGTTTTATTATAAAATCATGTTAGCCACTGTTTTGGTTTTTGCAGTGCTAAGATTACTGGGATTTTTTGGAAAAGAAATAACGGAATTACGAGCGGTAAATCTTCCTTTGGCCTTGGGTATTGGTGCTGTAATTGGTTTTTTGTCGGGGTTATTAGGAATCGGAGGGGGAATTGTATTGAGTCCCGTACTCTTGCTTTTGGGCTGGGCGAATATGAAACAAACTGCCGCGGTTTCGGCATTATTTATTTTGGTGAATTCAATTTCTGGATTAATTGGTTTTGTTTCCAAAGGGGGTATTGTACCAGAAGCCTCATTACCATTGATAGGAATTGTTTTTGTAGGAGGATTATTGGGAGCCTTTTTTGGTAGTAAAAAAATGAATACCCATCAGTTGCGTTACGTTTTAGCTTTGGTATTAGGTATTGCTATTTTAAAATTGTATACAACCGCATAAGAAGATAATAGACGAAAGATAAAAGACTTAAAAAAGAAATCGATTTAATACGTCATTGAATATTTTTCAATTAATTAGAATAGAGCTATGGAAAACGTTATAACTGCTTATATTTTGGCTGGAGGGAAAAGTCAGCGCATGGGTACAGACAAAGGTTTTTTGGAATGGAAAGGACAATCTTTTATGGCCAATATTATCGCTGCGGTAACGCCTGTAGTGGGGGGGAATATCGTAATTGTCTCTTCGGATGAACGATATGATGCTTTGGGTGTAACCCGTATTTCGGATATTGTTTCCAACAAAGGACCCTTGGGAGGAATCTATAGCGCTTTGAAACATACCGCTACCAAACGGAATCTGATTTTGAGTGTCGATGTTCCAATGATTTCCTCCGAATTGCTACAGTGGTTGGTCGATGCTCACTCAAATGCATATCAAATGACGCAAGTACAAGTCGATGAAAAATCCTGTCCTTTGGTGGCAGTGTATGATCGGTCGGTACGGATTCTTTTGCCAGAATTTTTATCAGCAAACCAATTAAAAGTAAGGAAATTTGTCGAAGAGCTTAGCCATCAAACCCTAAGTGTTCCTGAACAATGGAGTGCCCAATTACAAAATATCAATACACCTGAAGAGTATAAAAATTTAAATCAATGAGAGTTACGCTAAAATATTTTGGTTTGCTGGCAGAAATCACCCATTGCCCTGAAGAATCATTAGAATTGAAGGCCGATGTGACTACACTTTTGGGATTGAAAAGTGCAATCGAAAATCGTTTTCCCGCTTTTCAAAAAACAGTTTATAGCATTGCTTTGAATCGATCCTTATGCAATGACGAAGTTGATTTAAAAGAAGCTGACGTTATCGCTTTTTTACCTCCATTTGCTGGAGGATGATAAAGCACTTTTTTTGCTATTCACAAATTATTAAAAAAATGAAACATTTAAGTCAATTAAGTTTTTAAATAGTAGCAATTTCATTTATAAAATGAGTGGTAAAAGTTCATAGGAGCGGATTGAAAATAGTATTTAAAGCAAAATGTATCAGATTGTTTTTATTATTGAATCGAATTCAAGGATTTACTTTTATGGACTTCATTTTTTCTTTAAAACCTAGTCAATCAAAAGGATGCTTACATGACTTAAATGTTTAAACAGAATTAATTACAATACTTTAAAATGCAAAACAACACTCGCTATTCCCGACAAATCATCCTTTCTGAAGTGGGTGACCACGGCCAGCAAAAACTACAAAACGCTCGTGTTTTGGTGATTGGTGCTGGTGGATTGGGTTGTCCCGTTTTGCAGAACTTAGTAATAGCTGGTGTCGGACATATCGGAATTGCAGATGGCGATGTGGTCGACGAATCCAACTTGCATCGGCAACCATTGTATACGATTTCGGAGGTTGGGAAGCCCAAAGTCATGGTGGCAAAACAAGCCTTAACAGCGCTCAATCCTGAAGTGGAAATTGAAGTTTTTCCTGAATTTTTCGAGCCTAATAATGCAGGAACTATTGTAGCAAAGTACCAAATCATAGTCGATTGTACTGATACCATTAGCGTTCGGTATTTGATTAACGATGTGGCGGTGGCCAAAAGAATTCCAGTCGTGTACGCTTCGATTCACAAATTTCAAGGGCAAGTTTCGGTGTTTAACTATCAAAATGGACCTTCTTATCGCTGTTTGTTTCCTGAAAATGAAGAGGGAATAACCATTCCGAGTTGTGCGATGTCGGGTGTTCTGGGAGTGGTTCCACAAGTCTTAGGAAGCTTTCAAGCTACGGAAGTGCTGAAAATTATTTTAGGAATCGGAGATGTCTTGTCAGGGAAAGTCTTGCTGTATGATGCTTTGAATGGTCCAACCCAAATCATAAATTTCGCCAAAAATCAAAAAGCCATTGAAAATGGAGTCGTTAACGGACATAAGATATTGAATAGTAAGAAACCGCACAATGTTCTGAGCTCAGCCATTTTTTTAGAAAAATGCAATCATCCTGAAATAGTTGTGATTGACGTTCGGGAATTGGATGAAAGTCCTGAACATAAAGTAACGAATATCTTTCAGGTTCCTTTGAGTGAATTAGCGGATTACAGTGAAAAATTGAATAAAAATCAGGAAATAATACTGTTTTGCCAAACAGGTCAGCGGAGTCTTGCAGCGATGCAGTACCTGCAAAAATCAGGATTTACTAGTGTTTCCCATTTGGAAAAAGGCATCGTATCCTTGAAAAGTAAAAAAGTATGAATAGTGTACTCGTGCCAAGACTCTAACTATTGAGGCTATACTTAGCGTCTTCGCTCCTTTGCGAGTCAAATTTCACGTAAACTAGATAGAAACACAAAGGATTAAGTCTGTAAATAACTTCTAAACGTTAAAAAAAAATATATAAATTATGAGCAAAAAAGAAAATACAGTTCCTAATGCTGCTCCCTCCCTTTCGGGGAGGGCTGGGGTGGGGCGCAAAAGTTCCTTCATTCAAGGACAAATCACCTCCGAGTTCATTGGGAATTCCATAGCCAAGCACCAAAGCAAAACCAGCATTGGAGCTCATAATATTTTTCTTGGCCAAGTACGAGCCGACGCAATCAACGGAAAAAAAGTAACGGCTATTGAGTATTCCGCTTATGAAGAAATGGCAGAAGCTTCATTCCATAACATACGCGAATCGGCTTTCGAAAAATACGATTTAACCTGTATGCACATTTACCATAGTTTAGGGAAGGTGAATGCGGGCGAAATTTGCCTTTTTGTCTTTGTTTCCGCTCCGAGACGCAAAGTAGTTTTCGAAGCCTTGGAATATTTGGTGGAAGAAATCAAAGAAAAAGTCCCCGTTTTCGGAAAAGAAATTTTTGAAGACGAAACCTATGTTTGGAAAGAGAATAAGTGATAGGTTTTTAGTAATTAGCTGTCAGTCCTTAGCTTTTAGATAAAGACTTAAATAACTAACATTAAATTTTAAACCTTAAACCTTAAACTTTTAAACCCTAAACTATTAACCCACAAACTCTAAAAATGGTAGACATCACCCATAAAATAATCACCCAACGTACTGCAACGGCTCAAGCGATAGTAAAAGTTGGGACACCTGCCACGATGCAAGCGATTGTCAACAAAACCGTACCCAAAGGAGACGTTCTAGAAGTAGCCCGAACTGCTGGTTTGTTCGCGGTAAAAAACACCTCCAATGCCATTCCGGATTGTCATCCTATACCGATTGAATACACCGGAATTGAATACGAATTATTAGAGGATTCTATACTAATAAAAGTAACCGTAAAAGCCATTTACCGAACAGGTGTTGAGGTTGAAGCCATGCACGGTGCTTCTATTGTGGCGTTGACTATGTATGACATGCTCAAACCTATCGACAAACAAGTCGAAATTTCAACCATCAAACTCCTGCATAAAAAAGGTGGCAAATCCGATTTTGGAACCAAAGAGAGACACGATTTGTCTGTAGCGGTTATCGTGTGTTCCGATAGTGTGTCGGCAGGAAAAAAAGAAGATCGTGCGGGTAAAGTGATTACGGAGAAAATAACGAATTTAGGGTTGAAGATATCTCATTATGCCATTATTCCAGATGAAATCAAAAACATTCAAACCACTATCAACCAACTCTGTGAAGACCAAAAAGAGTTAATTGTTCTAACCGGCGGCACAGGTTTGTCCAATCGAGACGTTACACCAGAGGCGATTATTCCATTATTAGATCGTCGTATTCCTGGTATTGAAGAAGCGATTCGTTCTTACGGGCAACAGCGCACGCCTTATGCTATGTTATCTAGAAGTGTGGTGGGTTTCAAAGGCAATACGTTAATTATGGCTTTGCCGGGTTCTACGGCAGGAGCTAGTGAATCTATGGATGCAGTTTTTCCGTCAGTACTGCATTTGTTCAAACTCTTAAATGGATTCAATCATGGTCAATAATTCCCCTTTGTTGCAGGACACGCATCTTCGTACGCATTCTTATTTACGCATTTCGATTACCGAAAAATGCAATTTGAGATGTACCTATTGCATGCCTGCCGAAGGAATTGCGTTAACGCCAAGACCGCATCTAATGACCGAAGACGAGATTGTTGCCATAGCGCAAACTTTTGTGGATTTGGGCGTGACCAAAATTCGACTAACGGGCGGTGAGCCTTTAGTGCGTAAGGAAGCGCACAGCATTATCGAGCGATTGGGACAATTGGGGGTTCAGCTTACTCTGACGACCAACGGATTGTTGGTTCACGATTTTATTCCCACGTTTAAGAAAGCAGGAATAAAAGCCTTGAATGTTAGTATTGATAGCTTGCAAAAAGAAAAATACAAAGCCATAACGCGTAGGGATTCTTTTAATCAGTTATGGAGCAATATTGCATTGCTACAGCAAAATGAGTTCCAAGTCAAATTGAATGTGGTGCTAATTAAGGGATTTAATGACAATGAAATTTTAGATTTTATTGCATTGACCAAAGCACAAAAGCTTCAAATCCGATTTATCGAGTTCATGCCTTTCGATGGCAATCAATGGAACAAAGAAAAATTGGTTTCCTATGCCGAAATCATCGAACAAGTCCATTCGGTCTATTCGGAAACCCAATTGCTCCGAATGCAAGACCAGCCCAACGATACCGCTAAAAATTATAAAATCGAAGGGTTTAAAGGTAGTTTCTCCATCATTAGTTCTGTTACCAATCCGTTTTGCAGTACCTGCAACCGCATTCGCCTCACCGCAGATGGGAAATTAAAAAACTGCTTATTTTCCAATTCAGAAACGGCTTTGTTGCCCAGTTTGAGAGCAGGAGAAGCCATAGCCCCCCTCATTTATAAAAATATCCAATCTAAACACGCCATGCGCGGCGGTATGGATGACGATGCCAAGTTCCAGAATCCCGATTTTTTCTCTCAGAATAGAAGCATGATTAAGATTGGGGGATGATAGAGTTAAAACTTGGAATATCGTAACTATTTAGTTTTTTGGGACATTAATTGCCTCCAACTTTAGTTGGAGGGGTGAAATTTTAAATATTTAAAGGCTTTAGCCAAAATCAGCTGCTTTTATTTGGCTAAAGCCAACACAATCCATCCCAATAACTCCAGCTAAAGCTGGAGCCAATTGAAAGCACGACAACCTGAATAGTTACAAAAGTTTTAACATCTTGATTTTTAATATGGATATTGCTTTTATAATTTTTTTCTAAGCCATCATTCCCTTCACAAAGATCTCTACAAATTCCTTCATTTTGGCAATGATGCGGTCGCCGATAGTTCTGGCTTGTAGGATGCTGGGTCGGTTGTCAAGGCATTGGAATACTTCATCTTTTATGGGTTCTCTACCGCTGTAGATGTAGGCATCTATTAGGGCTTTGAATTGGGCTTTGTCCAGGTGTTCTTCTTCGCACAATTTGCCTAACGCCAAAACTTTTTGGTCTAGCCAGTATTTTTCAAATTCGTCTTCGATGTTGTCGCCGTCTTTGATGTTGGGGAGGTTTTCGTCAATGAATTTCTGAATCAACTCGCGTTTGCTTCGCAACTGAATATCGCCTCCCAATAAATCAATGATAGCTTTCTTTTGTGCAGCTGCTGCCGATGGTGTTTTTTCTCCTTTCAATTGCGCTAACAATTTCAGGATATAGGCCACATTAATTTGATCACGATGAATTAATTCCAATTCAAAATCAATATCATCCAAAATAGATGTTTTTTGCTTTTGCGTATCTTGTTTTACTTTTTCGTAAATGTCTAGGTATTTGCTTTTGTAATCTTCAAATTCTTGTTCCTCAATTGGTAAATCTTCCCAATCAAAATCTGCGTAGGATTGCAAGACATTCATGGCACGCATTAACTTTCTGAAGGCTTGTACAAACTTTGCTTCGTCTTCTTCGCTCTTCAAGTCATTTACGCTTTGGTGCGTTGGGGTGATTTCTCGCAACAACTTTAGGGCTTCGTCAAATTTCTCGGCTATTTTTTCATAGTCTGGCATAGTGACTACTTCGATGGCCTCTTTATTCGAAAACAACGTAATGGCATCGTCGGTGGCTTTTTTGAGGTTCCTAAAGGCTAGAATGTTTCCTTGTGATTTCTGTTCCCCAAGGATTCGATTGGTTCTAGAATAGGCTTGTATTAAACCGTGTTGTTTCAGGTTTTTATCAACGTAAAGGGTGTTTACTTTTTTGGCATCAAAACCCGTAAGCATCATATTTACGACTATGACAATATCCAATCTATCTTTCTCGTGATTGAAGTTTTCTTTTTCACGGTCTTTTAAGCGTTGGCTGATGTTTTTGAAATAATTTTCAAACTGTTGGCTGTCTTTGGTGGAAAAACTGGTGCCATACATTTTGTTGTAATCTCCAATGTAAGTTTCCAATTTGTCTCTGGTACGCTTGGATTCATAAGGAGTTGGCGCTTCTGCTAATACATCAAAATCGACTTCATCACTGGGTAGATAATCCTTTGCTTCTTCTGAATCTTCATTGGTGCCGTAGGTATAAATAGTTGCTATTCGCAAATCGTGTGCTCCAGCTTCTTTCTTTTGTTGGAATAAATCGTAATACTTGATTAGATTGTCAATACTACTTACTGCCAATAATGCAGAATAGTCTCTATTGAAGGTCTTTTGATTGTGATAGGCGATAATATAATCGACTATTTTGTTGATTCGTTTTTCGGAATCCAATACTTCTTGTTTGTCAATATCTTCGACTTCGATGTCGATAAACGTATTGCTTTTGTTTTTGTATTTACCAATGTACTCAATCCCAAAACGCAGTACATTTTGGTCTTTTATAGCATCGGTAATTACGTATTTGTGCAAGCAATTGCCAAAAAGGTCTTTGGTAGTTCGTTTTCCATATTCATTCTTGGAGGCATTTTCGGCAAAAATGGGTGTTCCTGTAAAGCCTATCAATTGGCTTTTTTCAAAGAACTTGGTAATGCGGTCGTGCGTATCTCCGAATTGCGAACGATGACACTCATCAAATATAAATACGATTTTCTGATGGCGTAAGGCTTCTATTTTGCCTGAAAAACGTTCTGAAATGGCATTGTTTAGTTTTTGAATCGTGGTTAAAACCAGTTTTGTGTTATCTGTTAATTGTCTGACTAACGATTGGGTGTTGTTGGTCACATCTACGCTGTCTTTTTTGAACGCGTTGAACTCATTCATCGTTTGGTAATCCAAATCTTTTCTGTCGACCACAAAAACCACTTTGTAGACTTCGGGTAAATCCATTAAAATTTGGCTCGCTTTGAATGATGTCAGGGTTTTTCCTGAACCTGTAGTGTGCCAAATATAAGCGTTGTCATTGGAGTTTTTAACTTGATGGATAATGGCTTCCGTGGCGAAATATTGGTACGGACGCAGCACCATCATTACTTTGTGGGTTTCGTTGATTACGATATAATGCGCAATCATTTTACCCAAGTGGTCTGGGGTTAAGAAGGCAGAGGTAAACTCGGGTAACTCCGTAATATTTTTATTGTTGGCATCCGCCCAAAAGAAGGTTTGTTTTACAGATTGCAGTTTGTTGTTGGCTAGGTATTTAGTATTGACCCCATTGCTGATGACAAACAATTGCACGTATTGAAACAAACCGTGGTTGCTCCAAAAGGAATGCATTTGGTAGCGATTGATTTGGTTGAATGCTTCTTTGATTTCGATACCAGAACGTTTCAATTCTATTTGGACCAATGGCAAACCATTAACCAAAAGCGTAACATCATAGCGATTGAGATAGCTTCCTTCTAACGATATTTGATTGCTAACCTGATATAAATTTTGGCTTGTATCTTCGGTATTGAAAAAGCGTACATAAAACGAAGTCCCATCTTCTTTAGTCAATTGATAACGGTCCCGAAGCGTTTTGGCTTTTTCGAACACATTGCCTTTGGCCAAATGATTCAAAATGGCATCAAACTCTTTAACTGTAAAGGTGGTTTCGTTAAAAAGTTCTAATTGGCTTTTAAGATTGGCAACCAAAGCTGCACCATCCTGAATTGGAGTAGACGCATAGCCTAAACTAAGCAATTGCTTAATTAGGTTGTTTTCTAGTAGGGCTTCGGATTGATGGCTCATTTTTTAAATGTAAAATTTATCTTTGTTCCAGTTTTCAATATTGTTTGCAATATAATTTTGTATTCGTTCAAATTCAATTGAATTCCGAATAATATGATCGTGATAACGAGGTTGCCAACCAAAATCCAAATAACCATTTTTTTTTGCAAAAATGGTTACCGCCGATTTGAATCCGCGAATAATGGATGCCAAATTTTTGGATTGTGGTCCAAATTTGTTTGCGGTATTGGTAATCGAATTGTGGTTATTGGTGTCGGTTTTTGAACCCGAATTAAATTCGTTTTGCCCAATGATTAATATGGCGTGAAAATGATTGGGCATTACCACAAAATTGCCCAATTCTAAATTCATATCGGGGCGCAATGTAATTGTTTTTAACCATTCCTGTTCCACCGTTTTTCCTAGATCGGTTAATATCATTTCATTTTGTGAAAACGTATTTACAATATTGCCAAAAAAATGTATTCGGTTTTGGGTACATATCGTGATAAAATAGGCACCATTGGCGCCATAATCCCAATTTTGCAATCGGGCAGATGGAATGCGATATTTATTTTGAAATTTTTTCATATTTCATTATTTTTTTAATACGCGATAAATCATTCATCCTGAATTGCATTGCATTGCATTGTACAGACGCGATGCATCGCGTCTCTACGGTTATGCGACGCATCGCATCTACAACGCATATTCACCAACGTACCGTACAGACGCGATGCATCGCGTCTCTACACGAACATTTTTTGCAACAATCCTTTTTTAAATCCTTGTGTTTTTTCTAATTCGCTATGCGTGTTTTCTATTTTGGCATCGATGCTGGATAAAAAATTGGCGATTTTTTGTTGTTCTGGAATGCAAGGAAAATCAAATCTCAATTTTTCAATTGTTGATTTTGATAAACTTGGTACACCTGATGCTTCATTATGTAATTTCCAATTAATCTGTTGGAATACACAATAGATAAATTTTGGAATAGTATTTTTAAACGAATGTGTATAAAATAAAGTGTCTACTGTCCAGAAATCACCTTTGAAATAAAAAGGTTTATCAATTGTTCCTTTTCTGCCAATAAATACGGTTTCACCACTATGAAGAAATTTATTTACTGATAGCATATAACCACCTGTTCCGAAGACAGGAATATTACCCTCGTCTAAATGTTTATAATCTTTACCGCTTCCGATTTTAAGAACCTCCCCCAACTTTTTCTCCTCCCAATCCGGATAGTCCTTTCCATTCTCGTCTTTGAAGCGCAATTTGCCTGAGAACAATTGTTGCATGGCGCCTTTTTTGTATTGTTCTAATAATTCTTTTTTGCGGGACAATTGCTGTATTTTTTCATCGACCGCACTTAAAAAGGATGCTATTTTTTGTTGCTCGGGGAGGGTTGGGAATGAAATTTCCATTTCAGTAATCATACTCATACGAACAGAGTCGACCGAGTTTTTTGCACTTAATTTAATTACCCTTTTATAAAACTGTTCCTTAAATACTTGATATATAAACTTTCCACTGTAGTCTTTTTTAAATTCTCTTAGAGCATAAACCCTTTGATGATAATCAAATTTCCCATTTATGTAATGAAAGTTTTTTCCAACTCCAACACCATCACCTGAAGTTAAAATTGCTTCACCATCATATGAAAAAGTATTAATTCTTTCAACAGTATTTGATCTTACATAAAATGGATAGAGACCATCTTCAGTTCTATCTTGCGTATCACTGCCTCCGGTTTTAACTATACACGTATTTCCTAGTAAATTCAATTCCCATTCCCCATCAAACCCAGGAAATCGCAATTGTGGTACCTTTAGCTTATTCATGGCAGGTATTTTTTTGCGTTAGGGATAGAAGTGAAAATCCTTTTTTGCCTTTTTTCGGGCAAAAAAGATTGTAACGGATAGCCCGACCCGCCTTTTTCTGGCGGGGAACGCCCCAATACTCTTGTGTGTACAAATTGGTATTCATGATTAAAATGGGGTTTCGATTCCTAATTCGGTACAAAAATCGGCAATGGTAGCATCGGTTGTTTTGCTTTGGGTGGCTAAGGTGCGCAATTCCTCTGTTATGGCTTGTAGGTCTATGGCGTCTTCTTCCTCGAAGGTGTCTACATAGCGAGGGATATTTAAATTATAATCATTTTCGGCGATGCTTGAAGAGACGCCATGCATGGCGTCTGTACGATTCATGGCGTCTGTACGATTGCCGGAAATGGCGGCGATATGCGAATATTTCTTTTCCTCGGTGCGGTTTTTATAGGTTTCGATTATTTTGTCAATATCTTCTTTGCGCAATACGTTTTGGGTTTTTACCTTTTCGTAATGTTGGCTGGCGTCTATAAACAAAATGTTTTCGGGATCGGTTCGTTTTTTCTTCAATACCAAAATACAAGTCGGGATGCTGGTACCATAAAAAATATTGGCGGGTAGCCCAATTACGGCATCGAGGTAATTTTTCTCTTTGATCAAATATTCGCGTATGTGTCCTTCGGCACCGCCACGAAACAGCACGCCGTGTGGGAGCACTATGGCCATGGTCCCGTTTTCGTCTAGTTGGTGTACCATGTGTTGCACAAAGGCAAAATCGGCTTTGGAATTTGGCGCTAGTTTTCCGTAGGCGGAGAAACGGTCGTCGTTCATGAACAAAGGACTCGCAGACCAATTGGCCGAGAACGGCGGATTGGCTACAATGGCTTCAAAACGCAAATCGTAATGTTGTGGGCGTTCTAAGGTATCTTCGTTTTTGATGTCAAAGCGTTTGTAATGCACATCGTGCATAATCATGTTCATACGACAGAGGTTGTAGGTCGTAGGATTCATTTCTTGTCCGTAAAAAGCGCTGACGTCTTTTACTTCTTTGGCTACACGCAACAATAAGGAACCCGAACCACAAGTAGGGTCGTAAACGCTTTTGAGTTGGTCTTTGCCAACGGTCACAAGCTGAGCCAAAATGCTACTTACTTGTTGGGGCGTGTAGAATTCGCCAGCTTTTTTTCCAGCGCCACTAGCAAATTGCCCAATCAAATATTCGTAGGCATCGCCCAGCACATCGCTATCGGTATTTTCTAAATCAAAGTCGATTTCGTCGAGATGCACGAGGACTTTTACAATGAGCTCGTTTTTGTCGGCTTCGGATTTTCCAAGTTTGTGCGAAGTCAAATCGAGGTCAGAAAAGAGGTTTCCAAAATCTTCTTCACTTTCGGAACCCATAGTACTTTGCTCAATATGTGTCAATACTTTGGACAAATCGCCCAAGATAAAATTGTTTTTACCGCCTGCGTTGCCTCTGCGTGCCAATTCTGAAAACAATTCCGATGGCAATAAAAAGTAACCTAATTTGTCTAAAGCTAATTGTTTGATTTCTTCTAAAATTGCGGCTTCTTCTGCATGTCCTTCAATGTCCTGAAAGGTTAATCCATCGGGTTGCAGAATGGTGTTGGCATACAAGTCCATCTTTGTACTTAAGTACTTGTAAAAAATAAACCCTAATATGTAATCTCTGAAATCATCGGCATCCATTTTCCCGCGAAGGGTGTTGGCAATATTCCATAGTTGTTGTTCTAACTTTTGTTTTTGTTCGGCTGCCATGAAGCAAGTACTGTTTTGTATTAAAATGAATATAAAATAGCGCTAAAAGTACCGAAATTTTATGGAAGAGAAAGGCGGGAAACCTTAAAATATATGAAAAGAGCGTAGCAATTGATAAGAGATTAGAATTAACTCAGGGTTGTATCTTTTGTCTTTTACTCTTTTGAATGAGATAGTAGTGTAGTTTTTATTCTTGGGTTAACTAGATATTGGGACTCCAAGTTTCTGGTGTTGATCCTATACAATAGCGCGAAAGTATTAAAATGAAAAAAGCACCTCGTTGAGGTGCTTTTCGCGGAGGAAGAGGGATTTGTTTAAAAACCCTAAACCGCATATATACTACGATTTGTGCTAACTGATTTACTCAACTACCCCGAATTGTACCCCTTTAAATTTAGTGGCATTTACTTCTTGTTGATAAAACAATTTCACGAACAATTAATCAAATTTTATTTGAATAATGTCATAAAACTATAGGGCATAGTTAACTATTTAATGAACAAGTTACTCTTGTCTTTACCCTAAAATTAAAGGTTGAACCTGTTCAACTTTTAGGCAGGTGTATTGGCAAAACTCTTCGATGGAGAAGAACTCATTTTCTTGCTTGTTAAGCTTCGTTCTGATTTTTTGTAATAAACGAATGCTTTGACGATAACTTTTGCCGGTGATACGTTTTATGTCTTTTGGGTAGATACACAGCCTCTTGTTTTCTGTTTTCATACTCTATCTATAGCTTTGATCGGGCTTTTACTTACTTATAACTGCTCTTAACTTTTTATCAAGAAGTATAAAATTATAAAAAAAGCATTTGGTTATTCCTCATGAAACAAGATGCGATACCTTTCCTCTAACACTGTTTTGTATTTTTCTTTGTACTCTTGAGACAGAAAGGAATGATCAATCCATCTGATGGCTATGGGTTTGTTTTTTTGGAAGCGTTTGGCTATGCCTTTCAATTGCTTTTGGTTTAGTCCTAGGCCAATTCCTAATCTTTCGAAATGTTCCCATTTGAGTTTTTTCTTTTTTCCTTCTAATGTTAGGGCTAACTCTTCGGTGTCGTCTGGGTTGACAATGGCTACATTTAATAAATCGTAGGCAGGAGATAGTGTCCAGGTATCGTTGGAATAGATCATGGAAAAGTTCTTCAAATGCATGTCGTTGTTTCCGGTCAGGAAACTAAAAATACCCAATTCTAGAAAGTACAATTTGTCGAGCAGGGTGTTATCGGAATACTCGTGCAATGCTTTACCAATTTTTTCCATCGAGCTTTTGTATTTATCGAATGCTTCGGTGATTTGGAACATATCGAGCATGTGGATCTTCTCTCCTGTATCCGTTCTGTCGATACGTTTAGTGATATAGGAGAGTTCGCCTGATTGCAATCGGATCAAGCTTGATTTTACCGTGTTGATGCCAAAAGCTTCGGCGATGCGCATGGTAACATGTTCGTTTTCGGGCATTTCGGAAAAGTGGTCTGAGGGCGGTTTAAAAATGTAATTTCCTCCCAAAGCACCTACTACGGTTAGTCGGCCTTTATTGCCATCATTTATGGTGTCGCTTACAATGGATAAGGATAATTTGGGTTGCACTCCCGGAACGGCCACGCTCCTCTCCACCACATTTTTGGCCAGCTCCGCCATTTGTTTTAGCGAGTGTTCAAAGATCGGTTGTTGCTCGGTACCAAAAAAAACGACACTGCACTGCTCGTGAAAATCGCCAACGTTAGTATCGTTCAATGACTGATAACAATGTAAACATTTCTTACTCATTATCGTTTGGTATTGGTTGTACACTGACCGCTCCGATACAATTTTGGCAACAAGCCAGCAGTAGTCCCATGCGGTCGTTTGGATTGATTTTCCAGCTTTTGGAAGCAATGTCCAATAGCCAGCCTTCGGGAATTAGTCCTTCAAAAAATGGGAATAATCGTTTTTCAGTATACATTTTGACGCTGACAGGCATCGTTAGCGAGAGGCATTCTTTTGGATGATCTTGTACGTACGTTTCCTCATATTGAAAAGTGTATTCCCCTTCATTGGTTTCAGTGAGTATTCCAGCTAGGTATTCTTTGTAATATATGGCCGCTTTTCTCATGCTCCTTGTGCTTCATTTTTTGATAATTCTCTTGCGTTAACTGGTGCTAAGGTATGTCCAAACATTTTGAGTACTTGATTCACTTTTTCCAAATTCAGGTTCTCTTTACCCTGTTCTATTTTTCGAATCACGGTCAGTGCCACTCCAGCGCGCTCTGCAAAGGCTTCCTGCGTTAGTTTTACCTCGTTTCTTTTCTCTTTTACAAAATTAGCCAGTGTGTTCATGATTATATGCTTTTGCATTGATTATAAACAAATATACTAAATTATATGTTAAAGCATATAGTTTGTGTAAATATTATTTTTTTATATGTAAAAGCATATAGTTTGTGAATGTACAAAGATATTGATAGATGCTATTTATGTCCAGGCATTTTGAATTTATAAAATGAAGTACTCCTTTAAAATGTGAAATTTTGAATGATTAGTAAAGGGTACTAATTAAAAAACCCTTTAAATCATAGGATTTAAAGGGTTTTAATTCAATTTGCTTTTCAGCTGGCGGAGGAAGAGGGATTCGAACCCCCGGACCTGTTACAGTCAACAGTTTTCAAGACTGCCGCATTCGACCGCTCTGCCATTCCTCCAATATGTTGCTATCAGTTCGTGATTGCGAGTGCAAATATAAGACTCTTTTTTGGTTGTGCAAGCGTATTTTTAAAAAAATTACGGTTGCTTTTTGAAGTTTTTTTTAAGTGTTTCATACTGTTTGATTTACAAGTGTGAAAAAAATAAAAAAAAAGAGTCCTTAGTTTAATAACTTACATATTCGGTAATTTCAAGACCGTAACCAATCATTCCTACACGCTTTCCTTGGGCGGTATTGGTTACCAAACGAATTTTTGAAATGTCTAAGTCGTGAAGAATTTGTGCGCCAATACCAAAATCTTTACTGTCAATTTTAATTTTTGGTGCTTTTAGCTCTCCGCTGGCTTGTAGTTCTTTTAGTTCGGCAATTCGGCTTAAAAGGTTGATAGCTTGCATGTCTTGATTGACAAAAATCACTGCGCCTTTGCCTTCTTTATTGATGATGGTAAACATGTCGTCTAACTGTTTATCGGCATTATTGGTCAAGGTGCCTAATAAATCGTTATTAACTTGTGAAGAATTGATTCTAGTCAAAATAGATTCGCCTGTATTCCAAGTGCCTTTGGTTAAGGCAATATGAACTTGTTTATTGGTGGTTTGTTGGTAGGCACGTAATCTAAAAGTACCGAAACGAGTCTGAATGTCAAAATCCTCTTTTTTGACAATCAAACTATCGTGTTGCATTCTGTAAGCGACCAAAGCTTCGATAGAAACTAATTTTAAGTCAAACTTTTTGGCGACTTTGACTAATTGTGGTAAACGTGCCATGCTGCCGTCTTCGTTCATGATTTCGACAATGACTCCAGCAGATTTAAAGCCTGCTAAACGGGCAAAATCAATAGCAGCTTCCGTGTGTCCAGTTCTTCTCAAAACACCGCCTTGTTTGGCGATAAGCGGGAAAATGTGTCCCGGTCTGGCTAGGTCGTGTGGTTTGGTGTTTGAATCTACGAACGAAAGGATTGTTTTGGCTCTGTCTGATGCCGAAATTCCAGTGGTTACGCCATTACCTCTCAAATCTACCGAAACAGTAAATGCGGTTTCCATTGGGTCGGTGTTGTTGCTCACCATAACATGAAGGCCTAATTCTTTACAACGACTTTCTGTTAAGGGCGCGCAAATCAATCCACGACCGTGAGTGGCCATAAAATTGATCATTTCAGGAGTTACTTTTTCGGCGGCGGCCAAAAAATCGCCTTCATTTTCACGATCTTCATCATCTACTACGATGATCACTTTGCCTTGACGAATGTCTTCGATGGCTTCTTCAATTGTATTGAGTTGTATTTTGTCTGCTACCATGTGTAGTGTTAGTTTTTAGAGGGAAATATTTTTTTGACCAATTTTTGAAAAGGTTCTGTTATACGATCCAAATTGATGATTCCGATATCGTTTATAGCTCTGTAGGTTAGTAAAATGGCTAGGGGAGTTAATATAAACGAGGACATCCAAGCGCCAACAAAAGGTGTGAGTCCATCTTCTTGTGAGACTCTTTTGCCAAAAGTGTTGATGAAGTGAAAGGTTATAAAAATTAATACTGCAAAAACTATCGGAAGTCCAATGCCTCCTTTGCGAATAATGGCTCCTAAGGGTGCTCCGATGAAAAACATTAAAAAGCAAGCAAAGGCGATTACGAACTTTTCATAAATGACAAATTCATGTGCATTGATGTTTTTTTGCTTCATTTTTAGATCCGAAAGGGTTCCATCTATCGAAAATACAGTACTTTGAGTATTGGCTAATGCATTTTTAAAGATAGAAGCTTTTTCGTCGATTGTAAACATAGCTAAAGGATCCTTACTGTTGATGATTTTTCTTTTTTCTAAAGTATCATTTGCAGTAATTGGAGTTGATATCAGTGATGTTGCTGTTTTTTGACTGATGTTTTCAGTGAACGATTTTAGCTCTGTCGCCTTGTTTTTGGTTAAGGAATCAATAGTATATCTCAACTCGGCCACATCAAGCATTCCTTTTGTATTGGTTTCTTTGGTTTCCTCTACTGTAGGTGTGTTCAATTTTGACAAGTCGATATTGATAATGTCTTTTTTGAAGGCGCTTTTTACAAAAGGCATTTTGTCTCGGTCTTCGTATTTTTTAGGGATAACATCTTCGTAGTAATAACCGTCTTTCAAAACTAATTGAAGTAGGTTAGAGGCTTCGTTGCTAATTAATTCACCTGTTTTGGCTTTGATAACTGTTTTGTTACCATCGCCCATAATCGATTTTTTGTGAATAGTGACATCAGAGAGTAGGTTGCCTTTTTCACCTGATTTTTTGTTCACTTTTATGTTGTAAATGCCTACGGTGTTAAATTGTCCTTCGGCAATGGCTAACGCAGGTTTTACTTGAGCAATATTTCTTCTGAAGCTTATGAATTTGTATTCAGCATAAGGAATGACACTGTTGGCAAACATGAAAGCCACGATACTTAACAGTGTTATAAAAACAATTAGGGTTCTAAAGCATCGTTGTAGTGAAATTCCTGAGGACTTGATGGCGGCCAATTCATAATTTTCTGAAAAACTACCAAAAGTCATAATGGAAGCCAATAATACGGATAAAGGCAAAACTAAAGGAATGATTCTTGGCATTGAAAAAAGTAAGAATTTAACAACCATGATTAAATCCAAGTCTTTTCCTGCTAATTCAGTAATGAATAGCCAAACGGTTTGAAGAATAAAAATAAAAAAAAGGATAACAAAAACCGTTGTAAATGTAACCAAAAATGATTTTAATAAATATTTGTCAAGTATCTTCACCTAAGTTTAATCTAATTTGTTAATGTAGTAATTGGGGTATTTACTCGGAACAAAGGTAAATTGATTTTTTGATAATGGTTGATTTGTTTTGAAAGAATTCACCGTTAAGGTGGTTTTGGTGCCTTTTTTGCCAATTTCAATCAAATTGTAAATGTGTTTGGTTTGAATGTCAATTCCTAATAATATTTCTTTACGTTGGTCTTTGGTATTGTTCGGGATTAATTTGATGTACTGAATTTTACGGCCTCTTACATTTTGAACAATATCCATAGAGTACTTGTAACCTGAATTGAAAAAAGTCAACATTTTTGAAGGCGTAATCGCGTTATCGTCATTTTCATTCAGTTTTGAAACGGTAATTTCTTCATCTTCAGGAACGATGGTGTATGTTTTTTTACCATCGAACAATTTGGTTACACCCATGAAATTCAACACATACATGTTGCCATTTAGGGTAACATTTCCTTTACTGTCTTGATTGATGTTTTCTTTTGCGTTTTGTAAACTGTATTTGAAATCAATAGTAATGTTTTTGTAGCTTTTGACTTTGGCAGTAACCTGATCTAGTAAATCTTTGGCTTTTTTATCTTGCGCTTGAAATGTAAACGAATTAAAAAGCAAGAAGCAGGCTAACGTACTGTAGTTTAAAAGGGTTTTAAAATTGGATTTCAGTGTGTTGTGTGTGTTTTTTTTAAGACTAAGTAACATTGTTTTAATTGTTTAGTTCGTTGTTGAAAAAATGATCAAGAGAACTCATATCCGATATATTTACATTTCGTGCTTTGCTGCCTTCAAATGAGCCCACAATTCCTGCGGCTTCTAATTGGTCTATTAATCTTCCTGCTCTATTGTAGCCAAGTTTGAGTTTGCGTTGTAATAAAGAAGCAGAACCTTGTTGGGCATTTACAATGATTTCTGCGGCTTCTCTAAATAAGGGATCTCTTTCGGAAACATCTACATCAAGATTAATGCCACTTTCTTCTCCTACGAACTCAGGTAGTAAATAAGCAGTAGCATACGCCTTCTGTGATCCGATAAATTCGGTTATTTTTTCTACTTCCGGAGTGTCAATAAAGGCACATTGTACACGTACCACATCATTTCCGTTAGTGTATAATAAATCGCCTCGACCTATTAATTGATCGGCGCCTTGGGTGTCTAAAATGGTTCTAGAGTCGATTTTTGAAGTCACTCGAAACGCAATACGAGCGGGAAAATTCGCTTTAATTAAACCTGTAATTACGTTTACCGATGGTCTTTGGGTGGCAATGATCAAATGGATTCCGATGGCACGTGCCAATTGAGCCAAACGAGCAATAGGTACTTCTACTTCCTTGCCAGCGGTCATAATCAAATCGGCAAACTCGTCGACCACCAATACGATATAAGGCAGAAAGCGGTGACCTAATTCGGGATTTAATTTTCTAGATTTGAATTTTTCGTTATATTCTTTAATGTTACGCACCATGGCATCTTTCAACAACGAATAACGATTGTCCATCTCTACGCAAAGCGAATTTAAAGTCGCAACAACTTTAGCATTATCGGTAATAATGGCGTCTTCGGTATCGGGTAATTTGGCTAAATAATGTCTTTCTATTTTATTAAAAAGGGTTAGCTCTACTTTTTTAGGATCGACCAATACAAACTTCACTTCTGCCGGATGTTTCTTGTATAAAAGCGAAGTTAAAACCGCATTTAACCCTACAGATTTTCCTTGTCCAGTCGCACCAGCCATTAGTAAGTGAGGCATTTTGGCCAAATCAACTACGAAGGTTTCGTTTGAAATGGTTTTTCCTAAAGCGATCGGCAACTCCATTTCAGCTTCTTGAAATTTAGCAGCACCAATCACACTTTTCATCGAAACCATGGTCGGATTCTTATTCGGAACTTCAATTCCAATGGTTCCTTTTCCTGGAATTGGGGCAATGATACGAATGCCTAAAGCCGAAAGTGATAAGGCAATGTCATCTTCTAAGCTTTTAATTTTCGAAATTCTAATACCGGCTTCGGGTACAATTTCGTACAAGGTAACCGATGGGCCAACGGTAGCTTTAATTTGTGCAATTTCAATTTTGTAATTGCGTAAAGTTTCGACAATCTTGTTTTTGTTTTCTTCTAATTCTTCTTGGTTGATGGTAATGCCTCCCGTAGAATATTCTTTTAATAAATCTAGTGTAGGGTATTTGTAGTGCGACAAATCCAAAGTTGGGTCGAACAAGCCAAAATCTGAAACTAGGCGAGAGGCTAAGTTTTCTTCGATAATGGTTTCCTCTGCCGCTTTTTCAATTACAAAGGCATTATCATTCGTTGCAATTACTTCTGGCGATACCGAGAGAGGCTCTGGTTTAGGTTTAACTTGCAGATCCAAATTAATTTCAGACGAATTGCTAATGGTTGGTTTTAGTGCTTCTTTATTGATTTCAAATTGTGACCCAGTTGTTTTTAAATGAAGAGTGTCATCGGTCATAACCTCTTCTTCGAGAGCAAATTCTTCTAAATTGTAGGCGCTTCCGCTATCTTGAGCATAAGCACTACTGGCTATTTCTTGTTTGATTTCTTCTTTGGTTGATAGAAAGATATTTTGAATTTTCTCGGGAGAAATTTTCAATTTAAAAATCAAGTAAATCAATACGCCAAATAATAGCAGCAACAAAGTACCTGTTTTCCCTAAATAATCTTGTAGTAAAAGATTGACTTCGTAGCCTACAGTTCCTCCTAATTCGGGTATCGAATCAAAGAAAAAACCGAGTAGTACAGCTAAAATAACTATTAGAAATAAATCCCAAAACCAAATGGATTTGAGCTTGTTTAGTTTAAGGTTTAAAAATAAAAATAATCCAGTCAAAAAAAGTAAACGCACATAGAGAAAAGAGGCAATGCCAAACCCTTTGTAAATGAGAGCATCTGCTAAAAAAGCACCAATTTTTCCTAGCCAATTTTGTACCACTTCTGATCGATCCGTCATGGTATTGATGGCACTTTGATCTTCGTGTCCGTGAAGAAAAAAGGAAACAAAGGAAACTAAAAGACCTATTGAAAATAAAATCAATATACTGCCTATTATTAGTTTTCTTTGCTTGGATAATTCCCAAAAAGGGACATTTGGAGTTGTAGTATCAGCCGCGGATGCTGCGGTGTTTTTTTTGTTTGATTTTGCCATTCTTATTTTAAAGTATGCCTAAATGAATTTTGGGATGTAAATGATTAAACCTATAATGATAGCAGTAATTGCTGCAAAGAAAACAGATCCTGCAGCAATATCTTTTATAAAACCAATTCTCTTACTGTAGCTTGGATGAATAAAATCGGCTATTTTTTCAACAGCGGTGTTTAAACCCTCAATACTCATTACTAGACCAATAGCAAAGGTTTGAAACAACCACTCCGTAGCCGAAATTTTCATTATAGCACCTAAAATACTAATGAGTATTCCAATTGAAAATTGAACCATAATACTATGCTCTGTACTAATCAATTTTAGGGCGCCTTTGAAGGCATAGGTAACACTTTTTAATCTTCCGGTTACAAAAGAATTGTCTTTTTGAAATTCCATATAGTATTTATAGTACAGCTAATGCCGCTTCGTAATTGGGTTCGTTAGCAATTTCTGAAACTTGTTCTGTGTGCGTAATAATTCCATTTTCATTAACAACGATGATTGCTCTTGAGTGTAAACCAGTCAACGGGCCATCCGTAATTTCTAAACCATTTGCTTTACCAAAACTACCCACTTGGAAATCAGATAAATTGATTACGTTTTCTAATCCTTCAGCACCACAAAAACGTTTTTGAGCAAAAGGTAAATCTCTAGAAATACACAAAACAACGGTGTTGTCTAGGGTACTTGCGCTTTCGTTGAATTTTCTAACTGAGGTAGCACAAGTTCCGGTGTCGATACTTGGGAAGATGTTTAAAACTAATTTTTTACCAGCAAAATTAGCTAGTGAAGCTACTGATAAGTCATTTTGAATCAGTTTAAAATCTACTAATTTGCTTCCTACTTTTGGAAGCTCTCCTGAAGTGTGAATTGGATTTCCACCTAATGTTACTGTTGCCATATGGTTGTTTTTTTTGAGTTTCAAAAGTATGAATTTTTTTTAAGATTAGGGTTTCCTTTAAGGTAAGAATTTAGGTGATAGGAGTAATTGTTGTGCTTGTATTTTGTAGTATTGTTAGGAATTATTCGTTTGGTTTTATTCTTTTTTGAAGATGAAAAGTTTTTAGATGGATTATTTTAATTGAAAATATTCAATAACTTTTTTGTGATTTTTATCTAGGAGGCAGAACCCAAACAGCAGTGATTTTTTACAACACCTTATTTTTAATTAATTACGAATTTTAAATTTGCTCGGAAAGGAAATGTTTGCAGATTGAAGGATGAATTCATCGGTCTTTGTGGAGAGAGTATTATATTGAATTGCATTTTGCTTTAGTGAGATGATATAGATTTTGGCTAAAGCCCAACACAAAACTTATTTTAAAGAATGGGCTAAAGCCCATTCCTATTCAAACTTTGCAAATCAATTTTAGGGAGATTTTTGACGTTACAAGGAGTACAACACAAAACCATAATGTTGCGAAGTTGGAGATATTTTTACAGCTAGAGCGACAAATTAGTTGGCTATTGTGGAGCGGGTGTAAGTACAATTTGAATTACCGCTTAAGTGAAAAATGGCCTTTAAAATTTCTTCCATTACCTAGTTCGACAGTAAACCAATAATCTGTAGCAAATAATTTTTCCCCATTTAAAGTTCCGTCCCAACCTGAATCTTTAAATGTTAATTTTTTTAGAAGTTTTCCATAGCGATCATAGATGCTTGTAATTGATTCAGGAAATTTTTCTATGCCTAAGATTTGCCAATAATCATTATATCCATCATTATTAGGAGTGAAAAATTTAGGATAATCTACCAGGACAATTTCTCTTTTATCAAAACCACAACCTTTTTTATCTCTAACTTGAACCTCATAGACTCCTCCAGAAATGTTATTAAAAGTGTTGTTGTTTTGGAAATTAATTCCATCAATAGAATATTCAAACTCACCATCACCAGAGGTTTTAATTTCAATATAATTGTTTTGTGACATATCTTGAATTTTTACCTCGACAATTTTAGGCAAAGTTGAGCGAATTAGAGTGAATGAAAATGAATTTTCACAATTTATTCCATTATTTATTTTAGAAACTTTAAGTATGTATTGTCCGGCAGCTACTAAATTTGCTTGAAAAGAATTTGAAATAATTGAATTATCCTCATTTGTCCATTCCCAAGTATCTAAATCAGAATCAGTTGTGATTTTTAAAGAAGGTTCTAAATCACATAAAAAGTATTCTTTTTCTAAATCAATTTTTGGCAACTCATTTACAACTAGTTTACAACTAGTTTCAGAAAAACATAGTGGATTAGATTCATTCTCAACTCGTACAGTAATAGTTTGAGACCACGCAACCGTATTTTGGTATTTTATTGGTAAAGGACTTGGCAATTTATTTCCATTGTCGTCTCTATATAATATACGGTATCCCGTTTTGTTTGCTATCAATTGACTTTCAATAGCTGCTGTGTCAAAATAAGAAAACCCGTTCCCTTCATCGCAAGCGTATAATGTTTTTGGTTGATTAATTAGTGGTTTAGTTGATGTTATTAAGTTTAAAAATGTTTCGGTATAACATTTTGTTTGTGGATTTGTAACCCTTACTGTAATAATCTCCTTGTTTACTATAGTGTTAGTAAATGGATTGGGTAAAGGACTTGGAAGTTGATTTCCATAAATGTCGTAGTAACTCACCTCCATTCCTGTTTGATTTCCTAAAACGTTGGACGCTATATTTGAAGTGTCAAAATATTCCGAAATACCATCATTATTATCATCACAACCAATAATTTCTTGTAATGAATTTGCTTTTGGTAAAACACTTACTATTAATTTAAAACTTGATTCATTATAACAATTTGTATTTGTATTTATGGCCTTTACTTTTATTTTTTCTTCATTGATTATTAAATTTGGAATTGCAGTTAATGGAGCTACAATTTTTTGTCCGTTTTCATGATAAAATTCTACTTTTATATCTGTAGCACTTCCAATAATTAAATTTTCTATAGGCTTTAAATTAAATTGTCCAATACCATCGGTATCGTTGTCACATATAATGAGATCAGAAACAGTAAGTAGTTTTGGTAACGGTTTTACAATTAAATCAAAAGTAGTTTCAGAGTAACAGCATAGATTATCCTTATGACTTACTCTAACTGTTATTGTCTCTTTATCTTTTATGCTATTAGTAAAAGGATTTGGTAATGATGTATACTTATTTCCTTTTCCATCTATGAATGTAACGACTTTATCCGTTTGCCCACTTAAAACTTGTTGTGTGATCATAGAAACATCAAAAGATTTTGAAATGCCCGTAGCGGCTTCATTTTCACATGCATAAATATTGTTGATTCCATATGCTTTTGGTGGTTCTTTTATATCAATTATTTCGGTTAAAATTTCTACTGTACCATCTTTTCCAATAATGGTGGCAGTAACTGTATATTTTCCATCTATTGAAAAATCGTGAAAAGGAGATAAATCTGTGGAATTATTTTGTATTCCTGAAGCTGGATCTCCAAAATTCCAGACAATTGAAGCTATTTTTGACTCATCATCAATGCTAAACTCTTTTAGAAATTCAGAGCAGATATTGGTGAAATTCATTTCGAAATGATTTGAAATGTTTTTTACATTTCCAGTTACATTGATGTAGAAATTGGCATTTGTAATTCCATCATCGGCTGTAGAGAAATATTGATTGTATCCAATATTAGGTGAGCGATTACAACCTTTAAACCATGAAGTGCCATTGTCTTGTGTAGATCCAGCTATGAAAACACCTAATGATCCACCTCCAACTTCTACTTCAACTAATATTTTTTCAATACCTGCAGGTATCTTTACAGGTGTAGTAAAGTCCATTTGCATTATCTGAGATTCCCTGCCGATAACTCGAGGAAGGTCAGCAATTTGACTACTTCCAATTAGATTAGTTTCAGAAAAAGATGTTGGAAAATTAGCGTCGATTTTGTAAATATTAAATTTGGCATTAGCTCCCCATGCAGTTCCATTTACGGCAACCTGCCCAGAAGTAATTGTGAATTCTTCTTTGGGTGATATGCCAAAATCTTTTAAGTCAAAATCTCTAGCCCAATAAAAATTTTGCTGAGAACAAGCATACATATCTGTTTTTACCAAATCGTCGCATACATTGTGTGATAATCGGGTAACAGATCCCTGACTTTTTGAATTAAAAACATCGCCTTTTACAGTTATATAAAAATTCGCATTGGGTACAGGGATATTTAAATCCGTCGTTGGCACTAAACGTTGGTTATCATTACAACCTTTATACCATGACACTCCTTTGTCCTCTGTTGTGCCAGCTACAAAAACTTTAGCAATTGTATTATTGGTATAATCTCTTGTTTTATCGACTACTACCAAAATTTTTTGAATACCAGCAGGCACAATGATTGGTTGCTCAAAATCGAAATGCATTATTTCTGGATTTCCATTTATGGCTTTGGTAGCTTTACCGCCCGTTGACCCTAATATAGGCTTATCCCAGTTGGAATTATATATGGCAGGAAATCTTTCATCAACAATGTATACTGAAAAATATAATTGTGAACCAATATCTGATTGAGCAATTCCTATCTGGCCTGACTTGATAACAAATTGTTCATTGGGAGCAATGCCAAAATCAGATAACTTAAATACTTTACCCCAAGTTTCTTCTTCAGGACAAGAATACATATCCGTCCTAATTAGTGTTGTCCCAACATTATTGCTAAGGGTTATTTGGGCTTTTGAAAATTGAAAAGTAAAGGCCAGCAATAGGAGCGCTATGATTTTAAATGTTTTTTTTTGAGTAATTGTCATTCTCGCTGATGTTGTTATACAAGTGATTATCAATTTTAGTCTATTCACACCGAACGTAGTAGACTTGCTTTATGATTGTTCAAAAATATAATTTTTTCTTACAAATCATCAAAAATGTTTCCTTTTAGCCCCGACAGCAGCGGCATCCTTTGCTGGCCAAAAAAGCCTGTATTTCCTGCTCCTTAGAATAAAACTATTGTAGAGGTTTGTCTACCACGATGCGTTCGGGTCTGTTGGCCAATTCCCAAGCCATAGCAAAGGCCAATTGGGTTCTTTTGGCTAGGGCATCAAACTCGATTTTGCTGACTTCATCGGTTTTTTTATGGTAGTCTTCGTGTACGCCATTGAACAAAAATACTGACGGGATGCCATTTTTAGCGAAGTTGTAATGGTCGGAACGCTCATAAAAATGATTGGGGTCCTTCTTGTCGTTGTATTTGAAATCCAAATCCAATTGGGTGTATTTTTCGTTGGCGGCCACGGTGATGTCGTGTAGCTGACTCGACAATCTATCGGCACCGATAACGTACACATAATTGTTGGTTTTGGGATGGTCAAAATCGCGTCGCCCAATCATGTCAATGTTGATGTCGGCAATGGTATTTTTTAAAGGAAATAATGGGTTTTTGGCATAATAACGAGAGCCGTGCAAGCCGTGTTCTTCGCCTGTAACATGCAAAATTAAGATGGAACGTTTTGGACCGTGACCTTGTTTTTTTGCCAGTTGAAAGGCTTGCGCGATTTCTAAAAGTGCCACGGTTCCTGAGCCATCGTCGTCGGCACCGTTGTAAACGTCACCATTTTTAACGCCAACATGGTCGTAATGGGCAGAAATGACCAAGATTTCGTCTGGTTTTTCAGTTCCTTTGATGAAGGCCCAAATGTTTTCGGAATCGTTGAGTTTTGGGCCATAATTGGATTTCATGAACTCGGCGGGTACTTTTTGGTAATAGTCGGTGGCACCATCGGGAAACGAAATACCATTTTTCTTGTATTGTTCGATGAGATAGCGACCGGCTTTTTTTTGGCCTTCGGTTCCTGTGTCGCGTCCTTCCATTTCATCGGAGGCAACGATAGTGAGGTGTTTTTTCAGGTCGGTTTGGGTAATGGTGGCAAGGTATTTTTGTATAGGCGCTGCTTTGGTTTTGTTTTGCGCTGTACAGGAAAGGCTAACAAGTACAGCACATACTAGTGCTTTTTGGATCATTTTTAAGGATTTTATTTAACGCAGATTCAAATTATTTTAGATGATGTAGTGGGTTAGTATGGCCACGAATACACTAAATTATTTTTGTTAATCGTTGCGGTTATTTTTTTTAAGTGTGTTGTTTGATTACCGCAAATTCGCAAATAATTTTAGAGAAAGCTGTGGTTTGTATGGCCACGAATGCACTAATTTTATTTACCGCAAATTCGCAAATTATTTTGATAGTGTTGTGGGTTAATATGGTTACTAATGCTAATTTTTATTTATTGCAAATTCGTAAATTAAATTTTAATGTATGTTATTTATTTACAAAAAAAGCGCATATTATTTTTTACTATGATTTACTAACAATTTGCGGCTAGGTATGTTATTTTAAATGAGTAATAAAAAAAACACCCTCGTGAAAAATTTACAAGGGCATTTCAAGTATAGATTGGGATTACTCACCAGGATGATAGGTTTTCTCAGCATTTTTTTGGACGTCTTCTTTGTAGAATAAAACGTCTTTGAATTGGACGTTTTGATACATTTTGGCTTGGTCAAAAAAGTGTTTCGAGTTTGGGTCTCCCGAATTTCCTCCTGCCAATAAAGACTTTGCTTTTATCTTTGGACCAAATTCAACCGCGCAAATAAAGCTGTTGCCGTTGTAACCATATCGTTTTTTGCTGTTGTTTTGGTACGAACTTTTGAAAGCAGGTAAACTTCCCCACAATACAGAAGCGGTACCCATTGCTAAACTTTCTTGGTTGTCGTCATAGGTTAAATCAATAGCTCCCGAAGGACGTTGAAAACGGTTGATGTCGCCCCACGGAATTTCCCATTTTCCAAATTTGGCTTGCAGTTCTTGAACAACTGCTCTTAATTGTGGCAACATATCATTAATGCCCGCTGTTTTGGCAAACTCGGTCATATTTTCTACTTGGTCTTTTTCGCCTTCGTCAATGTAGACTTTTTGTAAAATTGGATTCAACTTGAACGCCCATTCATTGGCCAAGGTAGTCGCCACAGAGTTTGCATTAGAGTAATAATTCCAATTTTCCAATACTTGAATAGGAGCTTCCAAATCTTTGAATTTGGGTTCTTGAGCTTTAGCGTCTTTTTCAAAATTGGCAATCAAAGCAGGAAGTAATGTTTCAAAGGCTGACAGTTTGGTGTCGTAACCATCCGCAATCAAGTTGTCTAAGGTGTATTTTTTGTCTTGGTTAAAAATACGAACGGCATTGATTCCTCTAAAGTTTTCCCCGTCAGGCGCCATATACGGCAAATAGTTGGATTCTTTTGGGCTATTGTTGCCTGCTACAGAATAGGGAGTGGAGTTACAATTTTGGAGCCATCCGTTACTTGGATTGTACAAATGCACGGTTTCGGATACTGGATGCAAACCTTTCCATTGGGTTTTGGAAGTGGTGCCATCGACTACTTTGGCCCAATTGAGACTTTTGTCGCGCATCGGAATAAAGTTTCCGTGCCAATAGGCAATGTTTCCTTTGTTGTCGGCATAGACCGTATTGTTAGACGTGTTGGCTTTTAAATCCATCGCTTTTTGGTAATCCTTGAAATCCTTTGATTTGGTTCTCACCCAACTTTGCACCAAACTTTCCATATTGCGGTTTTTGGATTTCAAACTAATCCATTTTCCGTCTCGCTTAGCCATAATCGGACCGTGAATCGTAAAATAGGTCTTGATTGTTTTGGAAGCCATTTGTCCTTTATCCAAATACTTTAGAACGATTTTTTTTTCTTTTACAGGCAATAATTTTCCATCGTATTCATAAAATAGTTTTCCTTTTTGCTCGACTATTTTTTCTGCATACATATCGGCTACATCTACATTTGAAGAAGTATGCATCCAGCCACAGTTTTCATTAAAACCTTGGTAAATAAAAAACTGTCCCCAAGTCACTGCTCCGTAGGCGTTCAGTCCTTCTTGGCTACTGATTTGGATTTCGGGTCTGAAATAAAAAGTAGTGTGTGGATTGATGTACAAAAGCGCATTACCCGTCACCGATTTTGAAGGTGCAATAGCAAATCCATTGGAGCCTGTTTGCACATTTACGTCTCTTTCTATGTAAGCAACTTTGTCGTTGTTGCCAGAGTAAAAAGCTTTTAGTTCGCCCGTACTTAAATCGGCGGTGCTAATTGCGCCAATACTGCCATCGGTCCAAAGTAAAGGAAACCAAGGTTCAAAACGAGTTAGCAATAATGGTTTTACTTCAGGATGCTTGTACAAGTAATATTTGATGGCATCCGCATAACTGTTCATTAGTTTTTTGAGCCAAGGTGTTGCTTTTTTGTAATCGGCTTTGGCTTCTTCTGCGTCAATAAGTAAACGGGTTTCTAAATCGTTGTACAAAACACCAGCACCTTTTACTTCGGCCAAACGTCCTAACTTATCAATATAGTTCATCTCGACACGCTTAAAGTCGTCTTCGCATTGGGCATACAACATCCCAAAAACAGCATCAGCATCGGTTTTTCCGTACACGTGGGCAATGCCCCAATTGTCTCTGATGATGGTGACTTGTTTGGCCTGTTGCTCCATTCGTTTTACTTCTGAAGCCGTTAATTGTTGTGCCCAAATCGAAGTCATGGGACTCAATAGTAGCATCCAAACAATCGCCCAATAGTGTTTTGTTTTCATTTTATTGAATATTAAATTTTTGACCTTCAATCAAAACTCTCATTTCTAAAGATTTGATACTAACGAGATGATTCTTTGGCGCTTTCTTGATTTCTTTAGGATTTTTGACCACGATGACTTCGCTTTCGCCTACGACTTCTACGGTTTTGTCTCTCACGACAATGGCAGTACTTTCGTCAATTCCAATTCCAATGTGATTTGGAAAATCGACTAAGCCTGTTAGTAAGCGATTGTATCGACTTCTTTTTAGAAAATGTTGGTCAATAATGACGTTTTTAACTAAGCCCAAACCTGAGTTGATTTCAAGATTATCATAACGGATGTTGTCAAAGGTCTCGGTGTATTTGGTTTCTAATTTTTGGTTGCCAGTAATCATATTTTCGCACATCACAGCTGCACCAGCGCTAGTTCCTGCAATCGTACTGCCGTTTTGATGCGCTTTGTGAATGGCATCATAAATAGAAGTTCCGCGAACGACTCCCATAAAACGGGTTTGATCGCCACCGCTTATGAATATGAGTTTGGCTTTTTGAAGCGAATCGGTAAGAACTTTATTCTGACTTGTGGTTTTGTCAAAATTGAGCATCACGATAGGGTGTGGGGTTAATTTGCTTAACTGTTTTTTGAAATAAATATAAGCACTATCGGGTTCTTCGCTAGACATTGGAAGCACTACAATAAAGTCTTTGGTTTTTAAATCAGCTACTTTTAGCATCTGATTCATCAATACATCAGAGCGTTTTCCGCCACCAATGATGAATAATTTTCCTTTGCTTTTTTGAGCTTCAACTATAGTGGTTGAAAGTAAAAGTAGGGTAATAAAAAGCTGGTTTAGTCTTACTTTTGGCAATTGCATAATAAATGGTATTAATAGTAAAAAAATATTCAAGAAGAAATAGAGTGGTGGGGCTATTCTATAGAAAGAACACCATCAGTAACATACATGTTTTGATAAATTCCACCAGAAACAGTGGTCCAATTGGTCAAATCAAAAGAACCATTTCCAGTTTCTTTTCCTCCAATTAGGTAGGCTTGAACGGCTTTCTTATTATTTATCCAATTAAGCTTGCTGCCTGCTACACATTTCTCAGGTTTTTCACTACTGGCTTTCAAAAAATAAGCAAAACCAGTTCCATAAACTACCGCTTTACCATTTTCGTCAATACAAACGGCTGTTTGTTCTTGCACACCAATTCCTTTGGGTTGTTGCCAGTTAAATTCAGTAGCTAAACGTGCTAGAAAAGTGATTTGTCTGCCTTTTCTATCAGGGTTATTATAATGGGTGTCGGAAATTGTATTTTTAAGAAAAGGATTGTTGATAAAATCACTTTTTGCTAAAGTAATTTTTGAATTGAAAGGATTTAAAAGCGCTTCCTCGGAAGTTATGGTGTTGTTTTCGGCGGTAAAAACGGCTTCACCAAGAATGGCACAACCTGCGCTAGTTCCGCCAACGGGTACTTTTTTCACATTAATTAGGTAATTCAGTGCCTCTTCAACGGGAGTGTTTCTCCAAAAGCGAATATAATTGGCTTGGTCTCCACCAGCAATGAAAAGCATTTCCGCTTCTTTGATGCGTTCCGCTACTTTTGGATTATTGGCAAGTTCTACACTATTTATAAGTAAGGTTTCAACAGAATTTACTTGGCGGATGCCATTTACTTTTACTAAATCGTATAAGTATTGATTATAACCTGTTGTCCCTGATGCTCTAATGATTACTACATCTCCTCCGATGCTTTTATTGATCATCCATTTCATTGCGCCGTCTACATCGGTAGAGCCTCCCATTAAAACGGTCCCAGCACTAGTAGTTACTGTAACATCTTTTGGATCTCCAACAATCCCTATCGAAGAAGGGATAGCAGTGTAGGCGGGGGTTGGAGTTGGTTTTTCGGGTTCGTTTGAATCACTACTGCAGGCTAATAAACTGAACGATAAAAGAAAAGAAGAAGTTAGTAAAACGCCATTTTTGGTTGGTTTGGTTAGAAAATCAGGGAACATTATTTAGTGGTTTATAAGGTTACATTGCGTTTAAAGGCACACCCTAACTCGATAATAGAATCGGTTTTGGCAATACCGGGAATATTATCTATTTTTTCGTAAAGTAACTTTCTCATGTGCTCATGATCTTTTGCAATCATTTTGATATATAAGGTAAATGAGCCTGTAATGAAATAGCATTCGGTTATTTCAGGTATTTTCTTTAATTCATCGATTACACGTTTAGAATCGGCATCTTTGTTTAAAGTGATACCAGTAAAGGCACCCCAGTCATAGCCGATTTTTTTTTCATTAATTACGGGTTTGATTCCGGTTAGTACACCTTGGTCCATTAACCTATTAATTCGTTGGTGAACCATGGTGTTTGAAATTTTGAGATTGGAAGCAATGGCAGAGTACGCCATACGGCCATCTTTTTCTAATTCTTTAATGATATTAATGTCAAATTCGTCTAATATTTCCATTTCGAAAGGCTTTTTTAAAGTTAAAATCACTTTTTATATTCTTTATAAAAGTAATTATTTTTATTTCATTTCAAAGTTTTAGTACAAATGAGACTTCAAAAATAACAAAATGACTTTATATATTTATAAAAAAACGAAAATTTGTTTTTATTTTTAAAATATTAAGTCAAAATACATTTTTTTTATCCTATTTTTAAATAAAATTAGTATTTTTGCTTTATAGATATAAATTAAAGACCAAAAAAATGATACAATCTGAACTAATACTTTCTTCAAAATCGGAAGTTTTAATCGAAAAAGAAAACCAATTTGGAGCCCATAATTATCATCCGTTACCGGTAGTTTTAGAACGTGGAGAAGGAGTTTATGTTTGGGATGTTGACGGCAAAAAATACTTTGATTTTCTATCGGCCTACTCCGCGGTGAATCAAGGACATTGTCATCCAAAAATTATTGGAGCAATGATTGAGCAAGCTCAAAAGTTAACCTTAACTTCTCGTGCTTTTCATAATGATAAATTAGGCGTATTCGAAGAATATATTACGGATTATTTCGGCTTTGACAAAGTTTTACCAATGAATACTGGTGCAGAAGCAGTAGAAACGGCTTTAAAATTATGCCGTAAATGGGCGTATGAAGTGAAAGGTATTCCAGAGAATCAAGCACAAGTGATTGTTTGCGAAAATAATTTCCACGGAAGAACAACTACTATTATTTCTTTTTCTAATGATGAAGGAGCGCGTAAAAGTTTTGGTCCATTCACCGAAGGTTTTATCAGAATACCTTATGATGATATCGATGCATTAGAAAAAGCGTTGCAATCTTCACCTAACATTGCTGGTTTTTTAGTGGAGCCTATCCAAGGTGAAGCAGGAGTATATGTACCTTCTGAAGGGTATTTGGCTAAAGCTAAAGCACTTTGTGAAGCGCATAATGCTCTTTTCATTGCCGATGAAGTACAAACAGGAATCGCTCGTACCGGTCGTTTATTGGCTACTTGCGGAAATTGTTCTTGTGAAAAAGGGTGTGAAAAAACACCTGAGGTAAAACCAGATATTCTTATTCTCGGAAAAGCCATTTCTGGGGGAGTGTATCCAGTATCGGCAGTTTTGGCCAATAATGAGATTATGAATGTGATTAAACCAGGGCAACACGGTTCTACTTTTGGTGGAAATCCAGTGGCTGCTGCCGTGGCTATTGCTGCTTTGGAAGTGATAAAAGATGAGAATTTAGCTGCTAACGCAGATCGTTTAGGAAACATACTAAGACAAGGTTTAAATGATATAGCTGCCAAAAATCCTTTGATCACTTTGGTAAGAGGAAAAGGTTTGTTGAATGCTATTGTTATCAACAGCGATGAAGATTCTGATTTGGCTTGGGATATTTGTTTACGATTTAGAGATTATGGTTTGTTGGCCAAACCCACTCACGGGAACAAAATTCGTTTTGCACCACCATTGGTTATTTCCGAAGAGCAAATTCAAGAGTGTTTAGCGATTATTGAAAAAGCGTTAAATGACTTTATCTAGGAAGTTGTATGAAGCCTATTAAATTAATTAAAAATAGATCCGATATCGGGGCGGGTACTCGTGGCTCTGATTTAGGGGTAGACGCTATTGAAATTGCAGCTATCAATCAAGGAAGTGATTATTTTAACCAGTTTCCTTTTGAAGATATTAAAACGCACAACGAGTCGATTTATGATAAAGATAGAAGTACAGTAGCCAAGCGTATCGAACACGTAGTGGAGCAGTGTATTCGTTTGAACAACTCGATTCAGAAAAACTTAAAGGATTATTTTCCTATTGTGCTTTCAGGAGACCACTCTTCGGCTTTAGGAACCATTAGCGGGATAAAATCTGCATTTCCAGAGCAAAATGTTGGGGTGATTTGGATTGATGCCCACGCCGATTTGCATTCGCCTTATACGTCACCTTCTGGGAATATTCACGGAATGCCTTTGGCAGCAGCATTGGCAAATGATAATTTGGCTTCTAAAACAAATGCTGTAGATCCTGATACTCAAAAGTATTGGGAAGAAATGAAGCAAATAGGGTACAAAGGACCTAAAATTCAGCCAGAAAATTTGATGTATTTTGGAGTTCGTGATACTGAAGAAGCAGAAGATCAACAAATGGAGCGACTGTCTATTCGCAATTATAAAGTAGACGAAGTACGTTATAGAGGTTTAGAAACTTGTGTGGCAGAAGCTTTAGTAAAGCTGTCGCATTGCGAAGTTTTGTATATATCCTTTGATGTTGATTCGATGGATTGCGACTTGATTTCGTATGGAACAGGGACACCAGTAGCCAAAGGATTTGATCAACATGAAGTGATTGCTATAATAGATCAAATTATTAAAACCAAAAAAGTAGTTTGTATTGAAGTAGTTGAGGTGAATCCTTTGTTGGATACCAAAGGGAATAAAATGGCAGAGACGGCATTTCAGGTTCTTGAGGCGGTTACTTCAACTTTGTTGTTGCCCATTGAGTAAGTAGGTTTTTTATATTTATTTGGTTGAAAAAGCTTAAAATCGCTCTGATTTTAAGCTTTTTTTTTGCTCAAGTAAATGTTGGTTTTTATTTGATATATACAAAAAAAACCACTCCGAATGTTGGAGTGGTTTAGAAAAACTAATTCAAAAAAAAATATTAATATCCAGGATTTTGAGTGATTTTTTTGTTGGTGTTCAATTCTCGTAATGGAATTGGAAGCACTAAACGAGGATCATTATATTTGTAAACTAAATCTTCACCAATAACATCTTCTTTGTTTCTCTTGGCATCATGAATCCAAAATCCTTCGAAAGCTAATTCTAATTTTCTTTCTGTTAATACATTTGCTAAAGTTGGGGTAGCTATGTTGCCTGCTCCTGAACGATTTCTGATTTTGTTTAAATCATTTGCTGGTGTGTCACCAACTGCAGAATTTAATCTAATATTAGCTTCAGCTCTAATTAATAACAGTTCGGCCAAACGAATAAGGGATACATTGGCAAATTGGTCTTTGTATTTTGAAGTTAATGCGTCTCCAAAATCATTTTCATAATAAAAATCTTGTCTTTTATCATTGGAATCAGTAAATAGATCGAAGTAACCAGGTCCTATAGAAATATCTCCACCTCTACCGCCATTTTGTGTAGATGCGTAGGAGTTGTTTATTTGGTTATCACCATTTTGTTTTGTGATTTGAATAGAAAAAACATCTTCTGGTTGATCAGCAGCATGGTTATAGGTTGCAATTAAATTTGCAGATAAATTGTAATTACCACTATTGATTACATTGTTTGCACTAGCCAAAGCTTCTGGATATTTTTGTTGTTGCAAATACACTCTTGCCAATAAAGCCTCAGCTGCATATTTATTTGCAAAAATTCCATTTGTACTAGGTAAATCAGTAATGGATGCTTTTAAATTATTTACGACTAATGCATATACTTCTTCAACGGTATTTCTTTCGGCAGATAGATCAACTCCAAGATAGTTGTAGATTGCTTTTGTGCGAATTACGACTCCTAATTGTGAGTTAGTTTTTCCATTTTCGTAGGGCAAAGCGAAGAAACGTACTAAGTCAAAATATACTAAAGCTTGGATGAATTTTGCTTCAGCAATTGCCTTTTTTCTATTGTTTGGATCTGAAATTTTATCCGCATTTTCAATTACAATGTTGGTAGCGTTGATCACATCATAGCTCTCACGGTATAAATCCTCAGCAAAAGTATTGTCATTAAGAATGGTTTTGTAATAGATGTCATTAAACCCAGCAAAAGTTCCCCACCAAAAGACATGTGCAAGATCTTCGTTATCACTAGCACCTAATAAATCTCCCATGATTTGAGTGCGTCCACCGTATAGCGATCCATTGGCTAAGTTGGCATATGCCCCAACAAGAAGTTGTTTTATGCCTTCTTCATTTGATAATGCTGAATTACTATCTACACTTTGTTTTGGATTAAGTTCCAATTCACTTTCGCAACTTAGTAAAGTAGCGGTTAGCAAGGCTGTTAGATATATTTTTATATTTTTCATTTGTATGTATTTTTAGAAATTAAAGTTAGCACCTATAGCAAAAGTTCTTGCAGGAGGAGCAGAATAGAATTCTTCTCCAATTCTGTTTCCTTGATCTGCTCTAGCTTCAGGGTCGTAACCGCTATAGTTTGTAAATGTCAAAACATTAACACCAGTAAGATAGATTCTAACTTTGCTTAAACCTGCTTTTTCGATAACTGATTTTGGTAAAGAATAACCGATAGTTAAATTTCTTAAACGAATAAAATCGGCACCGTCCAAATATCTTGTAGAGGCTTGTGTTCCATTACCTCTTGAGTATCTAGCTTGAGGTACATTGGTGATATCACCTGGTTTTTGCCAACGTGTCATTTGGTCTACGGTTTGGTTATCCCAAAAATCACCATTCGCAGATTGGTAAATACCGGCTGAGTTGTAAATACTAGCTCCCCATTCTCCTTGAAAAGTAAATGATAAATCTAATCCTTTGTAATTCATTGTATTAGTTAAACCCGCCATCAAAGTTGGAAAAGGATTACCAGCAACAATTCTTTGTGCTTCACTATAATTGTTGGTTTTAGTTCTGTCTATAGATCCATCTGCTTTTTTAGTGTTTTTGTAAAATAAAGCATCTCCATTTTCTGAATCAACACCTGCATATTCTACTAAATAGAAAGAGTTGATATTTTCACCTACACGGTTAATGGTAAATGAACCAATGATATCCTGATTGTTATCTGGTAATTCTAATACATTAGAATTATTTGTCGTTAGATTAAAGGATGTAGTCCAATTAAAGTTGTCATTATCTATAACTTTACCATTAACTACAAACTCAAAACCTTTACTTTCAACCAAACCAATATTTCTTGCAATAGTTGAGGCTCCAGAGCTTATTGATAATGGAACATTAAATAACAAACCGTCCGTTCTTTTGTTGTAATAGTCGATTTCTCCTGTAATTCTATTGTCTAAGAAACCATAATCAATCCCTAAATCCAGTTGTTTTGATTTTTCCCATGTTAAATCATTATTGCCTGGTTGTGTAGGTAATAAACCAGCTTTAGTGTCGTAAGCAGCCATAGAATATAGTGATCTAGATTGGAAGTTTCCAATTTCTGCATTTCCTGTTTCACCATAAGAAGCTCTTAATTTTAAATTGGAAAGTACACTGTTGTCTTTTAGAAAATCTTCTTCTGAAATTACCCAACCTGCAGAAACAGCTGGAAAGATACCATATCTGTTGTTTTCACCAAAGCGAGAGGATCCGTCTCTTCTGATACTAGCTTTGAACAAATACTTATTGTTGTAAGAGTAAGATGCTCTTGCAAAAAAGGAGTCAAAAGCATAATCCGTCTCACTACCAGAACCATTGATTATTTCTGCTCCACCATCGATTGTTTGAAAGTTATCGCTTGGGAAATAAATAGAGGTAACATCTTGGTAACGACTATTGAAGCTTGTAAACTCATGTCCGCCAACCAGGTTTAGATTATGGGCTTCTCCAAAAGTTTTATCGTAAGTGAAGTAATTAGATAAAGTATATGATTCGTTGTTAACCGATGCTGCAAATACTTCTCCGTCAGTAGCAATGAATGGATATTTAGCTCCATACCAGTTATCTTGTGTTTGAGAGTATAAATCATACAATACGTCTGAATTGAATTTTAATCCTTTAGCTAATTTTAATTCACCAAAGAATTTTCCTGTAACTCTTCTTATGATGGTTTCATTGCTTTGATTGTCAAGAGCGGCTAAGAAATTTACATACTGAGTAGCCGTATTAGCAGTGCCATCTGCATTTCGTGCAGGAGAAATTGGTGCTTGAGCTACGGCTTGTAATGGTGTAGTAAATGAGTTGTCATTAGTATTACGGTGAATACTTGAACGAGAGAACGACATATTCATACCTACTAAAAACTTATCAGAAATTTTTGTAGAAATGTTATTTCTAAAATTAAATTTTTGTAAGTCATTCGCAACTAGTATACCTTCGTTTTTTTGGTAAGCTGCAGAAAGGAAATAAGTAGTTTTGTCATTTCCGCCAGAAGCTGAGATATCTGCATCAGTAGTGAAACCGGTTCTGAAAGCTAAGTCTTGCCAGTCAGTATTTACCTCTCTTTTTCTCCAATCTGTTCCCGCTGCTAACTGGTCAAACTTATTTCCTGGGTTTTGTGGATTACTTCTGTTGGCATTTAGTCTAGATTCTGTAAATAATTCAATGTATTGATCTGCATTTAACCATTTTAGTTTGTTAGTTGCTTCGCTTACACCTTGAGAAAAATTAACAGCAAAAGAAGTTTTTCCAGCTTTCCCCTTTTTGGTAGTAATTACAACAACCCCATTAGCTCCTCTAGAACCATATATTGCAGCAGATGAAGCATCTTTTAATACATCAATAGATTCAATTTCGCTTGGTGATAAAGTTAAAAGTGGATTCAATGGTGCACCATTAGTCGACTCGTTTTGATTGATCAAAGGCATTCCGTCTAAAACATACAAAGGTTGTGTACCAGCACTAATACTTGCTTGACCACGAACACGGATGTTAATACCTCCTTCAACTTTACCATTTGTTTGGGTAATTTGAACCCCAGCTAATTTACCAACTAAGGCACTTTGTACATTTGAAACAGGTACGTTTTGGATGTCTTTCGCTTTAACTCCTACAGTTGCATCAGTCATTTTTCCTTTGGATTGCGTACCATAACCTACAACGACCACATTTTCCAGTACGTTAGAAGCATCTTTTAGTTTTACGGAAACTTTTGATGCAGCTTTTACTTCAACTGTTGACATCCCCACAAAACTCACGACCAACACATCATTAGTCGAAGCTTTTAGAGCAAAGACTCCCGAAAAATCTGTTTGTGTACTTGTTTTCGTTCCTTTTACTAGTACGTTAGCCCCTGGGATAGGAATTCCGGCCTGATCGGTAACGGTTCCCGTTACAGTGAATTCTTGGGCGACAGCGATTTGCACAAACAAGGCAAAAAGCAAACTCAAAAAATGCTTTAAATTGATTCTCATGTTGCTATTATTAAAGATTAGTTGGGTCAAATATCTTAATATAATGTTAAACACAAAAGGATATTTTTGTTAAATTTTTTTAAATAGTATTTTTTTATTAAAAAATTGATTTTTTATTCTGTTTATTGTTAAATATTTCTTTTTGTTGTCTTTTTTTAATTTAATTTTAAAATTTAGCTAATTGTTTGTTGTTTATTGTTTTGTGATTTTGACTTTAATGAAGTCTATTTTGGTTGATTTTTATTTTTTTTTTAAATAATTACGTCAAATTTAAAACACTAGTGTGTTTTATTTACTTTTTTTTAGCAAATAATAAATATTTGTTATTATTGTTAATTATGTGTGAAATGTTTTTATAGTTAACTTTTTAGTCTTCATTTATAAATTCGAGAATCATCTTTTTGTATTAAACTATTATCTTAATAACTAATAGATTTCGGTACATTTTATGTAATTATGTTAAAATATATAAAGGAAAGATTTTGAAGAATTAATAAAAAGCTATTCTTTATATTCTACGTTATAAACATTAATACCTTCTTCCATCTTACATAGAAAAAGTTAATCATCACAGAAAACTGAATTCACGAAAACGTTTTCATTTATTTTATATGCATGCATAATATATCGTTTTCTTTTTCTATTTTTGACTGTTATAAAATTTTAAAAATGGAAAAACAATCGTTACAGTCTCTTTTGCAGATCACACATCCAGTGATTATGGCTCCCATGTTTTTAGTGTCTAATACCAAAATGGTGATCGAAGGGATGCATAGTGGTATTGCAGGATGTATTCCAGCCTTAAATTATCGAACCCTTGAAGATTTACGTGCGTCCATTCTAGAGTTGAAAAAAGCCAAAGTTGCTGGGGGTAGTTTTGGCTTCAATTTGATTGTCAATAAATCGAATGTAAAATACAAAGAACAATTACGAGTGTTATGTGAAGAGGGAGTGGATTTTATTATCACTTCCTTGGGTTCTCCAGAAGAAACGATTAAAGAGGCACACAAAGCTGGTATAAAGGTCTTCTGTGATGTAACTGATTTGGCCTTTGCAAAAAAAGTCGAAAGTTTGGGGGCAGATGCGATTATTGCTGTTAATAATCTTGCAGGTGGACACCGTGGAAATACTGCTCCCGAAGCTTTAATTCGATTATTGAACAAAGAAACCAAGCTGCCTGTTATTTCTGCTGGAGGTGTAGGTTCCAAAGCCGATCTTGAACAAATGATGAGTTTTGGTGCTGCTGGAGTATCTGTGGGTAGCCCATTTATTGCCTCTGTTGAAGCTGGTGTTTCTCAAGAATATAAACAAGCTTGTGTGGATTACGGCGCCAAAGATATTGTGATGACCGAACGTATTTCGGGAACGCCTTGTACTGTTATCAATACACCTTATGTGCAAAAAATTGGCACCAAACAAACCGCTTTAGAAGCTCTTTTGAATAAAAATAAAAGTCTAAAAAAATGGGTTAAAATGATCCGTTTTTACATAGGTATGAAAGCTACCGAGAAAGCCGCAACGCAAGCTACTTACAAAACCGTTTGGGTTGCTGGACCGAGTATTGAAAATACTAAAGCCATTTTACCGCTTCGTGAAATTGTTAAAGGTCTAGTAGGTTAGTATGTACGAAAGAGTATACTCCGTTTTGAACCGTTATTTTGAGGCGGCTACATTGTTCAAAGTGTTGTTCAATTGGTCGCCGATGTATCGAAGAAGTTGTGGTAAAATCATTCACGCATCGAAAGATTTACATACCGTTCTAGTAAAAATACCGTTGACGTATAAAAACAAAAATTATGTGGGTTCCATTTTTGGCGGTAGTCTTTTTGCGGCTACGGATCCAATTTATATGATCCAATTGATGCAAATTCTGGGTAAAGAATATGTAGTTTGGGATAAGGCGTCTGTTATCCGTTTCAAAAAACCAGCGTACACAGTGGCTTATGCTGATTTTTGTTTCACTAAGGATGAAATTGACGAAATCCAGCGTCGTGTGATTACTGAAAAGGAAGTCAACTTTGTAAAGTATTTAACGATTACTGATGGTAAGCAAATTATTTTTTCAGAATTAGAGAAGACAATTTACATCAGTAGTAAAGCGCATTATAAGCAAAAAATAGATCGAAAAAAAGTAGCGCAGGCTCAATAATAAAGCCTAAAATCTAGTAATTGACAAAGGGCGTATTGCTTTTCAAAGAGAGCTTCTACCACATCGGTTACATACTCTTCATTTTGACACAATTCAAAAAAAACTTTATCTAAAACATAACTGTTTGCTGTAGCGGTTACACCGTAACCAGAAATGGCTCTTGCGCCGGTGATGTCCAGAAAATATTGCGCTTCTTCTTCTTCGAGATCTAAAATTTTGGTATTAGCAAAGTGAATGATCTTGCCCTTCATTCTACCATCAAATAACTCGGCAATTTCTTCTAGACTATACAAATAATCGTTTAAACAAATCGAATTGGCTTCTCCAGGCATGACCAAATAAATGATTTCGTAGGCTTTGAAATTATTGTCACCGTACAGTAAAGTGGTTAAACTTTCCTCGAGGCCATCAATACTATCGCAGGCTTTGTAGATACTGGTTAACTTGCTTTGAAAAGCCATTTTTTCAAGGTGCTTGAGGACTTCCGTATCTTCAGCAACGCTGGCATCGGTGACTCCTTCAAGGCAAAATATTAATTTGTTATGTGGCATAAGATTGGTATTGAAGCGTTTGCAAAAATATTATTTCTTTCGCGTTTTGTTTTAGTTTTGTGGGCGTAAAATTCACTATTTTTTTTAAAAAACAGTTGCTTTGGTTCTTTTTAAAATTGTGAATATCTATTTTGAGATTCGTTCGTTTTCTAGGGCTTAAAATCTATCTTTGGCACCCTAAAAATAATATAAGATGAGCACAACTTGGTACGAATGCAAAGTAAAATATAGAAAAACGGATGAAACTGGCGGTCAAAAGATTACCACCGAACCTTATTTAGTGGATGCTTTATCCTATACCGAAGCGGAGAAGCGTATCAATGAAGAAATGGCAGCCTACATTAGCGAAGAATTTAAAATCACCAATATTAAAGTTGGCAATTACGCCGAAATTCACCCTTTTGAAAATGCCGATCGTTGGTTCAAGTCCAAAGTGTCGTTATTAGCTTTTGACGAAGAAAGTGGTAAAGAACGAAAAACCAATATGTATCTTTTGGTACAAGCCAATGATGTGAAAGAGGCGTTTGATAACACTATTTTTGCCATGCAAAATACTATGGGTGAGTATGCTATTCCGGCTATTTCTGAATCTCCTATTGTGGATATTTTTCCATATTTTAGTGGAGAAGAGGACGAAGCTGAAGCCTTGGAGCGTTTCAATACCTTGAAAGCTTCTACGGCTCCTAAATTCACGACAGATACTTACGAAGCCGAGGCTTTAAAAGCGGAGCTTATCGAAGATTTGGAATAGCTCTCAATTGAGTTAAACCTAAAAAGCCTGCAATCAACTTGATGTGCAGGCTTTTTAGATTTAGGAAACCGAATTTATTTATCAATCGAACCTAAAACGCGTTTCATGAACGTGTTTAAGGCTTCTTTTTTATCGGTACCTGTTTTTACCATTTTGTTTACTTCTAATGCACCGTACATATTCGAAATCAATTCGCCAATCACGTCCATCTCTTCATCTTTTAAAGAAGAAACTTCAGTAAGTGCTTCTAAAACTTCAATAGCTTCAATAATATAATCTTGATCGTTTTCTTCTATAAATTGTGTGAGGTGTTTGATAACAGGGAGTTTCATTCTTGTAAAGGTATAAAATTGAAATATTTTTTTTGAGAAGCTATTAGGCGATTTCTTTCACTAAATCAGCCAAAACTTCCGCTTTATTGGTTTGCGTTTCGTTCACTAATTTTCCTCCAACAAATGTTGCAAAAGTTGGTAAGTTAGTCACATTGGCTAATTTTCTAGATTCTGGCGAATTCTCAGCATCTACCAAAACAAACGTCAAGTTTTCGTTTTCGGTAGCCATTTTTTTGAATTTTGGCTTCATAATTCTACAATTACCACACCAAGAAGCAGAATATTGTACTACCACTTTTTCGTTTTGTGCTACCAAAGCACCTAATGTATCTTCGTTTAATTCGATTAACATAATTTAAATTTTAAAATTCAATTTTTAAAATCCCAAATTCCAATTTTTGATAGTACTACAATGAACTACATTGGAATTTGGAATTTAAAATTTGGAATTTGTTATTAGTTTAAGCTTAAGTATTCAGCAGTACTTTTTCTGTCAGCACTCATTGCTTCTTTACCAGCTTCCCAGTTTGCTGGACATACTTCACCTTTTTCTTGAACGTGCGTGTAAGCATCTACCATACGTAAGTATTCGTTTACGTTACGACCCAATGGCATGTCGTTTACACTTTCGTGGAAAATTTTACCCGTTTCGTCAATCAAATAAGTAGCTCTGTAGGTTACGTTTGAACCTTCAACAATTACAGAGTCAGTTTCTTCGCTGTAGCTTGTAGACTCAATATCTAAAATACCAAGAATGTTAGCTAAGTTTCTATTGGTGTCAGCCAAGATTGGATACGTTACTCCCTCAATACCACCGTTATTTTTTGGAGTATTCAACCAAGCAAAGTGAACTTCGTTCGTATCGCAAGAAGCACCAATTACGATTGTATTTCTTTTTTCAAATTCAGGTAAAGCAGCTTGAAAAGCGTGTAATTCTGTTGGACAAACAAAAGTGAAATCTTTTGGGTACCAAAACAACAATACTTTTTTGTTATTGTTTACCGCTTCTTCAAAAATGTTGATTTTCAAATTGTCTCCCATTTCAGAGATAGCATCAACCGCAATACTTGGAAATTTTTTACCTACTAATGACATAATTATATGATTTTAAATTTTGTTTTTATTTCTGTGGCAAAAATAAGCACTAAGTACGGGTGGGGCAATAAAAAGTAATTATAAATTACTATTATCGAATAACGATTGCTTATTTAATAAATTTATAACACTTTTTAACGAAAACGTTGTATAATATTTAAAAAACTGACAATTAGTAACTTGGCTAGTTTTCTGCTTCTTTTGGAGCGGGATACAAAGCGCTTTTTTAGAGATAATGTCCCGCTGTCCTTCCAATCTTTTTTTATAGTTAACAGGTTATGCCAACCTGTTAACTATAAAAAAAGGATTTTCCCTCCCATCGGGGCTACGAAGTAAGAATGGGTGTCTTATTTATAAGCAAAAAAAACGATAGCTTCATTACTATCGTTATTTAATATGGATTATTGTTGTTCATTGCAGTATTTTGAGTTAGGGATTGGAGTCAATGTCATTAAGTTAAGGATTAAATGATAAAATGATTGCTGATTTTTGTTTAACGATTTTTGATTTCTGATGTATAAGATGCTGAAAATCATTTAATTTTTAATTCACTTGCTCCAAAATCCAAAATCAAGAATCGTTAATCTTCAATCTAAAATCTCTTAACTTAATGACATTGGGATTGGATTATAACCTAAAGTCCGAGCCTTGTGGTAACGCCCAAATAGTAAGGTTTTAAAGAATATTTTTCAATGTTGTATTACTTCAAGAGCAAAGTCACAGGCAAAGTCCCTTCGTATTCTTGGTTCAAAACGATTTTTTGAGCCGCTATTTCTTGAAATTCAGGAAGATCTTGATAAGCAATCACTACTACCGATGCGGCCGTACTATTTGGAAGCACTTGCAGCGCATACGGATTGCCAAACAAATGTAAGACCACTTTCTTTGTTAACACCACTTCACTTAGCCAATTGATTATTGCATCTTCAATTTCAAAATTAGCGATGGGTTTGGCCTTTGGAACAAATAAAGCAATAACCAAAGTGTCATATTTGTCTATTTCTTGTAGTTTTTCGTCTAGATTTTCCTCGTCCAATGCAATCGAAAAGCAATCGCCTTGAATGGTCTTTTCCAATCCTTTAAAAAACGGATTATTACTGTCTTTGTAAAGACTTACTTTGGCTATTTTTTGGCCCGAATTGATAAATTCGGTTATAGAGGTTGCGCAGTTTTTTTGAACGAGCGTGATCGATTTTTCAGCACATTTTTGGTTAATTGTTGCTGTAGTTTTCCAATCTAAGTTTGGTAAGCTGATTTCGTTTTCTGTAATAAGTCCAGCTTGTACTTTGCATTTCCAAATACGTTCAAAACTAGCTTCAATTCTTGAAACATCGGCTCTTTTTAAGATTTCCTGAATTCCTTCAGGAACATTTTCGGCAAAACATAACACATCGTTGCCCGCGTTGAAAGCTTCCCATTCTAAAATTCCTTTTTGAGGATACAGTTTGGAAACGCTATGCATATTCAATGCATCCGAAATGATTAAACCATCGTATCCCAATCGTTCTCGGAGTAATCCTTCAATCACTGCTTTAGAAAGTGTCGCCGAAGTATTTTCTCCATCATTTAAAGCAGGAACAGCCAAATGACCAATCATGATAGAGTCGACTTTGTTTTCAATTCCTTTGATGAAGGGAACTAATTCATTCGACAGTAATTCGTCTAATTTTTCATTCAGAACAGGTAATCCTAAATGAGAATCAACATTAGTATTACCGTGACCTGGAAAGTGTTTTAAACAGCCCAAAATTCCTGCAGCTGTCATTCCTTTTAAATATTCCAAAGCGAAGGTGGCGACTTTATTTTTGTCTTCGCCAAAAGAGCGATATCCAATAACGGGATTGTTTGGATCGGTATTGATATCTGCCAAAGGAGCCAAATTATAATGAATGCCTGCTGATTTTAAATCGTTGCCAATTTGTTTGCCAACTTCATAAATCAAGTGTTTTTCGGTCACTGGAATAGCTCCAAGTGTAATAGCATAAGGATATTGCGGTGTTTTTTCAATACGCATTGCCAAGCCCCATTCGGCATCTATGCTCATTAATAGCGGAGTTTGTGCTGCTTTTTGGTAACGTATAATTAAGGCTTTTAATCGTTCGTAACTTTCGTCATTAACCTCAATTTTTTTGTTACCTTCATAGTTGGTGGCTGCACTAGCTCGACTGTGAAAAAAGGTTAAGCCACCAATATTGTATTCACGAATCAAGCGTTCGGTTGCTTGAATGTTTTCTTCGCTGTCGTTAATAAATACGGCAGGAAAAAAGAATTGTCCTATTTTTTGTTCGGTTGTCATGTGTTGTGTTATTGTTTTTCTGTTTCTTTTTTTCCAAAATCATAAGGAAAAATCAAAAAGCGAGATAAAATAATCCCAGGAATTGTCGCTAAAAAGACCCAAATAAAGAAGTTGCCATAGCCCAAATACTCCTGAATGTAACCGCTTACCATTCCAGGAAGCATCATTCCCAAGGCCATAAAACCAGTGGCAATAGAGTAGTGGGAGGTTTTAGATTCTCCTTCGGCAACATGAATCAAGTACATCATGAAAGCTGCAAAACCAAAGCCATAGCCAAATTGCTCTATAACGACAACTGCAGTAATGTGTGGATTTAAGTTGTAATCAAAAATAGTTTTCAAAAATTCAAAATGAATATTGATGATGTCGGAAGGGTGAAAATGCGATAGGTAGATAAAACCAAGTATTGGTAAATGCATCGTTAAAATCATGGGGAGCATCCATTTACCTAGACCATCTCTCGAAATTACGATACCTCCAATGATACCTCCAATAACCAAAGCGGCTACTCCAAATGTACCATAAATTACGCCTACATCTTCGGTACTCAATCCCATTCCGCCTTTAGTAACGTCATCAATTAAAAAAGGAGTGAGCATCTTCATCAATTGGGATTCCCCTAATCGATACACTAAAATGAAGGTTAGGATCAATCCAATTTGCTTTTTTTGAAAAAAAGTCACGAATACTTCTGTAAAACTTGCTTTGTGATTGGCGTTACTACGAAGGTATTCCTCCTCAACTTCGGGATTGGGAGTCATGAAAAAATTATAAACAGTAATAAAAACCATGATACTAGCTACCACGAGCATGGTATAAGACCAAGCTTTAGTATTGTCGCTATATTTTTCTTCCAAATAACCCGCCAAAAGTACAATTACACCATTGGCAGTAAGCATGGATAAACGATAAAAAGTACTTCGGATCCCTAAGAAAAAAGATTGTTTGTCTTTAGTTAATGCCAATAAATAAAAGCCATCAATGGAAACATCATTGGAAGCAGACGCAAAAGCAGCTACCCAAAATAGAGCTAAACTCAAAAAGAAAAAATGATGCATAGGAATGGTTAATCCTACAATCAAAAATGCAAGGGAGATCAGCAGTTGCATGGCCAAAAACCATTTTCTTTTGGTAGCATGCAAATCAATGAAAGGGCTCCATAGTGGTTTGATCACCCAAGGTAAGTATAATAAACTCGTATACATCCCGATATCTTCGTTGCTAATGCCTAAATTTTTGTACATTAAAACAGATACTGAAATGATAATGGCATACGGAAAACCTGAAGCAAAATTTAATAGTGGTATCCAATACCAAGGTGATTTTTCGGAATTCATAAAATAGGGGTCAAGTTGGATTAGTCTTCGTTGGGTAAATCAACAATGGTTTCTTTGCTTTCATTGCCATAAAAGTCAATAAAAGAGAAGGCAAAGGATTTGTTTTCATCAATTGCGATTAGCGGAATGCTAAAGTTAATGACTGTTGATTTTGGGTCTATAAAATATTTTTCAATAATCTGTTCCGGTTTGTTGATGTCGATTTTAGCATCTTTTTTTGCAGCATAGACCATTACGTATCGAACTTTAGTATTTAAAGGTATTGGTAAAGTGAAGGTGCAGTTTGTAGAATCAATTTCAATATGGTTGATCACCGGGTTATCAATAACAATATGTTTTGATCTTGGAACAGGTAGCGGAATTGCAGGATATTTATAATGATGATTTTGCAATATATTGGTTACTTCCTTATGGTTGTTGATGAACCATTTAGCGCTATAAAAGGCATTTCCTTGAACATTGTGATAGCTTCTGGTTAAGTCAATTTGATTTGGGATTTCATGAATGTTGTTCCAATTTCTATCCGAATCGTTCTTTATTTTATAGGTACCGTTACCGATGTATAGGTTGACATCCGAAGTGTTTTCAGACCACCATTTTAAAAGTTTAGCGTAAGAAGCTGTTTTGTGATTGATGCTCCAATACAATTGCGGTAGGACATAGTCGATCCACTTGTTTTGCATCCATAATAAAGGATCTGCATACAGATCGTCGTAATTGGTTTGTCCAGATTGGGTGTCAGAGCCTTTAGGATCTACTGACTTGTTGCGCCATACACCAAAAGGACTAATACCAAATTGTACCCAAGGTTTGTGTTGTTGGATTACGGTATGAATTTTATGAACGAAAGTAGTAACGTTGTTTCTTCTCCAATCTTCTAAATTCATTCCATTGCCATATTGCTTAAATGAGGCAGTATCATTGAAATTTTCTCCTTTAATCTTGTAAGGGTAAAAGTAATCATCAAAATGTATGGCATCAATGTCATATTTGACCACTACTTCCTCTACTATTTTGGCCAAATGATCTTGAACTTGAGGGAGAGCAGGATTGTAGTATATTTTTCCTCCATAAGAAATCATCCATTCAGGATGTTTGAAAACATCGTGGTTTGGGCTCAATTGCGCTTTGTTCAAGTCAAAAGTAGCACGGTACGGATTGAGCCAAGCGTGGAATTCGAATCCTCTTTTATGAGCTTCTTCGATCATCCATTCTAAAGTATCATAATTTGGTTCGGGGGCTTTTCCTTCTTTTCCAGTCAAAAAACGAGACCAAGGAGCTAAATCTGATGGGTAAAAAGCATCTCCAACACTACGAATTTGGACAATAATCGCATTATAGTTTAGTTGCTGATAAGTGTCTAGAATTGCTAAATAATCTTCTTTTTGCTTTGCAACCGAATCGGTGCTTTTTTTCGGCCAATCAATATTCACAACCGTTGCTATCCAAACTGCTCTAAATTCATTTTTTGGATGATGTTCTTTTCTTTGGGCAATGCCATTATTGGTAATACAAAAAAGGAATAAAAGGAATAGTGGAAAGAAGTGTTTGTGTTTGGTCATCAGTACATCATTTATAACGCTTTCAAAAATAGTTTTTTTTAGCATAGAAATATGAATTATAGTTAAAAATCCAACTAAAAGTTGTGTTGTTTCTTACGATTATTTTGTTTTGAAAACGATTCTGATCATCTTGTTTTTTCCAGCAGCAATGGCAGTGGTGGGATTCAAAAAACGAAGAGTGTAAAGGGTGGGATCTGAACTAATTTCATGCCAAGTCGTACCACTATCTTTTGAATAATGGATACCGGTTGCTCCAACAGTAAGCAACCCTTTTCCTTTGCTTTTCGGGATAAATTGTACACATGAAATATATCCAGGACCTTTGTTTTCTCCAATAAGTTTCCAGCTTTTTCCACCATTAAAAGTGATGGCTTTGTTGCTATGATTTTGCTTTGGTAACTCATAATCGCCTCCAGCAATACAACCAATTTTTGAATCATAAAACGCTCCGGTAAAAATCCCAGTCATTGTTTTGCCTTGAACAATTGGGGTCTCATACACTTGCCATGAATTTCCTTTATCAGAAGAATAAAAAACTCTTGCTTTTTTTCCACCAGAAACCAGCCAAGTATGATGGCCTTGTAGGATGATATTGGTGTTACTTGCTGCAAATGCGCCTTCTTCAGTTGTGTTTTTAAAGAAGGAGGTTGTTGGTAATTCCTTCCAAGTGGTGCCTGCATCGCGGGTGATGAGTATTTTAAAATAGTCATCTATTGGGTCACCCAAAGCAATCCCCTCTTTTGTGTTCCAAAACTGGAGACTATCAAAAAATATTTTTTCATGGTTGTTTTGATACACCAATTCAGTTGTTCCTTTAGTTTTATCAATCTTATACAAAAAAGCAGGATTAGCGATAGAGAGTGTAAAAAGATGTGTAGGCGTGAGTGCCGAGCTGCGAAACTCTAGTTTATGACCGGGGTTTTCAATTTTTTTAATAATTCGTTCCTTTTTAGTTAAATCGAAATACCCGTAGCGATTTTTATCTGCAGCAAACCAAACTTTGTCTTTTTCAAGATTCAAAGTGCGTATGCTGATGGTATCCGTAAAAAGAGTATCTATCGTTACTTTATTAAAATTTATTGTTGTTGATTTACTGTTTTGGCCATTGCTAAATATACTGTATAATATGCTGAAACATAGAGATATTGTTGGTTTTGGTTTCATTTTGTTCTTTTTTTTATAGACAAAAATACGATTTTAAGAAGAATAACGCAGGCACTGTAAGATCTTCTTGGCACAGTAATTGGTTTGTAGTTATTAGAATCTAAAACTAATAATTATGAAAACCAAACTACTTTTTTCAGCCCTACTAAGCATTGTAAGTATAGCAACTACTACTGCTCAAGGACGTACTTCGATTACAGTTGCCAACAATGAACTAAGCGATCATTTGGATTTAAAAGCGGTGGCTTCTGTTTTTGGCGCCTCTCAAAACATTCAGGATTTTGAACAACGATTAAATGATCCAAGAAGACAGCTTTCTAATTTAGATCTTAATTACGATAATCAAGTGGATTATTTGAGAGTGATTGAATCTGTAGAAAACCGAACACATGTAGTGGTGATTCAAGCGGTGTTAGGAAGGAATTTATTTCAAGATGTTGCCACCATTGACATTGAGACTGATCGTTACAATACGTTGAGCATACAAGTGGTGGGTGATGTTTTTTTATATGGTCCAAATTATATTTACGAACCAGTATATTATCAAACTCCTGCCATATACGCCACTTTTTATAGTAGAAACTATCGTCCGTATTGTTCTACTTGGACTTGGAATTATTATCCTTCTTATTATGCTTCATGGCGTCCGTTTCCCGTATACCGATACCGTGATAACATAATTTCTTGTATCGATAATCATAATGCCTATTATTATGTAAGTTATAGAAAAAGCAACAGAGCGCATAGTATTTGTGCGCCTTATCGTCAAAATTATTATGAAAAAAGATATCCTAATTATTCATTTTCCAATAGGAATAAATACGTTACTAACAGATATGAATTAGAAAGACGTGGCGGAAATCGAGGTAATAAAGAAGGTAATGAAGTAAATCATTATTTGAATACTAGAGGAGAAAGTGAAAGAAGAGAAACGGTGTATCAAAATCCAGCAATATATCCTAATCGTACATCGAATACAAGAGCGAATCGCAACGAGTACAATAGTCATTCAGTAAATAACGAATCACGAGATACTTATTCAAACCGAAGAGTAATCGAGTCACAATCAGATGTAAATAGAGGAGAATCAAATTGGAGCGAAATAAATACAAAACGCTCGCAAGGACAAGGGGCGAGAGATAAAATGAGAGAGTCAAGATCCGCTTCATCAAATGAAAATGATAGTGATGAAATGTCAAGAAAGCATTCACAATCAGTAAACCCAGCAGATGGCAATAGGATAAGCAGGGTAGGTAATAGAAGAATTTAATTTTCTAAACATAAAGCACGGCAATTAGGTCGTGCTTTTTTTAATTATTTGTTGTAATAAAATCTTGTTATATATTTTAAAATACTAAATTTGGTGCAGTTTTTTAATTTTTTTTCATGAGCACATCGCACAAAGACCTGCATAGTAAATTGACATTAGGTGGTTTATTAATTTCTTTAGGGATTATTTATGGTGATATTGGTACATCACCTTTATATGTAATGAAAGCTATACTTGGCACACACATAATTGATCCCGATGTTGTATTAGGAGGAGTTTCCTGTGTTTTTTGGACTTTAACATTACAAACTACTTTAAAATATGTTATTCTGACCTTAAGTGCCGATAACCATGGAGAAGGAGGGATTTTTGCGCTATATGCTTTGGTCAAAAAAACTAAGATCAAGTGGCTTATTGTTCCTGCAATTATTGGTGGTAGTGCTTTATTAGCCGATGGTATAATTACCCCTCCAATTTCGGTTTCGTCAGCTGTAGAAGGGATTAAGACGTATAACCCTGAAATCAATACGGTACCAATCGTTATTGCTATTTTGGTGATGTTGTTTACAATTCAGCAGTTTGGTACTAAGTTAGTAGGGAGGTTTTTTGCTCCAATGATGACCATTTGGTTTAGTATGTTAGCGATTTTAGGAACTATACAGGTTTTTTCACACCCTGAGGTATTTAAAGCGATTAATCCATATTACGCCTACAATTTATTATCTATTCATCCTGAAGGATTCTTTGTACTTGGATTTGTTTTTTTATGTACTACAGGTGCAGAAGCATTATATTCCGATATGGGGCATTGTGGAAGAAAAAACATCCGCATCAGTTGGATTTTTGTAAAAGTAGCGCTGATGATGAACTATTTTGGTCAGGCAGCTTACTTGATCAATCAAGGGGGTGAAACTTTACAATCTCTTGGAGGAAAGAATGGAAATCCATTTTATTTAATTATGCCAAGTTGGTTCCAACCATTTGGAATTGTTATTGCAACACTTGCGGCAGTAATTGCTTCTCAAGCTTTAATTAGTGGTTCGTTTACTTTAATAAATGAAGCCATGAGATTGAATTTTTGGCCTAAAGTCAAAATTAAATATCCTACGGAATTGAAAGGACAATTGTATATTCCATCCATTAACTGGTTGTTGTTAGCGGGTTGTATTGGTATTGTGCTTCATTTTAGAGAATCAAGTAATATGGAACATGCTTATGGTTTAGCGATTATACTTTGTATGATAATGACTACCATATTATTGAATTATTATTTAATAATGAAGCGTGTGAAATGGTATTTTTTCATGCCCCTTATTTCCTTGTATTTAATCATTGAATTTAGCTTTTTGGCTGCAAATGTTACAAAATTTTCCGAAGGTGGATATGTAACTTTATTTATTGCATTAGTTTTAATATCTGTAATGACCATTTGGTATTTGGCTAAAAAAATTAATAAAAGCTATACTAAAATTGTAAAAATTGACAATTTCAAAAAAGTATTAGTGGAATTGAGTAATGATCTGACCATTCCTAAATATGCAACACACTTAATCTATTTGACTAATGCTGGTCGAATAGATGAAATTGAAGAAAAGGTGATGTACTCCATTCTTCAGAAAAGACCAAAAAGAGCTGATATTTATTGGTTTGTTCATGTAAATGTCTTAAACGAACCGTACAAAAAAGAATACAAAGTAACCGAAATTGTAAAAGACGATTTATACAGAATAGATTTTAATTTAGGATTTAGAGAGCCTACCAAAATTAATTTGATGTTTCGTGAAGTGATTCTTGATATGGTTAAAAGGGGTGAAGTAGATGTGACCAGCCGTTATGAGTCTTTAAATAAAAACAATATTATTGGAGACTTTAAATTTGTGCTTTCAGAAAAATTCTTATCCAATGATTCCGATTTATTGTGGCATGAAAAAATCATTATGAATTCTTATTTTTTAATTAAAAAATTGAGTTTATCTGAAGAAAGTGCTTTCGGTTTGGATAGTAGTTCTGTGAAAATAGAAAAATTCCCAATGGTGCTTCACGCTCCCGAAAATCTCGGACTGCACAGAATCAAATAATACATACTTTAAAAACACTGTTTTTTGCAGTGTTTTTTTTTGGGGATTAAAATTATCAAAGAACAATGCGTACTAAAAATTTAACATTCAACCAATAAATAGTACCTTTGCATTTCAATTATTTAAAATGAGATTACACAGAAATTTAGTTTACACTACGATAGACGCTTTGAATGCGATATTCAATGAAGGAGAATATGCCGATAAAGTTGTAGCACGTTCTTTAAAAAAAGACAAACGTTGGGGAAGTTCCGACAGAAAGTTTGTTGCCGAAACCATATACGAAATAGTACGTTGGAAACGATTATATGCTGAAATTGCCGAAGTAAAGGAGCCTTTTGATAGAGATAATTTATGGAGAATGTTTTCGGTATGGGCCGTATTAAGAGGCTATCCAATTCCAGATTGGAGACAGCTTGAAGGTACGCCAGAACGAAAAATTAAAGGTCGATTCGATGAGCTTTCAAAAATTCGTGCTTTTAAAGAATCTATTCCAGATTGGATGGATGAAGTAGGAGTTAAGGAGCTTGGTGAAAAAGTGTGGTCCAAAGAAATCGCTGCTCAAAATCAACCAGCCAAAGTGGTGTTAAGAGTAAATACGTTGAAAACTACAAAAGAGCAATTAAGAGCGCTTTTGATGGATTTGAATATTGAAACTGATACCTTACCAGATCAACCTGATGCCTTAGTTTTACGCGAAAGAGCTAATGTTTTTTTAACGGATGCTTTTAAACAAGGATTGTTCGAAGTTCAAGATGCTAACTCACAGTTAGTAGCTGCTTTCTTGGATGTTAAACCTGGAATGCGCGTTGTAGATACTTGTGCAGGAGCAGGAGGAAAAACGTTGCATATAGCCGCCTTGATGGAAAATAAAGGTCAGTTAATTGCTATGGATTTATACGAAAGCAAACTCAAGCAATTGAAAATAAGAGCCAAAAGAGATAGTGCTTTTAATATTGAATATCGTATCATTGATTCAACTAAAGTCATCAAAAAGTTACATCAAAAAGCGGATAGAGTATTGATTGATGCTCCATGTAGTGGACTTGGTGTTTTAAAAAGAAATCCTGATGCTAAGTGGAAATTACAACCTGAGTTTATTGATAACATCAGAAAAGTACAATCCGAGGTTTTAGAAAACTATTCTAAAATTGTGAAACCAGGTGGAAAATTGGTGTATGCAACCTGTTCAGTACTTCCTTCTGAAAATCAAGAACAAGTGAAACGCTTTTTAACTACTGATATTGGTAAAGAATTTACTTTTATCAAAGAGCATAAAATTTTAGCTTCTGAATCGGGTTTTGATGGGTTTTATATGGCATTATTAGAGCGAAAAGAAAATGCAGTTCAATAGATTATTACCTTAGGGAAATATCTTTATTACGATAATTTTGTATACAAACAACCAAAAGAACAGCTGTTTTTTTGGTTGTTTTGTTTTTATCTGCTTTCAGATAATTTTCACGGTTTTTTTTTGGATGATTTTAACCTATAATAGTTGCTTTTATCAGTGTTTATCCCTAATTTTTACCCAAATTTTTTTCATAAAATAAATTATTATTATGCGACAACTGCTCACTCATTTTTCTCGACTTTTTGTTGGGGTTTTATTTATTATTTCTGGATTAATTAAGCTAAATGATCCTCTAGGATTTTCTTATAAATTGGTAGAATATTTTAGCGAAGCGGTTTTTAATGTGCCTTTTTTGTCACCATTTGCTTTAGCGATTGCCTTGTTTTTAGTAATTCTTGAAGTAGTTTTGGGTGTCATGTTACTGTTAGGATATCAGACCAAATGGACTATTTGGAGTTTATTACTCTTAATCATTGTTTTTACTTTTTTAACGTTTTACTCGGCATATTTTGATGTAGTAAAAGATTGTGGTTGTTTCGGCGATGCATTAAAATTGAAGCCATGGGAAACCTTTGGAAAAGACATTGTTTTATTGGTCTTTATTTTGATTTTGTATTTCAATCAAAAATGGATTCAACCATTGTTTGGTTTGGGTACCCAAAAAGTGATTGTTTTAGCCGCTTTTTTCTTGAGTTGTTTCATGGGATATTGGGTTTTAAATCATTTGCCTTTAATAGATTTTAGACCTTTTAAAGTAGGAAATAATATCAATGAAGGAATGGTTATCCCTGATGATGCACCCAAAAGTGTGGTAGAAATGGTGTTCATTTATAATGTAAATGGCGAAAATAAAGAGTTTACTGATAAGGAGTTAATGCAAATTCCTGAAGGAGCCACCTTTGTAGATCGTAAAGATAAAGTTATTAAAGAAGGGTATGTGCCTCCCATTCATGATTTTACCATGGAGAAAGATGGAGTGGAGTATAGAGACCTTTTTTTAAGAAATGAAAAATTCATGCTAATGGTAGCCTACGATTTAGAAAATGCAGATGCCGATGGAATGAAAAAACTGAAAGCATTGCATCAAAAAGCTGTGAAAAAGGGATACAAAGTTATTGGTATGACAGCTTCGTCTCCAGAGCAAATAGCAAAAGCTCAAAAACAATACGGATTAACCTTTGATTTTTATTTCTGTGACCCGATTGCTTTGAAAACAGTGGAGCGTGCTAATCCAAGCATAGTGTTGCTTTCTAAGGCAGTGGTTGTGCAAAAAGTACACCACAATGATATCGAAGATTTAAAGTTGTAATTGATTTAATTTTAACTTTATAAAGTGCGGCTATTCTTGTAATAGGCGCATTTTTTTTGTGTTATCGCTTTTTTAAGAAGGTGTTCTATCTTGGTTTATGTATAGTGAAGTGTCGTGATAAAATCTTAACTGCGCTTTACAAGGAAGATTTGTCAGACCCAAATAAGGCATCATCTTTTTTGCAGATTTTTATTTATTAACGATAACGTTATTTTTTTGGTTATTTAACAAAAAAACAACTAAACTGTAAAATCAATTTCGTGATAGATGAAATACTTTCTTTAAATTTGTAAAAACCAAAAAAATACATTTATGAAAAAAATGCTAGCTATTTTTATCGCTTTTGCTAGTTTTTCTTGTTCTCAAGCGCAAAAAACCAATTTTTCACCTGTTGCTTTGAATGAAAAACTATTGTCCTTGTCAGACCAACAAGTTGCTTTTAAGGATATTTTAAAAAAGAACAAAGGTAAAACTGTGGTTGTTGAAATGTGGGCGTCTTGGTGTGGTGATTGTGTAAAAGCGATGCCTAAATTGAAAGCATTACAAGCTAACCATCCCGAAGTGAATTATGTTTTTATCTCTATGGATAAAACAGCCGACAAATGGAAACAAGGCATTGAAAAGCATGAAATAAAAGGAGATCACTATATGGCCAATGACCAGATGAAAGGAGTATTTGCCAAAGCAATTGATCTTGATTGGATTCCAAGGTATATTATAATCGATAAAAAAGGCAAAATTGTGCGTTATCGAGCCGTTGAAACCGATTTTGATGTTATTGAAGAAACCTTAAACAGTTTAAAATAAATTACAAATTCAACTATAAATACAAAAAAGATGAGAAAGAAGATTGTTGCAGGAAACTGGAAAATGCATAAAAATGCTACTCAAACACAAGAATTATTATCCGATTTATTAGCTAAAATACCAGCTCAAACCAACGCACAAGTTATTGTAGCGCCTACTTATATTAATTTGGCTGCTGCTGTAGCTAAAGTAGAAGGTTCTGCAGTTGAGGTTGCAGCTCAAAATCTTCATCAAGCAGAAAGCGGTGCTTTTACTGGGGAGATTTCTGCTGATATGATTAAGAGTGTAGGAGTGAATCATGTTATTTTAGGTCATTCAGAGCGTAGAGCTATTTTTCACGAAACAGACGCCCTAATTGCAAGTAAAGTAAATACAGCTTTAGAGCATGACATGACTGTTATTTTCTGTTTTGGAGAAGAGTTAAAAGACCGTCAATCCGGTAATCATTTTAACGTTGTTGAAAACCAATTGAAAGACGGATTGTTCCATATTGCTGCTGCTGATTGGGAAAAAGTAGTGTTAGCATATGAGCCAGTTTGGGCTATTGGAACAGGGGAAACAGCTTCTCCTGAGCAAGCACAAGAAATGCACGAATTTATTAGAGAAACTGTTCGTAAAGCATTTACTAGTGAAATTGCAGAAGATCTTTCTATCTTGTACGGTGGAAGTGTTAAACCAGACAATGCTAAAGAAATTTTCTCTAAACCAGACGTTGATGGTGGGTTAATTGGTGGAGCTGCGTTGAACGCTTCTGATTTTGTAGCTATCATCACTGCTATCTAAGATACGAAATCATTCTTAAATATCGTTACTAAAAAACGGCTGTCTATTTAGGCAGCCGTTTTTGTTGTTTTTATTATGTTCCTTTTGCTTGATTCTGTAATAAACAGCATTTTCGCAACTTATTATTTGGGCGTTACCACAAGGGTCGGGCTTTACGCTACAATCTTTTTGAGGCAGAAAAGCCTCAAAAAGGATTTTCGCTTCAAACGAAGTTCACTGAACTCCTATTAAAATAGTATAAGTGAAGTAATCCCTAACGCAAAATGCTGTAATGAATAGCATTAGGCTGTATTTTTAGTATTACACTAAATCAAAACGATCTGCATTCATGACTTTGGTCCAAGCTTTTACGAAATCTGTAACGAATTTTTCTTTGGCATCGGAACAGGCATATACTTCAGCAATTGCTCTTAATTCTGAGTTAGAACCAAATATTAAATCGACTCTACTTCCAGTCCATTTTGCAGTACCTGTTGCTCTGTTGCGACCTTCAAATGCGTCATCCGAGCTATTAACAGCACTCCAAGAAGTACTTAAATCCAAGAGGTTTACAAAGAAATCATTACTCAATACATCTTCTTGATGGGTGAATACGCCTAGTTTTGAATGATTAAAATTGGTGTTTAAAACACGTAATCCACCAATTAAAACAGTCATTTCTGGGGCTGTTAGCGTAAGTAATTGTGCTCTATCTATCAGCATTTCTTCTGCAGAAACCGTAAATTTAGTTTTGGAGTAATTTCTAAATCCATCTGCCTTAGGTTCTAAAAGTTCAAAAGACTCTGTGTCTGTTTGTTCTTGTGTAGCATCGGTTCTACCTGGAGTGAACGGAACGGTTAGGATATGTCCTGCATTTTTAGCAGCCTTTTCAATACCAACATTTCCGGCTAATACGATCAAATCAGCAAGAGATACTGTTTTGTTATCGGTTTGCGCAGCATTAAAGTCATGTTGAATAGTTTCAAGAATTCCTAACACTTTATTCAATTGCTCTGGATGATTTACGTCCCAATCTTTTTGAGGTGCTAATCGGATTCGTGCTCCATTGGCACCACCTCTTTTGTCAGAACCACGAAATGTTGAGGCAGATGCCCAAGCAGTGGAAACTAATTCTGAAATAGTTAAAGATGAATTTGCTATAGCGGCTTTTAAAGTGTTACTATCTTCATTGTTGATTAGTGTGCCAATTGGTTTCGGAACTGGATCTTGCCAAATTAATTCTTCTTTAGGAACTTCAGGTCCCAAATAGCGTGAAACAGGTCCCATATCACGATGGGTTAGTTTGAACCATGCTCGTGCAAATGCATCGGCAAGTTCATCAGGGTTTTGGTGAAATCTACGAGATATTTTTTCATAGACAGGATCCATTTTTAAGGCCATGTCTGCAGTAGTCATCATCAATCGTTGTTTTTTGGTTGGGTCGCCAGCAGCAGGGGCCATTTTGGCATTGGAAGCTTCAGTTGGTGTCCATTGATGTGCGCCTGCAGGACTTTTGGTTAATTCCCAATCGTATCCTAATAAAACATTGAAATAATCGTTGTCCCATTGTGTAGGGTTTGGAGTCCAAGCGCCTTCAATTCCACTAGTAATTGTATCGTCACCTTTACCGGTTCCAAATGTGTTTTTCCAACCAAGACCTTGTTCTTCTATAGAAGCTCCTGCTGGTTCTGGTCCTACATACACACTTGGGTCTGCAGCTCCATGGGCTTTTCCAAAAGTATGTCCACCTGCTACTAGGGCTACGGTTTCTTCATCATTCATGGCCATACGGGCAAATGTTTCACGAATGTCTTTTGCGGAGGCTAATGGATCAGGATTACCATTTGGACCTTCTGGATTTACATATATTAATCCCATTTGAACAGCTGCCAATGGATTTTCAAGTTCTCTATCTCCAGTATAGCGTTTGTCTTCAAGCCATTTTCCTTCAGATCCCCAATAAATATCTTCTTCAGGTTCCCAAACATCTTCTCTACCGCCACCAAAACCAAACGTTTGTAGTCCCATAGATTCCAAGGCACAATTTCCTGCCAAGATCATCAAATCTGCCCAAGAAAGTTTCTTTCCGTATTTTTGTTTTATTGGCCAAAGTAGTAATCTGGCTTTATCTAGATTTCCATTGTCTGGCCAACTATTTAGTGGAGCGAAACGTTGTGTTCCAGATCCTGCGCCACCTCGCCCGTCTGCTGTACGATACGTACCAGCACTATGCCAAGCCATACGTATAAATAGTGGTCCGTAATGACCATAATCAGCTGGCCACCAGTCTTGGGAGTCGGTCATTAGGTCAAAAATATCTTTTTTGAGTGCGTTATAGTCCAAACTATTAAAGGCTGCTTTGTAGTCGAAATGTTCTCCCATAGGATTCGATAGCGAAGAATTTTGTCTTAGAATGGATAAATTCAATTGATTAGGCCACCAATCACGATTATTGGTTCCTGAGCCTGCACTTTTAGTTAGAGTACCGCTTGAAAAAGGGCATTTGCCACTTGCATTGGTTTTTGCATTGTTTTCCATAGTATTTTGTTTTAATGTATTGATCGTTATGATTGCTAAGATAGCGCGTTTTTATCTATTTAAAAATTAGTTACAATAGATAAAAACTATTTTAAGATGTTTTTTTTATTTATAAAGATATTAAAATTGTATAAAATTATTGATAATCAGTGTTTTGAATTTTGTATTGCTTTGGGGTATAAAAAAAACCTCCCAGATCGTTCTAGGAGGTTTAAGGTTTTATTTTGAAGAATTTACTTGTATTTATTTTACATTTAGTTTACTGTTCTTTCGGCTAAAACTAAAGTAAATGACCAATCCTATCAGTAACCATATACCGAAGTAAATCCAGTTCCATACACTTAATTCGGCCATCATATATAAACAACATATCAAACCTAGTAATGGGATTAGTGACAGATTTTGACGATACGCCCAAATAGATAATCCTATTAAAGAGAATAAGAAGATCCACATTGGTATTTTATGTTTAAATAAATCAAAACCACTTTCATATTTGAGACTGTCATCAATTGGCAATCCAGCTACTATGGCTTTATATTCAGCCTTATTTTCAGCATGAATACTTAACAAATTCTCTAAATCGATCTCTGATTTTGGCGCTTTGCTTCCTTCTGTAGTAATTAAATAATCTCTTACAGTTTGAGATTCTTCTTTGTTGAGTGAGGTGACAATACTTGAAGGTTCGTTTACTTGTGTAGTATTGGTAATAAAATCCATGGTTGCCTGTTTGTTGAAAGTAAAAGCAAATACTAGACCTGCAATCAAGAATAACGGCATAATGAATTTTGAATTTACATAAGGCGTTTTGAATTTTCCACGAGGAATGTCTGTTTTATTTTGAAGCGATAAAACACCTGCACACACTAATACAAAAGCAAATAATGTTCCAATACTACATAAGTCTGTCACCATTGTAAGGTTTAAAAATAATGCTGGAACTGCCACTACAAAACCGGTTACGATTGTAGCAAAGGATGGTGTTTTGAATTTAGGGTGAACGGTTGAAAATTTCTTTGGTAATAATCCGTCTCTACTCATGCTCATCCAAATACGAGGTTGTCCCATTTGGAATACTAACAATACGCTGGCCATGGCTACCACAGCTGATACAGCAATAATGCCGGAAAGCCATTTTAAATCTAATTTATCAAACACAAAAGCCAAAGGATCTCCAACATTTAATTGATTGTAGCTTACCATTCCAGTTAATACTAATGCAATCGAAATGTATAATAAGGTACATATAATGATAGCCCACATCATTCCTTTGGGTAAATCGCGCTGTGGATCTTTACATTCTTCAGCAGTTGTTGATATCGCATCAAAGCCGATGTATGCGAAAAAAACAGCGGAAACTCCTTTTAAAACCCCCGAAACACCATTTGGAGCAAAGGGCTGCCAGTTGGCAGTGTCTACATAGAAAATACCAACAGCAATAACTAATAGTACAACACAAACTTTTATAGCGACCATTAAATTACTCGCATTTCTAGATTCTTTCATGCCGCGATACACCAAAGCTGTAATTAAAACAATAATTAACAAAGCAGGTAAGTCAGCCACCAAATGAAATGATCCAATAGTAGGAGATGTGGTCCAAGCGGTGTAGGCCATTTGTGTAGCTGTTTCTAAGTTTTCAAATGATTTACCGCCTTGCATTAACGCGGTGGCTTCTTTGAACCCGTTTGAGGCAGTCAAATAATCCATTTGTACCCATTGTGGCAGGATAATGCCTCCACTTTCTAATAGTCCAGTGAAATAATCACTCCATGAGATGGCTACTGTTATGTTTCCAACTGCATATTCCATGATCAGTGCCCAACCAATAATCCAAGCTATTAATTCTCCAAAAGCAACATAGGAATAGGTGTAAGCACTTCCAGATACAGGGACCATTGAGGCAAATTCAGCATAAGCAAATGCGGCAAAACTACAAGCTATTGCTGTGAAAATAAATAAAAATATTACTGCAGGTCCACCGTCTGCACTAGCTTTCCCAATGGTGCTAAAAATTCCAGCACCTACAATGGCGGCAATTCCAAATGCAGTTAAGTCGCGAGCGGTTAAGTGTTTTCCTAAGGCATCATGTCCTTCGAGGTTGTTTTTTTCAACTTGTTTTAGAATGTCTTGAACTGTTTTTTTTCTAAATAAACCTTTTAATGCCATTTTTCGAATTTTATTGGTACTGTTGTTGTATAAATGCCTTGTAAATAAATGTTTTACTTTCTTAAACTAATGTTAAGATATGTTTTTTAACTGTTTTTCAAAACGATATAATGTTTTTTGTTTTTTATTCTTGCTGTAAAAAGAATAAATTCATTTTTAATACGTTAAAAAAGTCAAATATATGTAAAAATGTTTTGTTTGAAAAAAAATACATTTTTTTTATTTAAGATTTTATAACTTTTATTTTACAACGGGCATAAAAATAGTAATATACTAATTATCAAACCCGCAATTCAACATTTTTTTAGCATTTTGTAGTCAATTAATCCATTGATGAAATAAATAGATTTAAATTCAACTTGTAAATATTTAAAGTTTGTTAAATTTTATTTGAAGATTTGATGTGCTTAGATATTTGTTTTATAAACATTCGGTCTGTTGAAAAAAAATAATTACTATTAATAAGCGAAAGCAAGGTTTTATTGCTTTTGAAGTTGAATGTTGATATTTTAGTTAATTTTGAAAAGATAAATAACAGTACATTCAAATGAATTCAAACATAATCAAATTATCTAAAATTGCACAAAAAGAAGAACGAAATATTATTGGTTTAATGTCCGGAACTTCGTTGGATGGTTTAGATGTTGCTTATTGTAAAATTACTGGAGAGGGTATACATTCTAAAGTGAAATTGGTTCATTTTGAAACGATACCTTACGATACTGAAACAAAAAACGAAATTCGAAAAGTTTTTGCCAAAAAAATGATTGATTTTCAGCAGCTGACGCTTTTGAATGAATGGATTGGCGTATTGCATGGGAACATGGTAAATCAATGTTTGAATCAATGGAACTTATCGAGTAACGATGTCGATTTGATTGCTTCTCATGGTCAAACGGTGCTTCACGCTCCAAAATCCTTACACCAACAAGAAAAATTCCCAAATGCTACATTGCAAATTGGTGATGGAGATCATATTGCCGTGCTTACACAATGTATCACGATTTCGGACTTCCGTCAAAAACATTTGGCATTGGGAGGTGAAGGAGCGCCATTGGCGGTGTACGGAGATTATTTTTTGTTTAGCACCGATTTAGAAAATCGTATTTTGTTAAATATTGGTGGAATTTCAAATTTTACTTTTTTGCCAAAATCTGGAGATTTTCAAGATGTTTTTGTTAGTGATACTGGAACTGGCAATACGCTGATGGATGCTTACACTCGACTGCATTTTCCTGATCTAGCCTTCGATGTCGATTCAAAAATCGCTCAATCAGGTTCAGTATCTTCGGATTTGTTATGCTCATTAAAAAACCATGATTTCTTTAAAGCTCCTTTCCCTAAAAGTACTGGTCCCGAATTGTTTAGTATGGAGTATTTAAATCGCTCTATGCAAGAATCTAATACTACTACATTAGGTGTCGCTGATGTTTTGGCCACCTTAACTCGATTTACAGCCGAAACCATTGCGGAGGCTATTATTGAAATTAGTGCTACTAAGTTATGTACTTCAAATAATTTATCTATTTATGTTTCTGGTGGAGGTATGCATAATCCGTTGCTAATGGACAATTTGAGGCAGTTACTTGATTTTTCAATACAATCCACTCTTGATTTAGGTATTGATGGTGATGCTAAAGAAGCAATACTCTTTGCTCTATTGGCAAATGAAACGGTAGCAGGGACTTCCTACTCTAATTCTGTTACTCAAAACACCCCATATTCTAGTATGGGTAAAATTTCGTTTCCATTGTAGTTTTTATATACGCAAAAATACGTAGCTTTTTTTATGTATAAATGAATGTTAATATTTTTATATATTTTATGTAATTTAAGAAATTTATTAATAATAAAATAAAATACAATCACTTAAAATTAATTTTATTTATTTTAAAGCTACTTGTTTGGTTTTATTGTTAAATTTAACAGTATAAAATTGATGATTGTTTTAATTAAATCGATTAGTTCTTTTTGGTGTAAAAAAAATTCTGTTTTTTTGATTTTATGTTTGTTGATGATTTTGCCTTTCAAAAGCCCTGAAGTTTTAACCTAAAACCTACGAAGTTATGGAAAATAATAAATCCCTTAATAGTTTTCAATGCTTTGTTTCTAACTCTAGTGCTAAATCCAATAACAATAGCAGTAGTACAAGTTTATTATTGAATCAAAAAAAGCTTATCAGGGAGATTAATTTTCTTGAAAAGTCGGTAGTTGAATTACAAAAAGAAAGAGAAAAATTAAATTTACAGTTACTTCACGAAAAAAATAATTACAGCAATTCAAATCAATTCTCTAAGAATGATGTCCAAGAAGGATTGGAGGAAATTATGTTTATTATTTCTCATAAAATTAGGTTGCCGCTCACAAATATACTAGGATTGACAAATCTGTTAAGCACAGAACATAATGTGGATGTTGATAATCTTGAGATAGTTGAATTGATAAAAAAATCAGCTGCAGATCTTGACACATTTACAAGAGAGTTGACTTTTTTTATAAAGACGATGCATCGTAGAAAGAAAATGGATTTGTCTAAATAGCAATAGATAAAACATTTTTATTGATTATTATCTGTTTTTTTTACATCTAATTTTAAATCTAAAGCTATGAAAACTCTAATTCTATTATTGGTGAGTGTGTTTACATTTGCACAAAGTGATAAAGAAAATTTCATTGCATTTTCAGGAGCGGTAGATGCTAGAAATTTATTTTTAGGAAGTGAACCGACTAATTATAAGTCAGGAATCAATTATTTACTTCAATTTGCTATGGTTTCAAGAAATTATGAAGTAAATGTTGGATACGAAAGTTTTTCTATTACCCAATTCAGTAAGTTTACGATTGGTTTTGGATATCATATTCCCTTACGTTTTAACATAGGAAGCTTATTGATTAAGTCAACAATAATTCCATCAATGGAGCCAACTTTAATCAATAGATGGGGTAATTGGGGAGGTGGTATTTCCTATGATCAAAAAAGTTCACATATTTCGGTGGGCGGAAACTTGGCTTATAGAATTAATATTTCTGATTCAATAGCAATCGAATATTTATTTAATGTTTTGCCAAGAGTTGATCTTAATGCTATGTATGGTGATGGAAGTTGGGATAATAGGAGAAGTTTGAATGGAATTCCATTGGTAGGAAGTAATTATTTTAAGTTGATTTATAAATTAAGAATTTAAGATTATATGTTTCATTTTTTATTCTAACAAAAGTTCATTCGGAAGTGGAATGAACTTTTGTTTTTTTTATTTGTTTTTGTTACGATATTGTTGTAGTAATTTGCGGTCAAAATCAATTTCAGATTTTCTGAGTTTTAGAATCTTAGTGGGTATTAAGATACCTCGAAGTGCTTGATTGTATTTTTTTCTACAATGATATTGTTCATCATCAGTGTTTTCTATTTGATTCAAAAAAACTAAGGCTTCTTTTTCGCTCATATTGTCTAGGGAGCCGTCGTTTAATTTTTTGGCATATGTTTTCATTTTTTGATGCCTTAATTCAAATTGTTTGTCGTCATAGGCATTGTAAACAGGCCAAAATTTAGCTGCTTCTTCGGGAGTCAAGTTGAGTTCGGTAGTCAAAAAAGCTACTTTCATGGCTTTGATTTGATCTCTTTTTTCTTTTAATCTTTCATTTTGACCAAAAGCAGTAAATGATAATAGCAAAATAATCAATGGGAGAATATGTTTCATTGTAATGTATTTTTTAATTTTATTTTGTAGACTTTATTCAATTATAAGTTGCTCTATGTTTCCTTCTTTAATTAAGTAATCTTCAACTGTTGTTAGATCTGCACTCGTTGATTCTAACAGGGGTAAAGATTGGTTTAGGTTTATTTCATTTATTAAGTCGTATTCAGTAATATTGGGTTGATAGGCTAAATAATTCTCTAAATAGGTACTGTCAAATTCTGTTGTGCTACTATGAAAATGATTGTAAAGCGGTATACTCAATACACCAATAAAAATGGCTGCTGCTGCCCAAATTAATTTTTTTCTCTTTGAGAAAAGCGGAATTACTTTGGCTTCTTTATTGGGTAGATCCGCAAGAAGTGTAGCCGAAAAGGTGTCGAAATAATTTTCAGGAACCTTAAATCCAGCAGATATCTTAGGATGTTGATCTAATTTGAATTCTTTCATAATGTTTTTAGACTAATAAGTTGGCAAATGGTTTAATTTTCAGTCATAAAAGTTTCTATTTTTTTGGTGGCATGATGGTAAGAAGCTTTTAATCCTCCAACCGATGTTCCTAGGATTTCTGATATTTCTTCATATTTTAAATCTTCGAAGTATTTCATTTTGAAAACCAGTTGTTGTTTTTCTGGTAAGAGTGCGATTGCTTTTTGTAATTTAATTTGAATTGCATCGCCTTCAAAATAGACATCAGCTTCCAGATTTTGCAGTATTTTATCTTGTAACTCTTGTGAACTAAGCTTGTTTTTTTTGGCCTTTTGATTTAGAAAAGTCAAAGCTTCATTAGTAGCTATGCGATACATCCAAGAGAAAAGTTTGCTGTCTCCTTTAAAATCTTTTAAATAACGAAAAATTTTAATAAATGTATTTTGCAAAACATCGTCAGCATCATCATGATTCAAAACTATGTTTCGAATATGATGGTACAACGGTCTTTGGTATTCCTTCAATAACAGCTCGAACGCTTTATTTTGCGTTTTCGGATCTAGTAATTGCTGGATAAATGCTTTTTCGTCTTGCAAGTGTTACACTTTTTGTGGGTTAGACTAGCATTTACTACGAAGGTTTAATTGTGGATCTTCTTTTTTAGAATTCAGATGGGATCTCTTCCTCAATAGTAGTTTCCACAGGTTTTTTCTTTGGGATATACGTTCGAACAATTGGAGATGGAACAACTTTTGGTTGAATAGGAGTATAGATCGTGGTAATCCATTCAGAGGGTTTTGTGCTTTTATTCTTTCCAACGGTATATACCTCGATATGAGAAAATGTTGTTGCTCTGGAAATGCCTTTTGTGTTAAAATAACTAGCAGTTTTATCTAAAGCTTTTAGCATGTGGCTATAATCCCCTTTTGCTATCGTTTTTACCGCAGGGAAACCTTCAAGCTTGCCGATAGTTATGTCTTTTTCAATACTTATTAAGTTTTCGTCTTGGATCGGGAGGCAAAATGATAGTTTTACTGTTTCTTTGGGTAAGTCGTAAAGATGGTAGATGATAAAGGGTACTCCCGAGATTTTAATGCCATTCTCACTACAATAGTTAGTTAATTTCTCAAAAACAATTTTACTGTTTTTTGAAATATTACTTGTTTTACTGCTAAAAGTTTGGCTGATATAATTTGTTGAAGTTTTTCGAACTTCTCCTACTACTTTAGAGGAATAAGTATTCATTTCGTAGTCTAAGATTTTATCTAAATTGGTCAAGCTCTTTTCGTAAATACTTCCTAAATTACGTTCAGCTCCTCCTTTTAAAGCGGCCAACATTTTTAATTCGAAACTCAAGTTACCTTTGGTTTTCCAAGTGACTTTTGTACCTCCAACAGTATCCTTGAAGTTCCAAAGTACCTCGGATTCGGTTCCGTTATTGTTTAGTTTTTGAACAATACTCTCATTGATTTTGCTTTTTAGCGTCACAATATCTCCTGTTCCTTCTGCTCCTGTCCACGAACATGAGGCTCCATTTCCAGAAGTAATACCAGAATAAGTCATGTTTAAACTCGAATCTTCAAGCATCCAAGTGTTGAAATCGGGCCAGTTTTGGTAGTCGTTAACATAAGTAAAAACGGCCGATTTAGGTGAGTTGATTACTTTACTGCGTTCCAATTGAAAATCACCTTTTTGCGTAGCAATAAAGATAGTAGTGGCAACAATACTGAGTAGAAATAATAAAAAAAGATACTTTAGGATTTGCATGAGATGTAAAATGTAAACTTGAGTAAAGTTAAAAATTTTATTCAAAAAAGGAGTCTATGAAATTTAATGCTTCAAAAAAATCTTAATAATAAACAAAATCCCAATAAAGGCAATAAATCCTAGTAAAATTTTATAATTTCCTTTATAAAAAACGCGATGTAAATTCGCATCTTTTCGGTAGGCAATTATCATTGCAAAAATAAAGGCGATGGCGAAGCAGGCTCCAAATACTAATTGTCCTTGACTAAACATAATGGTAATTTTTTGTACAAATTTAAGGAATTGATTAGGAATTATTGCTAATTTGTACTTTCAATTCATAAATCAAAAGTATGCAAAAACAAATAGAAGCGGTAAAGGAATTTCATACTGCTTTTGCCATAGGGCATAAAGAACAACCCCACGCTAATTTGGGTGATGCAAAACATCTGCTTCGCTTTAATTTGATGAAAGAAGAAAATGAAGAATATCTAGAAGCCGCCAATAATAATGATATTGTTGAAATTGCTGATGCTTTGGGCGATATGATGTATATTTTGTGCGGTACAATCATCGAACATGGATTACAAGATCATATTGAAGCTGTTTTTGATGAAATTCAACGAAGCAATATGAGTAAATTGGGCGAGGGCGGAAAACCAATTTATAGAGAAGATGGTAAAGTTATGAAAGGACCTAATTATTTCAAACCTGATTTTTCTAAGATTCTCAAGATTGTTGCAGATTCAAAATAAAACGAAAGGCGATTTTCATCGTGAAAATCGCCTTTCGTATTTTTTATAAAGTATATATTAGATTTTTACAGTCCAACCAAATGGATCCACTTCTAATTTGTGTTGCATTTTAGTTAGTTTGCTTTTCAATTGTTCTGCGTAAGAGTTTTCGATTTTAGGTAATTCGTAATATTTATCTTTATACGAATATCCAACAATTGGGTTAACCACTGCCGCTGTACCTGCTCCAAAAATTTCTTTTAATGTTCCGTTGTTAGAAGCTTCTACTAGTTCGCTAACCAAAACTGGTCGTACTTCTACATTGATGCCTTCTTTTTTGGCTAATTCAATTAAACTTTTTCTAGTAATTCCATCCAAAATTCTCTCGCTTACTGGAGCAGTCAACAATGTGTCGTTGATTCTGAAGAATACGTTCATGGTGCCAGCTTCTTCAAGTTTAGTATGTGTCGCGTCATCTGTCCAAATTACTTGCTGGAAGCCTTCTTTGTTGGCTAAAGTAGTTGGGTAAAATTGTGCAGCGTAGTTTCCGGCAGCTTTTGCAGCTCCAATTCCTCCATTGGCAGCTCTACTATAATGCTCAGCAATTAAAACTTTTACTTCACCAGAATAGTATGCTTTTGCTGGAGAAAGAATAATCATGAATTTGTATTCGCTTGAAGGGTTGGCTACTACACCATCACCTGTTGCAATCATAAAAGGTCTGATGTACATCGTATTGCCTAATCCTTTCTTCACCCATGCTTCGTCGATTTTCAAAAGTTCGTTCAGTCCATTCATGAAAACTTCTTCTGGAACTTCAGGCATTGCCATTCTCACTGCCGATGCATTAAATCTTTTGTAATTTTCATCTGGTCTAAAAAGCCATAGATCATTATTATCGTCTTTGTAAGCTTTCATTCCTTCAAAAATAGCTTGTCCGTAGTGAAAAACTTTGGCCGATGGGTCTAATAGAAAAGGTTGGTAGGGTTTAATTACAGGTTGTTGCCAAGCGCCATTTTTAAAATCGCATTCCAATAAATGATCAGTAAAAACGGAACCAAAACTTAAATTATCAAAATCTACATCGTTTATTTTGGAAGTAGTAGCTTTTGTGATATCAATTGTTGTTGTTTGAGAAGTACTCATGATTAGGTTTTAATAGTTAAATTCAATAGCTAAAATCATAGAAAAAATGCTTCTTTTGTATGATTTTTATTTTTTTACAAAATTAAATAAAAAAGCCTATAAATAGTCCTAAAATTTTTCTCTCTGTTGAATTTGATAATGTTTTGTAATTTTTCTAATAATCAGAATTATTTATTGTCTTTTTGATGAAAGAATAAATAAATACTTGAGATTTTGTCTGTTGCATAACGTTAGTAATGATTAATTTTGCTTTAAAACTAAAAACAAAATTCACAAATTTATTTTAATTTGTTTTAATTCAATGATAATGTTATTGTTGATCAAATGGTTAGTGATATTTTGAACAAAAAATAACGATAATACAATTACTTTTACCGCTATGAAAAGAAACGTGATTCAAACGTTGGATGGTTCTACCACGATCCAAATTGAGGATTGGGATGAGTGTTATCATTCTAAGCATGGTGCAATACAAGAAGCCAAACATGTGTTTATCAAAAACGGATTGGCTCTTTTTCCTGCGCAATCCCTCTCCATTTTAGAAATAGGTTTTGGTACGGGACTCAATACTTTTATTACTTTTCTAGAAGCCAAAAAACTTCAGCAAACCATAAGTTATGTTGGGGTCGAGGCTTATCCAATTTCTGTTGCAGAGTTACAGGGTATGAATTATGTTTCGGAATTGCAGGCAGCAAGCGACCAAACAGTTTTTGATGTTATTCATTCTAGTGATTGGGAAAAAACTGTGGCGTTAGCTTCTAATTTTTCGTTAACTAAAAGGCAACAATTTTTTGAAGACATTAGTGATCAAGCGCAGTATGATTTGATTTATTTTGATGCTTTTGGTTATAGGGTTCAGCCGGATTTATGGAGTACCGAGATCTTTAAAAAAATGTTTGATGCACTCAAGAATAAGGGTGTTTTGGTTACGTATGCTGCTAGAGGCGTTGTAAAGAGAAGTATGATAGAAGTAGGTTTTACCGTCGAAAAATTAGAAGGGCCACCTGGTAAACGAGAAATGTTTAGAGCCACAAAGTGCGTGCCTTGATAGCACTTCGAAAACGTTATTAATTGCATAAAAAAACTATAAATCTTAGTTTGCTTTGTAAAAGCAAAGCATAAAAAAAGTATTTTTACAACAAGATAACCCCAAAATCTTATTTTATTATGTCTAAAATAATGTTTGATTACACTAAATCAGTGCTAGAAAGAGTAAGTTTTGACCATAGTCTTTTTTGTAAAGAATTAGAAAAAGCCATAAGAACTTTGTTGCCTTATGAATTGGAACAATTAAGAGAATGGTTGTTTGATTTTACTGAGAAAAAGCCAGAATTAAAACAATGTTTAATAATTGTAAATAGATAAAAGAAAGGAACCTGTTTAGGTTCCTTTCTTTATGTTTACTTTTTTTGGACAGGACTAATAATTTCAACATTTTGAAATACAATTGCTCCTTTAATTACTCCGGCAATCGTATTGCGCAAGGCGTCAATGATTTGAATTTTTAGCTCGTTTTTTGGGTAAATTAAGCTAATTTCTCTAGCGGGTTTTGGCTCTTTGAAATGTTTTAGTTTTCCTTTGTCAGATTCTTTCAAATCCAAGGTATGAAGATAGGGGAGTAATGTGGTGCCTAAGCCTTCATCAGCTAATTTGATTAAAGTTTCAAAGCTGCCGCTTTCAATAGTGAAGTGGTTGACTTGATTGGAATTGCTGTTTTTGCATAAATTCAAGATGCCATCTCTAAAACAGTGTCCATCTTGCAATAAAAGAATTTCATCTAAATTCAAATCGCTAACCTCTATTTCTTTTTTGTCAAAATGCTGATGACCTTCAGGAATGTAGGCAACAAAAGGTTCATAATACAAAGGAATTTCCTTTATTTTTTCTTCTAGAAGTGGAGTAGCCGCAATGGCAGCGTCCAGATGTCCATTATTTAGTTTGGTGATAATTTCAGCAGTATTGAGCTCTTCAATAATCAATCGTATTTTTGGATATTTTTTAATAAAATTATTCAAAAACATGGGCAATAAAGTAGGCATGATAGTAGGGATGATTCCTAAGCGAAATTCTCCTCCAATAAATCCTTTTTGTTGTTCTACTATATCCTGTATGCGATCTGCTTCGTTAACAATATTTTTGGCTTGATTTACAATTTTTTGACCAATCTCTGTAAGTTGTATTGGCTTTTTGGTTCGGTCAAAAATTTGAACACTTAGTTCTTCTTCTATTTTTTGAATTTGCATGCTGAGGGTGGGTTGCGTCACAAAGCATTTCTCAGCGGCTAGAGTAAAGTTTTTATGCTCTGCTACGGCGAGCACGTATTTTAATTGAGTAATTGTCATTGATAGTAAAATTTGATGTAAAGATAATTACAATCAATTAAAGTGATCGTGATTTCTACTTTTAATTCTAAATTCTTGCAGGAATTAATGAGCGATGCCTTAAATCTAATATAATTTTTAGCAGTTTATAATGTTTGATTTGATGGCAGGTAATATCATCATCGTACTTTAAAGCTTGTATTTGTTTTAATAATTATTTTTTACCTCAAAAAAAAAGTAACTTCGTATGAGTTAAAAACTAAATGCAAATCGTTTACAGTAAGTGTCTTGTTGGTTTTGTGTTGTTGTTGGTTGCGTTTTTTTATTATTTATTTATGATTTTTGTTTTAAAAATGAATGTTGGATTTAGTAAATTTGAAAAAATTTTTTCAATATGCAACTAGCTTCATTTAGTGGTTTTATAAAGACATTGTTATACATGATCATGTTTTACTATGTTTTTAAATTTTTAGCTAAACTTTTTTTGCCGATATTAGTTAAAAAAGCGGTTGAAAAAGCCGGAGAGAGTTTTCAGCAGCAACAACAGTATTCACAACAACAGTACAATCAAAATAATAGAAACTATACTCATCAAGATGAGATTATTGTAGATACTGCACGTTCTAAAAACCCAAAAGAAACCAAAAAAGTGGGAGAATATGTGGATTACGAAGAAATAGATTAAATTTGTGCGCTGAAGCCCTTTTTTTAATCTAATTCAAATCTGAATCCATTGAAAGTTATAAATAAATTCTATCCGCACGCATTAGCTATTTTAGGTTTTGTAGTTATTTCTTTAATTTATTTTTATCCTGTTCTACAAGGAAAACAAATTTTTCAGTCTGATATCGCTCAGTTTACTGGGATGGCCAAAGAGCAAAATGACTTTAGAGCCATCGAACATCAAGAACCTTATTGGACAAATTCTGCTTTTGGTGGAATGCCTACCTATCAGTTAGGTGCAAAATATCCTCACGATTATATTGGTGCTCTTGATGATGCAATCCGATTTTTACCTAGACCAGCTGATTATTTATTCTTATACTTTCTAGGATTCTACGGCCTTTTATTGGTCTTAAAAATCGATCCGTTAAAAGCATTTTTTGGTGCAATTGCCTTTGGTTTTTCTACTTATTTGATTATTATTTTGGGAGTGGGACACAATGCTAAAGCCCATGCCATTGGGTATATGCCGATGGTTGTTGCTGGTTTTATTCTTGTTTTTCAACGCAAATATATTGTAGGAGGTTTGGTTACTTTATTTGCTACAGCACTAGAAATTAATGCGAATCACTTTCAAATGACGTACTATTTGTTGTTGTTTTTGTTGATTTTGGTGGGGTATTATTCGTATCAGGCCATCAAAGAAAAACAATATCAGGATTTAGTAAAAAGTTTTGGGATTTTGGCGATTGCAGGGATAGTTGCAATTGGTGCCAATGCGACCAATTTATTAGCGACTTCTGAATATGCTGCTTTTAGTACGCGTGGGAAAAGTGAATTGACATTTAATCCAGATGGTTCTCCTAAATCAGGAGATAATGGGTTGACTCGAGATTATATTACAGAATACAGTTATGGTATTATGGAAAGCTTTAATTTGATTGCTCCAAGACTCTTTGGTGGTTCAAATAGTGAAGCTTTGGGAAAAGATAGCGCCATGTTTGAATTTATGATTGGGCAAGGTGTTCCTGAAGATCAAGCTGCCGATTTTGCTAATGGATTACCAACGTATTGGGGTGATCAACCAATTGTAGCAGCACCTGCCTATATTGGAGTTGTGGTTTTCTTTTTGGCGGTTTTAGCATTATTTATTGATAAAAGAAAAATTAAATATGTATTCTTTGGAGGCGCTATGATTGCGTTAGTCTTGTCTTGGGGAAAAAACTTTTCTTTAGTGACGGATTTCTTCATCGATTATATTCCTATGTATGATAAGTTTAGAGCCGTTTCGTCTATTCAGGTTATCCTCGAATTGTGTTTCCCTGTTTTGGCTATTATGGGATTACAATCCTTTTTTACTTTGGAAAAGCAACTACAAACTAAAGGAATTTTGCATACCGCATTATTTGGTTTGGGAGTTATGATAATTCTTTTTGTAAGCAAAGGCGCGTGGAGTTATGCTGGCAGCAGTGATGGATTGTATTTGCAAAACTATGGTCCTGGATTTGTAGATGCGCTAAAAGCTGATCGTATGAGTTTATACACTGCCGATTTGTTGCGTTCTACTTTTTTTATAGTGTTAATTGCAGCTGTATTGTGGTTTTATACTCAAAAAAGATTGGCACAAAATACCGCTATAATTATTGTTGGTGTTTTGATGATTTTTGATCTTTTCTTCGTGGATAAAAAATATGTGTCAGGAAAAGATTTTATGAATGGTAGAGAAGTGGCAGCTCCATTTCAGGAAACTCCTGCTGATATTCAAATTTTGAGAGATCCTTCTAATTATAGAGTTTTTGAGGTAAGTGGAAATCTATCAAGCGCAAGAGCTTCGTACTTTCATAAATCTCTGGGAGGTTATCACGCAGCTAAGCCTAGAAGAATTCAGCAATTATTCGATTATCAAATCGCTAAAAATAATATTGAGGTTTTAGATTTTTTAAATGTAAAATACATCATTCAGACCGATAAAGAAGGCAAAGAATTTCCAACAGTTAATCCTAATGCGAATGGCAATGCTTGGTTTGTAAGTCAAATTAAAGCAGTTTCTTCTGCTGATGAAGAAATGAAAGCTTTAGATAAGTTTGATTCTAAAAATGTGGCAATTGTCAATACAAAAGAGTTTGCTATTCAAAATAAAAACTTTGTAAAAGACACTTCAGCGGAAATAACTTTGGAGGACTACAAACCGAATCACTTAACGTACACTTCAAGTAATGCTAATGCTGGTTTAGCAGTGTTTTCTGAAATGTATTATGCTAAAGGTTGGAAAGCCTACGTTGATGGTAAAGAAACTCCAATTTACAGAGTAGATTATGTTTTGAGAGCTATTGAAATTCCAGCTGGGAAATACAAAGTAGAATTCAAATTCGAGCCACAAGTGGTTCAAACAGGAAGTATTATCGCCTTGGTAAGTTCTATTGGAATGCTATTGCTTTTGGTAGGAGGTATATATGTAGAGAGAAAAAAATCAAGAAAATAGAGTAAAGAAAGAGATGAAAACTAAAGCTAAAATCGATGCTAAAAAGGTTGAATTGCAAAAAATATATTTGGAGCGATTGGAACGATTTATGTCATTGGTCGAACTTTCATATGCTTTAAAACACGCACCTAGAGTTATACAGAAAAAATAATGCTTCCAGAAATAGTAAATATTTGGACAATATTCAACGAAAAAAATGTTCGTTATCTAACTATTGGAGGTCTTGCTGTAAATATTTATGGCTATACAAGAAACACTGGTGATATTGATATATTATTAGACGATACTACTGAAAACAGAATCAACCTTAGAGCCGCTTTTAAACAAATTGGAATAGGAGACTTTCCTCAAATTGAAACGATGCAATTTGTAGCAGGATATACAGATTTTACGATTTCGTATGATTTACGTTTGGATGTAATGACATCTATTAAGGGATTGGAAAATGCAAATTTTGATGAACTACTTCAAAATGCAACAATTGTTTACTTAAACGAAGTTCCTGTGTATTTTATTGATTATGATAGTTTGATACTGGCAAAAAAAGCGACCAATCGATTAAAGGATCAATTGGATATTGAGGAATTAAATAAATTGAATAACAAATAACTTGAAGAAAGATATCAAAAAACTCTTAATCATCACATATTATTGGCCGCCAGCCGGTGGGCCAGGTGTGCAACGTTGGCTTAAGTTTGTAAAATATTTGCCCGATTTTGATATACAGCCGATTGTTTATATTCCAGAAAATCCAACTTATCCTATAGTTGATGCTCATTTAGAAAAAGAAGTGTCGCAACAAGCTATTGTTTTGAAAAAAAGCATTTTTGAACCCTATCAATTGGCTTCTTTTTTTTCTAAAAACAAAACCAAAAAAATAAGCTCTGGAATCATTCCTAATCAAAAAAAACAATCCTTTTTGGAAGCGTTTTTATTGTGGATACGTGGGAACTTATTCATTCCAGATGCCCGTGTTTTTTGGGTAAAACCTTCTGTGGCTTATTTAGAAAAATACATTGCTGAAAATAATATCGATACTATCGTTACTTCAGGACCTCCTCACAGTTTGCATTTGATTGGATTGGAGTTGCAAAAAAAAGGAAACGTCAAATGGTTCGCCGATTTTCGTGATCCTTGGACGACTATTGGCTATCACAAAGCCTTGCGTTTGTCTAGTTATGCAGCCAATAAGCATAAAAAATTAGAACATCAAGTGCTGAATGCTGCTGATACGATAATTGTAACTAGCAAAACGACTAAGACGGAGTTTCAAGCCATTACTTCAAAACCTATTGAAGTTATTACGAATGGCTATGACACGGAAAATGTAGCGCCACAAACGTTAGATGCCAAATTCACATTGGCGCATATTGGCTCGTTTTTATCGGAACGTAACCCACTGATTCTTTGGGAAAGTTTAGTAGAGTTACTTGCCGAAATCCCTGACTTTAAAAAGCAACTTGAAATTAAATTGATGGGTGCTGTTAGTCAGGAAGTATTGGATACGATTACCCGATTTGGACTCAATGACTATTTGAATAATTTAGGCTACGTGTCACACGATGAAGCTGTAGCGCATCAGCGTAAATCACAAGTTTTATTATTAATCGAAATTGATTCAGAAGATACCAAAAGCATCATTCCAGGGAAACTTTTCGAATATATGGTTTCTGGAAGACCAATTATCGCTATTGGTCCCAAAGACTCTGATTTTGCCGAAATTATTACAGGAACCAATACTGGTGTGTTCTTTGAATATGATAAAAGACAGCAATTAAAAGCGACCATTTTATCCTACTATCAACAGTTTTTGGAAGGAAAATTGCAGTCGAATCCTGTTGGTTTACAAAAATATTCCAGAAAAAGTTTAACCAAAGAATTAGCTACTCTTTTAACCTCAAAACAGTAACTTCAAACCTCTAACTTCTAAATTCTACCTTCCAATAATGGGCATTGTTTTAAATCAATCATTAAAGAATACAATAATAACTTACATCGGTTTTGGAATAGGAGGGATAAGTACCTTATTTTTATTTCCACCTATTTTGGGAAAAACCTATTACGGTTTGTCAAATTATATTTTGTCTTGTGCTAATGTGTTGATGCCTTTATTTGCTATTGGTATGCAAAATACTTTAGTGAAATATTATTCGCAATGTAAAAACGAGGAAGAGAAGAATCAGTTTTTGTCTTTTACCATATGGTTTCCGCTTTTGTTAAGTATACCATTGATTTTGATAGGGTTGTTTTTCTATGATGAAATTTTGTTTTTTGTCACCAAGAAAAACCCAATCGTAAAAGACTTTATTTGGTTAATTCCGTTTGTAGGTTTGTCTATGGCGTATTTCGAAATATTTTATGCGTGGGCAAGAGTACATATGCATTCTGTTTTTGGAAATTTCATTAAAGAAGTAGGACTGCGTTTGTTTTCTTTATTAGCTCTTTTGGCTATGTTCTTTAAGTGGATAACGGCTGTTGAGTTTATTTATCTTACGGCTGGAATTTATTTTATTGCTTTTTTGGCGACCATGTTTTATGCGTTTCGAATCAAGAAGCCTGTTTTTCAATGGGTTATTCCTGAAAATGCGAAAGGAATTATTGAATATTCCTTTTATATTATCCTCTCAGGAAGTGTAGCCAATTTATTGCTTGATGGAGATAAAATCATGCTCAATCAATATCTTGATATTGGCGATATTGGAATTTACTCTGTGGCCACCTTTATAGCGTTGGTAATATCGGTTCCCAGTCGTGCCATGCATCAAATTGTGTACCCTATTACGGCCAAATTAATGCATGAAAACAAATATGGTGAATTGAATGGTTTGTACAAAAAAACTTCGATTAATCTTCAAATAGTCGGTGGTTATGTCATGCTTGGTATTTTTGTAAATATCAATCAGTTGTATGAATTGTTACCCAAAGAATTTGCTGGTGGTATTTTGGTAGTGTTCATGATCGGAATTTCTAAGTATTTCGATTTGATTTTAGGAAACAACAACGCGATTATTTTCAATTCTAAGTATTATCGAATGGTCTTGTTTCTTGGTGTGATGCTTGCTGTACTGACCTTTTTATTGAATTGGTTATTTATTCCACTTTACGGAATCATTGGTTCAGCTTTTGCCACATTATTGTCGATTACAGCCTACAGTTTGGCTAAATTATTTTTTGTAGTAAAGCGTATGCATTTGTATCCATTTAGCAAACAAACGCTTGAATCTATTGGTGTTTCAGTAGTTATTTTTGTGTTGTTTTATTTTTGGCAATTTCCCTTTCATCCTTTACTTGGGATTGCTTTAAAGTCAATATTACTTACAGTGGTTTATGTTTATGTTAATTATAAAATGGTCATTTCGCCCGAAATCAATCAGGTTATCGATACGCTTTTTATTAAATTAAAAATAAAAAAATAGCATTCACTCGGTTTAAATACTAGGAATTCTGTTAAAAGTATGTTGTTTTGTCGTTATATTTGTTAAGCAAAATTTCATAAAAATAATGTTTAGGAGCAGTGGTCAAAGGATTTTTTGGTCACATCGTCCCGCCATCCGCTATATCTTTGCTTTTTTGGCAGCAAAAAAGCAAAGGATGCCGCTGCTGTCGGGGCTAAAAGGAAGCATTTGGCTTTCTTGTTTGCATTACAATGAAATTACATAGTTTAATTCAAAGACATTCAACTACTATGAATCGCACGAAAGCCTTTAGAATTCTTTTCATTTCATTCATTTTTACTACCATTTTGTGGGGTCAAAATTCAATATCACAACCTGATGTAAAGACCGCTACAACCATTAATTCAGATGTTGTTTCGACTATAAAAGAGCGTTATCCAGTAGCTCCTTTTAAAGACACGCTTTTTTATATTCATAACAAGATTGGTGCTTTCACACCCGAAAAAAGAGCTAGAGCGATTGAGGATCGTATCCGTCAAATTTATAGCGATCCATTATTTGAAGCCGATTCTTTAAAAATTGCTCCTGCTGATATTTCTTTGGATGTTGTTTATAAAGAAAATTTTGTAATACTTTCAATTACCACAACCGATGCAAGTATCGAAAAGATGGATGCTGAAGCGTTAGCTAAAAAAAGAAAGGCCATCATCGCTACCGCTATTCAAAATGAAAAGAGCAGTAATGCTCCCTTAATATGGCTAAAACGTATCGGACTTGAAGCATTATTTGTAGGTTGTATTGTATTGCTTTTATATGCAATTAACGTGGCATTTAAACGGTTCATGTTTTATCTCATGAAAAACGATGAACGATTTTTTAAAGGCGTACTTTTAAATAATTATCATGTTTTAACACCTAGAAACCAACTCTTTTTTACTTTAAAATTGATAAAAACGCTTCGTTTGGTGTTTTACGGTTTAGTTTTCTATCTGTCCATTCCCTTACTTTTTAGTGTTTTTCCTTCAACAGAAGGTTATGCTACAAAGTTGATGTATTGGATTTTGAAACCTGCAAAATATTTTGTTTCTAGTTTTTTAGCATACCTTCCTAATTTGTTTTCAATATTGGTAATCTTTCTGGTATTTCGATATTTGGTGAAGATTTTACGTTTTTTTGTAATTGAAATTCAAAAAGGCAAAATACAAATTAATGGGTTTTATAGTGATTGGGCGCAACCTACCTTCAATATAATTCGTGTTCTTTTATATGCGTTTATGTTGGTGATTATTTTTCCCTATTTACCGGGTTCAGATTCTCCTATTTTTAAAGGAGTTACTGTTTTTGTAGGGGTGTTGTTTTCCATCGGTTCGTCTAATGCCATTGCCAATATGGTGGCTGGATTGGTTATCACATACATGCGACCTTTTAAAACCGGCGATTTTATAAAAATTGGAGAGGTAAGTGGCGAAGTTATTGAAAAAACAGCCTTGGTTATTCGGCTGAGAACTACAAAAATGGAAGATGTAACGATTCCAAATGCCACAGTTTTATCGAGTTCTTCTATCAATTTTTCTTCAAATACGGATAAGAATACATCGGGTTTGGTGATTCATAGCACGGTGACGATTGGTTATGATTGTCCTTGGCGTGAAGTTCACAAAGCCTTACTTGAAGCAGCAAGCCGAACAGAATTAATTGAAAAAGATCCTATTCCTTTTGTATTACAAACTAGTTTGGATGATTTTTACGTGTCATACCAAATTAATGCTTTTACAAAATCGCCTAAAAAACAGCCCATAATTTATTCGAGTTTGCATCAAAATATTCAAGATTGTTTTAATGAAGCGGGCATCGAAATTATGTCACCACATTACAAAGCCCTTCGTGATGGAAATCAATCAACAATTCCTGAAGCGTATTTAACAGAACACTATAAACCCACTTCTTTTGGAGTAACTATTGAAGATAAAAAGCAACAAACCGAGTAAATGAATTTTTTGTAATAATGAACTTTGTAATTTCTTGTTTTTTTCTAAAATATCACTAAAAGTGGGTATTGTTTAAGCGCTGTTGTTATGGTAGATTTGCGGTATAAAATTGCTATGTACCGAAACAGAAATACAAAATTAACCAACCTATGAGTGCGCAAGAATTAGCCAGATTTACCGAGTCTATCAACTCTAAGTTAGAGCAAGGATTTGTTTTAGAAGAAAAAAATGATACGCTACCTTTTGCCGTTTTATCTAAAAAACGTAAAAGAGTAAACCATAAATTTAACTTTAGATTGTCTTGTTTAACGCTTGGCGTTTGGTCTTTTGTTTGGTTGTATTTGAGCCATATTTCTAAAGCCAAGAAAATTGTAGTGGGTATGGACGAAGATGGCAATATTTTTCAGGAAAACTGTTATATGGGATCTTAGTTAATTATACTTGTAGAAGAGTAAGCCACGAATTGAGATATGTTGTATCTGAATTCGTGGCTTTTTATTTAGAATACTATTATTTCAATTTGTCTTTTAAATATTTAGCTGTAACCGATTTTTTGTTGGTAACGATTGCCTCAGGTGTACCAACTGCTAATAATTGCCCTCCATTTTCGCCACCTTCAGGTCCCAAATCAATAATCCAATCGGCACATTTTATCAAATCGAGATTGTGTTCGATCACCAAAATTGAATGTCCTTTGTCAATCAAAGCTTCAAAGGAAGCGAGTAGTTTTTTGATATCATGAAAGTGTAGTCCAGTTGTAGGTTCATCGAATACAAACAACGCTTTTTCTTTGGTAGCTCCTTTCACTAAAAACGATGCTAATTTGATGCGTTGTGCTTCGCCACCTGACAAAGTCGAAGAAGATTGCCCCAATTGTACATAGCCCAAGCCAACATCTTGCAAAGGTTGAAGTTTTTGCATGATTTTGCTTTGTTTGTGTTGGGTGAAAAAGGAAATCGCATCATCGATGGTCATCGTTAAGATGTCATGAATGCTTTTTCCTTCGAAGGTAACTTCTAAAACCTCTTTTTTAAAGCGTTTTCCATTGCAGGTTTCACAAGGCAATTGTACATCGGCCATAAAGACCATTTCTACATTGATGCTGCCTTCTCCTTTGCAGGTTTCGCAACGACCGCCATCCACATTAAAAGAAAAATGTTTGGCTTGGTAGCCTCTTACTTTGGAAAGCTTTTCTTTGGCAAACAAATCACGAATGTCGTCGTAGGCTTTGATGTACGTTACAGGATTAGAACGAGAACTTCTTCCTATCGGATTTTGATCCACATATTCAATGTGTTTGATGTGCGAAAAGGAGCCTTTTATTTCGGTAAATTGACCAGCTTTTTCGCCAATGTTTTCCAGTTTTTTTTGCATGGCCGGAAACAGTATCTTTTTGATTAAAGTACTTTTGCCACTTCCTGAAACCCCAGTAATCACGGTCAGTACATCAAGTGGAAAAACAACATCAATGTTTTGAAGATTGTTTTCTCTAGCGCCAATAATTTCGATATAATTTTTAAAGGGTCTTCGTTTTTTAGGCGTCTCAATAGTTTTGGTGCCACTCAAATAATGAGCAGTTAAGGAGTCCGCTTGTAAAATTTCAGTATACGTGCCTTGAGCTACAAGATTTCCTCCCAAAGTACCGGCTTCGGGACCAATATCAATAATCATATCGGCGGCTTTCATGATATCTTCGTCATGTTCTACCACAATCACGGTATTTCCTAAATCACGTAAGGAAAGTAAAACGGTAATTAAGCGTTCAGAATCTTTAGGATGCAAACCAATGCTAGGTTCGTCCAAAATATACATGGAACCCACTAAACTGCTTCCGAGCGAAGTAGCCAAGTTAATACGTTGTGATTCTCCTCCCGATAAGGTAGACGAGTTGCGATTTAAAGTTAAATAATCCAGCCCTACCTCGGTTAAAAAGGCCAATCGATTATTGATTTCAATAAGTAAACGTTTGGCAATTTGTTGTTCGTAACTATCTAATTGGATGTTTTGGAAAAAGGCTACCAGATTTTTAATGGGTAAATCTACCAAGTCTGAAACGGTTTTGCTATTGATTTTAACGTAGGATGCTTCTAGGCGTAAGCGTCTTCCTTTACACGTTGGACATTTGGTTTTTCCTCGGTAGCGAGAAAGCATGACGCGATTTTGTATTTTATAATTCTTTTCTTCTAACTCTTTAAAGAAGTCATTCAACCCTTGAAAGTATTGATTTCCTGTCCAAATGAGTTCCTTTTGTTCAGGAGTTAATTGAAAATAAGGTTTATGAATCGGGAAATCAAATTTGTAAGCGGTATTGACTAATTCATCTCTAAACCAACTCATACTTTCGCCACGCCAAGGATAAATGGCATTTTCGAATACAGAAAGTGTGGTGTTGGGTACGACTAAATCTTGATCGATACCTATTATATTGCCATAGCCTTCGCAAGCCGGACAGGCGCCATAAGGATTATTAAAACTAAACAAATGCACATTGGGCTCTAAGAATGAAATGCCGTCCAATTCAAAATTATTCGAAAAAGAGATTCGATGGGTTTGATTTAGTTCTTGTAAAAAGCATTCGCCTTTTCCTTCATAAAATGCAGTTTGGACAGCATCAGCCAAGCGATTATAGAATTCCTCTTCGTCTTTTACCACGATACGATCAATTACCAATTCGATGGCTAATTTTTCTACTTCTTTTGGTTTTTTATCGGCAATTGAAGCTATGAAATCGTCTAAACGGAGCATTTCATGATCGACTAAAACCCTTGCGAAGCCCTGTTGCTGTAGTATTTTTAATTTATCGTCAATTTTTCTTCCTTCTTCCACATGTAAAGGAGCAAGTAGCAGCCATCTGCTGTCAGGCGCCAATGTTTTAACACTATTAACGACGTCGGTTACTGTGTTTTTTTTGACTTCTTGTCCAGAAATTGGGGAGTACGTACGACCAATTCGGGCATACAATAATTTAATATAGTCATAAATTTCAGTAGAAGTTCCCACAGTAGAGCGTGCATTAGTAGTATTTACTTTTTGCTCAATGGCAATAGCAGGTGCTATACCTTTGATATATTCCACTTTGGGTTTGTCTAACCTACCAAGGAATTGTCTGGCGTAGGACGATAAACTTTCTACATAACGGCGTTGACCTTCGGCGTATAAGGTGTCAAAAGCCAAACTTGATTTACCAGAACCTGAAAGACCAGTGATGACCACCAATTTATTTCGAGGAATCACCACATCCACATTTTTTAGATTATGAACTTGAGCGCCTTTGATAATTATATTTTTTTTGGGGTCTAGTGTAGTAAGATCAATCGACATAATAAAAATGAATTTGTACAAAAGTAAACAATTTTGGTTGGGATGCTGCTTTAGAAAAGTTCGGTAGCGGTACAAAATGATCTTTTTTTAAACTATTGATTTTTATTTGTATTAATATTTTTTTCTTTTCTTATAGCTCCTTTTTAATCTTATTAAAGGTTTTTATGTATAATTTTACAGAAATCATACTACTATGCGTTTACTTCAAAAGATACTGTTGCTTACTTTTTTTACTTTTTTAAATGTATCTGCACAGGAACTTCCACCCATTATAAAACATTCTCCAATAAGTTATGGAGGAGGTAATCAAAATTGGATGATTGCTCAAGATCAAAATCAATATTTGTATTTTGCCAATAATGAAGGTTTGCTCACTTTTGATGGTTCAAAATGGGACTTGTATCCTTCTCCCAACGAAACGATTTTCCGATCAGTGAAAGTAATAGGTGAGCGAATCTACACGGGCTGTTATATGGAATTTGGATATTGGATTCGACATAAAAACGGTCGCTTACTGTATACTTCGTTAAGCAAGAAAATTTTTAGTAAAATTCAATCGGATGAGCAATTTTGGAACATTCATAGTTATGATCATTGGGTTGTTTTTCAGTCTTTGAACAAAATTTTTATTTTTAATACTAAAAAAAATACATTTAAAATAATCCATCCAAAATCGGGTATTTTAAAATCGTTTAGAACTTCTAGTGCTATTTGTTTTCAAACGAACGATAATGAATTGTATGAAATTGTAAGTGGTAAAGCCATTAAAATTTCTAATGATCCTATCTTGAAGCGCAATAAAATTATTAATGTTTTTGCCATAGAGAAAGGGTTGTTGATACAAACTCAGGACCAAGGTTTTTATACTTTAATTGAAGGTACGGTTTCTAAATTTACAACTTCTATTGATGCGCAATTGTTTTCTAGCAAAGCTTATAGTAGTTGGAGGTTGTCCAATGGAGCAATTGCCATCGGAACCATATCGAACGGTGTTTTTATCATTGATAAGAATGGCGCATTGCAACATCACATCAATCAGAGTAACGGATTAAGTAATAATACCGTTTTGTCGTTGTTTGAGGATAATGATGCGAATTTGTGGTTAGGTTTGGATAATGGTATCAATTGCATCAACTTGAATTCACCTGTTAAAACTTTTTCAGATAACTCGGGTGTTTTGGGAACCATTTATGTTTCAAAGAAAATAAACGATTTTTTGTACGTAGGAACCAATCAAGGTCTTTTCTTTAAAAAATACAATGCTAATGATTCTTTTAGGTTTGTTTCTGGAACGAAGGGTCAGGTCTGGTCCTTGTTTGCTTGGAATGGTGAATTGTTTTGTGGACATGATTCAGGGACATTTGTAGTGAAAGGCGCAATTGCAGTTCCTATTTATAGAGGTTCAGGTACTTGGAAGTTTAGTACTATTCCCAATAAGAAAGATGTTCTTTTACAAGGTGATTATAGAGGTATTTCAGTACTCCAGAAAATCAATAATCAATGGGTGTATAAAAATAAAATTGAAGGATTTAATTATTCGGCTAAGAATTTTGAAATCACTCCTTCCCTTGAGGTGTATGTTAGCCATGAATACAAGGGAATATTTCGATTACAGTTGGATCAGCAATTGACTAAAACCAAGTCTTTTTATACGTATTCCTCGCCTAAAAAAGGAAAGAACGCAAGTTTGATTAAATACAATGGCGTTATTTACTATGCCTATAAAGAGGGAATCTTTAAGTTAAATCCAAAGACCAAACAATTTGAAAAAGATGCTTTCTTAAGTGCTATTTTTAAAAAAGAAGAATATACTTCCGGAAGAATGATAGTGGATGATGCCAACCGTTTATGGTTATTTACTAAAAATTATGTTCATTATTTGTCACTAAGCAAACTCGATGCACAATTAAAAGACAATGCCTTTCCAATGCCTTTAAACATCACCAATTCTATGGTGGGTTACGAAAATTGCACGCAACTCTCTAATTCTGTTTATTTATTTGGTACGGTTGACGGTTATTATACTTTAAATTTAGATGACTTAAAGCTAAAGAAATACAAAGTAGCCATTACTAATATTACAGTGAATCGGTTGAATGAAGAAGCTGAAGCGTTTTCAACAGAGGCTGAAGGAGAATATAACCACAAACTCAATAATTTTTTATTCAATTATACTGTGCCTGAGTATAATAAGTTTATGAAAGCTGAATACCAATATATGTTGGAGGGATTGGATGCGCGTTGGAGTAGTTGGAGTGCTAAATCTTCAATAAATTTCAAAAATTTACCAACAGGTGATTATGTTTTTAAAGTACGTGCTAAATTTTCGGATAATAGATTGGGAACGACAGCTCAATATAAATTTTCGGTTTTAAAACCATGGTATTGGACTAATTTAGCTGTATTGATTTATTTCATTTTGGCCTTGGTCATGGGCTATTACATTCATGCTGCTTATCAAAAAAATTACGCTAAACAAGAAGCAAAATTAATTGAGGAAAACAATTTTTTACTTGAAATTAAAGAATTGGAGAACGAAAAGGAATTAATGCGCGTTAGAAATGAGCAACTATCACAAGATGTAGATTCCAAAAGTCGTGAATTGGCTGTTTCCACCATGAGTTTGAATAATAAGAATGAATTGTTAGAATTTATCAAAGAAGATTTAAAAAAGTCTGCATCCCATTCTACCTCAAACATACGTACAGTGATTTCGACTATTAATAAAAATATTACTAAAGATGATTCTTGGCATGTGTTTAAAGAGGCGTTTGATAATGTAGATAAAGATTTTCTAAAGAAGGTAAAAGTATTGCATCCAACATTAACGCCAAACGATTTAAGACTCTGTGCTTACCTTAGAGTGAACTTGTCCTCTAAAGAGATTGCTCCTTTGTTAAATATATCGGTACGTAGTGTAGAAATTAAAAGATATCGTTTGCGTAAAAAAATGGACTTGTTACATGAACAAAGCTTGGTAGATTATATTTTGAAAGTTTAAAATGTTAATTAAATCTAAAAATTACCTATACAACACCTCAACATTTATAAAATGCGAGGTGTTTTTTGTTTCCGGATGCCGGATGATTTAACTTTTGTAAGGCTATTAAATACAAGGCTTTCCGTTGTTTTTTTTGTTTTTTTTAGGATTGTATGTTTTTTGTTGAGGTACTTTTTGGAACTACAACGTGATAGTTAGCTAATTTTAACAAATCAATAAAAAAAACAAAGTATGAAATCGAAACTACTATTTATTTCATTTATGTTGCTATCCATTTTAGGATATTCGCAATCAAATGAAATCAGCGGAACTGTTTTAGATGCCAAAACGGGATTAGCACTGCCAGGTGTTAATGTTAAGGTAAGCAACAGTAATCAAAGTACCTCAACGGACTTTGATGGAGGCTTTAAATTATTTAAAGTGGCTCCAAAATCAACTCTAATCTTTAGTTATATAGGTTATGTTGATTACAAAGTTACTGTTTCAGGTAACGAAAAATTAGTTATTAAAATGAATGAAGAATCCAATGCCCTCAAAGAAGTAGTGGTTATTGGATACGGAAGTCAAAAGAAAAGAGAAGTAACAGGAGCCGTTTCGGTTTTGGATGCTAAATCTCTGGATGTGATTAAACCTATTAAAGTAGAGCAAGCTTTACAAGGAACGGTTTCAGGAGTAAACGTAACGGCACAATCAGGTGCGCCTGGAGCTGGGTTAGACATTCGAATTCGTGGTATTGCTACAAACGGTGAAAACAGACCAACTACCATTATAGATGGTTACATTGGTGAGTTAGGACTGTTAAACCCAAATGATATTGAAACCATTACGGTATTAAAAGATGCTCAAGCAGCGATCTACGGTACGATTGGTGCTAATGGTATCATTTTGATTACTACCAAAACAGGTAAAAAGAATGCTAAAACAAAAGTAAACTTCAACACTTATGTTGGTTTTCAAGAAGCCTCAAGATTATTACCTACTTTAAATGCCACCGAATATGCTTTGTTACTAAACGAAAGCTACGCTAATGGCGGACAAACCATTCCTTATCCAAATGTATCTGGGTTAGGAAAAGGAACTAACTGGCAAAAAGAAGTTATCAAAACGGGTGTTCCAATTATCAACCATGATTTTACCATCTCTGGTGGTGCCGAAAAAATGACGTACGCCATTAGTGCTTCTCATTTAGACCAAGAAGGTATCGTAGGAAATGATAAATCTGGGTTTTTAAGAAACACTGCTAGAATTTCTCTTGGTGCAGATTTAACTGATAAATTAAAGTTGAAAACCAATGTTATTTATACCTATTTCAATAGAAAAACATTAAATGAGAACGGTTTAGGATCTGTATTGTTCAACGCTTTGAACGTTCCTTCTACTTTAAAACCATATGATGCTCAAGGTGATTTTACACTTGTTCCAAGTACTGCAGGATTAGGAAATGAAATTATTAATCCGCTTGAGCAAATTGACAATACATACAATGATTACAATTTCAAAAAATTGAATGGTAATTTTGGTTTAGATTACAAAATGTTTGACGGATTTGTACTTTCTGCTACAATGGGTTTCAATACCGCTCATAGCGATTCTAGAAACTTTGCCAAACAAGTAAGCTACGGTGGAAAAGTATTTGATGTAGTGCGTAGCTCAGTAACACAAGGAAAAGTAAATGATAACGATTACTCTTTCGATATTTATGGTACGTACACTAAAAAAATTGGTGAAGATCACAACTTAGTAGCTACCTTGGGTAATACTATTTTTAAACAATGGGGAAGCGGATTATCTGCTACAGGTTACGATGTACCAAACAACTCTTGGGATTTTGCCGATATTTCATTGACTACCGGATTTTTGGCAGCAAAAACCAATAGTTCTTATGTGTATGATGAGCGTAGATTGTCTTATTTTGGTAGAATGCAATACGACTACAAAGGAAAGTATTTATTATCTGCGATGTTAAGACGTGATGCTTCTACTAAATTTGGCCCTAACAATAGAGTAGGTTATTTCCCTTCTTTTACTGCAGGATGGATTATCTCAGATGAAGGTTTCTTTGGTGAGCCAAAAGCATTCAACTTCATGAAATTAAGAGCGAGTTATGGTACTTTAGGTAACGATCAAATTCCTAACAATGGATATTTAGGATTTTTAAATGGTGAGGCTTCTTATGTTTTTGATGGCATATTAACCAATGGTACTGCCGTAGGACAAACCCCTAATTCCGACCTAAAATGGGAAGAAGCACGTAAATTTGACGTAGGTTTGGATTTCAAATTTTTAGACAATAAATTATCAGTTATTGCCGATTATTTTATAGATACTCGTAAAGATTTATTAATTCCAAATATTCCAGTTTCTGGTATTATTGGTACCAATGCGCCAGGTGCTAGTTCACCAACAATCAATGCTGGTACCGTTCGTAACTCTGGTTTAGAAATGTCTTTTGATTATAAAAAAACATTTAGTAATGATTTATCTTTAAGTGTTGGGTACAATGTTACTTTCTTGAATAATGAAGTATTAGAGGTAAACAACGGTACAGGTTTTATTGAAGGAGGTTCATTTGGAGTAGGTCAACCCGCTCCGTCAAGAATGGAAGTAGGAAAACCAATTGGCTATTTTTATGGATATAAAACCGATGGTGTTTTTCAAAATCAAGCCGAAGTTGACGCACATCCATCTCAATTAGCTCTAGGTGCTAATGCTGCTCCTGGTGATATTCGTTTTGTAGATAACAATGGCGATGGTGTGATTGATACTAAAGATAGAACCAATATTGGTGATCCAGTTCCTGCTGCAACCATGGGATTCAATGTGCAATTGAATTACAAAAATCTTGATTTTGCTGTGTATACTTTTGCTTCAGTGGGTAATGATATGGTGCGTAATTACGAAAGAACATTATCTGATGCCAACCGTTTGAATTATGTTTTAGACCGTTGGACTGGCGAAGGTTCTACCAACACAACGCCAAGAGTAACAACTGGTGCTACTTCTAACAATGTTTTCTCTGATTATTTCGTAGAAGATGCTTCGTATTTAAGAATTCAAAATATTCAAATAGGGTACTCGTTAAGTCCAAATTTTACTGAAAAAATCGGAATCTCAAAATTCAGGTTGTACACAGGAGTAAACAACTTATACACCTTTACTAAATACAAAGGTTATGATCCAGGAGCGTCTGATGGAAAACCTATTGGAGGAGGAATTGATTACGGGTTTTACCCAATACCAAGAACCTATTTGTTAGGGTTAAACATTAATTTTTAATTGCCATTACAATGAAAAAATATCTTTTTATATCGATTGTAACACTTATCGTTACTTCGCTCTCCGTTACTTCTTGTACGGATGAGTTTGTAGATCGTCAGCCAGAATATTCAATTGATTCTGAAAATTATTTTAATTCTAAAGAAGAATACGACAGAGCTTTAATTGCAGCTTATGACTTATTGCAATCTTCGTATGTGAATGTTTTATTAGGTGAAATTGCCTCTGATAATACATTGGCAGGTGGTGAAAGTCCAACAGATGTCATCGGTTTTCAACAAATTGACGACATGATTCATACTCCCGTAAATAACAACCTACGTGATATTTGGAATTGGATGTTTGCTGGAGTGCAAAGAACTAATTATATCCTAGAATTTAAGGACAAAACTAATTTTACTGGGAAAGAGCAAATTATTGCTGAAGCTCGTTTTTTAAGAGCATATTACCATTTTGAGTTGGTAAAATGGTTTGGTGGAGTTCCAATGAAAGGAGATGCTCGTTTTAAAATTGGAGACGAAAAAACCATCAAAAGAAGCACACCAGCAGAAGTATATGCTGCTATTGAAGCCGATTTGATCTATGCTTCTCAAAACTTGGCAGCCATTCCTTCTGAAAAAGGAAGAGCCACCAAAGGAGCAGCATTAGCATTATTAGGAAAAGCGTATTTGTATCAAAACAAATTTTCGCAAGCAGCTACAACTTTAGAGAGTTTAATTACTACCAATACGTACTCTTTGGTTACAGATTACAACTCTATTTTTGAAATGGCAGGAGAAAACAACGCTGAGTCTGTTTTTGAAGTTCAGTATACTGATATTAAAGGTGCTGGTTTTGGATGTTTACAATGTAGTGAAGGTAACGTAGCAGTAGGGTTTAATGGTGTGAGAAACTACTCAGGTGGTTTATTCACTTCAGGGTTTAGCTTTAACGTTCCTACTAAAGAGGCTTTTAACGCTTATGAAGGTGGAGATAACCGAAAAACGGTTGCCATTCTTGATATCGAAGCTTGGGCTGCAAGTACTGGAGCTACTTTTGGAAAAGGAAACGAACACACAGGATATTTTAATAGAAAGTATTTACCAAGAAAACGTAGTGCTGATGCTGCAGGAGATTTGAACTTGACTAATCCAAACAATTACAGAGCGATTCGTTATGCCGATGTGTTGTTAATGGCAGCCGAAGCCTTTAACCGTGGAGGAATTGATGATACCAAAGCAAGATTGTATTTAAATAAAATACGTCAACGTGCTTTTGCGGATGATAATCACAATATTACTGCTTCTGGTGCAGCATTAACTGATTTCATTTACAGAGAAAGAAGATTAGAATTATTAGGCGAAGGGCACCGTTTCTTTGACTTGGTACGTACTGGAAAAGCAGCAGGAGCCATTCCAAACTTTAAAGCTGGAAAAAACGAAATTTTCCCTTTACCTATCGAAGAAATTCAATTTTCAAACGGCAATTGGGAGCAAAACCCTGGATACTAAACAATAAATATTATGAAAAAAATAGTATATGTTATAAATATGTTAGTGCTTGCCATCATGGTGGGTTGTACTAACGAGAATGATGTAGTCGATATCAATGGATTGGAAAACCCAAAGAACATTTCGGCATTAACCACCGTAACACAAGACAATACGGGATTGGTTACCTTCTTGCCTCGCGGGGAAGGAGTTACACGTTACGAAATTTATTTTGGGGACGGTACCAAAGAACCTGCTTATGTTGTGCCAGGTGGAACGGTTGATCACAAATACAAAGAAGGCGTTTATGATGCTAAAATTGTGGGTACTACTTTAAATGGAAATAAAACTGAAACTATTCAAAAAGTAGTGGTTTCGTTTAAAGCTCCACAAAATTTGGTGGTGACAATTGAAAACGATAAGCAAGTTTCCAAAAAAGTAACCGTTACTGCCAAAGCTGATTTTGCTTTGTTCTATGATGTTTATTTTGGAGAAGCTGGGAAGCCTAATCCAATTTCTGGAAACAACGGAGAAGCGGTTTCTTATACTTATGATCAACCGGGTGTGTACAAAATTCGTATAGTATCCAAAAGTGCTGCTATTCAAACCACGGAGTTTAGTCAAGATTTTACAGTGACGGTAGTTAACAAGCCTTTTGCTGCTGCACCAACACCCCCGAACCGTCAGGCTGGCGATGTGATTTCTTTGTACGGTTCAAAATACACTAACGTAGCCGGAACCAACTTTTTCCCATATTGGGGGCAATCTCAAGCGGGTTATGCTGCTACTGAGTTTGATTTGAATGGCGACAAAATGTTAAATTATATTAACTTGAGTTATCAAGGTATCGCTTTGGCAGATGGAACTACTATTGATGTATCAGGTATGGAATTCATTCACATGGATGTTTGGACTACCGATTTAGAAAAAATTGAAACCTCACTGATCAAGCCAGGTCCGATTGAGAAAGCTGTAACCAAAGATTTGGTGGTGGGTCAATGGAACAGCATTGAGATCCCAATTAAAGCTTTTACGGATCAAGGATTAGATGTTAGCGATATTTTCCAATTCAAGTTTGAAGGAACTCCTTCTGGAAAAGGATCAGTATTTATTGATAACATCTATTTTTATAAAACTCCGGGTGCTTTATTAGAATTCCCTATTGATTTTGAGTCTTCATTGTTGACTTATGGATGGGAAGGTTTTGGAGGTATTGAAGGAAAAGCAAAAGTAATTGCTAATCCTGATAAGTCTGGAGCTAATGTATCAAATAAAGTAGTATCTATTGAAAAACCTTCTGGTGCTCAAACATGGGCTGGTGCTACTATTGAGTTGGATTCTAAAATTGATTTCTCCAAAGGAACTAAAGTAAAAATTGCCGTATGGTCTCCAAAAGTTGGTGCAACTATTTTATTCAAAATGGAAGATAAAACCAACGGTGGAATCAATTTTGAGGTAAAAGCAACAACCACCGTTGCTAATGCGTGGGAAGTGCTGACCTTTGATTTGGCAGGTAAATACGATGCTACTAAAACGTATAACAAGGTAGCTGTTTTTCCTGATTTCGATGTGGCAGGAACAGGAGCGACTTATTATTTCGATGATTTGAAACAATCTAATTAATTCAAAAGAACATGAAAAAAGTATTTTTAAATATAATAGCGTTCTTCAGCTTACTAGCTTTAGTAAATTGTCAAGACGATAACGTAGAGTTTGGCGCTTTGGGCGCACCTACTAACTTGGCTGTAACCTTTGATATAGTTGGTAAAACGGCACAAACTCCAGATGGAGATGGCTCAGGAAAAGTGAAATTTACAGCCAAAGCTGATAATGCAATTTCTTATAAATACGTTTATGGAGACGGCGTTTCAGAAATTGCTCCTTCAGGAACGGCAGAACATGGTTTTACCACGGTAGGAATCAATACCTATACCGTTACTGTAATTGCCAACGGTAAAGGCGGTGTAACTTCTTCTGTCACTGTAGATGTAAAAGTATTCAGTAATTTTAGTGATGAAAAATCTACTACTTTACTTACTGGCGGAACGGCTGCTGGTAAAAAATGGTACATTGCTGCTAACGAAGCAGGGCATTTTGGAGTAGGCCCCAATAGTACAGATGAAAAACAAAATTATTTCCCGCTTTGGTATAGTGCTGGTCCTTTTGAAAAAGGAGCTACTTGCTTTTATGATGGAGATTTTACTTTTGCTCTGGTAAATGGCAAAATTCAATACACTCAAGACAACAAAGGCAATACGTTTTTCAATAAATTATATAAGAGTGTTGGCGGTGGTACTAATGGTGGTGATGATCAATGTCTACCTTTCAATTCAGCAGGGACTAAAGTTGTTGCTTTAGCACCATCTACTTCTTTTGTTACTAAAAACAAAGAAGCAGCGACACAAACTACAGGAACAGTGATGAACATTTCTGACGGAGGTTTTATCGGTTATTATGCTGGTGCCACACAATTCGAAATCCTTTCTATCACAGAGAATAGAATGGTTGTTCGTTTTGTGCATGGAAGTGTACCTGCAGAAGCATGGTATTTAATTTTGACCACTACAAAACCTACACAAGCCCCGTGGATAATTTCAACAAATTAATCTGGGAAGATAATTTTGATACTGCTGGTGCACCTAACACGGCTAACTGGTCGTATGAATTAGGTGCTGGAGGTTGGGGCAATAGTGAATTGCAAACCTATACCAATAAAGCTGAAAATGTAAAAGTTGAAGGCGGAATGCTTAAAATTACAGCAATAAAAGACGGTTCTAATTACACCTCTGCTAGAATTAAATCCGAAGATAAATTTAAATTCAAATACGGTAAAGTTGAATTTAGAGCCAAAATGCCAGCAGGTGTGGGTACTTGGGGAGCTGTTTGGTCTTTAGGTCAAGATTTTAAAACAATAGGATGGCCTAATTGTGGTGAGATTGATTTCTTAGAATATGTTGGAAAAAATCCAAATGAAGTAATCGGTGCGTTCCATTTCCCTGGCAATTCAGGAGGCAATGCTATCGTAGGTAAAACGACTATTTCTAATGCAGCTACTGAGTTTCATGTGTACAAAGCTATTTGGACCGAGACTTCTATCAAATTGTATGTAGATGATAAATTGTATAGCTCATTAGACAACAATGCTGCTACTGTTTACAACAAAGATTTCTTCTTAATCTTGAATGTGGCAATGGGTGGAACTTTAGGAGGGCCTGTTGAATCCTCTTTCACTCAGTCTACCATGGAAGTAGATTATATTAGAGTATATGGTAAATAATAGTTTTAAGTAATCAATAACGAGTAAGTTGTACAAGCAGCTTACTCGTTTATTGATACTATAATCAAAAGCAGTTTTGTGTTTAGTTTTGACACCTGTTTTTGAAGCTTTTTTTATAATGTAGTACGATACAATACTGCTTAAATCATATTTTCCAACCATTTTTTTTAATGCTTTTTTCAATTTCTAAGGATGTTGAGAAAAACATTGCAATAAAATATCAAAAAATTACATGAACAAAATTATTGTAGTAGTTGTTTTTTTAATCGGCTCATTATCTTTTTATGCTCAAAATAACAAGGTAGTTGTACATCAAGACAAGACAGGTTTAGCACTTCAAGTAGATGGAAAAAAATTCATGGTCAATGGCATGAATTGGGATTACTTTCCAATAGATAAAAATTATTCCTACATCTTGTGGGAACAACCCGAAGCTTTTATTGTTAAGGCTTTGGATCATGAAATGGGGCTGTTAAAAAACATGGGTGTAAACACCATTAGAGTGTACACTGGAATCCCCAAAAAATGGATAGAATACATTTATTCAAAGTTTAGAATTTATACCATGCTCAATCATTCTTTTGGTCGTTACGGCGTGGCTGTGGATGGAAATTGGATGCCAAATACCGAGTATGCCGATACTAAAGTTCGGGAATCACTCCTGAAAGAAGTCCAACAGTTAGCCCTAGAATATAAAGACACCAAAGGATTGTTATTGTATTTATTGGGGAATGAAAATAATTATGGTCTTTTTTGGGAAGGTGCCGAAACCGAGAATATTCCCGTTGAAGACAAAAAATCAACCAAACGCGCTAGAGCCATGTATCAGCTTTTTAATGAAGCGGCAGTTGCTATGAAAGCGGCAGACGTAGCGCATCCAGTTGCTATTTGTAATGGTGATGTGTTGTTCCTTAATATGATTAAGGAAGAGTGTACAGCCGTTGATATATTAGGCATCAATGTCTATCGCGGCATTTCTTTTGGTGATTTGTTTGAAACAGTCAAATCATTCGGAAAACCGGTAGTATTTACCGAATTCGGATCGGATGCTTTTAATGCCATCACCCAAAAAGAAGACCAAAAAGCTCAAGCCGAAATTCTAAAAGGCAATTGGAAAGAAATTTATGAAAATGCCGCTGGAATGGGAAAAAGTCAAAATTGTATTGGCGGTTTCACTTTCCAATTTAGTGATGGTTGGTGGAAAATGGGACAAACCACTAATTTGAATGTGCATGATACCCACGCATCATGGGCCAACGGAGGATATGTTTTTGACTTCGAAAAAGGAAAAAACAACATGAACGAGGAATGGTTTGGGATTTGTGCCAAACAAAAAGCTGCTGACAATGAAGTCTATGGACTACAACCGAGATTGGCCTATTATCTTTTGAAAGAAATACACCAAATTAATCCGTATGCCAAAAACTTCTCGAGGGCAAAACTTCAAAAGAAGATAAAAGCCATTGAAGTCAATAAAATAAAAATAAAATAATTGGAATAATACCAGAAGTAATTTGTTTCTGATATCCAAAACAATTGAACTAAATAGATAATAAATTAAAAATAATATCTCATGACTCTAGTAGAATTAGAAGGAGAAAAATATTATAAAATAGAAAATAGCGACGAGTTAAGACCATTTTTTATGAGCATCGTTAGCGATTCCGATCACTGGATGTTTATTTCCAGCAACGGTGGTCTAACCGCAGGTAGAAAAAACGCCCAATTTGCTTTGTTCCCTTATTATACCGATGATAAAATTACCGAATTAGTAGATACTACCGGAAGTAAAACGATTGTTCAAATGCATTTGGACGGGCAAACGCAACTTTGGGAACCTTTCAGCGATCGTTTCAACGAAAAGTACACCTTGACCAAAAATTTGTACAAAAGTTTCTATGGCAATAGCATCATTTTTGAAGAAATCAATACCGATTTGAAATTGACCTTCCGTTACCAATGGAGTTCTAGCGATCGTTTTGGATTTGTAAAAAAATCATCTGTTATCAATAGCTCGGATAAAGAGTATCAAATTACCGTGTTAGACGGTCTTCAAAATGTCATGCCATATGGGGTGCATAGCGATTTACAAAACAGCACGAGCAACTTGGTAGATGCCTACAAACGTTCCGAATTGCACGCAGAAAGCGGTTTAGGTATTTTTGCCTTAAGTGCCATCATTGTGGACAGGGCCGAACCTAGCGAGGCGCTGAAAGCCAATGTAGTATGGTCATTAGGTACTGAAAACCCAACGTACTTAGTGTCTTCAAAACAATTGCCTACTTTTAGAAAAGGGCAAAAAGTAACTCAAGAAACCGATAATAAAGGTGAAAAAGGCGCTTATTTTGTAGTAAGTGAACTTTCAATAGCCGCGAATGCTACCAAATCTTGGAAGTTCGTGACCAATGTGAATCAAAATCAAGCACAAGTAGTGGCCCTTTGCGAAGCGATTACTACCGATGCTTCCCTAGAAAATCAGTTGGATCAAGATGTCGTGTTGGGTACCCAAAATTTAATGGCGCTCAATGCCGCAGCCGATGGCTTACAATATACCGCTGACAAACGTTCCGATGCGCGTCATTTCTCTAATGTACTGTTCAACTGTATGCGTGGCGGAATTTTTGACGAAAATTATCTGATCGGAAAAGACGATTTTGTGTCTTATTTTGAAAAAGCCAATGCCGAAGTTTTTGCCAAAAACCAAGCTTTCTTTGATAATTTAGGACAAGAATTCAATTATACCGACTTATTGCAAAGCCTAGAAAATCAAGAAGATCAGGATCTAGTGCGATTGTGTACCGAATATTTACCGTTAAAATTCAGTCGTCGTCATGGCGATCCAAGTCGTCCGTGGAATAAATTTTCCATTAACACCCGCAACGAGTCAGACGGTTCCAAAGTACTAGATTATGAAGGCAATTGGAGAGATATTTTCCAAAACTGGGAAGCCTTAGCCTATGCCTATCCTAATTTCATCGAAGGTATGATTCATAAATTCTTGAATGCTTCTACTTTTGATGGCTACAATCCGTACCGTGTGACCAAAAGTGGTTTCGATTGGGAAGCCATAGAACCCGATAATCCTTGGTCCTACATCGGCTACTGGGGCGATCATCAAGTGATTTACTTGCAGAAATTTTTAGAATTTGCCGAAAAATACTACCCTGGAAAACTACAAGAGTATTTTGATAAAAATTGCTTCGTATATGCTGCCGTGCCGTATACCATCAAACCTTACCAAGACATTTTAAAGAATTCAAAAGAGACCATCGATTACAGTCACAGTTGGGAAAAAGTAATTCTCGAGCGTAAAGCCCAATTAGGAGCTGATGGCGCTTTGTTGGTGACGGCTAAAAATGAAATTCATCATGTGAATTTCATCGAAAAGATGTTGGCGATGATCTTAGCCAAATTATCCAACTTTATACCCGAAGGTGGAATTTGGATGAACACACAACGTCCAGAATGGAATGATGCCAATAATGCTTTAGTGGGGAATGGCGTGTCTATGGTGACCCTGTATTATTTACGTCGTTTCATGACTTCATTCGGTACGATGTTGGCTGCTTATCCAAAGGAAAGTGTAGCAATTTCTAATGAATTGTTGCAGTTTTTTGCTGGTATTTCAGAATGTTTCATCGAAAATGAAAAGGGGCTGGCAGGAAAAATTGACAATGTACAACGCAAAGCCATCTTGGATGAGTTGGGTGAAGCCGCTTCAAAATACCGTTTGCACATTTATAGTTTTGGTTTCTCTGGGCAAAAACACGCCTTGCAAGTGTCGGAATTATTGGATTTCACGGCTTTAACGTTACGCTTTTTAGATCATACGATCAAAGCCAATGAACGTACAGACGACTTGTACCACGCCTACAATTTGATGTCTATCGAAAATGAAGGCGTAACGATTTCTTACTTAAGCGAAATGCTAGAAGGGCAAGTGGCGGTTTTAAGTTCGGGCTATTTGAGTTCAGAAGCGGCGCTAAAAACGATTGATGCAATGCGAAACAGTGCTTTGTATCGCGCAGATCAAAACACCTACATGTTGTATCCGAACAAAGACTTACCTAAGTTTTTAGAAAAAAACTGTATTCCAGCACTAAGCGTTCAAAAATCAAAATTGCTTTCCCAATTATTAGCCGATGGAAATGGGGCTATTGTGAATCAAGATAGGAAAGGGGTGTATCATTTTAACGGTAATTTCCATAATGTCGATGATGTGAAAAAATCCTTAGCACAACTTCAGAAAAAGGAGCAATACAGCGCTTTAGTGGCACAAGAATCGGCACTGATCTTTCAAATTTTTGAAGAGGTATTCAATCATAAAGCTTTTACAGGACGCTCCGGGACATTCTTTGGTTATGAAGGTTTAGGTTCTACATTCTGGCACATGATTTCGAAACTGCACGTAGCGGTTCAAGAAGTGCTGCAAAAAGCCACCGAAGAACAAAAAGAACCAACGCTAGTTGGGGCTTTACGCGAGCATTATTATGGAGTGAAAGCCGGAATTGGCGTACATAAAACCACGAAATTGTATGGTGTGTTTACCACCGATCCGTATTCGCATACACCATCACACCGTGGCGCACAACAACCGGGTATGACGGGACAAGTAAAAGAGGATATTTTGACCCGAAAAGGCGAATTAGGATTGCAAGTCAAAGCTGGTGTTTTGTCATTTGCTCCTACCTTTTTAGATAAAAATCAGTTCTTGACGCAAACGGAAGAAGTAACGTTTTATGATCTTCATAATGAGAAATACACCCTGACGTTACACCCTGAAAGTTTGGCTTTTACGGTGTGTCAGGTACCTGTAGTGTACCAATTGGCGGAGCAAGAGGCAATCGAAGTACATTTTAAATCAGGAGCCAAAGAAAAGTGGGACGGTACTACCTTGACCCACGAGTTAAGCCAAAAAATTGCCAACAGAACTGGTGAAATTAGGCTGCTTACGGTTTCTTTAAAGTCCATTTAAAATGAAAAAAAACAGCCCAATTATTGTAGTCCTACTGCTAACGATGGCTTTTTTGAGTTGTAAATCCACCCAAACTTCCTTACCCAAAGAAGTTTCGGCGGCAACGCTCTTGGGCAATCCCAACTACCAAGCCATGTGTTATGGTGGGTACCGAACCAATTCCAGAGAAGTGGTGCCTACGTTGGCGCAAATTGCAGACGATTTGAGGATACTTTCGGCTATGAATGTTAAAGTCTTGCGCACCTATAATGTGCATTATGCGGAAACGGCCCGTCTGTTAGAAGCCATTCGATTGCTCCGAAAGGAAAACCCAGCTTTTGAAATGTACGTGATGCTAGGCGCTTGGATCGATTGCAAGAATTCATGGACCGATCAACCTTTGATTCGTAATCAAGACAGCGAACGTAATCCTATCGAAATTGCCGAAGCCGTTCGCTTGACAAAATTGTATCCCGACATCATCAAAATAATTGCCGTGGGCAATGAAGCCATGGTCAAATGGGCCTACGCCTATTATGTAGAACCCAATATTATTTTGAAATGGGTGAATCATTTGCAAGCCTTAAAGCAAAAAGGCGACCTACCCAAAGACCTTTGGATTACCAGCTCCGACAATTTTGCCTCTTGGGGCGGGGGCGACAAAGAATATCATGTGGAAGACTTGACCCAATTGATGAAAGCGATAGATTATATTTCAGTGCACACCTATCCGATGCATGATACGCATTACAACCCACAATTTTGGGGAGTGCTGCCAGAGGAAGCGAATCTTTCTGAAAAAGAAAAAATTGACAAGGCGATGGAACGCGCTCGAGACTATGCCATTTCGCAATTTTCGAACGTAAAAAAACACATGACCTCCTTAGGCATCAACAAACCGATGCATATTGGCGAAACAGGTTGGGCCAGTGTGTCGAACGAGTTTTACGGTGCCGAAGGCTCCAAAGCTACCGACGAATACAAAGCAGCGGTCTATTACCAACTGATGAGAGACTGGAGTGCTTCAACAGGTGTGTCACTTTTTTACTTCGAAGGGTTTGACGAACAATGGAAAGACAGCAAAAATTCTTTGGGGTCCGAAAATCACTTTGGATTGATCAATTTACAAGGCCAAGCCAAATATGCACTATGGAATTTAGTAGATCAAGGCGTTTTTAAAAACCTTACCCGTGATGGAAAGTCCATTACAAAAACTTACGATGGAAACGAAGCAGCGTTGTGGAAAGAAGTTAAAACTCCCGCAATGAAGCATTAATTAAAGTAACGAAAAGTAATGGAATGGAATGTTGATGAGGTAAAACTGCTTCGATATGATAGCTCATTACTTTTTTAAATAAAAAAAATATGAATAATACTAGTAAAAGCTTGGTCAATAAAGTACCGATGGGACAAAAAATAGCTTTTGGATTGGGGATGTTAGCCAACCAAATGTTTCCTGCGGCACTGGGTATATTTATGGTGGTTTTGGTAGAGAATTTAGGCATGCCCTCTTGGATGTGGGGAGTATTGTTTTTTGTACCACGAATTGTCGATGCGTTTTTCGACCCTATCATGGGATTTATTTCAGATAATACCAAATCAGTTTGGGGCAGAAGAAGACAGTATGTTTTTTTGGGTTCCATAATTATGGGGATTTCATTTATAATTATGTGGCAGTTATATCGAGAAGATAGTGTGTTGTACAATTTTACTTTTTTCCTGATTTGGTCGCTTATTTTTCACATCGGACTATCTATTTTTAGTGTTCCTTATGTAGCCATGGGGTATGAGATGAGCGATGATTTTCATGAGCGTACATCCATCATGGCTGTTTCACAATGGATTGGTCAATGGGCATGGGTAATTGCGCCTTGGTTTTGGGTAATTATGTACGACCCTTCATGGTTTCCTAATGCCGATACTGCGACTAGAACTTTAGCAGTTTGGGTGGGTATTGTGTTCATGATTTTGGCTATGGTACCAGCTATTTTTATCAAAAGTAAATCCACACAATTTGATGATAAATTAGAGCCATTAACCTTCAAAACCATTGGAGGAAGTATGAAAGAAATCTTGTTGAATTTTAAAGAAGCCTTTCGTAATAAACCGTTTAGAAAGTTGTGTATTGCTACCTTCTTTATCTTTAATGCCTTTAATACAGTAGCAGGATTTACTTTTTTTATTGTGGTCTATTATTTGTTTAATGGAGATACCGCGGCTTCGGGTATTTGGCCTACACTTTTTGGTTGTATTGGGGCATTGTCGACCACTTTTATCGTCATTCCGATTGTAGCCTGGATGTCTAAGAAAATCGAAAAAAAGAAAACCTTTTTAATTTGTCAAGGTATTTCCATTTTTGGCTATATTTTGCTTTGGTTTCTCTTTATTCCAGGTAAACCTTATATGTTTTTGTTTGCCTTGCCTTTCTTCTCCTTTGGTATCGGAAGTTTATTTACCATGATGATGTCTATGACAGCCGATGTGTGTGATATGGATGAATTAGCTTCAGGAAAAAGAAGGGAAGGAGTGTTTGGAGCTATTTACTGGTGGATGGTAAAGTTTGGTTTTGCTATTGCAGGGCTTTTAACAGGCGTAATTATGTCGGCTGTGGCCTTTGAAGCAGGTGCTGCTACTCAACCTGAAGGCGCTGTTACTGGTTTACGACTTTTCTTTTCAGGAATTCCTATTTGTGGGACCTTGATCGCCATGTGGATCATGAAAGACTATGATTTGAGCGAAGAAAAAGCCAAAGAAATTAAACAAGCATTGGATCAAAGGAAAGCCTTAACAAAGTAGGAAAACATACTTCATTTAGTCAAAAAAATGATAAAGTTATAGTGCTGCTTCCTTTATTTGTAAATTATTCGTTTTTTTGTTCAAGGAGCAAAGAAAAAAAACAATACTATGCAAGTAGTATTGTTTTTTGCATTTAAATAAATAAAAGTTTGTTGTAAGATGTGACTTCGGATGTATTCTACATGATTTACAATATTTGGAACACTAATAAACTTGGAAAGAAATTGAATCTAATTAAATATAAACAAATGAGAAAAAAACAAATACTATTGATACTTATGAGTTTGATACTGCAAATTAGTAGTGTTTTGGCTCAAAATAAATCCAAATACACTGCGGTTAGTTTAGATAAAAAGGTGTCAGGGTTATTAAAAAAAATGACACTCGAAGAAAAAGTGGGACAATTGAACCAATACAATGGTTTTTGGGATGTTACGGGACCCAAACCACAAGAGGGGAAAGCGGCCAAGAAATATGAAGACCTAAGAAAGGGTTATGTTGGCTCGATGCTTAATGTTAGAGGGGTAAAAGACGTGCGTGCCTTGCAAAAAATTGCGGTAGAAGAAACCCGTTTAGGTATTCCTTTATTATTTGGTTTCGATGTGATTCATGGTTACAAAACCATAAGCCCTATTCCATTAGCGGAAAGTGCGAGTTGGGATTTAGAAGCCATTAAAGCCTCGGCGGCCATGGCTGCGGAAGAGGCTGGAGCCGTTGGTATCAACTGGACCTTTGCGCCCATGGTTGATGTTGGTAGAGACGCGCGTTGGGGACGCGTAATGGAAGGAGCAGGAGAAGATCCTTATTTAGGTAGTTTAATTGCCAAAGCTAGAGTCGAAGGTTTTCAAGGCGATTTCAGTTCGAATAAGAATATTTTGGCCTGTGCCAAACATTTTGCTGGCTACGCTTTTGCCGAGTCTGGTAGAGATTATAATACGGTAGACATTGGCGAATCAACGCTTCACAATATAGTGATGCCTCCTTTTAAAGCAGCGGTAGATGCTGGAGTGTTGTCGTTTATGAATTCATTCAATGAACTCAACGGAATTCCTGCAACGGGTAATGCATATTTACAACGTAAAATTTTAAAAGGCGATTGGGGATTTCAAGGATTTGTCGTTTCTGATTGGGGATCTATTCTAGAAATGCAATTGCACGGTTATGCCAAGGATTTAAAACAGTCAGCTGAATTTGCTCTAAATGCTGGATCGGATATGGACATGGAATCCTATGCCTATGTTGATCATTTGGCACAATTGGTTCGCGAAGGAAAAGTAAAAGAAAGCTTGGTAGACGATGCGGTGAAACGTATTTTAAGAACCAAATTTTTATTAGGCCTGTTTGATGATCCGTACAAATATTGTGATGAAGCGTATGAAGCCGCCACGGTAGGGAAACCCGAATTTCAACAAACCGTTTTGGATATGGCCAAAAAATCTATTGTTCTATTAAAAAACAATAATGAGTTGTTGCCTTTGAAAAAATCAGGTCAAAAAATTGCTTTAATTGGCGCTTTGGCTTCGGATAAAACCAGTCCGCTGGGTAACTGGCGTTTAGCTGCTGACGAAAATTCAGCTGTATCGGTTTTAGAAGGAATGCAAGCCTATACCGAAAATGAATTGATTTTTGCCAAAGGGGCTGAGGTGGTGACCGAAGAACCTAAATTTGTTTTTGAAGCCAAACTTAATACCACTGACAAAAGTGGTTTTCCAGAAGCCATTGCGGCTGCCCAAAAAGCTGATGTAGTGGTGATGGTTTTGGGCGAACACGGACTACAATCAGGTGAGGCGAGAAGCAGAGCCGATATTACCTTACCGGGTGTGCAACAAGAATTATTAGAAGCGATTTATGCAGTCAACAAAAATATTGTCTTAGTATTACAAAACGGACGTCCTTTGGCTATTCCTTGGGCAGATGAAAACATTCCAGCCATTGTTGAAGCATGGCAATTAGGAGCTCAAAGTGGGAATGCCATTGCACAAGTGCTATACGGTGATTACAATCCGAGTGGAAAATTACCCATGACCTTTCCACGTAGCGTAGGGCAAGTACCAATTTATTACAATCACAAAAACACAGGACGTCCTTATGCGTTAGATCCTGGTACCGTTTTTTGGTCGCATTTTATTGACGAAAAAAACGCGCCTTTGTACCCTTTTGGATATGGATTAAGTTATGCTAAGTTTGATTATGCGGATTTGAAATTATCTGCTCCTACTTTAAAATCAAATGGAACAATTGAAGTGTCTGTTGTGTTAACCAATTCAGGAAAAGTAGCAGGAAAAGAAGTGGTACAATTGTATATTCATGACTTATTTGCCAGCGTAACGCGTCCAGTACTGGAACTAAAAGGTTTTGAAAGGATTGAATTACAACCTAACGAATCCAAAAAGGTAACCTTTACCATTGACGAAAAAATGTTAGAATTTTATTCTGCCAATAATAAATGGGAAGCTGAAAAAGGGGAATTCAAAGTGTTTGTAGGAGGTAACTCGGCTCAAACGTTACAAGCTGATTTTCAATTAATCAACTAGTATTTAAATAGGGGCATTCAATAAAACCGTCTTAAGGAAATCTCAGGATCAAAGGTTGATCGCGATATTTTCTTAAGACGGTTTTATATTTTTATTATTTCCTATTAGGCTTTTGTTGCAATGGGAATAATTATATAAATAGGAGAATTCATAAACTACTTTTTTGATGGCAGTACTTGTATTGTTTCAAAGAATTGCTTTTTATTAAAAAAGTTAAAAAAAACAGTTTGTTTTTGGGAAAAATAGTTAAATTTGACACAATTAACCAACCAAAATTTTGTAGAGCCTATAGCATAAAATTACTTTTTTAGAAAATTCCCCAAATTTAATTCAACTAAAAAGTATAGTTATGGCAACTAAAAACTTCACAGACGCATATTTAGTGCAAGCTTATGTTTCAGGCAATGAAGCAGCATTAGAATTGTTAATTAAACGCCATGAATCAAAAATATTTGGATTCATCTATTCCAAAATTCCCGACAGAGACTTGGCCAATGATATCTTTCAAGATACCTTCATGAAGGTAATTCGAACCTTAAAAACAACCACATACAACGAAGAAGGGAAGTTTCTGCCTTGGGTGATGCGTATTGCCCATAACTTGATTATAGATCATTTTAGGAGAAATAAAAAAATGCCATTATTTCGTGAAACAGAGGATTTTTCAATCTTTTCCATCATGTCAGATGATAGCTTGACAATCGAAAATCAATGGATAACTAATCAAGTAGAAAGGGATTTGAGACGTATTATTGAGGAACTCCCAGCAGATCAAAAAGAAGTCGTGATGATGCGCATGTATCAAGACATGAGTTTCAAAGAAATATCAGAATCTACAGGAGTTAGCATCAACACTGCATTAGGAAGAATGCGCTATGCCTTGCTTAATTTGAGAAAAGTGATAGACAAACATCAAATTATTTTAACGAATTAATACTAAAAACTAATTATTGTCGTTATTTTAGAGTTATTTAATTTTTTAACTCATAATTATTGCAATATATGGCAAAACTTTACTCTAAAAAAAAGGCAGTTATCCAAGAAATGAAACCGAAGGCAACCGTAGTTTCTTTTCTTTTAGATTACTCCAAAGCCCTTAGCGTTGTAAAAACCGCTACAAAAAGCTATCAAATTCTAAAGAATTAAAATCCTTATTCCAGAGAGGTGGTCTATAAACAGACGACCTCTTTTTTGTTTTATCAACGAATATTCAGATCATTATTTTCCTTTATAATAATCTTCAAGAACGGATTTGCGCCCAATCGTTTTTGTGATAATGTCTTTTTCCATGTCCCATCCTCTTGCGGGCGAATATTCCCGTCCGTACCAAATGATTTGTAAGTGCAAATCATTCCAAATCTCCTTTGGAAACAATCGTTTCGCATCTTTCTCCGTTTGCACTACATTTTTTCCGTTGGTCAAATTCCATCGGTACATCAAACGATGAATGTGCGTATCTACGGGAAAAGCCGGTACACCAAAAGCCTGAGACATCACCACACTGGCCGTTTTATGTCCCACAGCAGGCAATTCCTCCAGCAGTTCAAAACTCTCAGGGACTTGCCCATTGTGTTTTTCGATCAAAATCTCCGATAATCCGTAAATACCTTTTGATTTCATGGGCGACAAGCCACAGGGGCGAATAATTTCTTTAATTTCCTCCACCGAAAGTTTTACCATATCATACGGATTATCGGCTTTAGCAAACAAAAGGGGCGTAATTTGGTTCACTCTCACATCCGTACATTGTGCCGAAAGTAGTACAGCAATCAATAATGTATACGGATCTTTATGATCTAATGGAATGGGAATTGTAGGGTATAAATCTTGTAAAGTTTCAATTACAAAGTCAACTTTCTCCTGTTTGGTCATAGTACTATTTTATAAAAAATAAGGTTTTATCCTTAATTGTGTGGTTTTTAAAAAGTAATAACTTAATTTTCTTAGTGGTAGAAAAAAAATCATTTCTATTTCCTGCCCACTTAATTCGGAGTAAAAACCAAAAGTAAAAATAGTCTATTTTTTATAATGTGCCTAATCCAGCTATCCGTTACAAGTCCTCCCTCCAAACTGTCTTTTTCTAAGGCCCAAAAGGAGCTTCCGTTGGTCGCTCTTTTGAGCCAAGAAAAAAGGCAGTTTGGAGGTCCGGGCTTTCCACTACTATCTGGGGCATAATAGAAGAACGAGAAGCAAAGTGGATAGAAGAACGATCTTTAGGGGACGCATTTGACGCATCAATCCTTCTAGAGCAAAAGTACTTTTTTAGTATATTTACCAATAAATATTTTAAACAATCATGAAGTTAGACATACTAGCCTTTGGCGCACACCCCGATGATGTGGAATTGGGCTGCGCGGGAACCATTTTAAAAGAAATAGCTTTAGGAAAAAAAGTAGGTATTGTAGATCTTACCCGTGGCGAATTAGGCACGCGAGGATCAGCTGAAATTCGCGATCAAGAAGCCGCTGCAGCCGCCAAAATATTGGGTGTTTCCGTACGAGAAAATTTAAGTTTTAGAGATGGATTCTTCATAAATGATGAAGCCCACCAACTCGAAGTCATAAAAATGATCCGAAAATACCAACCCGAAATCGTACTTTGTAATGCCGTAGACGACCGTCATATCGATCATGCCAAAGGGAGTCAGCTGGTTTCAGACTCATGCTTTCTGTCGGGTTTGGTGCGTATCGAAACTACTCTTGATGGGCAATTGCAAAAAGCTTGGCGCCCTAAAGTGGTTTACCATTACATCCAGTGGAAAAATATCGTGCCAGATTTTGTAGTAGATGTTTCAGGTTTTGAAACGGAAAAAACTGCCGCTATTTTGGCTTATCGTTCTCAATTTTACGATCCAAATTCTAAGGAACCGGAGTCACCCATATCAAGTAAAAACTTTTTAGAAAGCCTAAATTATCGCTCCCGCGATTTAGGTCGCTTAACAGGCGTAGAACATGCTGAAGGTTTTACAGTCGAAAGGTATTTGGCAGTCAATAGTTTAAGTGATTTGAAGTAATTTTATTGTATTTTTTTTCAAAAAACCTTTGCAGAAGCAAACAATTGTTCTATATTTGCAACCGCTAAGCAAAAATGGTGGTTGTAGCTCAGCTGGTTAGAGTAGCGGTTTGTGGTGCCGCGGGTCGCCGGTTCGAACCCGGTCAGCCACCCAGAATAAAAGCCTTGAAGAAATTCAAGGCTTTTTTTGTGTCTTTATTTTTTTACTTCTTTTTGTAGGGTTTCAAATAATAAGGGGATCATTCGGATTAAGACATAATTCTCAAAAAAAATCACGGGTATTTATTCAAAAATCTTGTAAACTCTTTGTAATGTTGGGTTTCTAAAAATAGCAAATGATCGCCTTTCATTTTTTGGTTATATGTGCTATATTGCATGAAAATCCAAAATTGGTTTATGGTTGAGCAAAATACTTATAACGAAGACAATATACGTTCACTCGATTGGAAAGAACACATCCGAATGCGTCCTGGAATGTATATCGGGAAGCTGGGAGACGGTTCGTCACCGGATGACGGTATTTATATCTTATTAAAAGAAGTTTTAGACAACTGTATTGATGAGTTTGTCATGGGAGCCGGAAAATCAATCGAGGTAACCATTAAGGATAAAACCGTAGCGGTTCGTGATTATGGCCGAGGTATTCCTTTAGGTAAAGTCATCGACGTGGTTTCTAAGATGAACACGGGAGGAAAGTATGACTCTCTTGCTTTCAAAAAATCGGTGGGATTGAATGGAGTAGGAACCAAGGCGGTGAATGCTTTGTCCAATTATTTTAGAGTTGAATCGGTTCGTGATGAGAAGCAAAAAGCGGCTGAGTTTTCAGCAGGGAATTTGGTTTTAGAAGAAGATATTATCGAAACCACCAAACGTAAAGGAACCAAAGTTACTTTTATCCCCGATGAAGCCATTTTTAAAAACTATAAATTCAGAAATGAATATATAGTCAAAATGCTAAAAAATTATTGTTACCTAAATACTGGGCTAACAATCATCTATAACGGTGAAAAATATTTTTCTGAAAATGGATTAAAAGATTTATTAGATGAAAATATTGCCGAGGAAGATATGGTGTACCCTATTATCCATCTCAAAGGGGATGATATTGAGGTAGCCATGACCCACAGTAAATCTCAATACAGCGAGGAATACCATTCTTTTGTAAACGGTCAAAATACGACGCAAGGTGGAACGCATCTTGTAGCTTTTAGAGAAGCCGTAGTCAAAACCATACGTGAATTTTACAATAAAACCTTCGACCCTTCTGATATTCGTAAATCCATTGTGAGTGCGGTTAGTATCAAGGTGATGGAACCTGTTTTTGAATCCCAAACCAAAACGAAATTAGGTTCTACAGATATGGGTTCTGAGCCAGGAATGGCATCTGTAAGAACGTTTGTAAACGACTTTGTGAAAAATAAATTAGACAATTTTTTACACAAAAATCCAGAAACCGCCGATTTGTTGCTTCGAAAAATTCTACAAGCCGAGCGCGAGCGAAAAGAATTATCAGGCATTCGAAAATTAGCCAAAGACCGTGCTAAAAAAGCCAGTTTGCACAATAAGAAGTTGAGAGACTGTCGCGTGCATTTACCAGATATCAAAAATCCAAGATATTTAGAAAGTACGTTGTTTATCACCGAGGGAGATTCGGCTTCGGGGTCGATTACCAAATCGCGTGATGTGAATACACAAGCGGTTTTTAGTTTGCGTGGTAAACCTTTGAATTCTTACGGAATGAGTAAGAAGATTGTGTATGAAAATGAAGAATTCAATTTGTTGCAAGCGGCTTTGAATATCGAAGAAGATATGGGTGACTTGCGTTACAACAATATTGTAATTGCAACCGATGCTGATGTCGATGGAATGCACATTCGCTTGTTGTTGATTACCTTTTTCTTGCAATTTTTCCCTGAATTAATCAAAGAAGGGCATTTGTATATTTTGCAAACGCCACTTTTTAGAGTTCGAAATAAAAAAGAAACCATTTACTGCTACTCTGATGAAGAGCGCAGGGATGCCATTGAAAAATTAAAACCCAAACCAGAAATTACGCGATTTAAAGGACTAGGGGAAATTTCGCCAGATGAGTTCAAAAATTTCATTGGAGAAACCATCCGATTAGATCCTATTATGATGGATAAAAATACCTCAATTGAGCAATTATTGTCTTTTTATATGGGTAAAAATACACCAGATCGACAAGATTTTATCATCAAAAACTTGAAGGTAGATTTGGATGTCATTGAGAAAGAATAGTATTGTTTTAAAGTGAAAATTTAGTTTATGCGGAAAATAATATTTTTAATTGCTATTTTACTATTAGTTTCTTGTAAAAATGAGAATGCTGCACAACAACCAATAGAATCCGAAGGGATTCCGATTGAAAAATCAATTAGTAAAATAATTAGCAAGAGAGAGTTTCCAATAAAGAATTTTTCAAAGATTGAATTGTTGTCTTATTACGACAGAACTAAATGGGATACAATGTCTTATAATGTTGTTGAGCCTTACAGTGATATTTTAGTTGAAAATGGCGAGTTTTCTTTTGATAGTACATTCATACAAGAAAAAATAGTATTAAATAAAACTCAAGAAAAAGAACTTTTAAATCTATTAATAAGCGACACTTGTGTTCCGCAAGAGATGGAAGCTGCATGTTATATGCCTCGACACATGATAGTATTTAGAGATAAAAAAAATAAAATTCTTGGTTATAATGAGTTTTGTATTGATTGCCGTGGTTCAAATAATTCGGGCAATTTAGAAGGTTTTCAAAAGTATTGTTATTCTGATATGGCAGAACTATTTCGAAAATTTGGAATAAAACTTTTTGTAACTTTTGAAGATCCTCAAGAAGAAACGGAGTTTTTAAAGCGTAAAGGCCTTTTGAATTTGAATTGAAATGTAATGAAAAATGAACAAGAAAACAGTAGTAATTATTATATTAGCTTTTGCCCTAGGTTTTGGTGGGACATTTTTTATCATCAGAAGCAATGATCACAAAGAATGTGGAATAGTGACCAAAAAAACGAAAGACAAAAGCGGAAATTGGGTGACCACAAAAGAACATATTTGCAAAGAAAAGTATTCTTTTTAGCACTGAAATAACGATTAAGTAGATTTATAAAGATATAAATGAAAGACGAAGAAGAAGATAACATCCTTTCGAACGAAGACGAAAACAACGACGCCAGTTTTGATGCTAATGATCAAGAGGGTTTTGATGATATATCGACTTCAAGTGGGATGCACCATTTTTACGAAAATAATGCAGACGAGCACGATACCATTACCAAAGTTACAGGAATGTACAAAGATTGGTTTTTGGATTATGCTTCGTATGTAATCTTAGAACGTGCCGTACCCGCAATCGAAGACGGATTCAAGCCGGTACAACGCCGTATTATGCATTCGTTAAAAGAATTAGACGACGGTCGTTATAACAAAGTAGCGAATGTGGTGGGACACACTATGCAATACCATCCTCACGGGGATCAGAGTATTGCTGATGCAATGGTGCAAATTGGTCAAAAAGATTTATTGATTGACTGCCAAGGAAACTGGGGAATATTTTAACGGGAGATGGAGCAGCTGCTTCTCGTTATATCGAGGCGCGTTTGTCCAAATTTGCCTTAGAGGTATTGTATTCGCCTAAAATTACGGATTGGGGCGTATCCTATGACGGTCGTCGTGCAGAACCGAACAATCTTCCAGTGAAGTTTCCGTTGCTTTTGGCACAAGGAGCTGAGGGAATTGCGGTGGGACTTTCTACTAAGGTTTTGCCTCATAACTTCAATGAATTAATCGATGCTTCCATAAAAATTCTGAAAGGAAAGCCATTTACTTTGTATCCAGATTTTATGACACAAGGTATCGCTGATGTGTCCAATTATAATGACGGAATGCGTGGTGGACGCGTAAGGGTACGAGCCAAAATAGCGCAGTTGGATAAAAATACCTTGGTGATTACACAAATTCCGTTTTCGACCAATACATCTAGTTTGATTGATAGTATTTTGAAAGCCAATGAAAAAGGGAAAATCAAAATCAAGAAAATCGAAGACAATACTGCTGCCGAGGTTGAGATTTTAATCCATCTTTTCCCAGGTGTTTCTCCAGATAAAACCATCGATGCCTTGTTCGCTTTTACTGCTTGCGAAACGTCAGTGGCACCGTTAGGTTGTGTGATTGAAGACAACAAACCGCTTTTTATCGGGGTTTCGGATATGTTGAAAATTTCGACAGACCGCACGGTAGATTTATTGCGTCAAGAACTCGAAATTCAATTAGAAGAATTAAAAAACAAATGGCATTTTGCTACACTTGAAAAGATTTTCATTCGTGAAGAAATGTACATTGACTTCAAATTGTATTCGGACAGAGAAGCGTTGTACAAATACATGTACGATCGTTTTGAGCCTTTCAAAGCGTCCTTTGTGAGAGAAATTAACGATGATGATTTGCAAAAACTAACGCAAATCCCAATGATTCGAATCACGCGTTTTGACTCGGATAAAGCCGATGATTTCATTGCGAAATTGGAGGACGAAATGAAGGAAGTACAACATCATTTGGATCACATTATCGATTTTGCGATAGCTTATTTTGCCAAACTTAAAGAAAAATACGGTAAAGGAAGAGAACGCCAAACGGAACTCCGCATTTTTGATGACATCGAAGCGACCAAAGTGGTTTTGCGTAATACCAAACTATACGTCAATCGCGAAGAAGGATTTGTGGAACTAGCTTGAAAAAAGATGAATATGTAGTAGATTGCTCTGATATCGATGATGTAATTGTTTTTCTACGTAATGGAACGATGATGATTACCAAAGTCGATGCTAAGACATTTGTGGGTAAAGACATTATTCACGTTGCTATTTTTGATAAAGGCGATAAACGTACAATTTACAATTTGATTTATCGTGATGGTAAATCAGGACCTTCTTATATTAAACGATTCAATGTTTCTGGGGTAACTAGAGATAAAGCCTACGATTTAACCAATGGAGCTGCAGGTTCGCAAATTCTTTATTTTTCATGCAATCCAAATGGTGAAGCGGAGGTAATTAATATCATCCTACGTCAAGTTGGTAGTATCAAAAAGCTCAAATTTGATATTGATTTTGCCAAATTAGCCATAAAGGACGCGCCTCAAAAGGAAATTTGGTCAGCAAATATCCCATCAAAAAAATTGAATTGAAAGAGAAAGGGATTTCTACTTTATTGCCTAGAAAAGTTTGGTTTGACGATACCGTGCAGCGCTTAAATGTCGATGGAAGAGGCGAGTTGTTGGGCGAATTTAGACCAAGCGACAAGATATTAGTCATTTCTCAGACAGGAAAACTCAAAGTTATTATTCCAGAGCTGTCTACTCATTTTGATGAGGATATGATTGTGTTGGAAAAATGGAATCCCAAAAAACCAATTTCTGCCCTTTATTTTGATGGCGAAAAAGAACGGTACTTTTTGAAACGTTTCTTGGTGGAGGTAGAAAATAAAGAAGAATCGTTTATTACAGATCACCCCAATTCAAAATTAGAAATTGTTGCCACCGATTATCGTCCGGTAGTAGAGTTGATTTTTGCTAAGGTAAAAGGTGTTCAAAAGGAAAGACAAGAAATCGACGTTGAAAGTTTTATTGCTGTTAAAGGCTTTAAGGCCCTAGGGAATCAAGTGACCTCCGACAAATTGAAACAGGTTAATTTGTTAACCCCTTTACCTTATGAAGAACCAGAAGAAGAACAGCCTGAGGAGACGAAATTAGATATTGATCCAGTAGATGATGGAGCGATACAATTAGAAGACGATGGGCAAGTGACCTTATCTTTAGAGTAAATAAAAAGCCGTTTCTTATTGAAACGGTTTTTTTTAAACCTGATTTTTATCGTGTTTTATGTTTTGAATTTGGTTTATTTTTGCAGAATAAACAAAAACTAATTCAATTAGTATGAAATTATTTCCTTCAGATATAGAAATTGCTCAAAAAAGCAAGATTTCTTTAATAAAAGACATTGCGCAAAAACTACAAATAAACGAAGACGATTTGGAGTTGTACGGTAAATACAAAGCCAAATTACCATTACACTTGCAAAAAGAGCAACCTAAAGGAAAATTAATTTTAGTTTCGGCTATGTCGCCAACTAAATATGGTGAAGGCAAAACCACCATGACAGTGGGATTAACAGATGGGTTAAGTAGCCTTGGCAAAAAAGCAATCGCAGTTTTACGTGAACCTTCTTTGGGACCTGTTTTTTGGTTTAAAGGGAGGAGCTGCTGGAGGAGGTTATGCTCAAGTTTTGCCTATGGAAGATATTAATCTTCATTTTACAGGTGATTTTTCAGCCATTGAAAAGGCTAATAATTTGCTTTCTGCCATCATTGATAATCATTTACATAATCCATCACCGGAATTAAATTTAGATCCTAAATCTATTGTTTGGAAACGTGTTATGGATATGAATGATCGTGTGTTGCGACAAATCATAGTTGGTGTTGGTGCCAAAGGAAATGGCGTGATGCGTGAGGAAAATTTCAATATTACTCCTGCCTCTGAAATTATGGCTATTTTATGTTTGTCCAAAGATATAGCTGACCTCAAAAAACGTTTAGGGAATATTTATGTGGGAAAAACGGTAGAAGGTACTCCTGTTTTTGCCAGTGATTTGAAAGTGGTAGGGGCAATGGCTGCTTTGTTGAAAGATGCTATTAAACCTAATTTGGTGCAAACTATCGAAGGAAATCCAGCCATCATCCACGGAGGACCTTTTGCGAGTATTGCACAAGGAACCAATTCGGTGATTGCTACCAAAATGGGATTATCTTTGGGGGAATATGTGGTTACCGAGGCAGGTTTTGGAGCCGATTTAGGTGCTGAAAAATTTTTTCATATCAAATGTGAACAATCTGGGTTGCGACCGGATGCAGTGGTTTTGGTAGCTACCTTAAAAGCCATAAAGCATCACGCAGGTTTGATAGCAGAAGAATGTAAAGCACCCAATGTTGAGGCCATAAAAAAAGGCTTTTGTAATTTAGAAAGACATATTGATAATATTCAAAAGTTTGGCATACAACCTGTGGTTTGTATCAATGCTTTTCCTACTGATACACAAGAAGAATACGAAGTGTTAATGGCATTATGTGCTAAAAAAGGAGTTAAGGCAGCTGTGAGTACTGCTTTTACAGATGGAGGCAAAGCGTGCCAGCTGCCTTAACTCCTTTTTTAGCACATAATGCCATTAACACTTCGTATTCTTCTTGTGTATCAGTAGGAAAAGCATTGATACAAACCACAGGTTGTATGCCAAACTTTTGAATATTATCAATATGTCTTTCTAAATTACAAAAGCCTTTTTTTATGGCCTCAACATTGGGTGCTTTACATTCTTCTGCTATCAAACCTGCGTGATGCTTTATGGCTTTTAAGGTAGCTACCAAAACCACTGCATCCGGTCGCAACCCAGATTGTTCACATTTGATATGAAAAAATTTTTCAGCACCTAAATCGGCTCCAAAACCTGCCTCGGTAACCACATATTCCCCCAAAGATAATCCCATTTTGGTAGCAATCACCGAATTGGTTCCTTGTGCAATACTCGCAAAAGGTCCTCCGTGGATGATGGCTGGATTTCCTTCGATAGTTTGCACCAAATTAGGTTTAATAGCATCTTTCAACAAAGCAGCCATTGCCCCTACCACTTTCAAATCACTGGCAAAAACAGGAGTACCTTCTACCGTTTTTCCCACATAAATATTCCCTAAACGTTTTTTTGAGGTCAGCTATATCTTTGGACAAACATAAAATAGCCATAATTTCAGAGGCAGGAGTAATATTGAAATTTTCCTCACGCATCACGCCATTTCCTTTGGCACCAACACCAACTATGATTTGTCGCAACACACGATCATTCATATCCATAACACGTTTCCAAACAATAGATTTAGGATCTAAATTTAATTCCGGTGATGGATTATGTAAAATGATTATCAATGATGGCAGAAAGCAAATTATTAGCCTTTTCAATGGCTGAAAAATCACCTGTAAAATGAAGATTAATATCTTCCATAGGCAAAACTTGAGCATAACCTCCTCCAGCAGCTCCTCCCTTTAAACCAAAAACAGGTCCCAAAGAAGGTTCACGTAAAACTGCGATTGCTTTTTTGCCAAGGCTACTTAACCCATCTGTTAATCCCACTGTCATGGTGGTTTTGCCTTCACCATATTTAGTTGGCGACATAGCCGAAACTAAAATTAATTTTCCTTTAGGTTGCTCTTTTTGCAAGTGTAATGGTAATTTGGCTTTGTATTTACCGTACAACTCCAAATCGTCTTCGTTTATTTGTAGTTTTTGCGCAATGTCTTTTATTAAAGAAATCTTGCTTTTTTGAGCAATTTCTATATCTGAAGGAAATAATTTCATACTAATTGAATTAGTTTTTGTTTATTCTGCAAAAATAAACCAAATTCAAAACATAAAACACGATAAAAATCAGGTTTAAAAAAAACCGTTTCAATAAGAAACGGCTTTTTATTTACTCTAAAGATAAGGTCACTTGCCCATCGTCTTCTAATTGTATCGCTCCATCATCTACTGGATCAATATCTAATTTCGTCTCCTCAGGCTGTTCTTCTTCTGGTTCTTC
>NZ_MUFX01000019.1:0-4515 GCF_002017945.1 Flavobacterium sp. LM5 | reverse complement strand
ATTTCCCGAATGATTTTTTATTGGTAGTCGATGAAAGCCACGTGACTTTGTCGCAAGTACAAGCTATGTATGGTGGTGACCGTTCTAGAAAAGAAAACTTGGTAGAATATGGCTTCCGACTTCCCGCAGCAATGGACAACAGACCTTTGAAATTCGAGGAATTTGAAGCAATGCAAAATCAAGTCATTTATGTTTCAGCAACACCTGCGGATTATGAATTGCAAAAAATGCGATGGTGTTTATGTAGAGCAAATCATTCGACCAACAGGTTTACTAGACCCCATTATCGAAATTCGTCCAAGTTTGAATCAAATTGATGATTTAATCGAAGAAATACAAGTGCGTTGTGAGTTAGATGAGCGTGTTTTGGTTACTACTTTAACCAAAAGAATGGCCGAAGAATTGGCTAAATACTTAACTAAAGTTTCGATTCGTTGTCGCTATATTCACTCAGATGTAGATACATTGGAGCGTATCGAAATTATGCAAGATTTACGAAAAGGCTTATTTGACGTATTGATTGGAGTCAATTTATTGAGAGAAGGATTGGATTTGCCTGAAGTGTCTTTGGTTGCTATTTTGGATGCCGACAAAGAAGGGTTTCTTAGAAGCCATCGTTCACTCACCCAAACCATTGGTCGTGCAGCAAGAAACTTAAACGGAAAAGCGATTATGTATGCCGATAAAATTACTGCGAGTATGCAAAAAACAATTGATGAAACCAATTATCGCCGTACCAAACAAATCAATTACAACACCCAACACAATAAAGTTCCGCAAGCTTTAGATAAAAAAATAGACAGTGCTTTTACTAAAAATCCACTGGTGGAATACGAATTAGGCCATACTATTGCAAAAGCAGCAGAGCCAGACACGGCTTATCTTTCAAAACCAGAATTGGAAAAATTAATTCGTGAAAAACGAAAAGCGATGGAAAAAGCCGCAAAAGATTTAGATTTTATGCAGGCTGCCAAGTTCCGCGATGAAATTAAAGCATTACAAGAGAAACTCTCTTAATTGTGTTGTTCTTGAAACATTCCTAACAATGCTTTGGCATCAATCATAGCATTAGGAGATTCCTGCATCATTTGCAAAACTCGTTTGGTAGCTCCTGGATTTAACCCCATATCAATGGCTATTTGATAAATAGCCACCGACTCTTTATGATGCAAAACACCATCACTATGCATAAGTAGTGCTAATCTATAAAATTGTTGAATACGCTGAAATTCTGATTTAATGGGCAAATGAGGTAACTCTTGATGAAACAAATCAGCATACTGCTCTTTAGTAAATCCCAGTTGTTTTGCTACTATTCGGATAAAGCCAAACTCGCGATGATGTAATTTCCCATCGATCACAGAAAAACTTATCATTTCTAAAAGTAAACTTCTTTTTTCTTCAAAAACTATTCATCAATTTCTTATTTTTAGCTAAATTATTGTTTTTAAATGTATCCACAAAATTCAATTATGTCTAAAAAAACAATCCTATTTTTTTGCTTCTTTTTTCTTCTGGCGAAAGGATGGACACAGGAAACCACTGCTTCTGCTCAAGTAAGTACTTTTAGTATTGTATCTCCAGAGTTGCAAACGACAAAAAAAATCTGGCTCTACTTACCCAAAAACTATAGCACTTCCAAGAAGAAATATTCCGTGATTTATATGCCCGATGCTCAAAATTTATTTGATGCCAAAAACAGCCTACAGTGGCGAATGGAATATTGATGAAAAATTAGACAGTCTAAGTGCACAAGTAATAGTTATAGGCATTGAACACGGTAACGAAAAACGACTAGAAGAGCTCACACCCTATTCGCACGAAAAATATGGCGGCGGAAAAGCAAATCAATACCTAGATTTTATTGTCAACACATTAAAACCAAGCATCGACAAAAAAATACCGTACCAAAACCGACAAAACGCACACACTAATAATTGGCAGCTCCTTGGGTGGATTGACTGCTTTTTACGCTACGCTAAAGTATCCAGAAGTTTTTTGGCAAAGCAGGCGTTTTCTCTCCTGCGTTTTGGATTAACAGAAAGGATATTATCGCATTAACAGAACAAACTCAAAAGATAAAAGCAAAATACTATTTCCTTTGTGGAGATAAAGAAGGTGACGATGACAGTATGGTCAAAGACTTGAATACAATGGAAAACATCATCAACACCAAGCGTTGTTCCTGTAAACATTTGAACACAAAGACCATCATAAAAGGTAGTAGCCAACACAACGAAAAATTATGGCGAGATGGCTTTTGTAAAAGCCATCTCGATACTTTGGTTGGGCTCTATCCTTTTATGATGGTCTTTGTGTTCAAATGTTTACAGGAACAACGCTTGGTGTTGATGATGTTTTCCATTGTATTCAAGTCTTTGACCATACTGTCATCGTCACCTTCTTTATCTCCACAAAGGAAATAGTATTTTGCTTTTATCTTTTGAGTTTGTTCTGTTAATGCGATAATATCCTTTCTGTTAATCCAAAACGCAGGAGAGAAAACGCCTGCTTTGCCAAAAACTTCTGGATACTTTAGCGTAGCGTAAAAAGCAGTCAATCCACCCAAGGAGCTGCCAATTATTAGTGTGTGCGTTTTGTCGGTTTTGGTACGGTATTTTTTGTCGATGCTTGGTTTTAATGTGTTGACAATAAAATCTAGGTATTGATTTGCTTTTCCGCCGCCATATTTTTCGTGCGAATAGGGTGTGAGCTCTTCTAGTCGTTTTTCGTTACCGTGTTCAATGCCTATAACTATTACTTGTGCACTTAGACTGTCTAATTTTTCATCAATATTCCATTCGCCACTGTAGGCTGTTTTGGCATCAAATAAATTTTGAGCATCGGCATATAAATCACGGAATATTTCTTCTTGGAAGTGCTATAGTTTTTGGGTAAGTAGAGCCAGATTTTTTTTGTCGTTTGCAACTCTGGAGATACAATACTAAAAGTACTTACTTGAGCAGAAGCAGTGGTTTCCTGTGTCCATCCTTTCGCCAGAAGAAAAAAGAAGCAAAAAAATAGGATTGTTTTTTTAGACATAATTGAATTTTGTGGATACATTTAAAAACAATAATTTAGCTAAAAATAAGAAATTGATGAATAGTTTTGAAGAAAAAAGAAGTTTACTTTTAGAAATGATAAGTTTTTCTGTGATCGATGGGAAATTACATCATCGCGAGTTTGGCTTTATCCGAATAGTAGCAAAACAACTGGGATTTACTAAAGAGCAGTATGCTGATTTGTTTCATCAAGAGTTACCTCATTTGCCCATTAAATCAGAATTTCAGCGTATTCAACAATTTATAGATTAGCACTACTTATGCATAGTGATGGTGTTTTGCATCATAAAGAGTCGGTGGCTATTTATCAAATAGCCATTGATATGGGGTTAAATCCAGGAGCTACCAAACGAGTTTTGCAAATGATGCAGGAATCTCCTAATGCTATGATTGATGCCAAAGCATTGTTAGGAATGTTTCAAGAACAACACAATTAAGAGAGTTTCTCTTGTAATGCTTTAATTTCATCGCGGAACTTGGCAGCCTGCATAAAATCTAAATCTTTTGCGGCTTTTTCCATCGCTTTTCGTTTTTCACGAATTAATTTTTCCAATTCTGGTTTTGAAAGATAAGCCGTGTCTGGCTCTGCTGCTTTTGCAATAGTATGGCCTAATTCGTATTCCACCAGTGGATTTTTAGTAAAAGCACTGTCTATTTTTTTATCTAAAGCTTGCGGAACTTTATTGTGTTGGGTGTTGTAATTGATTTGTTTGGTACGGCGATAATTGGTTTCATCAATTGTTTTTTGCATACTCGCAGTAATTTTATCGGCATACATAATCGCTTTTCCGTTTAAGTTTCTTGCTGCACGACCAATGGTTTGGGTGAGTGAACGATGGCTTCTAAGAAACCCTTCTTTGTCGGCATCCAAAATAGCAACCAAAGACACTTCAGGCAAATCCAATCCTTCTCTCAATAAATTGACTCCAATCAATACGTCAAATAAGCCTTTTCGTAAATCTTGCATAATTTCGATACGCTCCAATGTATCTACATCTGAGTGAATATAGCGACAACGAATCGAAACTTTTAGTTAAGTATTTAGCCAATTCTTCGGCCATTCTTTTGGTTAAAGTAGTAACCAAAACACGCTCATCTAACTCACAACGCACTTGTATTTCTTCGATTAAATCATCAATTTGATTCAAACTTGGACGAATTTCGATAATGGGGTCTAGTAAACCTGTTGGTCGAATGATTTGCTCTACATAAACACCATCGCATTTTTGCAATTCATAATCCGCAGGTGTTGCTGAAACATAAATGACTTGATTTTGCATTGCTTCAAATTCCTCGAATTTCAAAGGTCTGTTGTCCATTGCTGCGGGAAGTCGGAAGCCATATTCTACCAAGTTTTCTTTTCTAGAACGGTCACCACCATACATAGCTTGTACTTGCGACAAAGTCACGTGGCTTTCATCGACTACCAATAAAAAATCATTCGGGAAATAAT
>NZ_MUFX01000018.1:0-4499 GCF_002017945.1 Flavobacterium sp. LM5 | reverse complement strand
GAAAATTGAACATATGGAAACTGCTACAGAAAATACATTACCCGTAGGAAAACCAAAATGGTTAAAAGTTAAATTACCTATTGGTCAAAAATATACTGAATTAAGAGGATTAGTTGACAAATATAGCTTAAATACGATTTGCACCTCAGGAAGCTGCCCCAACATGGGAGAATGCTGGGGAGAAGGCACCGCTACCTTTATGATTTTAGGAAATATCTGTACCCGCTCTTGTGGTTTTTGTGGTGTAAAAACAGGTCGTCCAGAAACCATCGATTGGGATGAACCAGAAAAAGTAGCTCGATCAATAAAAATCATGAAAATCAAACACGCGGTCATTACCAGTGTAGATAGAGATGATGTGAAAGATGGAGGCTCGATCATTTGGAACGAAACGGTTAAAGCCATTCGAAGAATGAATCCAACCACGACACTTGAAACACTTATTCCAGATTTTCAAGGAATAGAACGCAACATTGATCGTATTGTTGAGGCAAATCCAGAAGTAGTATCGCACAACATAGAAACCGTTCGTCGCTTAACGCGTGAAGTACGTATTCAAGCCAAATATGACCGTAGTCTTGAAGTGTTGCGCTATTTAAAAGAAAAAGCATCAACAGAACCAAATCTGGCATTATGCTGGGACTTGGAGAACAAGAGGAAGAAGTTTTTCAATCCCTAAGAGACTTGCAACAAGCCAATGTGGACATCGTTACTATAGGGCAATATTTACAACCTAGCAAAAAACACCTTCCGGTAAAAGAGTTTATCACACCAGAACAATTTGCCAAATACGAAGCCTACGCTTTATCACTAGGCTTTAGACATGTTGAAAGTGGCCCACTAGTACGTTCATCATACAAGGCTCAAAAACATATTTTGTAGACCCTATATAACAAATCTCATTAACCAAAAAAAACAAAACCAACTCATTGAAAACAAGAATTGCTATAAATGGTTTTGGTCGAATTGGCCGTAACTTATTTCGCCTTTTATTGGATCACCCTAGCATTGAAGTTATTGCCATCAACGATATTGCCGATATTGCTACGATGGCGCATTTAATTAAATACGATAGCATTCATGGGGTTTTGAACAAAAAGGTGAACTATGACGCCACGGGTCTACTAATTGACGAGACTCATTACTTGTTTTTTAACGAAAAAAAAGTAAGTGATCTAGATTGGAAAAAGCACAATATCGATTACGTCATCGAATCAACTGGAAAACACAAGACTTTTGAAGAGATCAATGCCCATATTGTAGCGGGAGCTAAAAAAGTGATTCTATCTGCTCCCGCCGAAGTAGAAAACATCAAAACAGTCGTGCTAGGAGTAAACGAAGCAATCTTAGACGGTTCGGAAACTATAATTTCTAACGCAAGTTGCACCACCAACAATGCTGCTCCAATGATTAAAATTATCGATGAATTGTGCGGCATAGAACAAGCGTACATAACAACGATACATTCATACACTACCGATCAAAGCTTACACGACCAGCCTCACAAGGATTTACGAAGAGCACGTGGAGCCAGTCAATCTATCGTTCCTACGACTACAGGAGCAGCAAAAGCATTGACCAAAATATTCCCTAAACTAGAAGGTAAAATTGGAGGTTGTGGAATCCGAGTTCCAGTGCCCGATGGTTCGTTAACCGATATTACTTTTAATGTAAAACGAGCCGTAAGTATCCAAGAAATAAATGAAGCATTTAAAAAAGCTTCTCAAAACGAACTCAAAAACATCCTCGATTATACAGAAGACCCAATCGTATCTGTTGACATCATTGGCAATACCCATTCGTGTTTATTTGACGGTCAGCTTACTTCTGTTATCGACAAAATGGTAAAAGTAGTGGGCTGGTATGATAACGAAATTGGATATTCATCACGAATTATAGATTTAATACTCCACACAAGATAGACTGTACCAATGATACAAAAATTGAAATACTTACTTCTTTTATTTTTTGCCAATAGCTTTTTATTGTTTTCAGCTACGCAATCGATAGATAGTATAAGTATTTATCAAGAGTGGTCAAATTACAATACTAAAATCAACAATTACTCAAAATCAGTACACTTTGCAAAAAAAGCTTTAAAATATAGTCAGTTAAGCAAAAATATTGAAGCACAAATTGAACAAAACTTTCTAGTTGGCAAACTGTATTTTGATTTAAAAAATTTTACAGAAGCGAGTGCTTACTTCGAACAAAGCCTACAGCTATCACTTGGAAAAGCATCAGATTTAGAAAAATAAAGACGTATTATTTTCTTGGCTTTGTTCGAAGTAAGCACTCGCTTCTGTAAAATTTTTTAAATCAAAATACAGTTTGCCAACTAGAAAGTTTTGTTCAATTTGTGCTTCAATATTTTTGCTTAACTGACTATATTTTAAAGCTTTTTTTGCAAAGTGTACTGATTTTGAGTAATTGTTGATTTTAGTATTGTAATTTGACCACTCTTGATAAATACTTATACTATCTATCGATTGCGTAGCTGAAAACAATAAAAAGCTATTGGCAAAAAATAAAAGAAGTAAGTATTTCAATTTTTGTATCATTGGTACAGTCTATCTTGTGTGGAGTATTAAATCTATAATTCGTGATGAATATCCAATTTCGTTATCATACCAGCCCACTACTTTTACCATTTTGTCGATAACAGAAGTAAGCTGACCGTCAAATAAACACGAATGGGTATTGCCAATGATGTCAACAGATACGATTGGGTCTTCTGTATAATCGAGGATGTTTTTGAGTTCGTTTTGAGAAGCTTTTTTAAATGCTTCATTTATTTCTTGGATACTTACGGCTCGTTTTACATTAAAAGTAATATCGGTTAACGAACCATCGGGCACTGGAACTCGGATTCCACAACCTCCAATTTTACCTTCTAGTTTAGGGAATATTTTGGTCAATGCTTTTGCTGCTCCTGTAGTCGTAGGAACGATAGATTGACTGGCTCCACGTGCTCTTCGTAAATCCTTGTGAGGCTGGTCGTGTAAGCTTTGATCGGTAGTGTATGAATGTATCGTTGTTATGTACGCTTGTTCTATGCCGCACAATTCATCGATAATTTTAATCATTGGAGCAGCATTGTTGGTGGTGCAACTTGCGTTAGAAATTATAGTTTCCGAACCGTCTAAGATTGCTTCGTTTACTCCTAGCACGACTGTTTTGATGTTTTCTACTTCGGCGGGAGCAGATAGAATCACTTTTTTAGCTCCCGCTACAATATGGGCATTGATCTCTTCAAAAGTCTTGTGTTTTCCAGTTGATTCGATGACGTAATCGATATTGTGCTTTTTCCAATCTAGATCACTTACTTTTTTTTCGTTAAAAAACAAGTAATGAGTCTCGTCAATTAGTAGACCCGTGGCGTCATAGTTCACCTTTTTGTTCAAAACCCCATGAATGCTATCGTATTTAATTAAATGCGCCATCGTAGCAATATCGGCAATATCGTTGATGGCAATAACTTCAATGCTAGGGTGATCCAATAAAAGGCGAAATAAGTTACGGCCAATTCGACCAAAACCATTTATAGCAATTCTTGTTTTCAATGAGTTGGTTTTGTTTTTTTTGGTTAATGAGATTTGTTATATAGGGTCTACAAAATATGTTTTTGAGCCTTGTATGATGAACGTACTAGTGGGCCACTTTCAACATGTCTAAAGCCTAGTGATAAAGCGTAGGCTTCGTATTTGGCAAATTGTTCTGGTGTGATAAACTCTTTTACCGGAAGGTGTTTTTTGCTAGGTTGTAAATATTGCCCTATAGTAACGATGTCCACATTGGCTTGTTGCAAGTCTCTTAGGGATTGAAAAACTTCTTCCTCTTGTTCTCCAAGTCCCAGCATAATGCCAGATTTGGTTCTGTTGATGCCTTTTTCTTTTAAATAGCGCAACACTTCAAGACTACGGTCATATTTGGCTTGAATACGTACTTCACGCGTTAAGCGACGAACGGTTTCTATGTTGTGCGATACTACTTCTGGATTTGCCTCAACAATACGATCAATGTTGCGTTCTATTCCTTGAAAATCTGGAATAAGTGTTTCAAGTGTCGTGGTTGGATTCATTCTTCGAATGGCTTTAACCGTTTCGTTCCAAATGATCGAGCCTCCATCTTTCACATCATCTCTATCTACACTGGTAATGACCGCGTGTTTGATTTTCATGATTTTTATTGATCGAGCTACTTTTTCTGGTTCATCCCAATCGATGGTTTCTGGACGACCTGTTTTTACACCACAAAAACCACAAGAGCGGGTACAGATATTTCCTAAAATCATAAAGGTAGCGGTGCCTTCTCCCCAGCATTCTCCCATGTTGGGGCAGCTTCCTGAGGTGCAAATCGTATTTAAGCTATATTTGTCAACTAATCCTCTTAATTCAGTATATTTTTGACCAATAGGTAATTTAACTTTTAACCATTTTGGTTTTCCTACGGGTAATGTATTTTCTGTAGCAGTTTCCATATGTTCAATTTTCAGAAGC
>NZ_MUFX01000017.1:0-3264 GCF_002017945.1 Flavobacterium sp. LM5 | reverse complement strand
GTTAGATAATGAAAGGATTGAAATTTGCTCATTATTAACTCGAATTGACAGAGATAATTTTGAAGAATACATTAACGAAATTTCAGAAATTAATAGAAATCTATTGATTCGACAAGGTATTAAACAAATAGATGAGAGTAAAATTTATGTCGATGTTAAAGGAATCAAAAATTTTCTTGAAAAAGACATTAAAGAAAGTTTTGATAGAAGCATGAATCTACAAACGCTTTCTTTGGACCAAATTCAAAAATTAGATTTAAACAGTGACAACGTAATGATACCGTATTACGATGAACCGAGTATTTCAAACAAAACAGAACATAATACTTCAAATTTAAAGATTACTAGCTACTCTAGATTTGAACAATTCTCTGACATGTTTTTGAAAATAAGAGATAAATTCATTGCAAGCAACGAATTTGGTATTGATACTTATCTTAGTATGAGAATTCGACATGGAACATTATTGGGTGAAATTAGAAGTGTATTTGAAAATTATTATCTCATTACAAAAAAAGAAGATACTTCTAAGGATTATAAGGATAATCTTTATTGGCAAAAGTTATTATCAAAATCTGAACTAGAATTATCAACATACTTTAATAAAACAATGTCTGATTTTTCCCAGAAAATTGATGCAATTTCAGATGAATTAAAAAATAAAAAGCTTCAAATTAAAACAGAAAAGAAAGAATCTGAAGGTATTTTGATTACTCGTATGATAGTAAAGAGTTGTTGCAATTTTTCAAGAAAAGAATAGCTTCAATAGATAATTATGAGTTATTCTTCGAGGAAATTATTGCGATATTGTGGGAAAGGACAGAATCTAACCTAACTAGAATTAGAGAGGATATTTCAGAAAACATTAAGGAATTCATGGTTTCTTCATTGGTGAATTTATCAAAGGAAGTAGAGGCGATTTTTGATAAAAATGAGCATCCAGAAGTGAATGAACTAATTAGAAACATAACTCTTTGTCAAACAGACATTAAAAATGAGCTGGATAAGATTGCGGCATGGTTTAAAAGAACCAACAGCAAGACAATTAATGAATTCTATATTCAACTTCCTATTGATTCTACACTAACAACTTTAAAGAGACTTTTCAAGGAATATCAAAATTTAGATATTAGGTTTAATATTAATTGTAGCATTAAATTTGAAGGAGAAAACTTTCCGCATTTTTGCTATATTTTCCAAAATTTAATGCATAATATAATTGAGCATTCGGAATTGAACTGTGATGATTTAAAAGTAAATATTGCAATAAATGTATGTGAAAATGAAATATCTATTATCATTTTAAATAACTTCTCTTCAAATATTAATTTGGAAAGTAGGAATATAGAAATTCAAAAAACTCGTGACTTATTGCTTCAATCGCATGACAATGATAAAATTCGTGCTGAAAAGGGAACAGGATACTTAAAAATTCAAAAGACTTTAAAATCTGATTTATTAAGAGAATCCTTCAATATAATAATTGACCCTGTTGATGAGTCTAGAACTTATAGAACTGAAATAAATTTCAATTTAAACAATCTTCAAAAATTAGAGCAATGAAATTAATATTAATAGAAGATGATCAACATAAAGCAAAACAGATAATTCAGTTTATTAGTGAAAGTTTTACTGAGGCATCTATTGAACTAAAGAAATCATACCAATCTGGATTAAGGATCATCTCTATTAATATTAATTTCATTGCTCTAATTTTTGAAGATTGTTTAAATTGAAATTTATTTCAGTTCTATAAGTTCTAGACTCATCAACAGGGTCAATTATTATATTGAAGGATTCTCTTAATAAATCAGATTTTAAAGTCTTTTGAATTTTTAAGTATCCTGTTCCCTTTTCAGCACGAATTTTATCATTGTCATGCGATTGAAGCAATAAGTCACGAGTTTTTTGAATTTCTATATTCCTACTTTCCAAATTAATATTTGAAGAGAAGTTATTTAAAATGATAATAGATATTTCATTTTCACATACATTTATTGCAATATTTACTTTTAAATCATCACAGTTCAATTCCGAATGCTCAATTATATTATGCATTAAATTTTGGAAAATATAGCAAAAATGCGGAAAGTTTTCTCCTTCAAATTTAATGCTACAATTAATATTAAACCTAATATCTAAATTTTGATATTCCTTGAAAAGTCTCTTTAAAGTTGTTAGTGTAGAATCAATAGGAAGTTGAATATAGAATTCATTAATTGTCTTGCTGTTGGTTCTTTTAAACCATGCCGCAATCTTATCCAGCTCATTTTTAATGTCTGTTTGACAAAGAGTTATGTTTCTAATTAGTTCATTCACTTCTGGATGCTCATTTTTATCAAAAATCGCCTCTACTTCCTTTGATAAATTCACCAATGAAGAAACCATGAATTCCTTAATGTTTTCTGAAATATCCTCTCTAATTCTAGTTAGGTTAGATTCTGTCCTTTCCCACAATATCGCAATAATTTCCTCGAAGAATAACTCATAATTATCTATTGAAGCTATTCTTTTCTTGAAAAATTGCAACAACTCTTTACTATCATACGAGTAATCAAAATACCCTTCAGATTCTTTCTTTTCTGTTTTAATTTGAAGCTTTTTATTTTTTAATTCATCTGAAATTGCATCAATTTTCTGGGAAAAATCAGACATTGTTTTATTAAAGTATGTTGATAATTCTAGTTCAGATTTTGATAATAACTTTTGCCAATAAAGATTATCCTTATAATCCTTAGAAGTATCTTCTTTTTTTGTAATGAGATAATAATTTTCAAATACACTTCTAATTTCACCCAATAATGTTCCATGTCGAATTCTCATACTAAGATAAGTATCAATACCAAATTCGTTGCTTGCAATGAATTTATCTCTTATTTTCAAAAACATGTCAGAGAATTGTTCAAATCTAGAGTAGCTAGTAATCTTTAAATTTGAAGTATTATGTTCTGTTTTGTTTGAAATACTCGGTTCATCGTAATACGGTATCATTACGTTGTCACTGTTTAAATCTAATTTTTGAATTTGGTCCAAAGAAAGCGTTTGTAGATTCATGCTTCTATCAAAACTTTCTTTAATGTCTTTTTCAAGAAAATTTTTTGATTCCTTTAACATCGACATAAATTTTACTCTCATCTATTTGTTTAATACCTTGTCGAATCAATAGATTTCTATTAATTTCTGAAATTTCGTTAATGTATTCTTCAAAATTATCTCTGTCAATTCGAGTTAATAATGAGCAAATTTCAATCCTTTCATTATCTA
>NZ_MUFX01000016.1:0-3338 GCF_002017945.1 Flavobacterium sp. LM5 | reverse complement strand
ATCTAACCAGCAGCTTACTGGGTAATGGCAGTCAAAAAACATCCAAAGATGCCTTTAACGAAGAAATTGATTTCTTAGGCGCCAATATTAATTTTTCTTCTCAAGGGGCCTCTGCGAGCGCACTATCAAAATATGCTGGGCGTGTCTTAGAATTGCTAGCCGAAGGCGCGTTATATCCAAAATTCACCCAAGAAGAATTTGATAAAGACAAAGCCAAAATCATCGAAGGATTGAAAGCCAACGAAAAAAAAGTGCCGAAGCCATTTCTGTCGCGTTGTCGATGTATTGGCCTTTGGAAAAAATCATCCCGCTGGAGAATTCGTAACCGAAGAAACATTGAAAAACGTAACCCTTGCTGATGTTCAAAGCAATTACGCAACGTACTTTGTACCAGAAAATGCGTATTTGGTAATCATAGGCGATATCAAATTCAAGGAAACCAAAGCTGTAGTCGAAAAACTATTTGGTGCTTGGGAGAAAAAATCCATTACCAAAACAGACTACACAGCCAATCCAAACGTAAATCAACTACAAATCAACTTGATTGATGTACCTAATGCTGTGCAATCAGTAATTTCATTGGTAAATACGGTAACTCTAAAAATGAACGACCCTGATTTTTTTCCAGCAGTAATTGCGAATCAAATTTTAGGAGGCGATTTCAATTCGTATTTGAACATGAATTTGAGAGAAAAGCATGCTTGGACTTACGGCGCACGTTCAGAAATTGGGACCGGAAAATATGTCACCAAATTTGTAGCCACTTCAGCTGTTCGTAATGCAGTTACCGATAGCGCTGTGGTAGAATTCATCAAAGAAATCAAAAAAATCAGAACCGAAAAAGTAGATGCTGAAGTCTTGAAAAACGTTAAAGCAGGGCGGAACTTCCAAATCGACCATCGCTACAGATTATAAAGTACCCATCATTGACGCGTGATAATGAAATATTACTAAAAGGATATCCTAAATTTTTGTTTAACTTCAAAGGAGATATTATTTCCTTGAGCAGAACAAGTCAAAACGGCTCAGAGGGTTATGCCTTTGAAATAGTAAACATAAACTAACTAAGCTGAAGTAACTTACAAAACATATTGAAAGGTTACTCAATCAATACCTGCAGCAGTATCGTCTTGACGTTACTGCTGTTTTTTTTGATTAAAAAAATTACCTTTGAGCAAGTAAAATTAGTAAGATCTATTACGATAGGCACTTGCCTTAACTTTTCTTGTCGCACTATACCCCATCAAAAATGTTAAAAAGCATTCATCATATAGCCATCATTTGTTCTGATTATCAAAAATCAAAACATTTTTATACCGAAATATTAGGTTTGGAAATTATTAAAGAGTGTTACAGAGAGGAAAGACAATCCTACAAACTTGATCTTGCGTTAAGTGGCCTTTATACTATAGAATTATTTTCCTTTCCTACTCCACCACAGCGGGTTTCGCAACCAGAAGCTTGTGGACTCCGTCATCTTGCTTTTGAAGTTTCAAATCTCGAAAAATGTATAGAACATTTAATGAAATATAATGTAATTACAGAACCGATAAGAGTCGATGAATTTACACAAAAGCGCTTTACCTTTTTGGAAGACCCTGACAAGTTGCCCATTGAACTTTATGAAATTTAAAAAACTCCAATAGACACTGCATTAGCTCCTCTTCAAAACAATAACCATTCGCTCTTTCGCCCCTAAACAGCTATCAAAAAGCTGTTAAAACTGCCCTACAACGCAGTAGATTGAGTACTTTAGTTGAAACATTGAGTTATGCCTTTATTCATTGCTATAGTATTTATGATGACACAAACTACCACTCTTTATGATTTCACTACAAAATCAGCTGCAAATGATTGGACTTTGGTAAACGATGGAGTTATGGGTGGCCTTTCCTCTGGTGCATTTGCCATCAATACGTCAGGGCATGGTGTTTTTTCGGGAAAGGTTTCTTTAGAAAACAACGGCGGTTTTACCTCGATCCGACATCGATTTTCGCCTGTAGCTGCGACTTCCAAAAGTCAAATTGTCCTTCGTGTAAAAGGAGACGGTAAAAACTATCAATTTCGGATTAAAGATCAATCTTCCGCTTATTATTCCTATATCACCACCTTTCCAACCACAGGGGAATGGGAAACCATTATTATCAACCTCAACACCTTGTATCCTTCGTTTAGAGGTCGACGCTTAGAGGCTCCTAATTTCAACAGTGCTTCTTTTGAAGAAATAGTATTTCTGATTGCGAACAAAAAAAACGAATCGTTCCAATTACTTTTGGATCGTATTGTGCTGCAATAAGTCGTCATTTCTTGTTATAGATAGCACGCTAAGACTCATTTCTAGTCTCTTACTCTCTAATTCCGTTTTCTGTTTAACAACTTTCCGATTTGACAAAAGTGCCCTATTTTTTTGAAATCAGGGTTAACTCCTACCCAAAACAAGCAGTGTGATATTAGTTACAGACTTTGTTTTTTTTAGCGCCTACTTTTGCTTTATCAAAAAGTAAAAAAGATGAAAAAAATAAAAATAGTTGGACTTCTATTGAGCTTGATCGGTTCCACTACAGGATGGAGTCAAGATACACTGTTGGTATACAAAAAAGAAATAGCGCTAAAAGCTGCAGATAAAAACCTTCAGCTTAAAATAGCGCAACAAGAATTTCAAGCCGCACAAGCTGATTACAGACAATCGAACGCTTTATTTCTTCCAAGTATCACGGCTTCGCATACGGCGATTTCGACTACTAATCCGCTTATGGCTTTTGGTTCAAAACTGAATCAAGAAATCCTAACCCAAGCCGATTTCAACCCGGCTTTACTCAACAATCCAGCTCGCACACAAAACTTTGCTACCAAAATAGAAATCCTTCAACCCTTAATCAATGTCGATGGTCTTTATGGCAGACAGGCTGCAAAAGCCAAAATGCAAGCCCATCAATTACAAACCGAACGCAGCAAAGAATACCTTGAATTGGAAGTAAACAAGGCCTTTATGCAACTACAATTGGCTTATCAAGCCGTCAACGTTTTGAACAAAGCCAATACTACTGTACAAGCTAATTTGCAATTGGTCAACAACTATTTCAAACAAGGCTTACTACAAAAAACTGATTTACTTTCGGTTCAAGTTCGAGTAAATGAAATTAAAAATCAATTGCAATATGCTAAAAGCAACATACAAAACGCCTCTGATTATTTGGCTTTTTTATTAAATGAAGATACTAAAAATGCAGTTTTCAAACCTGTTGAAGCACTCGAAAACAGCATTGTTGTAAGTCCCATAAATTTGAATTTGCCCTTAGACAGAAAAGACATCCAAGCGATGGATCAATCGGTAAAGG
>NZ_MUFX01000015.1:0-3335 GCF_002017945.1 Flavobacterium sp. LM5 | reverse complement strand
AATTAGCTTGTACAGTAGTATTGGCTTTGTTCAAAACGTTGACGGCTTGATAAGCCAATTGTAGTTGCATAAAGGCCTTGTTTACTTCCAATTCAAGGTATTCTTTGCTGCGTTCGGTTTGTAATTGATGGGCTTGCATTTTGGCTTTTGCAGCCTGTCTGCCATAAAGACCATCGACATTGATTAAGGGTTGAAGGATTTCTATTTTGGTAGCAAAGTTTTGTGTGCGAGCTGGATTGTTGAGTAAAGCCGGGTTGAAATGGCTTGGGTTAGGATTTCTTGATTCAGTTTTGAACCAAAAGCCATAAGCGGATTAGTAGTCGAAATCGCCGTATGCGAAGCCGTGATACTTGGAAGAAATAAAGCGTTCGATGTCTGTAAATCAGCTTGTGCGGCTTGAAATTCTTGTTGCGCTATTTTAAGCTGAAGGTTTTTATCTGCAGCTTTTAGCGCTATTTCTTTTTGTATACAACAGTGTATCTTGACTCCATCCTGTAGTGGAACGATCAAGCTCAATAGAAGTCCAACTATTTTTATTTTTTTCATCTTTTTTACTTTTTGATAAAGCAAAAGTAGGCGCTAAAAAAAACAAAGTCTGTAACTAATATCACACTGCTTGTTTTGGGTAGGAGTTAACCCTGATTTCAAAAAAATAGGGCACTTTTGTCAAATCGGAAAGTTGTTAAACAGAAAACGGAATTAGAGAGTAAGAGACTAGAAATGAGTCTTAGCGTGCTATCTATAACAAGAAATGACGACTTATTGCAGCACAATACGATCCAAAAGTAATTGGAACGATTCGTTTTTTTTGTTCGCAATCAGAAATACTATTTCTTCAAAAGAAGCACTGTTGAAATTAGGAGCCTCTAAGCGTCGACCTCTAAACGAAGGATACAAGGTGTTGAGGTTGATAATAATGGTTTCCCATTCCCCTGTGGTTGGAAAGGTGGTGATATAGGAATAATAAGCGGAAGATTGATCTTTAATCCGAAATTGATAGTTTTTACCGTCTCCTTTTACACGAAGGACAATTTGACTTTTGGAAGTCGCAGCTACAGGCGAAAATCGATGTCGGATCGAGGTAAAACCGCCGTTGTTTTCTAAAGAAACCTTTCCCGAAAAAACACCATGCCCTGACGTATTGATGGCAAATGCACCAGAGGAAAGGCCACCCATAACTCCATCGTTTACCAAAGTCCAATCATTTGCAGCTGATTTTGTAGTGAAATCATAAAGAGTGGTAGTTTGTGTCATCATAAATACTATAGCAATGAATAAAGGCATAACTCAATGTTTCAACTAAAGTACTCAATCTACTGCGTTGTAGGGCAGTTTTAACAGCTTTTTGATAGCTGTTTAGGGGCGAAAGAGCGAATGGTTATTGTTTTGAAGAGGAGCTAATGCAGTGTCTATTGGAGTTTTTTAAATTTCATAAAGTTCAATGGGCAACTTGTCAGGGTCTTCCAAAAAGGTAAAGCGCTTTTGTGTAAATTCATCGACTCTTATCGGTTCTGTAATTACATTATATTTCATTAAATGTTCTATACATTTTTCGAGATTTGAAACTTCAAAAGCAAGATGACGGAGTCCACAAGCTTCTGGTTGCGAAACCCGCTGTGGTGGAGTAGGAAAGGAAAACAATTCTATAGTATAAAGGCCACTTAACGCAAGATCAACTTGTAGGATTGTTTTCCTTTCCTACTCCACCACAGCGGGTTTCGCAACCAGAAGCTTGTGGACTCCGTCATCTTGCTTTTGAAGTTTCAAATCTCGAAAAATGTATAGAACATTTAATGAAATATAATGTAATTACAGAACCGATAAGAGTCGATGAATTTACACAAAAGCGCTTTACCTTTTTGGAAGACCCTGACAAGTTGCCCATTGAACTTTATGAAATTTAAAAAACTCCAATAGACACTGCATTAGCTCCTCTTCAAAACAATAACCATTCGCTCTTTCGCCCCTAAACAGCTATCAAAAAGCTGTTAAAACTGCCCTACAACGCAGTAGATTGAGTACTTTAGTTGAAACATTGAGTTATGCCTTTATTCATTGCTATAGTATTTATGATGACACAAACTACCACTCTTTATGATTTCACTACAAAATCAGCTGCAAATGATTGGACTTTGGTAAACGATGGAGTTATGGGTGGCCTTTCCTCTGGTGCATTTGCCATCAATACGTCAGGGCATGGTGTTTTTTCGGGAAAGGTTTCTTTAGAAAACAACGGCGGTTTTACCTCGATCCGACATCGATTTTCGCCTGTAGCTGCGACTTCCAAAAGTCAAATTGTCCTTCGTGTAAAAGGAGACGGTAAAAACTATCAATTTCGGATTAAAGATCAATCTTCCGCTTATTATTCCTATATCACCACCTTTCCAACCACAGGGGAATGGGAAACCATTATTATCAACCTCAACACCTTGTATCCTTCGTTTAGAGGTCGACGCTTAGAGGCTCCTAATTTCAACAGTGCTTCTTTTGAAGAAATAGTATTTCTGATTGCGAACAAAAAAAACGAATCGTTCCAATTACTTTTGGATCGTATTGTGCTGCAATAAGTCGTCATTTCTTGTTATAGATAGCACGCTAAGACTCATTTCTAGTCTCTTACTCTCTAATTCCGTTTTCTGTTTAACAACTTTCCGATTTGACAAAAGTGCCCTATTTTTTTGAAATCAGGGTTAACTCCTACCCAAAACAAGCAGTGTGATATTAGTTACAGACTTTGTTTTTTTTAGCGCCTACTTTTGCTTTATCAAAAAGTAAAAAAGATGAAAAAAATAAAAATAGTTGGACTTCTATTGAGCTTGATCGGTTCCACTACAGGATGGAGTCAAGATACACTGTTGGTATACAAAAAAGAAATAGCGCTAAAAGCTGCAGATAAAAACCTTCAGCTTAAAATAGCGCAACAAGAATTTCAAGCCGCACAAGCTGATTACAGACAATCGAACGCTTTATTTCTTCCAAGTATCACGGCTTCGCATACGGCGATTTCGACTACTAATCCGCTTATGGCTTTTGGTTCAAAACTGAATCAAGAAATCCTAACCCAAGCCGATTTCAACCCGGCTTTACTCAACAATCCAGCTCGCACACAAAACTTTGCTACCAAAATAGAAATCCTTCAACCCTTAATCAATGTCGATGGTCTTTATGGCAGACAGGCTGCAAAAGCCAAAATGCAAGCCCATCAATTACAAACCGAACGCAGCAAAGAATACCTTGAATTGGAAGTAAACAAGGCCTTTATGCAACTACAATTGGCTTATCAAGCCGTCAACGTTTTGAACAAAGCCAATACTACTGTACAAGCTAATTTGCAA
>NZ_MUFX01000014.1:0-3129 GCF_002017945.1 Flavobacterium sp. LM5 | reverse complement strand
GAGTAGTTCCCGTTTTTAAGGTAAAAACTAAACCAATCGGCTTTCCATCCTCATCTAGATCACCATAGGCAAAGGTACCGATAGCCGTTGGTGCTTGATAAAACAATTGATGCTCATCACCTTCTTCTTGTACCTCAGCAGTAATATCATCAGCTGGGCTTACGCTTTCGTTCAAGATTGTAGTCCTACCATTATAGGTTGTATTGGCCGTTAAATTTCCAGACACCGTGACCACTGGCTTATTAGGCCCATCTCCATCCAGATCTACCGATTTTAAGGTTATTACACTGCTACCAGCCGTAAGTGTTGTGGTTACTGTGGTGATTAATTCTTCTTCATTCACTACTTCGGGATCGTCGTTGTTACAAGAAGAAAAAGAAAGGATTGTTACTATTGCTAAGGCTAAAAGTTTTTAAATTTTTCATTGGCTTGAATTTAATAATTGAATTTGATTTGAATTTGAAAATTTCGCCCAACTTCATCTGCAAAGAAGCGTTGGCGATTCAGATAATCTCTATACTTTGTATTGAATATATTTTGCACGGAAAAAGCAAGGGTCGTTTGGGTTTTAGGAAAACCATTGCAGTTGCATTTCTGAATAAAAATGGAGCAAATGATAACCTGGAGGCGGTGTACTTATATCTAATATCGCTGGCTGTGAATTGTTATTAGCATCAATCAGATTGACCTCAAAATTATTGTTAGGAAATTGAGATTGTCTAAAAACCACTTCGCTTTTTAACTCTAGAACTAACTGGTTCCATTCTTTTTTTCTCCATTCGATAGTATTAGTAAAATGAAAAGGAGGAATATCAATTAGTGCCTCGTTGTTATCAAGATCGTTACCCTTAATGTAGGCCATAGTCAAACGATGTTGCCATTGCGGCGACAATGTCCAATTGGTTTGCACATCTACACCGCCCAAAAGAGCTTGCGTTTGCTGGTATTCCCAAACTGGGAAAGCGCCTCTAATAGTAGTCTCCGCACCGATGGGACGCAAAAAAATATAATTTTTCACTGTATGTACAAACGGATTGATGGATAATGAAAAGTCTTGCCATGATTTCTGTACCGTCGACGACAATTTAAGGGATTCTTCTTTTTTTAAAGACAAATCGCCTAATTCAATAACACCTGTTGAATGATGCAAACCATCGCTAAAAAACTCTGAAGGATTTGGGTTTCTAATTGCCAAACTTAAGTTCGTGTACCATTCCAAATTTGCAGCAAAGGTCTTTTTAAACCCTACGCTGGCGGAGAAATTATGAAAAGTAAAACTTGGCTTAGCCAAAATTTGATTACCCTCTTCTTTGACTTCAAATTCAGGAAAAAGCGTATCATAGCCTCTTTCTTCCCATCTGGATTTAAGATAAAACTTAGCGGCATTGACACTTGAAAAATCATATCGTAAACCTGCATCCAAAACCAAACCATCAGACAAATCTACACTAGCCACACTGTATACTCCAGCATCTAGCTTCTCGTAATTCGGAATCAACGGACGAATACCTGTAGCTGGACTGGCAAAATTATTTTGAAATCCAGCACTTAGTCCTGACTTCAATTGCCAATCGTGATACGCTTTTTTGAAATCAACCGATAAATTATGGCTACTCAATTCCAAATCCAAGGCTGCGACATTTTTAAAATCGCCTCTACGCACATCAAACTCTAAACGCTTATTGAACTGAAAAGCATATTGAGCTGCCAATGATGCTGTTTCGTCAAAATAATAGTTATAATTTATTTTGGCCAAATGATGTTGAACTTGTTGTTTTGGATTATCAATAGCATAGGTAAAATCGTTGATTACCGACGGCCGTAAATTATTGATGGAAGTATACAAATCATTGACACTTCCGGTATGAGACGCACTCAAAATTCCAATAGTGGTTTGATACAAACTATAATAGGCCGACACAAAATACTTATCGGCTGTGTATTTTATTTCTCCGTGAAATTACCTTCTCTGTTACCTGTATTTGACAAAACATAATTTGGTGCCTGACGATCTCCCATGTATTTGAAGGTTGCCAATGCGTTCCAACTCCATCCCAACTCATTGCCTTTGTGAACGCTAGTCGTTACTGATCCGCTACGACCGTTCGAAGCAAAATTGAACATGGTTCTACCAAATAAGGTGTCTTTTCCTCTGTGCGTAGGGAGATCAAAAGCAATGGATAATCCTTTTTGACCCGCGGCTAAATTGCGTCGGTAGAAAGCATTGCTCTCTTCGGCAGTAGAAAATCCCGCATATTGGCGTATCGTCCACGGTCTACGAACATACATGGTCGCATATGGTCCACGTAAGTTGGGCGCAAAACCAGCCCCAAAGTCCAAATGCTCTAAGGTTTCAATGTCTTTTTCGGTATAGGTAGGTGGAATCGTAATACCTTCCGCTGTAAGGAAAGGCTCGTGACTAGGTAAACTAGCACTTTTTGTGGAATGGTCTAAGGTAATATGTTCAAGGTCTTTTCTTTTCATGGCTCGAATAGTAATGGTGAATCGTTTTGGTTGGAATAAGCTTACTCTAAGGCGAGTCGTTCTTGTTCGATTTTTTCGGCCAAACGTTTTTCGATTATTGGGGTAATCAGTGTTTTTCGTGGATTGATTTTTACAAAAGGAAACAATTCCAAATCGTGCTTCATTCGGTCAGCTTGGTTGGGATGTTTGTTGGTTCCCAATAATATTTTTTTACCAGTATCAAATAAAGCTTGTTCCTTGTCGGCACTTTCTTGGATTTTTCTTTTGACGGTACCTTCTTTCAATTGCTTTAAGAAACCTCCGTTTTTTTCGATGTCTTTAAACAATTGAAGTGCTTTTTCTGCTAACTGTTGGGTGATGCTTTCTAAATAATAACTTCCGTCAGCTGGATTGTTGACTTTGTCGAAATACGATTCGTTTTTCAGAATCAACAATTGATTTCTAGCAATACGATCTCCAAATTCGTTGTCTTTGTGGTACAAGGCGTCATATGGCAAATTAGCAACTGCATCTGCTCCTCCCAAAATGGCACTCATACATTCTGTAGTAGTTCGTAACATATTGACATTGTAGTCGTAAATCGTTTTGTTTCTTTTAGTTGGAGTGGCTAGAATATGACAATCGATATCCAATTCATAGGCATTG
>NZ_MUFX01000013.1:0-5116 GCF_002017945.1 Flavobacterium sp. LM5 | reverse complement strand
AATTTTTATTACTGAAATTCCATGTGACACGATTTTTGTATTGAAAGGATATGCAGGAACGGGTAAGACAACGGTAATTTCTACGCTGGTGAATAGCTTAGCGAGCATCAACAAAAAAGCGGTTTTATTAGCGCCAACGGGTAGAGCCGCCAAAGTAATCGCTAATTATTCTGAAAAACCAGCTTTTACGATTCATAAGAAAATTTATTTTCCCAAAAAATCGTCGGGAGGCGGAGTTTCTTTTACGTTACAGCCCAACAAACACAAGAATACTATTTTTATAGTCGATGAGGCTTCGATGATTTCAGATACCAATTCGGATTCGAAATTATATGAAAATGGATCACTTTTGGATGATTTGATTTCGTATGTATACTCGGGAACCAATTGTAAACTGATTCTTTTAGGAGATACGGCTCAGTTGCCACCTGTCAATTTAGATATTAGTCCGGCCTTAGATATTCAAACTTTATCGTTGCATTACAACAAAGAAGTCGATCATATTGAGTTGGATGAGGTAATGCGACAAGCTGAAGATTCGGGTATTTTGTTCAATGCAACGGCTTTGCGTGAATTACTCCAAGATTCTTTTGTTACCGAGTATCAATTTGATTTGAAAAAATTTAAAGATATCGTTCGACTCGTGGACGGCTACGATATTCAAGATGCGATTCATTCGGCCTATAGTAACTACAGCATTGAGGACACCGCTTTTATTGTACGTTCCAACAAAAGAGCCAATCAGTACAACGAACAAATTCGGGCCAAAATTTTGGATAAAGAAAGTGAATTGGCTACGGGTGATTTTTTGATGGTGGTCAAGAACAATTATTTTTGGCTAAAAGATTCCGACGAAGCCGGATTTGTGGCCAATGGTGATATTATCGAAGTACTTGAAATGTTTGGTATCAAAGAGCTCTATGGTTTCAAATTTGCCAAAGTCAAAATCCGAATGGTCGATTATCCCAACCAAAAACCTTTGGAAACCGTTTTGTTATTGGATACGATAAAAAGCGAATCTCCTTCTTTGACTTATGAAGAATCGAACAGATTGTATCAAGAAGTGATGAAAGATTACGAAGGAGAAACGAAATACAAACAGTTTCAAAAGGTCAAAAACAATGAGTATTTTAATGCGTTACAGGTTAAATTTTCCTACGCTATCACTTGTCATAAATCTCAAGGTGGACAGTGGAATACGGTTTTTATAGAACAGCCGTATTTGCCTAACGGAATCGACACCGATTACATTCGCTGGTTGTACACCGCAATGACTCGTGCCAAAAATAAGTTATATTTGATAGGATTTAAAGACGATAGTTTTGTGGAGTAATTGTTTGAAATGACCGCTAATTCGCAAATTTTTAATTTAAATAGTAATGGGTGTAATTTGTGAATTTGCGGTAAAAAACAACAATTACGAATGAGTTAAAGTCTTTCGTGTTGTCACAAAATATGGATTTTATATCTTTGTTAAAAATAATTTTAAATAGGATAATATTCATCTTTGAATGCTGTTGATGTAATAAATAGGTCTATTTCACACATAGTAACTTTGTGAACAGTAAAACGTCTATTGCTTTCTTATAAGAACTAAAAATTTTATACTTTTCCTATGTGGTTAAAAATGATTTCCCCTAAATAAGTCCTTTAAATTTTAAAACTTTACTCTTTAAGAGCCTTAACGGCAATAAAAATAAAACAATGAAAATAATAGCAGTCATTCCCGCTCGATACGCCTCAACGCGATTTCCGGCAAAATTAATGCAAGATTTAGGTGGAAAAACAATCATCAGAAGAACTTATGAGGCCGCCATTAACACCCAACTTTTTGATGATGTGTTTGTGGTAACCGATTCTGATATCATCTATAATGAAATTGTATCAAACGGAGGAAAAGCCATCATGAGTATCAAAGAGCATGAGTCGGGGAGTGATCGTATTGCAGAGGCAGTGGAACATCTTGATGTAGATGTTGTGGTCAATGTGCAAGGCGATGAACCATTCATCAATGCAGAGCCTTTAGCTAAAGTAATTGAAGTATTTAAAAAGGATACGAATCATCAGGTGGATTTGGCTTCGCTGATGCGAGAAATTACAGATGAAGACGAAATTAATAATCCTAATAATGTAAAAGTAGTTGTGGATCAAAATGGATTTGCGTTGTATTTTTCACGTTCAGTAATTCCTTATCAAGAGAGAGAAATGTAGGGGTGTGCTATATGCAACATATTGGAATTTATGCTTTTAGAAAACAAGCCTTATTGGATTTTTACAGTTTACCCATGAAATCCCTAGAAGCTTCCGAAAAACTAGAACAATTACGCTATTTGGAATTCGGGAAACGTATCAAAATGGTCGAAACTGCACACGTGGGTATTGTATTGATACGGTTGAAGATTTAGAGAAGGCTAGACTATTTTTGAGCTAAGTACGAGTGGTACTACTATAAAAACTGCTTTATTTCGGACTAAATTTAGAAGAGCGATAAAATGACTTTAAAAAGTTAATTTTCATGGCTTTTTAGATATAATTAACAAGTGTCGCAAAGTATTAAATATTATACAAGGAATGAGACACTTGTTAATTATATCTAAAAAGGCCATGAAAATTAACTTTTTAAAGTCATTTTATCGCTCTTCTAAATTTAGTCCGAAATAAAGCAGTTTTTATAGTAGTACACTCGTACTTAGCTCAAAAATAGTCTAGCCTTCTCTAAATCTTCAACCGTATCAATACCAATACCCACGTGTGCAGTTTCGACCATTTTGATACGTTTCCCGAATTCCAAATAGCGTAATTGTTCTAGTTTTTCGGAAGCTTCTAGGGATTTCATGGGTAAACTGTAAAAATCCAATAAGGCTTGTTTTCTAAAAGCATAAATTCCAATATGTTGCATATAGCACACCCCTACATTTCTCTCTCTTGGATAAGGAATTACTGAACGTGAAAAATACAACGCAAATCCATTTTGATCCACAACTACTTTTACATTATTAGGATTATTAATTTCGTCTTCATCTGTAATTTCTCGCATCAGCGAAGCCAAATCCACCTGATGATTCGTATCCTTTTTAAATACTTCAATTACTTTAGCTAAAGGCTCTGCATTGATGAATGGTTCATCGCCTTGCACATTGACCACAACATCTACATCAAGATGTTCCACTGCCTCTGCAATACGATCACTCCCCGACTCATGCTCTTTGATACTCATGATGGCTTTTCCTCCGTTTGATACAATTTCATTATAGATGATATCAGAATCGGTTACCACAAACACATCATCAAAAAGTTGGGTGTTAATGGCGGCCTCATAAGTTCTTCTGATGATTGTTTTTCCACCTAAATCTTGCATTAATTTTGCCGGAAATCGCGTTGAGGCGTATCGAGCGGGAATGACTGCTATTATTTTCATTGTTTTATTTTTATTGCCGTTAAGGCTCTTAAAGAGTAAAGTTTTAAAATTTAAAGGACTTATTTAGGGAAATCATTTTTAACCACATAGGAAAAGTATAAAATTTTTAGTTCTTATAAGAAAGCAATAGACGTTTTACTGTTCACAAAGTTACTATGTGTGAAATAGACCTATTTATTACATCAACAGCATTCAAAGATGAATATTATCCTATTTAAAATTATTTTTAACAAAGATATAAAATCCATATTTTGTGACAACACGAAAGACTTTAACTCATTCGTAATTGTTGTTTTTTACCGCAAATTCACAAATTACACCCATTACTATTTAAATTAAAAATTTGCGAATTAGCGGTCATTTCAAACAATTACTCCACAAAACTATCGTCTTTAAATCCTATCAAATATAACTTATTTTTGGCACGAGTCATTGCGGTGTACAACCAGCGAATGTAATCGGTGTCGATTCCGTTAGGCAAATACGGCTGTTCTATAAAAACCGTATTCCACTGTCCACCTTGAGATTTATGACAAGTGATAGCGTAGGAAAATTTAACCTGTAACGCATTAAAATACTCATTGTTTTTGACCTTTTGAAACTGTTTGTATTTCGTTTCTCCTTCGTAATCTTTCATCACTTCTTGATACAATCTGTTCGATTCTTCATAAGTCAAAGAAGGAGATTCGCTTTTTATCGTATCCAATAACAAAACGGTTTCCAAAGGTTTTTGGTTGGGATAATCGACCATTCGGATTTTGACTTTGGCAAATTTGAAACCATAGAGCTCTTTGATACCAAACATTTCAAGTACTTCGATAATATCACCATTGGCCACAAATCCGGCTTCGTCGGAATCTTTTAGCCAAAAATAATTGTTCTTGACCACCATCAAAAAATCACCCGTAGCCAATTCACTTTCTTTATCCAAAATTTTGGCCCGAATTTGTTCGTTGTACTGATTGGCTCTTTTGTTGGAACGTACAATAAAAGCGGTGTCCTCAATGCTGTAGTTACTATAGGCCGAATGAATCGCATCTTGAATATCGTAGCCGTCCACGAGTCGAACGATATCTTTAAATTTTTTCAAATCAAATTGATACTCGGTAACAAAAGAATCTTGGAGTAATTCACGCAAAGCCGTTGCATTGAACAAAATACCCGAATCTTCAGCTTGTCGCATTACCTCATCCAACTCAATATGATCGACTTCTTTGTTGTAATGCAACGATAAAGTTTGAATATCTAAGGCCGGACTAATATCTAAATTGACAGGTGGCAACTGAGCCGTATCTCCTAAAAGAATCAGTTTACAATTGGTTCCCGAGTATACATACGAAATCAAATCATCCAAAAGTGATCCATTTTCATATAATTTCGAATCCGAATTGGTATCTGAAATCATCGAAGCCTCATCGACTATAAAAATAGTATTCTTGTGTTTGTTGGGCTGTAACGTAAAAGAAACTCCGCCTCCCGACGATTTTTTGGGAAAATAAATTTTCTTATGAATCGTAAAAGCTGGTTTTTCAGAATAATTAGCGATTACTTTGGCGGCTCTACCCGTTGGCGCTAATAAAACCGCTTTTTGTTGATGCTCGCTAAGCTATTCACCAGCGTAGAAATTACCGTTGTCTTACCCGTTCCTGCATATCCTTTCAATACAAAAATCGTGTCACATGGAATTTCAGTAATAAA
>NZ_MUFX01000012.1:0-3234 GCF_002017945.1 Flavobacterium sp. LM5 | reverse complement strand
GAATGATTGATTTTGTAGCAACGGATTTTAATCCGTTGATTGGTGTTTTGCGGCAACAGATTTTAATCCATTATGTATTGCTGTTTTTCATTGCTTTTGCATTTTTATAATCAATCCAAGCTTGTCCTTTTAATTCTCGCATCAAAGTATCGAAATAGCGCATGATGAACACGTTGTAGAACGCTTTCCCTAAGTTCGGTAATCTTCTTGGGAAGGCTCGTAAACTCATCGAAAAACCTGCTGTTTCGTATTTCATATAATGCCAATATCCTTCTGGCATATATAGCATTTCGCCATGACGTAAAGTAGTGATGAGGCCTTTGGCGTTTTTCAAGGCTGGAAATTTTTCAAAATCGGGTGCGTCAAAATTAATATCTTCTCTTGCAATTAAAGCATGAGGTACTTTGTAAAGGTATGGGGTTTGTTGCGGATCAAATAACATACATTGTTTTTGACCATGAAAATGAAAATGTAAGATGTTGGAGTAATCAATATCGTAATGCATGAATACTTTAGAGTTTTCGCCCCCAAAAAACAGCATGGGCAATTGTTTGACCAATCGTAGTCCTATTTTAGGCCATTGAAAGTCTTTTTGAAGGATCGGAACCTCCTTCATTAATTCATAAAGAAAGATTCTGTAATTGGTAGGTTTGGATTGTAACAGATCGATATAATCGGCCATTTTCATTTGAGCATGAGCTTCGTTGAAACCGTCTTTGTGTGATACAGGGCGATCGTCATAAAGAGGTACTATTTTGTCCCAGCAACAGTTTTAATATAGTCTAAATTCCACTTGGTATAAGCAGGCCAATCCTCGGTTAGTTTTTCAATTACTAAAGGTTGTTGTTTTTTTACGTAGTTCGTATAAAAATCTTTTTTCGAAATAGTGGCTACACGTTCAATTTCAGTAAGATTCAGTTTCATAAATTGAAATTAAAAATTAAAAAAAATGCTCATAGTTTTTTAGACTAAGAGCAAATGTAATAAAGCTTTAATTTATTTTATAGAAAAAACATTACTTATTCTTCATTGAGGCTTCAATGTTTTTTTCGATGATGTGACCAGGTCTGGACCATTTTGGTTTCTCTCCCAAAGCCACAAATTCTGAATCCGAAGCTTCAACGGTAATGGGTTGTTGTAATTTAATAAATGGTTTTTGAGGTTGTAATCCCAAGGTTTCGAACAATTTCATGTCGTCATCTACATTTGGATTTGGCGTAGTCAATAACTTATCGCCAGCAAAAATAGAATTGGCTCCTGCAAAGAAACACATTGCTTGTCCTTCACGGCTCATGTTCATACGTCCTGCAGATAAACGAACCTGTGTCTCAGGCATCACAATTCTTGTGGTGGCTACCATGCGAACCATTTCCCAGATTTCTACCGGTTTTTCATCTTCCATCGGCGTTCCTTCAACAGCTACAAGTGCATTGATTGGCACAGATTCGGGTTGTGGGTTTAAGGTGGCCAAAGCGACTAACATTCCTGCGCGGTCTTCAACGCTTTCTCCCATTCCGATGATACCACCGCTACAAACCGAGATTTTAGTTTTTCGAACATTCTCAATAGTCTGCAAACGATCCTCAAAACCACGGGTAGATATCACTTCTGTAATAGTCCTCAGAAGTATCTAAATTGTGGTTTTGAGGATCGTTTGCAGACTATTGAGAATGTTCGAAAAACTAAAATCTCGGTTTGTAGCGGTGGTATCATCGGAATGGGAGAAAGCGTTGAAGACCGCGCAGGAATGTTAGTCGCTTTGGCCACCTTAAACCCACAACCCGAATCTGTGCCAATCAATGCACTTGTAGCTGTTGAAGGAACGCCGATGGAAGATGAAAAACCGGTAGAAATCTGGGAAATGGTTCGCATGGTAGCCACCACAAGAATTGTGATGCCTGAGACACAGGTTCGTTTATCTGCAGGACGTATGAACATGAGCCGTGAAGGACAAGCAATGTGTTTCTTTGCAGGAGCCAATTCTATTTTTGCTGGCGATAAGTTATTGACTACGCCAAATCCAAATGTAGATGACGACATGAAATTGTTCGAAACCTTGGGATTACAACCTCAAAAACCATTTATTAAATTACAACAACCCATTACCGTTGAAGCTTCGGATTCAGAATTTGTGGCTTTGGGAGAGAAACCAAAATGGTCCAGACCTGGTCACATCATCGAAAAAAACATTGAAGCCTCAATGAAGAATAAGTAATGTTTTTTCTATAAAATAAATTAAAGCTTTATTACATTTGCTCTTAGTCTAAAAAACTATGAGCATTTTTTTTAATTTTTAATTTCAATTTATGAAACTGAATCTTACTGAAATTGAACGTGTAGCCACTATTTCGAAAAAAGATTTTTATACGAACTACGTAAAAAAACAACAACCTTTAGTAATTGAAAAACTAACCGAGGATTGGCCTGCTTATACCAAGTGGAATTTAGACTATATTAAAACTGTTGCTGGGGACAAAATAGTACCTCTTTATGACGATCGCCCTGTATCACACAAAGACGGTTTCAACGAAGCTCATGCTCAAATGAAAATGGCCGATTATATCGATCTGTTACAATCCAAACCTACCAATTACAGAATCTTTCTTTATGAATTAATGAAGGAGGTTCCGATCCTTCAAAAAGACTTTCAATGGCCTAAAATAGGACTACGATTGGTCAAACAATTGCCCATGCTGTTTTTTGGGGCGAAAACTCTAAAGTATTCATGCATTACGATATTGATTACTCCAACATCTTACATTTTCATTTTCATGGTCAAAAACAATGTATGTTATTTGATCCGCAACAAACCCCATACCTTTACAAAGTACCTCATGCTTTAATTGCAAGAGAAGATATTAATTTTGACGCACCCGATTTTGAAAAATTTCCAGCCTTGAAAAACGCCAAAGGCCTCATCACTACTTTACGTCATGGCGAAATGCTATATATGCCAGAAGGATATTGGCATTATATGAAATACGAAACAGCAGGTTTTTCGATGAGTTTACGAGCCTTCCCAAGAGATTACCGAACTTAGGGAAAGCGTTCTACAACGTGTTCATCATGCGCTATTTCGATACTTTGATGCGAGAATTAAAAGGACAAGCTTGGATTGATTATAAAAATGCAAAAGCAATGAAAAACAGCAATACATAATGGATTAAAATCTGTTGCCGCAAAACACCAATCAACGGATTAAAATCCGTTGCTACAAAATCAATCATTCCTACG
>NZ_MUFX01000011.1:0-4411 GCF_002017945.1 Flavobacterium sp. LM5 | reverse complement strand
CATGTTATTTATTTCCAAAGCAAAAAAATTAAATATTATAAAAACGAATTGATACGATGTTAAACTTCTATTTGTAACACAAAAATCACAAATAACAACCTAATAGCAAGTTATTATTTGTGATTTTACAAGAATATAAAAAGGTCCAAATGTAGTTTTGTATACAATACTACACTTCAAATTTATAGCCCACTCCTTTAATGGTTTTGAATAAATCCTCACCAATTTTTTCTCTTAATTTTCGAATGTGTACATCGATGGTACGTCCACCCACTACAACTTCATTGCCCCAAACTTTATCCAAAATTTCGTCCCTTTTGAATACTTTACCCGGTTTTGAAGCCAATAAATAAAACAATTCAAACTCTTTTCTTGGTAAAGCAATTTCGACATTGTCTTTGATGATTTTGTATTCTTCGCGATTAATCTCTATCCCTCCTACATTCAACGTTTCGCTATTTTGAGTCTCTTCCTTTACTCTTCGCAATAAGGCTTTGACTTTACTAACCAATAATTTTGGTTTAATGGGTTTAGTAATATAATCATCGGCACCTGCATCAAAACCTGCAACTTGCGAATAATCTTCGCTTCTTGCGGTCAAAAATGTAATGATCACATGACTCAATTCCGGTATTTTTCGAATGTTTTCACAAGCTTCCATTCCGTCCATTTCTGGCATCATCACATCCATAATAATAAGATCTGGAATTTCTTTTTTAGCTTTCAAAACAGCTTCTTTTCCATTGCTTGCGGTCACGATTTGATAACCTTCTTGAGCCAAATTGTAGCCAACAATTTCCAGAATATCTGGCTCATCATCAACTAATAAAATTTTAGTGCTTCTTTTTTTCATAAAAAATGGTGCAAAATCTATTACAATAATTCAAATTTAGGCTTTTATAACTAAAATTTCACAAAAACCATCGTAAATGTAGCCATAAAGAAATCATATAAAAAAGCGCATTCAGACTACTTAACTTTAATTTAACCTGTTAACATTTATGTAATGGTAATAAAACACAATGTTAATATTCAAGTAACATCGGCTTTACCACTAGCACGCTATTTTTGCCCCCAACAAACAAAGACAACACAATGAAATTAAAACTTTTGATCCTAACCCTTTGTATAAGTGTATTTGGATTTTCACAAAACAAAGGAACCATTACTGGAATCTTATCAGACAAAGACTCGAATAACCAACCATTGCCATTTGCGAATGTAACTTTAAAAGGAACAAAAATTGGGGTTAACACTGATATTGATGGTAAATATAGTATTAGCGTTTCACCAGGAAACTATGTAGTTCAATTTAGTTTTGTAGGTTATGAAACCGTTGAAGTACCTGTAAATGTAAAAGAAGGCGCAACAGTTACTTTGAACAAAGCCATTGGATCCGGTAGCTACAAACTTGAAGACGTAGTCATCAAAGCAACAGCTCCAAGCCGAGAAAAAGAGACCGCTATCTTGTTGGACCAAAAAAATGCTGTAGTTTTTAAACAAAGTATTGGAGCGCAAGAAATGGCTCGTAAAGGAGTAAGTGATGTCGAAGAAGGTTTAACTAAAATTACCGGTATCACTAAAGTAGAGTCAAGAGGACTTTTCGTAAGAGGCTTAGAAGATCGTTACAATAATTTATTGATTAATGAATTACAAGCTCCATCCAATAGCCCATTTACAAAAATCATCCCATTGGATATATTTCCAACTGACATAGTTGGTGTTTTGAATGTTTACAAAACATTCAATCCAAACATTTCTGGAGATTTTGCTGGAGCAACAGTAAATATTGAAACTGTTCAAGCTAAAAGCATCACTAAACTTTCTGTAGGTGTTGGCTATACTACCAACAATAACGCGGCTGATTTTTTAATCCACAGCGATGCTAATAATACACAAGGATTTTTTGGATTAAACGGTAAAGATCGTCAATTGAGTGGTGTTTTTGGAAAAGTGCCATCTACCAAAATCATGACTCCAGACGAATATAATAATGCGTATGAGAATAACACTTGGAATGTTGATAAAACATCAAGCCCTCTGAACACAAGTGTTGGCTTTATTCATGCTGAAAAATTCAATTTAGAAAACGGAAACAAAATCAATTATACTCTTTCATTAAACGGAGATAATAAATATGTAATCCGTAAAGGAGTTGACCGTACCTTCATTTTGGTGCTGGAGATTATGATAACAATTTACAAAAAGAGAGTTACAGCTACCAAACTAATGCTTCTGCATGGCAGCGATCAACTCCTTTACGGATTACATATTTATTATCTCCGTTTAATGAAAGAGTATAATTGATTTTGTTTCCGTTTTCTAAATTGAATTTTTCAGCATGAATAAAGCCAACACTTGTGTTCAGAGGGCTTGATGTTTTATCAACATTCCAAGTGTTATTCTCATACGCATTATTATATTCGTCTGGAGTCATGATTTTGGTAGATGGCACTTTTCCAAAAACACCACTCAATTGACGATCTTTACCGTTTAATCCAAAAAATCCTTGTGTATTATTAGCATCGCTGTGGATTAAAAAATCAGCCGCGTTATTGTTGGTAGTATAGCCAACACCTACAGAAAGTTTAGTGATGCTTTTAGCTTGAACAGTTTCAATATTTACTGTTGCTCCAGCAAAATCTCCAGAAATGTTTGGATTGAATGTTTTGTAAACATTCAAAACACCAACTATGTCAGTTGGAAATATATCCAATGGGATGATTTTTGTAAATGGGCTATTGGATGGAGCTTGTAATTCATTAATCAATAAATTATTGTAACGATCTTCTAAGCCTCTTACGAAAAGTCCTCTTGACTCTACTTTAGTGATACCGGTAATTTTAGTTAAACCTTCTTCGACATCACTTACTCCTTTACGAGCCATTTCTTGCGCTCCAATACTTTGTTTAAAAACTACAGCATTTTTTTGGTCCAACAAGATAGCGGTCTCTTTTTCTCGGCTTGGAGCTGTTGCTTTGATGACTACGTCTTCAAGTTTGTAGCTACCGGATCCAATGGCTTTGTTCAAAGTAACTGTTGCGCCTTCTTTTACATTTACAGGTACTTCAACGGTTTCATAACCTACAAAACTAAATTGAACTACATAGTTTCCTGGTGAAACGCTAATACTATATTTACCATCAATATCAGTGTTAACCCCAATTTTTGTTCCTTTTAAAGTTACATTCGCAAATGGCAATGGTTGGTTATTCGAGTCTTTGTCTGATAAGATTCCAGTAATGGTTCCTTTGTTTTGTGAAAATCCAAATACACTTATACAAAGGGTTAGGATCAAAAGTTTTAATTTCATTGTGTTGTCTTTGTTTGTTGGGGGCAAAAATAGCGTGCTAGTGGTAAAGCCGATGTTACTTGAATATTAACATTGTGTTTTATTACCATTACATAAATGTTAACAGGTTAAATTAAAGTTAAGTAGTCTGAATGCGCTTTTTTATATGATTTCTTTATGGCTACATTTACGATGGTTTTTGTGAAATTTTAGTTATAAAAGCCTAAATTTGAATTATTGTAATAGATTTTGCACCATTTTTTATGAAAAAAAGAAGCACTAAAATTTTATTAGTTGATGATGAGCCAGATATTCTGGAAATTGTTGGCTACAATTTGGCTCAAGAAGGTTATCAAATCGTGACCGCAAGCAATGGAAAAGAAGCTGTTTTGAAAGCTAAAAAAAGAAATTCCAGATCTTATTATTATGGATGTGATGATGCCAGAAATGGACGGAATGGAAGCTTGTGAAAACATTCGAAAAATACCGGAATTGAGTCATGTGATCATTACATTTTTGACCGCAAGAAGCGAAGATTATTCGCAAGTTGCAGGTTTTGATGCAGGTGCCGATGATTATATTACTAAACCCATTAAACCAAAATTATTGGTTAGTAAAGTCAAAGCCTTATTGCGAAGAGTAAAGGAAGAGACTCAAAATAGCGAAACGTTGAATGTAGGAGGGATAGAGATTAATCGCGAAGAATACAAAATCATCAAAGACAATGTCGAAATTGCTTTACCAAGAAAAGAGTTTGAATTGTTTTATTTATTGGCTTCAAAACCGGGTAAAGTATTCAAAAGGGACGAAATTTTGGATAAAGTTTGGGGCAATGAAGTTGTAGTGGGTGGACGTACCATCGATGTACACATTCGAAAATTAAGAGAAAAAATTGGTGAGGATTTATTCAAAACCATTAAAGGAGTGGGCTATAAATTTGAAGTGTAGTATTGTATACAAAACTACATTTGGACCTTTTTATATTCTTGTAAAATCACAAATAATAACTTGCTATTAGGTTGTTATTTGTGATTTTTGTGTTACAAATAGAAGTTTAACATCGTATCAATTCGTTTTTATAATATTTAATTTTTTGCTTTGGAAATAAATAACATGGTT
>NZ_MUFX01000010.1:0-5757 GCF_002017945.1 Flavobacterium sp. LM5 | reverse complement strand
CCAAAAAACTCCATTAGATATTCTCTAATGGAGTTTTTTTTGTTTTTGTACTCAGAGCGGGACTTGAACCCGCACGAACATTGCTGTTCACTGGATTTTAAGTCCAGCGTGTCTACCAATTTCACCATCCGAGCAACTAGTGGTACCTCCAGGGATCGAACCAGGGACACATGGATTTTCAGTCCATTGCTCTACCATCTGAGCTAAGGTACCCTACTTTTTAGGAGTAGTTTATAAAAAAACCCTTCACTTTTGATGAAGGGTTTTCTAAAGAAAGGCGGCCGGACATACTCTCCCACAAATTGCAGTACCATCTGCGCAGGGCGGGCTTAACTTCTCTGTTCGGAATGGGAAGAGGTGAGCCCCGCCGCAATAACCACCTTAAGGTCGTTTTGCCAATGGGTAACCAGTTTGTACTGATTAACATTACATAATATCTTAACATACTGAGATAAAGAATATAAAAAGTTTCAACTTGCCTTGAGCGAAGTCGAAAGGAGAAAGTTCTCTCCGAGAGCTTTTTCGCTCTCGGGGAAAAAGGTGTACATAAGCTTACGGGTTATTAGTACTACTCGACTATGACATTACTGCCTTTACATCTATAGCCTATCAACGTGGTCATCTCCCACGACCCTTAAAAGAAATCTCATCTTGTGGTGGGTTTCGCGCTTATATGCTTTCAGCGCTTATCCCTTCCAAACGTAGCTACTCTGCGGTGCCCCTGGCGGGACAACAGATACACTAGAGGTTTGTCCAATTCGGTCCTCTCGTACTAGAATCAGATCCACTCAAATTTCTAAACGCCCACAGTAGATAGAGACCGAACTGTCTCACGACGTTCTGAACCCAGCTCGCGTGCCACTTTAATGGCGAACAGCCCAACCCTTGGACCTTCTCCAGCCCCAGGATGTGACGAGCCGACATCGAGGTGCCAAACCCCCCCGTCGATATGAGCTCTTGGGGAGATCAGCCTGTTATCCCCGCGTACCTTTTATCCTTTGAGCGATGGCCCTTCCATGCGGAACCACCGGATCACTATGCTCTACTTTCGTACCTGATCGACCTGTATGTCTCTCAGTCAAGCTCCCTTATGCCATTGCACTCTTCGCACGGTTACCAAGCGTACTGAGGGAACCTTTAGAAGCCTCCGTTACTCTTTTGGAGGCGACCACCCCAGTCAAACTACCCACCAAGCAATGTCCTCTCTATCGAGAGTTAGGCCTCAGATAAACAAAGGGTTGTATTTCAACAATGACTCCACAACGCCTAGCGACGCCACTTCACAGTCTCCAACCTATCCTACACATCATTTATCCAAGGTCAATACTAAGCTATAGTAAAGGTGCACAGGGTCTTTTCGTCCCACTGCGGGTAAACGGCATCTTCACCGTTACTACAATTTCACCGAGCTCATGGCTGAGACAGTGTCCAGATCGTTACACCATTCGTGCAGGTCGGAACTTACCCGACAAGGAATTTCGCTACCTTAGGAACCGTTATAGTTACGGCCGCCGTTTACTGGGCTTCAATTCAATGCTTCTCCGAAGATAACATCTCCTCTTAACCTTCCAGCACCGGGCAGGTGTCAGGCCCTATACTTCATCTTACGATTTTGCAGAGCCCTGTGTTTTGATAAACAGTCGCCTGGACCTCTTCACTGCGGCCCCGATTACTCGGGGCGACCCTTCTCCCGAAGTTACGGGTCTATTTTGCCTAATTCCTTAGCCATGAATCTCTCGAGCACCTTAGGATTCTCTCCTCGACTACCTGTGTCGGTTTACGGTACGGGTACTAATTACCTGAAGTTTAGAGGTTTTTCTTGGAAGCCCTTAGGCGCACTATCTCTTTGACCGAAGTCTCCGAGTACTATCGTATTTCCCCAAGCCGCGTGGATTTGCCTGCGCAGCTTATAGGTAGGTACTTCAACGAACTATTCCGTCAGTTCGCGGCGCTTTCATCACTCCGTCACCCCATCACAGTAATCAGTAGTACGGGAATATTAACCCGTTGGCCATCGACTGTCCCTTTCGGGTTCGCCTTAGGTCCCGACTAACCCACAGCTGATTAGCATAGCTGTGGAAACCTTAGTCTTTCGGTGTGCGGGTTTCTCGCCCGCATTATCGTTACTTATGCCTACATTTTCTTTTTCTAACCAGTCCAGCATGCCTTACGACACACCTTCAACCCTGTTAGAATGCTCCCCTACCACTTACAATTGCTTGTAAATCCATAGCTTCGGTAATATGTTTATGCCCGATTATTATCCATGCTCGTCCGCTCGACTAGTGAGCTGTTACGCACTCTTTAAATGAATGGCTGCTTCCAAGCCAACATCCTAGCTGTCCTGGGCAGACAAACCTCGTTCTTTCAACTTAACATATATTTGGGGACCTTAGCTGATGGTCTGGGTTCTTTCCCTCTCGGACTTGGACCTTAGCACCCAAGCCCTCACTGTTATCAATCATTATATAGCATTCGGAGTTTGTCAGGAATTGGTAGGCGGTGAAGCCCCCGCATCCAATCAGTAGCTCTACCTCTATATAACTAAAATAACGCTGCACCTAAATGCATTTCGGGGAGTACGAGCTATTTCCGAGTTTGATTGGCCTTTCACCCCTACCCACAGGTCATCCGAAGACTTTTCAACGTCAACCGGTTCGGACCTCCACACTGTGTTACCAGCGCTTTCATCCTGCCCATGGGTAGATCACACGGTTTTCGCGTCTAACACTACTGACTAAAGCGCCCTATTCAGACTCGCTTTCGCTACGGATCCGTGGCTTAACCACTTATCCTTGCCAGCAACGTTAACTCGTAGGCTCATTATGCAAAAGGCACGCCGTCACCCTCCACGAAAGGGCTCCGACCCGCTTGTAAGCGTATGGTTTCAGGATCTATTTCACTCCGTTATTCACGGTTCTTTTCACCTTTCCCTCACGGTACTGGTTCACTATCGGTCTCTCAGGAGTATTTAGCCTTAGCGGATGGTCCCGCCAAATTCAGACAGGGTTTCACGTGCCCCGCCCTACTCAGGATACCACTATCCTTTACATTCATTACTTATACAGGGCTATCACCTTCTTTGGCTCTACTTTCCAGTAGATTCTAATTCTTTATGCAAGAAATCTCGTGGTCCTACAACCCCAACATTGCCGTAACAACATTGGTTTGGGCTAATCCGCGTTCGCTCGCCACTACTTACGGAATCACTTTTGTTTTCTTCTCCTCCGCCTACTTAGATGTTTCAGTTCAGCGGGTTTGCCCACCTATCGGTGTACTATGTCTTCAACATAGTGGGTTGCCCCATTCAGGTATCTACGGATCAATTCGTGTGTGCCAATCCCCGTAGCTTTTCGCAGCTTATCACGCCTTTCTTCGCCTCTGAGAGCCTAGGCATCCCCCATACGCCCTTATTTTGCTTATTGTACCAATCATAAAATTAATTATGACCGTTTTTTTTCGCTTTCTCTAATAAATCAGAGAAAACTGCTTTCTACTTTTTATTATTTCTTATCTCAATATGTCAATGAACTTTAAATAAGTATTAAGTATTCTGTATTAAGTACTAAGACCTTATTGTCTTAATTCTTGATACTATCATCTTGATACTATCTTGTGGAGAATAACGGAGTCGAACCGTTGACCTCCTGCGTGCAAGGCAGGCGCTCTAGCCAGCTGAGCTAATCCCCCATTTTTTGTAAAATTCCAAATTTTTAAATTCCAAATTCCAAAAAAAAAGGATTTCAACCTCTAGAATTTCCTAATTAAGTGTAAATAGTAGTCCCGGGCAGACTCGAACTGCCGACCCCTACATTATCAGTGTAGTACTCTAACCAGCTGAGCTACGAGACTCTGTTTTTTACTTAATTCTTTATTCAATTTCTTTAAATTAACAGCAAGAGTAATATAATCGGTGTCATAGCACCTTTAAAATCTTCTTCTTTTTCCTTAGCGTGCTTTACGCTAACACTAAGGCTCTAGAAAGGAGGTGTTCCAGCCGCACCTTCCGGTACGGCTACCTTGTTACGACTTAGCCCTAGTTACCAGTTTTACCCTAGGCAGCTCCTTGCGGTCACCGACTTCAGGCACCCCCAGCTTCCATGGCTTGACGGGCGGTGTGTACAAGGCCCGGGAACGTATTCACCGGATCATGGCTGATATCCGATTACTAGCGATTCCAGCTTCACGGAGTCGAGTTGCAGACTCCGATCCGAACTGTGACCGGCTTTGTAGATTCGCTCCTGGTCACCCAGTGGCTGCTCTCTGTACCGGCCATTGTAGCACGTGTGTAGCCCAAGGCGTAAGGGCCGTGATGATTTGACGTCATCCCCACCTTCCTCACAGTTTGCACTGGCAGTCTCGTTAGAGTTCCCGACATGACTCGCTGGCAACTAACAACAGGGGTTGCGCTCGTTATAGGACTTAACCTGACACCTCACGGCACGAGCTGACGACAACCATGCAGCACCTTGTAAATTGTCTTGCGAAAAGTCTGTTTCCAAACCGGTCAATCTACATTTAAGCCTTGGTAAGGTTCCTCGCGTATCATCGAATTAAACCACATGCTCCACCGCTTGTGCGGGCCCCCGTCAATTCCTTTGAGTTTCATTCTTGCGAACGTACTCCCCAGGTGGGATACTTATCACTTTCGCTTAGCCACTGAACTTGCGCCCAACAGCTAGTATCCATCGTTTACGGCGTGGACTACCAGGGTATCTAATCCTGTTCGCTACCCACGCTTTCGTCCATCAGCGTCAATCCATTAGTAGTAACCTGCCTTCGCAATTGGTATTCCATGTAATCTCTAAGCATTTCACCGCTACACTACATATTCTAGTTACTTCCTAATAATTCAAGTCTAGCAGTATCAATGGCCGTTCCACCGTTGAGCGATGGGCTTTCACCACTGACTTACTAAACCGCCTACGGACCCTTTAAACCCAATGATTCCGGATAACGCTTGGATCCTCCGTATTACCGCGGCTGCTGGCACGGAGTTAGCCGATCCTTATTCTTACAGTACCGTCAAGCTCCCTCACGAGGGAGTGTTTCTTCCTGTACAAAAGCAGTTTACAATCCATAGGACCGTCATCCTGCACGCGGCATGGCTGGATCAGGCTTGCGCCCATTGTCCAATATTCCTCACTGCTGCCTCCCGTAGGAGTCTGGTCCGTGTCTCAGTACCAGTGTGGGGGATCTCCCTCTCAGGACCCTACCCATCGTTGCCTTGGTAAGCCGTTACCTTACCAACTAGCTAATGGGACGCATGCTCATCTTTTGCCGTTGTGACTTTAATGTGAAAATGATGCCATTCTCACATACTATGAGGTATTAATCCAAATTTCTCTGGGCTATCCCTCTGCAAAAGGTAGATTGCATACGCGTTACGCACCCGTGCGCCGGTCTCTAGTTCCGAAGAACTATACCCCTCGACTTGCATGTGTTAAGCCTGCCGCTAGCGTTCATCCTGAGCCAGGATCAAACTCTTCATCGTATATTGTGCGCTTAATAAATTAAGCTATTTTTATGCGAATCCAATTCTATCGGTGTTTATTCTAATCTCTCGATTATCTTACTCTTTTTTTCTTTGTCTTATCTTTCAATAAGACGGCTGTCAATTCAATATGTCTAGGAACGTATTCTTCTTGTTTTCTGCGCTTTTCGTTGTCGCGATTAGCGGGTGCAAAAGTAGAAATTCTTTTTTTAACTGGCAAGAAAAAAATGAAGTTTTTTTTGAGATTTTTATCTCGTTTAAAT